>JAVBNG010000039.1:0-21610 GCA_031551695.1 Oscillospiraceae bacterium
TGGCCCGCTATGAATATATCGGCGAAGGCATGAAACTGATGTTGTCCAAAGCGGACGATTTCAACGACCAGTTTGTGGTGCAGTTCCACAACATCGGCCTCAGCGTTGCGGGCGGGTTTTACCCGAGCGGGCTGTGTGAGGCAACCAAGCGCGGCCTTGTGCGGGCCAATGAAGCGGCGGAACAGTTGATCAAGTACGGGTACACCCATATGGTGGATAAGGCCCAGGGCTGGAATTACATTTACACCGACGGGAAATCCAGCTATAACTTGGCGCTGCGCGCCAGCCTTGCCACCTATGTGCCCGGCGGCAACCTGGCCGAGGAGATCATCTATGGCAACACCTGGGAAGATGGAAACGGCGAGCAGCTGCACGGGAAGAACAAGTACGTGCTGCGTTTTAACAAGGACCAACTGCCTCCGGCCCGTGTGTTCTGGAATTTGGCCATGTACGCCGAAGACATGCTGTTCGTGCAGAACGATTTTATTGACGCCAGCGGTGATGAATATGGCCGGTGCACCATAGGCAGTACCACCGACGGCATCCGTTACGATTCGGACGGGGGCATCACCATCCTGATTCAGCATGAGCGCCCGGCCGACACCGCTAACTGGCTGCCCGCGCCGGATGCTATCTTCAACCTCACTTTGCGTATGTACGGCCCGGATATGTCCGTGCTGAACGGAACCTACCGCCTGCCCGCCGTGCAAATAGTATAAAAGATTGCTTATAAAGTTCTTATGCGGAATCCCGCTGCACTTATGCCTATTCGAAATACGCTACCACGACAAATTTGTCTATGATCGGTGGTTTTTTCAGGAAGCTCGCCGTGCTAATCCCGATGCCCGTGGCGATGTTCTGGTCCGTGACGGTGTACGACCCGCGCACGCGCTCAGAAATCCAGACGGACACAAACCTGGCCGCGGCGCGCAGTCTCTACGAAAAATGCCTGTGAAGAAAGACGGCACCATCGATTTGTTCTTTGGCCCGAACGTTCCGGCCGGGCAGGAGGATGTGTGGGTGAAAACACTGCCGGACCGCAACTGGTTCTGCTATTTCCGCACCTACGGGCCGGAAGCGCCCTTGTATGACGGCAGCTGGAAACTGGCCGATTTTGTGGAAATTACCGCTCTGCTCGCGAATGCGAAGCAGCGAGGGATTTTCCCAATAGCCCCTAAACAAAGGTGCACGGCGGAAACCGCCGTGCACCTTATCGATGCCAAGGTGACAGATGGGGTGACTGAGATTGAAAGGTTACAGTACGCTGGGCTCCATTTTGGTGTTAGATGAAGACAAAAAAATAGACCGACGACATCTGCCGAAACAGAAGCCGTCGGAATATGTGGTTGCGGGGGCAGGATTTGAACCTGCGGCCTTCGGGTTATGAGCCCGACGAGCTACCGGACTGCTCCACCCCGCGATATTAGGCTGCCTGTCATAACCGAGGCAGCCTATATATAATAGCATGCCGGCGGTGCAGTGTCAAGATAATTCAGTGAATGTGCTGCGCGGGCGTGATGGATTATAACCGGCGGATGGAAAACGGAGAGTTTGGTGTGCGCCGGCTTGATTCTGGCGAAGAGATTTAGTATAATAACTGGGTGCAAGCGCCTGTCACTCTGGGTACAATATCTCCGTATCGCGTGGCGCAAATTTATTGTGGGAGTTGGCATATGAAAACTTCGAAAGGTTCCATGCTGCTGCGGGTGGCAAGTATTTTGCTCATCATTGCGGCGGTGTATGCGCTGGCGTTGGACGTGCTGGTGTTTGTGGCTTATGGGGACGCGTATGCACAGGCAGGTTTTGGCCTGACGCTGGTGCTGGCCATTGTGGCCGTGCTGGTGGCGCTATTGCAACTGGTGTCCGGCATCTTGGGTGTGCTGTTCTGGAAAAAGCCGGAGCGAGCAGGCCTGTGCATAATTTTGGGCATTGCCATGCTGGCGTTCGCAATCATTTTTTCGCTGTACAATATCGTGTACGCCGCGGGCACCCTTACGGTGATGAACTATGTCAGCTATGCGTCCAGCGTGGTGTTGCCGGTGCTGTATCTGGTGGGCGGGCTATTGCTGCGGAAAAAAGCGGCCTGAATTTTGCATAAGCGAAAACAAAATGCCGGGCCACTTTCTGTGGCCCGGCCGGTTTTTTCCACCGTTCAGGGGGCTGTTTCGTCGATGCTTGCTGTGGCCGCGCTTCGTTTGGGGTCATATTTGGCAGTGACGGCGTAAAACAGGATGGACACGGCGGCAAGAGCGATGCCGGAGTAGAAAAACCAGTTGTCCACGCCAATTTTTTCGCTCAGCGGCCCGGCCAGCACCAGGCCCACCGGCATGGCAAGGGACATGGCCGTCATGAAAAAAGACATTACCTTGCCCATCACCTCGGGGGCGATGCTTTCCTGCACATAAGCCATGAGCGGCACTTGCATAAAGGTGCCGCAGGCGCCCATGAAGAACGAGGCGACAAAAAATACGCCGATGGCGCCCGGCGGCAGCAAACCGCCAAGGGTGGAAAAAATGCCAAGGGAGGCTATTGAAAGGGAAATCATCAGAAACCGTTTTTTGATGCCGCCAAATATGCCGATGATGATGGAGGAAATGAGCAGGCCCGCGGCGAAGGTAAGCTCTGTGATGCTGGCGGCCGTTGCCGTGCCGTGAAAATGTACCCGCACCAGCAACGGGTACAGCGAACCCAGCGGCATATACAGCACATTGACGAGCATGACCGGAAAAAAAGCCGAGGCGAGGGGTTTATTCGCTAGAATGGCCCTTACGCCGTGCTTCATGTCGGTGAAGATATGTGCTTTTTCTCCGCTTTGGGGAAGGCTTGGGATTTTGACGAACAGCAGGCAGATGATGGCGAAGACAGCGCCGGCAATGTCTACCAGCATAATGGAGGAAATCGGAGCGAAGGCCATCAGCGCAGCGCCCAGCACCGGGCCAAGCATGCTGCTGACGGAGGCCACCATATTACCCCAGCCACCCGCCTGAACCAGCTTGTCCGCCGGCACCAGCATGGGAATTGCCGCCTGCATGGCCGGGCTGTGGAAAGCGCTGCCAAGGCCCCGCACAAACAAAATGGCGTAAATAAAGGGGATGGGCGGGCTGTCGTTCAACAAAAACACCACGCCCAGCACAGCGCTGGACAGTGCCACCAAACCGTCCGCCAACATCATTACCGTGCGGCGGTTGTATCGGTCTACCCAAACGCCTGCCAGCGGGCCGGGAAAGATGAACGGCAAAAAGGCCACGATGGACGCCGTGGTGAGTGTGACGGCGCTTTCGGTTTTTACCGTGAGCCACCAGATGATGGCGAACTGCACGGCGGACGAGCCCAAAATGGAAAATAGCTGGCCCGCGTAAATAATGGCGAAGGGCTTTTTCCAGTTCGCGTTTGCTGCGGGCCCGGGCGCGGCCCCGGGCTGTTCGCCTGTTTGGGTCCGGGTCGGTTCTTCCATGAGTCCTCCTGCGGGGGAATAAGATTTATCACCTGACGAAACGAGAGCCATGCGAATGCTTGCATTCGCATGGTTGAGCAAGGATGGTACACCGCGGCTTTGCCGCGGAAAGCGCCGATGGCGCGGGCCCGCCCCCGGGGGGGGGGTTAACACCCGCTATACGCGGCCGTATATGGCAGACATTCGTTTGATTTTTTCCGAAAGAGCGGACATGTCGGCGCAAGCGATACTATCGTGTGCGCCAGTGCCGCTGGGTGGCATGCGCCAGCGCCAGTTTTTGCCGCCAATGGTGGCGGGGGTGTTCATGCGCGCCTCGCTGCCAAGCAGCAGCCAGTCCTGCATAGGCACAATGGCCGTGGCGGCAACGCTTGCCAGCACCGTGCGCAGAAAGGCTTTTGCGCCCTCTTCGGCGGTGGCGCAGCCGCCAATGCCGAGGTATTCCCGGGCGAAGGCAATGTCTTCCGGCAGGGCACTGGTAAACCAACCTGCGGTGGTGTCGTTGTCGTGGGTGCCGGTGTATGCTACGCAGTTTTTTTCGTAGCTGTGTGGCAAATAGTCACTGTCCTCGCGGGAATCGAAGGCGAACTGCAAAATTTTCATGCCGGGATACCCGCTTGCGGTTTGCAGGGCGCGCACATTTTCCGTTAAAAAACCCAGGTCCTCGGCGATGATGGCCGCGTGGGGGAAAGCGGCGTTCACCGCGTTGATGAAATGCATGCCCGGGCCTTTGCGCCACTGGCCGGTTGCAGCCGTTTTGGCGGTGGCGGAAATAGCGTAGTAGCTTTCAAACCCGCGGAAATGGTCGATGCGCAGCACGTCGTACAGGCCAAGGTTCGCCGTCAGCCGCTGCATCCACCAGGCGTAGCCGTTTTGGTGCATTTCCTCCCAGCGGTACAGTGGGTTGCCCCACAGCTGGCCGGTTTGCGAAAACGGGTCCGGCGGTACGCCCGCCACGTCGATGGGGCGGCGGTCAGCGTCCAGGTAAAAAAGTTCCGGATGGGCCCAGGTGTCGGCGGAGTCCATGGCGACGTAGATAGGAATGTCGCCGATGACGCGCACGCCGTGGGCGTTTGCGTATTGTTTCAGCGCGGCCCACTGGGTAAAGAACTGGTATTGGATAAAACGATGGAAGGCGGTATCTTCTTTCAGCTCTGTTTGCAATTTGGCCAAAACGGCCGCTTCACGCAAGCGGGCGCCATCCGGCCATGCCGCCCATGGCCGCAGGCCAAAGCGGTTTTTCAGCGCCATAAACAGGGCGTAATCGTCCAGCCAGTGGGCGTTTGCGGCCAGAAATGCCTCGTACGCGGCGTTTGGCGTAAAACGGTGGAAGGCCTTGCGCAAAACCCGCGCGCGCCCTGTAAACAGAGCGCCGTAATCCACCAGGGCGGGGTCGTCGCCCCAAAAGACGGTTTCGCATTCTGTTGTTTGCAAAAGGCCCTCGTCGCAAAGCAGGTCAAGGTCGATGAAATAGGGGTTGCCGGCAAAGGCGGAGAAGCTTTGGTACGGGCTATCGGCAAAGCCGGTGGGGGAAAGGGGCAGCAGCTGCCAATAGGACTGGCCCGCGGCGGCGAGGAAATCGACAAAATCGTGCGCGGCCTTGCCAAAGGCGCCGATGCCGTAGGGAGACGGCAGGCTGCTGACGGCCAAAAGTACGCCGGCGGCGCGCTGTTTGCCGAACGGTTCAAATGGTTTAAGAGGCGGGTGGGAATTTGCCATAATGCTCCTCGCAGTGGTTCAGAGATATTATAATAGCACATGCGCCGCCCTGCTACAAGGCGGCGCTAAAGGATATGCGGATGAAACGGCTCAGCCTTTAACGGCCCCCGCCACAACGCCTTTGATGATGTGCTTTTGGGAGAATAGATAAAATATAATGACCGGAAAAATGGAGAGCACCAGCATGGCCATCAAACCGCCCATGTCGCGCCCACCGTAGGAGCCGGTGAAGATTTTCTGGATGGCGATGGGCAAGGTGGAGTAATCCGGCTTCAGCACCAAAAGGGGCAGCAGGTAGTCGTTCCAAATCCACATCACGTTCAAAATAGCAACGGTGATGACCGTGGGCTTCATAATAGGGAATACCACGCGAAAAAACGCCTGCAAAGGGCCCGCGCCGTCGATGGTGGCGGCTTCTTCAATGTCCAGCGGGATGCTTTTCACAAAGCCGGACAGCATGAATACCGCCATGCCGCTGCCAAAGCCCACGTACAGCACCAGAATGCCCCAGGGGGTGTCCAGGTGGGCCCTGTTCGACACCCAGCTCATGGAGAACATCACCATTTGGAAGGGGACGATCATGGCGAACACGAAGAGGTAATATAATAAAGATGTCAGTCTGTTTTTCACGCGCACCAGGTACCACGCCGTCATACTGCACAGCAGCACGATGAGCACGGTGCTGCACACAGTGATGAACAGCGAGGTAAAGAAGGAGCCCCAGTAGTTCATGCGGGTGAAGCCGAGGAGATAGTTTTGGAAACCGACAAAGCTGGTGCTGTTTACCATGGCAAACAGGTCTTGTGAGATATACAGTTTTCCTTTGAAGCTGTTCATTAAAATGATGAGCAGCGGCGCGACAAACAGCAAAACCAGCGCGATGAGCAAAACGTAGAGGACGGTTTTGGCGACCCAATTGCGTGTTTTCATCAGCTTTCAACCTCCCGGCTGCGCGTTGCCCGCAGCTGGATGAGCGCAATGAGCCCCAGCATGAGGAAGAACACCACGGCTTTGGCCTGGCCCGGGCCGCTCCAGCCGTTGCGGTTGTAGAAGGTGCGGAAGATGTTGAGGGCCAGCATCTCCGTTTGGTTTGCCGGGCCGCCGCCGGTGAGGGCGAGGTTTTGGTCAAACAGCTTAAAGGAGTTCGTCAACGTTAAAAAGGTGCAGATGGTGATGGAGGGCATCACCATGGGGATGGTGATGCGAAACATGGTTTGCCGCGCGTTTGCGCCGTCTATTTCGGCGGCCTCCTTCAAATCCTCCGGCACGTTTTGCAGCCCGGCAATGTAGATGATCATCATGTAGCCGATCATTTGCCAGTTGATGATGAGCACCAGCCCAAAAAAACCGTAGCGGGCGTGGAACAAAAGGGTCAGGTCGTACCGTGCCAACACGGCGTTGATGATGGTTTGCCACACATAGCCCAGCACGATGCCGCCGATGAGGTTTGGCGTGAAGAACACCGAGCGGAACAGGTTCGTTCCCTTCAGCCCGCGGGTGAGTAAAAACGCCAGCGCAAAGGCGAACACGTTTACCGTGATGACGGACACCACGGTGAACAGCGCCGTGAAGACGAGGGAATAGAGGAAGTTGCTGGAGGGGTCTGTAAAAGCGCGGACGTAGTTTTGCACACCGTTGAAGGTGGCGTCGGTGACGGTGGTGAAATCGCAAAAGGATAACACCAGCCCCATGCCAAACGGCACCAGGAACGCCAGCGCGAAGCAAAGCAGTGTGGGTAAAACAAATACGGGAAAATATTTTTTCAGGCTTTTTTGCATGGTGTACCTCTTTCACCCTTTCGTTGCAACGAGTTAGAGAAAACGCCGCAGCCCAATGTGTTGTTGGGCTGCGGCGGAAGGGCTACAGGATTATGCGGTTGCCGCGGCAGCTTTTTCACTTGCCCAGTCGCTTACCACCTGCGCGGCCACGTCGTCCCACGACATTTGGCCCTGCGCGTACAGCAGGAGGTTTGCGCCGAAGTTGTCTTTAAACTGCTGGCTGGGGTAGATGGTGAAGTTCCACGGCACATTTTGGATGCCGCTCTTGGCACTCCATTCCATCACTTGCTGGCCCAGCGGGTCGGCCGGTTTGTCGGCGTCGGTGAAAGAATCGAACGGGGCGATGAAGCCAAGGTCGTTCGTCACATGGGCCTTGCCTTCGTCGGAGGTGTACAGCCAGTTCAAAAAGTCAAGGGAGGCCTGCTGATCCTCGGCGGCGACCTGGCTGTTGATGCAGAAGTAGTTTTCCGTGCCGATGCAAAGGCCCTGGGTCTCTTCGCCGTCCATGCCGATGTAAATGGGAAGGAAGGTCACGTCGGCGGCCTCCACCACGTTGCCGTCCACGCCGGAAATTTGGCCGTAGGCCCAGTTGCCGTTTTGCACCATGGCGGCCTGGCCAAGGGCAAACTCGGCCATGGAGTCGTCAACAGTTTTGGAGCCCGTCATGGTGGGGGCGATGGTGGAGTTGTTCAGGTACAAATCGAAGATCTGCTGGAATTCTTTGTTGTACTCGAAAGTGATGGTCTCGGTGGCGGCCGGGTCGGACAGGTCCACGTTGTTATTGTGGAACTCATAGTAGAATGGCACATTGGAAAGGTGGGTCTGCCAGCGCCAGTCTTCGCCCGGCAGCAGGGAGGTGGAGGCGAACACGCCTTCGATGCCGAGGTCGGCCTTTTTGGCCTGCATGTCTTCGGCAACTTCTTTCAGTTTCGCGAAGGTGTTGATTTCGTCGAGGCTGGTGGCCTTGGCGCCGTCCAGGGCGAAGTATTGGTCCATAATCTTGTTGTTCACGATGATGCCGTAGCCCTCGATGGCGAAGGGGATGCCGTACACGCCGTCGCCGTCGGTGATGGCGATGGATTTGTCCGCCAGGTGGCTGTAGATTTCAGAGCCGGACAAATCGGCGGTGTAGTCCTTCCAGCTGGCGTAGCCCACGGGGCCGTTGATTTGGAAGATGGTGGGGGCGTCGGTTTTGGCAATTTCGCTACGCAGCTGTTGTTCGTATGTGCCGGAGGCAGCCGTTACCACGCGCACCGGCACGCCGGTGGCCTCGGTGTATTCGGCGGCGATGGCCTGGTAGGCCTCGTCCTGTTCGGGCTTGAAGTTCATAAAATACACGCTGCCGTCACCGGTGGCGGCGGGCTCAGTCGATTCGCTGGAAGCAGCCTCGCTGCTTTCTGCGGTGCTGTCGGCCGGGGCGGCGCTGCTGGACGTGCCGGACGAACACCCGGCAAACGCGGCCAGAGCCATAAGAAGAGAAAGAGTCAATGCGAGAAATTTTTTCATACTGTCCTCCTTAGTGTCATACGGTTGTTTTTGCGCTATATCAGGGCGCGGCGGCAGGGGTGTTGCGGCGCGGCCGGCGTGATACCTACTGTGTGGGCGGGGCAAAGCTTTCGCCCTCTTTAAACGTGGCCTTCATCACCACGTGGGTGTTCTGCGCGTCGCGCTCCATGCGGCGAATGAGCATGCGGATGCTCTCGTGGGCCATTTCCTCGGCAGGCTGCTGCACCGTGGCGAGGGAGGGGATGGAATAAAACGCGGCGGTGATGCCGTCGAAGCCGATGACGGAGACGTCGGCGGGAATGGCATTGCCCGCGTCGTGAATGGCGCGCATGGCGCCAAGGGCAATCACATCGGAAATGCAGAACAGGCAGGTGATATTTTCATGTTGCAGCATGTGCTTTGCCGTTTCATAGCCTGCTTCCATGGAAAAATCACCCGCGTAGTAAATGCAAAAATCCCGTTCACCCACGCCGCTGCTGAACAGGCCCTCCCGGAAGCCGGTGACGCGCAGGCTGCTGATGCTTTTGTCTGTGGGCGCGTTGGCAATGACGCCGATCTTCTTGTGCCCGGCGGCGGCCACGCGCTTTGCCAGCTGAAAGCTTTCGGCAAAGTCGTCGATGGTGATAGAAGAATATTTTTCCTTGTCAAAGTCGCTTTCCAGGGTGGTCGTCACCATCACAAAGGGAAGGTCCAGCAGTTCCAGCCGGTCGTGGGAATGCTCGAAACTGCCGCCCAAAAACACAAGGCCCTCGGGCTTTTTTTCCTTATACAAGCTGATTGCCGCTTCCACCTCGTCCTGGCGTGGGTCCACATGAAGAAAAATGGTGATGTATTTGTGCTCGTCCAGTTCGTCCTGAATGGTCTTTATCATCGGGGTGAAAAACGGGTTTGTGAAGCCTTTTACCACCACGGCCACCGCGTGCATGTGCTCGCGTTTCAGGTTGCGCGCGCTTTGGTTCGGCACATAACCGCTTTGGTGGATGACCGCCATCACCTTTTCGCGGGTTTTTTTGCTCACATCCGGGTGGTTGTTCAAAACGCGGCTAACCGTGCTGACGCTTACGCCGGAGCGCGCCGAGATATCGTGAATGTTGACGTTCTCCGGCATGGCGCCACCTCCCGCGTGTACACGTGCACTTATTGGAAACGGTTCTGGTAACGTTTCCAATACTTGTTTTCAGTATAGCAGTTTTTTTTGCAAAGGCAATAGTTTGTGTCAGCTTTGTAACCGTTTTAAGCGGATTGCACAAGGCGCTGCCGCCTGTGTTGTGCAGTATTGTGCTGTAAACATAAACTGCAACCTTGACAAAACCGCAACCGTTGGTAAGATTATTGCATGGATGCATTAAAAAATTATGGGTGTTTTGTCGCTTTTTGTTTTGCGGCTTTTTTTTTGACTTTGGCGGCGTGCGGAGGGAATTGATGCTGAACATTCTTTTCATTGGGCTGGTGAGCTTTTTCACCGATATCAGCACGGAGATGGTTTACCCGCTGATCCCACTGTATCTCACCGGGGCCTTCGGCGCTACGCCTGCCCTGGTGGGCATTGTAGAGGGCATTGCTGAAAGCGCGGCAAGTTTGCTCAAGGTGTTCAGCGGCTATGTGACGGACAAGCTGCAAAAGCGCAAGGCTGTGGCTTTTGGCGGTTACGCCACCGGCATTGTGTACAAGCTGGCGCTGTTGGCGGCCACCTCTTGGGTAGGCGTGCTGGCCGCCCGCGTCATCGACAGGGTGGGCAAGGGCGTGCGCACGGCCCCGAGGGACGTGCTGGTGAGCGAAAGCGCGCCAAAAAACGCCCTGGGCAAGGCATTTGGCCTGCACAAGGCGCTGGATATGGCGGGTTCCGCCATCGGCATCTTGGCCACGTATTTTTTGCTGCAAAGCGCTGCCTTTGGCGGAGGAACCGCCGGCTTCAACTTCAACAAGCTGTTTATGGTTTCGCTTATCCCGGCGGTGCTGGGCCTTTGTATGTTCGCCTTCATCAAAGAAAAAGGCGTGGCCCCGGAAAAGGCCCCGCGCGTACGGTTTTGGAAAAATATCCGCCAGGTGAACGGGCAACTGAAGCTGTACCTGCTGGTGGTGTGTGTGTTTACTTTGGGCAATTCGTCCAACAGCTTTTTGTTGCTGCGGGCGAAGGCCACCGGCTTTGACGATGTGGCGGTGGTACTGTTGTACTTTGCCTACAACCTCACGGCGTCTGTGTTGTCGGTGCCGTTTGGCCGCCTGTCGGACAAAATCGGCCGCAAAACGCTGTTGGTAGCGGGGTATGCCGTGTTTTCCACCGTGTATTTCGGCTTTGGGCTGGCGGGCAGCCCGGCGGTGATGGCGGCGCTGTTTGTGCTGTATGGTGCCTACACCGCCATGATAGCCGGGGTGGAGCGCGCCTATGTGGCTGAAATTGCCCCACCCGCCTTAAAAGGCACCATGCTGGGGCTGCATTCCACGGTGACGGGCATTGCTCTGCTGCCCGCCAGCGTGATTGCGGGTGCTTTGTGGAGCGCTTTGGCCCGGCGGTGCCCTTCATGTTCGGCACGTGCCTGTCGCTTGCGGCGGCGGCCATTTTGCTGTTTTTTATGAAGCCGGTGGATGTTGCGGGCAGTACTGCGGCTGGGGCGTCTTAACCCTTAATGCTTTGGGCTGACTTAGCTTTCTCAACTTTCTGCCGTGTGCGTTTCCCCATCCAGCAGATAGCGGCGCATCTTTGCCAAAATGTCGTCCATTTCAATGGGCTTGCCAAGGTGGGTGTCCATGCCGGCGGCCAGGCACCGCTCAATGTCTTCACGGAACACGTTGGCCGTCAGCGCCACAATGGGTACGGTTTTTGCGCTTGGCGCGTCCATGGCGCGGATGGCGCGGGTGGCTTCGTAGCCGTCCATTTCCGGCATCTGGATGTCCATGAAAATGATGCCATATTTCTCCGGGTTTTGCTTGAACAGGGCCACGGCCTCGATGCCGTTTTGGGCGCAGTCGAAGGTGATGCCGGTCTCCTCCAGCATGGTCTGCACAATCTCACGGTTGATCTCCACGTCCTCTGCCAGCAGCGCGTGCTCGCCTGCAAAGATATTTATGATGTCCGCTTCGTTTGCCTCGGCGGCCGGTGTGCCTGCCGGGGCGCTTTGTTGCGCGGTGCCCGCGGCCGCTTTAAAGGTAAAAATGAAACGTGTGCCTTTGCCCAGCGCCGAATCCACATGCACGTCGCCGTCCATCATTTCGATGATTTTTTTCGAGATGGCAAGCCCCAGGCCCGTGCCGCCATATTTGCGGGAAATGCTGCCGTCGGCCTGTTCGAAGGAATGGAACAGCCGGTCGATATTTTCCGGCGCAATGCCGATGCCGTTGTCGCTCACTTCCATTTGCAGCATGTGCCGGCCGTCGGGTACGGTGTACAACTGGCGCACGGCCAGGCTGATGTGCCCGCCCTCCGGCGTAAACTTGGTGGCGTTGGACAGGAAATTGGTGATGACCTGCGCCAGGCGCTGCCTGTCGGCCACTATGGTTGCGGGCACGTCGTCCTCCACGGTGATGGTGAACGCCTGGTGCTGTTCGTCCATCTTGAAGCCGCTTACCACGCGCACTTGCTCCAAAAGGTCGCTGACCGCGAAGTCCTCTGGCGAAAGCTCCAGCTTTCCCGCCTCGATTTTAGACATGTCCAGTACGTCGTTGATAACGCCAAGCAAATGATTTGCCGCGCTGTCTATTTTGTCCAGGCATTCGTCCACTTTTTCACTGTCGTCCGCTTTTTTGGCAATGCCCGTCATGCCAATAATGGCGTTCATGGGGGTGCGCATCTCGTGGCTCATGCGGGCAAGGAAATTGCTTTTGCTCAAAGATTCTTCGTCTGCACGCAGCTTTTGGGCAGACAGGCGCACCAGCATGGCGCACAGGGCCAGCATCAGCACAAAGCCCATGGCGCCCAACACAAAAGCCATTTGATAAATGGGGTTGTAATAGGCGGCGCGGGGGATGACAACGCCGATGTGCCAGTTGTTTAAAATCGTGCGAAAAAAAGCCACCGAGTCCGTACCGTCGGCATCTTCAAAGCGCTCGGCGGAAACGGTTTCGCCCTGTTGCAGCATGCCGGCCAACCGGGCGTAGCCGTCGCCCGCGTCTTCCATGGGAAGGCCCACGAGATCCGGGTTTTTGTGGGTGGTGAAGTTGTAAGTGTCGCTAAGCAGCACGCCGTAGCCGCTGTTGGCAATGTTTTGGTTCGTTACATAGTCGGAGATGCGGGAAAGTTTCAGGTCAATGGCAACCACACCCACGCTGTCTCCATTTTTATCCAGCACCGTTTGAGAAAAGGAAATACACATGCTGCCGGTTTCCGCGTCCAGGTATGGCTCGGAAAAAAAGATGCCCGGCCGGTGGTTCATTGCACCGATGTACCACGGGCGCGTGGTGGGCTGATAGGTATCCGGCGGCACCCAGCCGGAGCCGTCCAAAAACTCGTCCCGCAGGTAGCCGTATAATTTCATAAAGTCTGGCAGGGGAGTGCTATCACCGGCAAAGTAGCTGTTTTCGCTGCGCAAAAAGCGCAAAACGCTTTTGTTGTCATCGCCGTTTGCCGCCATGGTCTCCACGGTTTGGGCGACGTTGGCAAAGCCCAGCTGTGCCTCGGTAAGGCTGGCTTCCACGGCGGTCTCGATGGTGTTCATGGTTTCTTCGCCGATGACCTGCATCTGTTCGCGCACAATGCGGCTGACATAAAAATAGCTTACCAGCACCATGGCCGCAAAGGCGATGATGACAAATACGATTTGCTGCAGGCTGACCTTCAGGGCCTTTTTCCACTCCGCTTTCATCCGACACCCCTCCCGGTTTTTTGCTTTGGGCGCAAACCGCTATTATAGTAGCATATAATCATGCCAAGGGAAAGAAAAAGGGCGCATTTCGCAGGAAACTAAAAAAACGGCTAACCGAGCGAGGTCAGCCGTTGCTGTGTTGCAGCAAAAAAACTATTTGCCTTTCATCTTCTTGGTGCCGGTGGCGTGGCCACGGGAAGAAGAATGGCTGGTGGCGTGGCTTTGCGTGTGGCTTTGGGTAGAGCCGCCACCCAGCAGGTCGCCCACGATTTCACCCAGCGCGCCGCCGCTTTGGCTGCTGGCGGCCGTGCCACTTGCCGCGCTGCCCAGCAAATCGCCCACCAGTTCGCCCAAGCCGCCGCCCTGCGAGGTGGCGTGGCTTCCACTAGAGTGGCTTTGGGAAGAACCGCCGCCCAGCAGGTCGCCAACAAGCTCGCCCAGCACGCTTTCGCCGCCGGAGGAACCGCCGCTTTGGGAACCGCCGCCCAGCAGATCGCCCACAAGTTCCCCCAAAACACCGCCGCTGCCGCTTTGACCGCTGTTGCCGGCGCCGTCGCCCATAAGGCTGCCCAAAAGGGCGGGGGCAACATCTTCGGTGATGCTCTCGATGCCCTCTGATTTGACCACCGCCATAATATCGTCTGCCGAACGGCATGTTGCAAGCTTGGAAATCAGGTCTGGCGGCAGGTCTTGCAGGATTTTCTGTACATCAACGCTCATGAGACAACCTCCTAAACTGAATCGCATTTCTAAATATATTATATTACAAAAAAGTACAGCTATCAACAATTTTTTCTTTATACGGGAAAGCTCAATATGCAAAATGCACAAAAGCGGCCCATGGGGCCGCTTTTGTATTGCAATATATGGCAAGTATTACCGCACACTGTCCTTTACGCGCTCGGCGTACAGCAGCAGGGGCAAGGGGCGCTCCGGCTGGGCAGTGGGCACGGTGACTTTGGCCGCCCGGCGGTCCCGCAGCACCTGGCTGAGGCCACGGCCCATGAGGCCGGCAAATTCGCCTACGGCAATGCCGAACACGCCCCACTCCAAAAAGTGCTGCGTGTTTTTTACGGCGCGGCCGGGTGTGGTGCCGGCCTGGCTGGTAGCCGTGCTGGTTTCAACTGTGGTATCGCCCGCGGCGCTGACCGCCACGGGGAATGCAAACAACAGCAAAAGCGCCGCGGCAACAAAAACAATGCTTTTTTTCATAATTCCCTGTGTCCTTCTTTCTATGTAAATCAGCTCACAGGGCCCGATTAGAGTCTTGTTCTGCTTGCCAGTATTCTACTCCTATACAATAGGCTTTTCAAGCCTAATTTTGTACGAACTACCATAAACTTGCGCCAAAAAATTGTGCAAATCCACCAATAAAAAATCATTGGCGAGATTTGCACAATAAGGCGGAAAGAAAAGGCCGCTGGGAGGAGATTTACAGCGGTTTGTCGCTTAGCCAGGCGTTCGGTATTTCCCACACCAGCTCTTTGAAAAAAGCGACGTCTGCTTCGCCAGGCACGCGCATCACCTCCGGTGCTTCTTTCAGCAGCACGCCCAGTTTTTCGTCGGGGGTATATTTTGGCCACGGGCAGCTGACTGCGCCGCCGGTGTTGGGGTCGCCGGTTTTTACAAAATTCAGCCAGCGGGTGTGCACATCGCGCTGGAACAGGGCGCGCTCCGGCGTGAGCACCATGGATTTCGGCATGGTGTCGAACACGAATACCAGCTCCAGCGCGTGCATGGCTCCAAGGCCCACGGCTTCAAGGATGGGCAGGGTGTAATCGAACTCGTAATAATACACGCTGCGCCCGCGGGCAGAGAGGACGTCGGCAAACACATCCGAGCCAAAGCGCAGGCCGGTTTCTACCAACTTGCACGCCAAGGCCGCGGGGGGATTCTGCACGCTGGGGGAAAAGCGGCGCACAAATTGCAGGGCGTTTGCGTGGAACACCTGCGCCACAAACCGCAGGTATTTTTCCTCGTTTGTGTCTGGCGGAACAAACAGCGTACCTTCGTCACTGTTAAAGCCTGTGAGGATATCCACATCATTCATTTCACCGTTTAGCAAGGCTTTGTACGGGTTTTTTGGCATCACATATCCGTCGAATACCGGCCAGAAGCAATAGCCGGGAATTTTAGTCACGTCGCTGGCGAAGGGGCATCCGTGGGCAATTTTGGCAGGTTCCAGCCGCTGCAGGGAAGCCAGGCTGCGGCAGCCCAGGAACGCCGTGTATGCCTGGGCCTCGAACAGTGCCTGGTGCATGCCCCCACGGCAGGACGGCGCCAGCACCGGCTGGCCCAAAATGTTGCCGCTCTCCATGATTGCGCGCGTGAACAGGCCTTTTGCCAGCGGGCTCATCATCAGGCAAGACACGCTGAACGCGCCCGCACTCTCGCCGCATATGGTGACATTGTCCGGGTCGCCCCCAAAGCATTCGATATTGTTTTGAATCCATTTCAGGGCCATAATCTGGTCCAAAATGCCGGTATTGCCGGTGTTGCCATAGGCGTCCCGCACTTCTGCCAGAGGCATAAAGCCCAGCGCCCCAAGGCGGTAGGTGATGTTTACCTGCACCACGCCGCCCTTGGCAAACTGGGTGCCGTCGTACATAAATTTGGCAGGCGAACCCTCGGAAAAGCCGCCGCCGTGGATGAACACCAGCACCGGCAATTTTTCGCGCCCTGCGTTCGCCGGGGCTGTTTCCGGCGCCCAGATGTTCAAATACAGGCAATCCTCGCTGCGGGAGATGCCGGGGATGACCTCCCGCGCCGGAATGGATGATTCGCGAAAGCGGAAGCAGTCCAGCTTTTCGGCCCAGGGGAACACCGGGCGCGGCGGCAAAAACCGCAAAGGCCCCACGGGTGGCTGCGCAAACGGCACGCCCTTGAAGCTGGCCACGCCATCCACGGCAATGCCGCGCACGGGGCCGGCGTTCGTCTCCACGTCCACCACCACATCTTGCCCCACCTGCGGGATAAGCTTCGGCACGATTTCTTTCAAAAAGGCGGCGGTTTTCATTTGGGGTGCTTTCGGCACAAAGCTTGGCTTATTGGCCGGTTTTTTTTGCATAGGATCCTCCACAAACGCGGGCGGCTGCCCGCGTGTCCTTGTCTGTCCACATCCATTATATACCATATGTCTCGCACAAACAAACGCGCCAAAAAAAGCCCGCAGGCTTTTCTGCCTGCGGACGGGGAACTGAAATCAGATTGGCGTGAAACGCGCGCTAGACGACCAGGTTCATGAACATGCTGGCGGCCATTTGGTTGTTCAGCAGCATGGGGTTGCCCTTGATAGATGCGTACATGGCCTTGTAGGGGTTTTCGTCCTCCTGGGCCATCTTGATTTCGGCAAGGTCCGTGTTGATCAACTTGCGGGCAGACATGTTGAGCCCCGCCGATGCGGTTTTGTGGATGGAATCGGCCAGGCCATTGAAGTTGCCCAGCAGGTCCTTTGTCATTTTGGCTGTTTCGGGGGTGGAAGACATCAGGCCGTTCTTCAGTGTGGTTTCGTTGAAGGCAAGGGTGCCGTCCTTGTTCACGGAAATGCCCAGGGCCTCCATGCTCTTTTTGGCCATGGGGTCGCTTACCATGCGCGCCAGCATGGACTCTGTGCCGGAGCCGCGGTCCGCGTTGTTGCTCAAAAGCCGGATGGACGAATTATAGTTTCCCACCATGTTTTTCACCGCGTCGGCCACTTTGCCGGTGGTGGTTTCGGTCACGTTGCCGTCCTTGTCGTACAGCAGCTTGTCCAAATTGCCGCCCCGCAGCTTCTGTGCGCTGGAATCCAGGGCTTTCATGCTGGCGGCGTACTGGTCAAGGTAGCTGGCGGTGTCGGCCTGCAGGGTCTTGGATGTGCCGGTGCTGCTGGTGGATTTGCCTGTTTTCGCCTCATAGGCGGCAAGCAGTTGGTCGGCCTGTGCCTTGGCGGATGCCTGGGCGCCCGCAAGGTCAAACACGCTGTTGGTGCCGGTGGCGGAGCCATAAGACATGCTGTAGGGGCTCAAATAAGAGTTCAGATAGGAGGACAAATCGACGGCCATAACAAAAACACTCCTCTCGGGATGTGATACCACAACGATGATACGACAAAAACGGACAAAAAGGAGACAAGGATAGACTTCTTATATATGGGTAATCGGCAGCAGTTTTCGATACTTTAGCACTTTTTTCATAATTCGTCATTTTTTTTGCATGGCACAAGTTATACTGACAGTAAATTCGCAGCTCGTAAAAATACACAGGGGGTTTATTTTAATGTTTTATGAATCCGTATTTAAGAGCCCGACGCGTCCGGAAGTGCCGAAGAAATCCACAGATCCGTTTCCGCCCAGCTATTATGCAAACCAAAAACGGGCCGAAGAGCTGATTTCGAAAATGTCGAAACTGAAAACCGAACCCAAACAGGTACATTGACGAACACATAGAGAGACCACCAAAACCGTTCCGCGCCTTACCTGCGCGGAACGGTTTTGCTTTGCGCGGGTTTGCGTTTGTCCATTATACCATATTTAAACGATTTTCGCCATTTTTGCGTACGTTTTACGAATGAGGGAGATTTCCTCGCCGTGGCCGGCGTCGTCCAGTGGGGTTTCCGTGATGAAGGACAGGTGGCAAAGCTTTGGGTGCAGCATTACCCGCACCAGCGCGTCCAGCCCAATCTCCCCGCCGCCTACCACGGCGTGGCGGTCTTTGCCGCTGCCCAGGGGAAACAGGCTGTCGTTCAGGTGCACGGCCTTCAGGTAGCAGAGGCCCACCTCGCGGTCGAACTCTTCCAGCACACCGTTGAGATTGTCTTTCACGTCGTAGCCGGCGGCAAACAGGTGGCAAGTGTCCACACACACGCCGATGTGCTGCTTGTGCCGCAGGTGGCCGATGATGGCCTTCAGGTGGGCAAAGCGCCTGCCCAGAACGCTTTCGCCGCCGGCCATGGCCTCCAGCAGCACGGTGGTGGGCATGTTCGCCGTCATGGCGCCGTTCAGCTCGCTTGCCACGCGCGCCGCCGCTGCTTCCAGCGCCTCTTCGTAAGAGGCGGCCTCTTTTGGCTGGAAAGCGCCGGGGTGCAGGTTGTAGTAATTGCCGGGCAGCAGCGCCATGCGCTCCAAATCTTCCGCCAGCATGCCGGCGGAAAAGGCGCGGTTGTCATCGTTTTCAGAGGCGAGGTTCATGGTGTAGGGCGCGTGGGCCACCAGCGGCGCGAAGTGGTTTTCCGCGCACAGGGCGGCCAGCGCCTCAATGTCGCCCTCCTTCAGCGCCTTTGCCTTGCTGCCGCGCGGGTTGCGCAAAAACATGGCAAAGGTGTTGGCGCCAATCGAAAGGGCGTTCTGCCCTGCGCGCAAATATCCCTTTGAAACGGAGAGATGTGTGCCGAGATGGGGGAGATATTCCGCTTTGCCGTTTGCCTGCGCCATGTGCGCCACCGCCTTTGCCGGATTACAGTACACGTTTCACTGAACTTATGCCCTACTGTACCACGTTCGGCGGAAAAAGAACAGCGAAAAAAGCGCCCCTGCCATCTGCACGCGGCCTTTGCCTGGGCGGCGCGCGTGTGGTATGATGAGACCCATGGAAATGAAGAATTTAAACGCGGGATTTGTGACGGATTTGGTTTGCTGGTACGAGAAAAACAAGCGGGACCTGCCCTGGCGGCAAAACACGGACCCCTACCGGGTGTGGCTGTCGGAAATTATGCTGCAGCAAACGCGGGTGGAGGCTGCAAAACCCTATTACGTGCGGTTTTTGGCCGCTCTGCCGGACATTGCGGCCCTTGCCGCCGCGCCGGAGGACCGGCTATTGAAGCTGTGGGAGGGCCTTGGCTATTACAGCCGTGTGCGCAACTTGCAAAGGGCCGCACGCATGATTATGGAAGAGCACGGCGGTGTGTTTCCCAAGGCCCACAAAGACATTCTGCGTCTGCCGGGCGTGGGGGCATACACTGCGGGGGCCATCGCGTCCATCTGCTTTGGCCTGCCCACGCCCGCCGTGGACGGCAATGTGCTGCGGGTGTTGGCGCGGCTTACGGCCTTTGGCGGCGACACTACCGCACCGGCTGCAAAAAAACAAGCGGAACAGCAACTGGCAGCCCTGTATCCACCTGGCAAGGCTGGAGACTTTACGCAGGCCCTGATGGAACTGGGGGCCGTGATGTGCGTGCCAAACGGCGCGCCCAAATGCGGCGTTTGCCCGGTAGCGGCCCATTGCGCGGCATTGCGGCTGGGCAATGCGGCGGGCCTGCCGGTAAAAAAGCCGAAGCCCCCGCGCCGTGTGGAACCCCGCACAGTGTTTTTGCTTTACAATTCCGGCCGCCTTGCCGTGCAAAAGCGCCCTGCCAAGGGGCTGCTGGCGGGCATGTGGGAATTCCCGAACGAGGCGGGAAAACTGGATGAGGCCGCCACCCTTGCCCGGGCCGCAGCGTGGGGCGTGCTGCCACAGGCGGTGGAAGCCATAACGGCTGGCAAGCATATTTTTACGCATATCGAGTGGCAGATGCGGTTTTACCTGCTGCGCTGCGCCGCGGCGGACGGCCGGTTCACCTGGGCCACGCTGGAGGAATTGGCGCAAATCTATTCGCTGCCCTCGGCCTTTCGCCTGCCGCGCACTGTGGCGGAAGGGCTGTCGCGCATTGACGGCAACCCGGCCACATAATAGAATGAAATTGTGTTTATTCGCCACTGCATGCCATATTTGCCTGAAACGCCGGAACGAAGCCAAAGGAGGGAATGTGAAAAAACGGCACAAAGTGTTGACTTCCCGACCTGCCATGGCGCTGCTTGGCGGGCTGCTGCTTGCGCTTGCGTCACAGGCGAATATCAGCATTTTCCAAAGTGATTTCCGAATTTCGGCGGCGGTGATGCTGCTGCCAATGTTTGTGTATTTGGTGCGGGACTTCCCGGTGTTTCCCACGGCGCTGGCGGGCGGCGCGGGCACGGTGCTGCTGCGCATGGCGGTGGAGGCCATGCAGCAGGGCAGCTTTGCGGGCACCTTTGCCGCCTACGCGCCGGAGTTTTTGTTTTTTGTTGCCTATGGCGCGTTGTTTAGCCTTTATCTGCGCTTTGTAGAGCTGCGGCCGTTTCGCTGGCATTTGATGTTGCCCGTGGCCGCCATCGATTTTTTGTCCAACTTGTTTGAACTGGGCGTGCGCCTTGGGGAGGGTGTGTTCAGCGCGCGGGTGCTGATGGGCATTTTAGCCGCCGCGGTTTGCCGCACGCTCATCACCGCGGTATTTTTGTGGGTGCTGGACGCTTACGGCGTGGCGCTGTTGCGCCGGGAGGACTCCGAGCGTTACCGCCGCCTGCTGTTAATGACGGCCTCGCTGGAAGGGGAGCTTGCCTTTTTGCGGCGAAACGCCGATTTGATCGAAGGCATCATGCGCAATGCCTACAGCCTGTACGATAACCTATCGGCGGACGCGGCCCACGCCGAAAGCGCCCAAAAGGCGCTGGGCGTGGCGAAAGACATCCACGAGGTGAAAAAGGAGTACTTGCTTATCGTGCGCGGCATTGGCGAAACGTTGGAGGCGGAGGCCGCCGACGACGGCATGTATTTTTCCGAGATATGGAGCGTGCTGCGCCCGGGGCTTTTGCGCATGGCGCGGGAAGCGGGCAAGCAGGTGGAGCTGTGGCTGGGGCCCGGCGAGGACTTTTACACCCCGCACCACTACGCGCTGATGTCCATTTTGCGCAACCTGCTGGGCAACGCGGTGGAAGCGGCGGGGGCTGAACCGGCGGAAATTACGCTGCAGGCGGCCGGAAAGGATCCTGTGCGCATCACCGTGCGGGACAATTGCGGCGGCATTTTGCCAAAGAACCTTGATAAAGTGTTCCGCCCCGGTTTTTCCACAAAACTGGACGGCGCCACCGGCGAGGTGGGCCGCGGCCTTGGCCTTGCGCTGGTAAAGGACCTTGTTGAAAATCTTGGTGGCCGCGTGACGGTGGAGAGCGACGGGAAAGGCACTTGCTTTACAGTGGAAATTCCCTGGGAAAGGCTGGTGGAACCGTGAAATATTTTTTGGTGGACGACGACGAAAATGTGCTGGATATTTTGGAACTGCTGGTGGAAGAGCACATGGGCGGCACGGTGTGCGGCCGCGCGGACAACGGTGCCGACGCCCTTGAGGACATTTTCGCCGCCGCGCCGGACATTGTGCTGGTTGATTTGCTGATGCCGGTGCTGGACGGCATCGGTTTTGTGCAGGCGGCAAGGCAGCGCCTGCCCGCAGCCCAGTTTGTGATGCTGAGCCAGGTGAGCGACAAGGAGCTGGTGGCGCGCGCCTATGAGAGCGGCGTGGAGTTTTTTATCCAGAAGCCGGTGAACGGCATTGAGGTGCAAAACGTGCTGCGCCGCGTGGAGGAAAAGACTGC
>JAVBNG010000008.1:0-34402 GCA_031551695.1 Oscillospiraceae bacterium
GGTGTGCGCTTTGTGGCTATCAACGACAGCTACGATAGCGAAAAAGAGGACAACGACATTGCCCCGTTCAAAAATATCCTCAACGAAATGTACGCCAAAGACATTTCCAAAAAGATAAGGTCTGCCCGCAAGGTGAGCGCACAGCAAGGCAAATTCATGGGGAGCAAGCCGCCCTATGGCTACGCGAAATCCCCGGAGAACAAGCACTTGCTTGTCATTGACCCACCCGCCGCCGAAATCGTGCGGCGGCTATACCGCGAGTTTGCGGGCGGTGAGAGCGGGCGCAACATTGCGGCCAAGCTCAATGATGAAGGTGTGGACACCCCCGCCGTGGCTTACTTCAAGGAGACCGGGAAACGGGCAACACGGAGCGACAATTGCCAGCAATGGGGCAGCGCCACCATCATACAGCTGCTCAAAAATCAAGTCTACATAGGCAATATGGTGCAATGCAAGCGCAAGGTTTCCTCGTTCAAAACCAAGAAGCGGCTTGTTACCACTCCGGACGCATGGGTGGTGGTGGAAAATACGCACGAGGCCATCATCGACGAGTATACTTGGAATTGTGCCCAGCGGCGTATCAATTTGAGCAAGCGAAGCCAACCGGACAGCCGGATTATCCGCACCACCAATGATGAAGTGAACCTTTTTTCCGGCATCATCCGTTGCGGCGACTGTGGCGCGGCAATGGCTTTCAATCGCAAGGTTCGTACGAGCGGGGCCGAAAAGCAGTTTTATCGTTGCAGCCGGTACGCCAACAATGGCGCGAAAACCTGCTCCATGCACAGCGTTGATTTGGAATTGCTGGAATGCGTGATACTGGCTGACATTCAGCACCATGCCAAAATGGCCCTCCAAGATGAACAGGCCCTTTTGGACAGGCTTCTCTCATACTCCGGCAAAGAGCAGGAAAAGAAAAGGGCCGCACAGGAGCGAACCCTGCACGACACCACCAAGCGGATTGCGTTCATTGAGGAAGCAGGGAAGCAGCTTTTTGAGCAAAAGGTGAGCGGCATTGTACCGGACAGCCTGTTCAAGAAAATGTTTGCTGAATACGATGTAGAGCTTTCCGAACTGCAAAAACAGGCCGCCGCCATGCACAGCCAGCTTCAAGACGCTGTGGCCGGGGAATCTGATGTGCGGAAGTGGTTGTCGATGGTGAAAGAGTGCATCAGCCTTGAACGCCTTGACCGGGCCACCGCCTACCAGCTTATCGACCATGTGGACGTGCTGGAGCAGGCAGACGAGAATGGCCTTACCTACCAGACCTTGAAAATCAAATATAACTTTGTGGGAGTTTTAAGCTAAAACCCTTACATCTTCGCATAAAAAAGCACTATGAACCACGTAAAAACGTGGCTCATAGTGTGGTGGCGGAGAAGGAGAGATTTGAACTCTCGCGACGCTTTCACGCCCTACTCCCTTAGCAGGGGAGCCTCTTCGACCTCTTGAGTACTTCTCCAAGGTTCAAAGTGTTTTGTATTCAGTTGCCGTGCGGTACATGACAATTACAAATTATAGGATATAATTGGTGTTTTGGCAAGGGCTTTTTAGCAGGATTGCCCATCTTTTTTGGGTTTTAGGAAAAAACGCTTGCTTTTTGTGGCGGGGTTTGTTAAAATTATCAGGCGACTTGCTGAAGGTGGCGTTTTGCGCCTGTGGCATTCGTTAGATGGCTTGCAGGGGAGGTGCTGTAATGGCAAAGTGCAGTGTTTGTGATAAGGGTGTTTCGTTTGGCATCAAACTGTCTCACTCGCATCGCCGCTCGAACCGCATGTGGAAACCCAATGTAAAACGTGTTAAGGTGATGGTGGACGGCACCCCCAAGCATGTTTATGTGTGTGCTCGTTGCCTGCGCTCGGGCAAAGTGACCCGCGCAGTTTAGTTTGCATTTTGTGGTTCCATCCAAGCTTTGAAGTGCGTTTTCGCGCATGTTCAAGGCTTTTTTCTTTTACACACTGCTGAAACGGAGGCGCCATGCTGAACGCTTTGCAGCCGCTGTGCGGCGATGCGCCGCGCATTTTGGTCTTGGGTTCGTTCCCAAGCCCTTTGTCCCGCGACAAAAGTGAGTATTACGGCAACCCGAAGAACCACTTTTGGCGCGTGATATATCATGTTTTGGGGGCGGAGTTTGACGCGCCGTCCTACGGCGAAAAGGCGCGCCTGCTGGCGGAAAACGGCATTGCCCTGTGGGATGTGATCACCCAGTGCAACGCTGAAAATGCGCTGGATTCCTCCATCAAAAACCCGATATACAACAAGGAGATTCCGGATTTTGTGCGGGAAAAGGAAATTCGCCATGTGTTTTTTAACGGCGGCAACGCACGCATTTTCTACAAGCGCGGCATCGGCCCGCCCGAGGGAATCGTGTTGCCGTCTACCAGCCCGGCCAATGCCCGCATGCGCTGGGAAGAAAAGGCTGCCATTTGGCGGGAGGCTGTTTTGCCCTGCCTTAATAATATGACGAAATAACAATTAGATTATGCAAACGAGCGGCTGGCCGGGCTTGACGGTGCGTGCCGCCGGGTGCTAAAATGGCAGGCATATATGGGGGAATGCGCTATGGTACGTGTGCTGCATTGTGTGGTGAAGCCCGCCCGCGCCGGGGCGGAAACTCTGCTGATGAACCTGTTCCGCAACATCGACCGCACGAAGGTGCAGTTCGATTTTTTAACGTCCATCGAGGGCGATTATGAAGCCGAAATGGAGGCGCTTGGTGGGCGGGTGTACCGCATCCCGTTTATCACAAAGGTGGGGCCGTTTGCCTATGCCAAAAACCTGCGGGCTTTTTTTGCGGCGCATCCGGAATACCAGATCGTGCATTCCCACATGGACAAATTCAGCGGCATGGTGATGCGAGAGGCGGCAAAATGCGGCGTGCCCGTGCGCATTGCCCACAGCCATAATATCAAGAACGAGGGCGGCTTGGCGTACCAGCTGGTGAAGGACTATTACGGCCGCCTGGTGCTGCCCTATGCCACGCATTTGTTCGCCTGCGCGGACGAAGCCGCCCGGTGGATGTTCGGCGAGAAGGCGAAGGACGCAGTCATCATTAAAAACGGGGTGGATTTGGAACAGTTCCACCTGGCGGATGCGGCCGACCCCGCCCATTTCACCATTGGCAACGCGGGGCGGCTGAGCCGGCAGAAAAACCAGTTGTTTTTGGTGGATATCTTTAATGAAGTGTATAAAAGAGAGCCGTCGGCCCGGCTGGAAATTTTAGGCGAGGGCGTGCTGCGCAGGCAGCTGGAGGACAAAATACGGCAGCTTGGCCTTGGCGACGCGGCGCACCTGCGCGGCAACGTGCCCGGCGTGGAGCATGTGATGAACACCTTCGACGTGTATGCCATGCCGTCGCTGTTCGAGGGCCTCAGCGTTGCGCTGGTGGAGGCGCAGGCCTGCGGGCTGCCGTGCTTTGCCAGCGACGCGATGCCGGCCGACGCGAACGTGACGGGCGACGTGCGGTTTTTGCCGCTTGAGGCCGGGGCGGCGGCGTGGGCGGAAGAGATGGTGAAAGCCAGGGGCGTGCCGAAGAAGGACAACCGGGCCGTGCTGGCGGAAAACGGGTTTGACGTGCGCCAAAGCGCCGCATGGATGCAAGATTTTTATTTGTCTGTGGCGGAAGGGCTGGCGGCCATATGAAACTGCTTTTTTTGCTGGATGATTTGTATTCCTATGAGAGCCCCAACGTGCGGATCGGCCGGGCGGTGGCGGGACAGCTTGCCGAAAAAGGCCACGACGTGGCGTTTCTAACCAACTGCAGGCCGGGGGAAGAAGTGCCGGTGCAGGGGCTGGAGACACATTTTTTTTGTTTTGATGTGGAACGCAGGCTGTATGAACATGTGGTAAATACGCGCACGGCCGGGCACGGGTTTATATATCAGGCGTTCAGCCTGTTGGCGCGGCCAAAGCAGCTGTTTGCCGCTTTGCAGCTTTACATCGGCAAAAAAAGCGTGGTGGAGAAGGAATACCGCCGCCGGGTGGAGCAACTGTGCGCAAATGAAGAATTTGACGCAGTCGTGTCTGTTTCGTCGCCGTTTTACACGGCGCTGGCGCTGGCGGACGCAAACATAGCCGCAAAAAAAGTGTGCTATTTCCTGGACCCCTACGCCACGAACGAGAGCAATTTGCGCTTTACCGCCAGCCGCCGGCGGGAGCGGGCGCTGTATGAAAAAGTGGACGCTGTGGTGCTGACGGATTTGATGTACAACGAAAACATGGCCGGGGAGCTTGCGGCGTACAAAGACAAAATGCACGTTCTGGCCCTGCCGGGCGTGGCGAGGCCTGTGGAGGGGGAACCGGCGGCCATGTTCCCCAGCAGGGACGCGGTAAATGTGGCGAATGCTACGCATGGCGGCGCGGGCCGCCGGGTGCGCTGCGAGTTTGTGGGGACGCTGTACCCGTCCGCGCGGGACCCGCAGCATGTGCTGGAGGTGTTTGCGCGGCTGCCGGAGGATATTTGCCTGCGCTTCACGGGCCTTGGCTACGACGGGTTTGCCCCGGGCTTTTTTGAAGGGTACCAAAAGCGGATGGGAGAGCGCCTCTCCCTGGCCCCTCCCGTGGAAAAAGCGGTGGCGGACAGGCTGGTGCGGGGCGCCGACGTGCTGGTGAACATCGGCAACGACGTAAAAAACCAGCTGCCCAGTAAGATATTTGAGTACATCAGCACGGGCAAACCGGTGCTGAATTTTTACAAGTTTGACGCGTGCCCAACTTTGCCCTATTTTCGGCGCTACCCGCCCGCGCTGAACGTGCGGGACGGGGACATGAGCGAAGAGACGCTGGCCGCCGTGCGCGGTTTTTGCAGGGCCGCGGGCGGCGCGCCCATGGCCTATGAAGAGGTGGAAGCCTTGTTTGCCGAAAACACGCTGGGCGGCGTGGGGGATGCCATGGAGGCTATTTTGCGCCGTGTGACGGCGGGGCGGGAGAGCAGATGAAAGTATTTTGGCTGGTGAACACGCCGCTGCCGGAGGGCGCGGCCGCCTTAGGGCTGAAAGCCCCACCGGGCGGCAGTTGGCTTTCGGCGCAGGCGGCGTGCCTGCGGGGGCGCTGCGAACTTGTTGTTTGCCATGTGACGGGCAAGGTGAAGCGGCGGGAACGCGTGGAAGCCGGCGGTGTGGCGCATATCTTTTTGCCGAACGCCATGGATAGCCTGCGAAGCGCTTTCGAGGCCCTGCTGGCCGAGGAAAAACCGGATGTGGTGCATGTGCATGGCACGGAATACGAGCCGAACACATTGCTGGTGGACGTGTGCGGCGGCAAATGCGCCGTGTCGCTGCAGGGCATTATGACGGAATATGCGAAGCATTACGACGACGGCCTGCCGGCGCGCTTTGAACGGGTAAACCCGGCTGTGGCGCTGATGAAAAAGCTTTTTTACGCGGACAGCGTGGCTCTGGGCAAGCAGGCCTTTGCGCGGCAGGGCGTGCTGGAAGTGGCGGCGCTGGAAAAGGCGGCGTATATTTTGGGGCGCACCGCGTGGGACAAAGCCTTTGCACAGCAAACGGCCCCCGCCGCACAGTACCGCCATGTAGGGGAGAACCTGCGGGGCGAGTTTTACGAGGCCCGCGCGTGGGAAGAAGAAGCCTGTGAAAAGCACTCGATTTTTGTGAGCCAGGCGTCGTATCCCATCAAGGGGTTCCACATGCTGCTGGCGGCATTGCCGGCGCTGGCGGAGCAATACCCGGACATCCACGTTTACGTGGGCGGGGCGCGGCCCTTTACCTTTGGGAACCGGGCGCTGGACGCCGCAAAGAACCTTTTTTTCGAGTATCACCGCTATGTGGACGGGCTGATAAAACAAAACGGCCTGGCGCGGTACATCACCTACACCGGCCCGCTGGACGCCTGGGGAATGGTGACGCAGTTCCGCCGGTGCAATGTGTTTTTGTCGCCGGCAAGCATTGAGAACAGCCCCAACAGCGTGGGTGAGGCGATGATGTTGGGGGTGCCCGTGGTGGCAAGCGACGTGGGCGGCGTCAGTTCTATGCTGGTGGACGGCGACGAGGGCCTGCTGTACGGCTTTGGCGACACGGGCGCCATGGCGGAGAAAATCGGCGCGGTGTTCAACGATGCGCATTTGGCAAAGAAGCTTTCGCAAAATGCGCGAAACCATGCGGGAAGTACGCACGACCGGGACAAAAATACCGCGGACCTGCTGGCGGTGTATGAAGAAATGACACGGTTGTAATTTGACTGTGCGGGAAAAACAGGGTAGAATACTATGGGCGGTTCCCCGGCCGGGTTGGCTTTTTGCAGTTTTTTGCACGGCGGGCAGCGGTTTAAAGTGTTTGGAGTGTGCGGATGAAACGGTTTTTTGCAGATATCTATAAATATGCGCATTACGTGTGGTTTTCCGCCGTGAGCGAATTGAAAAGCGAAGTGGCGGGGTCCTACCTCAACTGGATGTGGTGGATTTTGGACCCCTTGTGCTTCACGGTAATCTACGCCTTCGTGTCTATCGTTGTGTACGGAACAACGGAACAGTATTTCCCGGTGTTCGTCATCATCGGCCTCACCGCGTGGACGTTTTTCCAAAAATGCTGCGATTCCAGCGTGACGGTGGTAAAGTACAACGCGGGGCTTATTACAAAGCTGTATTTGCCAAAGTTCATTTTGGTGCTTACCAAAATGGTGAACGCTTTTATCAAAATGCTCATTTCGCTGGCCATTGCGCTTGCGGCGGCCCTGGTATGGAAAGTTCCTTTTAACTGGGGTATGCTGCAGGTCATTCCCATCCTGATTGTGATGTTCGTGTTCACCTTTGGCATTTCCGTGTGGCTGATGCACCTGGGCGTGTTTGCCGCCGATTTGAACAATGTCACCACCATTGTGCTGCGGCTGATGTTTTATCTTTCCGGCGTCTTTTTCTCCATCCCGAACCAGATTCCGCCGCCCTATGGCACCTACGCCCTGTACCTGAACCCCATTGCGCTAATCATCAACGAACTGCGCTCGGCGCTTATTTATCAAACGCCGGTCCACTACCTTGCGCTGGGCGCTTGGCTGCTGGTGGGGATTGTTTGGTCCATTTACGCTGTTCATCTGGTGTATAAAAACGAGAACAGCTATGTCAAGGTGATATAAGTATGGAAAACCGACCGGAAGAAAAAGAAATCACTGTTGCCGAAGAAAAAACAGCCGCCGCGCACGCGGGCAAAGAGGTCGTCATTGAGGTGAAAGACTTGTGGCTGACGTATACCCTGATGAAACGGGGTACCTTCGGCGATTTTCTGATCCCGAAATCCAAACGGAAAAACCCGCCCAAGATTTTTGAAGCAATACGCGGCGTGAGCTTTACCGTGACAAAAGGGCAGATCGTGGGCATTGTGGGGCAAAACGGCGCGGGGAAAAGCACGCTTTTGCGCGCTGTCACCGGCATTTTTGCCCCGGACAAGGGCAGCGTGAACACCTTTGACAACACGGTAAGCCTGCTTTCCATCGGCGTGGGGTTCAACAGGAACCTTACCGGGCGCGAGAATATTTACCTTTCCGCCATGCTGATGGGCTTCAACAAGCAGCAGGTGGAGGAAAAATACGGTTCTATCGTAGAATTTTCGGAGCTGGGCGATTTTATTGAGCAGCCGGTGCAAACCTACTCCAGTGGCATGTTTTCGAAGCTGGCGTTTTCCATTTCCGTCATCATGGAGACGGACATCATTCTGGTGGACGAAGTGCTTTCTGTGGGCGACGCGCGCTTCCGGAAAAAGAGCTTTGAGAAAATGCAGGAGCTGATCCAGGACTCTGACAAGACGGTGATGATCGTGTCCCACAGCCCGGAGACCATCAGCGAGATGTGCTCTTACATCATTTGGCTGCACCATGGCGAAATTGTGATGCAGGGCCCGGCGGATGAAGTGCTGCCGAAATATGATGAATTCATGGATACATAAGCCGTGCGGCGGCGGATTGCTTTGCAAGTTAGCCGTTTGCGCTTGACGAACGCGCGGTTTTGTGTATAATGGGGAATTACAGATTGCAGCGATGATTCCGGTAGGGTGCGTTTGGCCGGGAATAGAGTGTAAATCGGCTTTGACGAGGAGAGTAGGCGGGAACGGTCCACAGAGAGCCCCGGGCGCTGGGAAGGGGTGGCCAGAAACCGGCTGAACATGGCCTTTGAGCCGCGCGGGTGAAGCAGGCGCATGCCGCCGAGCCCGCGACGGGAGCGCCCGTTACAGCGCCCGCCGTACGCCGCGCCGTTTTTAGCGCGGCCGCGGAGACGAGGTGTGCGTGCCGTTGGCCGCGCGCGAAACAAGGTGGTACCGCGTGTGATTTCACCCGCCCTTGGATTTGATGAATCCAGGGGCGGTTTTTTGTTTGCCGCTGAAGGGAGGCGGATGGTATGATCGAGATCAAAAATTTGACAAAGGTGTTCCGGGACGCGTCCGGCGAGGTGGCCGCCCTGCAGGACGTGAACCTCACCGTGGCCGACGGGGATGTGTTTGGCATCATCGGCATGAGCGGGGCAGGCAAAAGCACGCTTGTGCGGTGCCTTTCCATGCTGGAGGAGCCGACATCCGGCGATATCCTGCTGGACGGCGTGGCGCTTTCAAAGCTTTCTGGCGCGGAAAAGCGCGCGGCGCACCGCAAGATGGGTGTGGTGTTCCAGGGCTACAATTTGCTGATGCAGAAAAACGTGGCGCAGAATGTGGCGTTCCCGCTGAAACTGGTGAAGCATGACAAGGCTGCCGTGCAGCAGCGGGTGGACGAACTGCTGGCACTGGTGGGGCTGACGGACAAGGCGAAGGCGTACCCGAGCCAATTGTCCGGCGGGCAAAAGCAGCGGGTGGCCCTGGCCCGGGCGCTTGCCACGAACCCGGGGGTGCTGCTGTGCGACGAGCCCACCAGCGCGCTGGATTCGCTGACCACCCGCAGCGTGCTGGAATTGCTGCGGGACATCAACCAAAAACTTGGCGTCACCATCCTCATCATCACCCACGAGTTGGCGGTGGTGAAAAGCATCTGTAACCGGGTGGCCGTCATCGACGCGTCGCGCTTTGTAGAAAGCGGCGATACAACCGAGATTTTCGAAAACCCGCAAAGCGCCATCACCCGGCAGCTTTTGGGGCTGGAAAGCCTTGGCGGGAACGGGGAGGTGGCGACGTGAGCGAATTTCTTTCGCAGTATGGCGGTGTTTTGTGGCAGGGCATGCTGGACACCCTGTACATGACGGTCGTGTCCACGTTTTTTGCCTATGTGCTGGGCCTGCCGCTGGGGGTGCTGTTCACCTGCACCCGCTGGGGCGGCATCATGGCCATGCCGCGGTTCAACGCGGTGTTCGGCTGGCTGATCAATATTTTGCGCAGCCTGCCCTTTTTGATCTTGATGATCTTTATCTTTCCGTTCACCCGCCTGATTGCGGGTACGGCAATAGGCGCCACGGCGGCGATCATCCCGCTGGTTGTGGCGGCGTCGCCCTTTGTGGCGCGCATGGTGGAATCCAGTTTGGAGGAGGTGGACCACGGCGTGATAGAAGCCGCGCGCTGCATGGGCGCGACGGACTTCGAGATTATCACGCGTGTGATGCTGGTGGAAAGCGTGCCGAGCCTGCTGCGCGGGTTGTCCATTTCCGCCATCACCATTTTGGGCTACACCGCCATCACCGGCGCCGTTGGCGCGGGGGGCCTCGGCGACATCGCCTACCGCTACGGCTACCAGCGCTACCAGACGGAAATGATGTACGCCACCATTGTGCTGTTGATTGTGCTGGTGTGCGTGATACAGGGCGTGTGCAGCCTGCTGGCGCGGAAACTGGACAAGCGCAACCGGGGCTGAGGCGGCGCAGTAAGCCGTTTGTGCGGCAGGTTTTGCCTTTACCGCGTGTTTGAATTGTTTGAATTATTTTGCAAATAATACACATAGATATGAAAAAATGGAGGAGCTTATTTTGAAACAGAAAATCATTGCCCTTTTGCTGGCCGCATGCGTGGCAGTGCCGCTTTTGGCGGCCTGTGGCGGGAAGAAGACAGATGAGACCAAATTAGTGGTGGGCGCAACGCCCGCGCCCCACGCCGAAATTTTGGAGCTGGTGAAGCCGGTGCTGGCGGAGCAGGGGATTGAACTGGAAATCAAGGTGTTCAACGATTATCTGGTGCCAAACGCCTCATTGGCGGACGGCTCGCTGGACGCGAACTACTTTCAGCACCTGCCGTATTTGGAAAACTACAACGCCGAAAACGGCACCAAGCTGGTGAGCGCGGCGGGCATCCACATCGAGCCCATCGGCATTTATCCGGGCCGCGCTGCCTCGCTGGACGATTTGGCCGAAGGGGCGCTGCTCGGCATTCCCAACGACCCCACCAACGAGGGCCGTGCGCTGAATTTGCTGCAGACGCTGGGCTATATTAAGCTGAAGGACGACGCGGGCCTGGAAGCCGTGCCGACAGACATCGTGGAAAACGAACTGAACCTGCAATTTGCCGAGCTGGAAGCGGCGCAGTTGCCCGTGACGCTGCCGGATCTTGATTTTGCCATCATCAACGGCAACTACGCTGTGGAGGCCGGCCTTGGCGACAAGGTGCTGGCTGCCGAAGGCGCGGAAAGCCCCTATGTGAACGTGATTGCCGTGCGGGAAGGCGAAGAGGACCGGCCAGCCATCCAGGCGCTGGTGAAGGCGCTGCAAAGCGACGAAGTGCGGGACTATATCAACGAAAAATATAACGGCGTGGTAGTGGCAGTGTTTTAGGGCGTTCCGTCTTCCGGGCGCCCTGTACACTTGAATTTCGACAGGATAAGAAAATTTTCCGCGCAGCCGATAGGCTGTGTTACAAAATGAAACCGGGCCTGCGTGGTGCAGCCCCGGTTTTTATTTGCTTGTTGTAAAACGGCATGAACAGTTACTTCCCGCTAACGGGCGCATTGCCGCATTCGCCGCCGCGGCCGGTGAGCATTTCCAGGCCGTGGGGCAGGGCGGGCAGAATAAAGCCCAGGGTTTCGCCCACGGCCTTGGGGCTGCCGGGCAGGTTGATGATGAGGGTTTGGCCGCGCACAACAGACACGCCGCGGCTAAGCATGGCGCGCTTGGTAACGGCCAGGGAGGCGGCGCGCATGGCCTCGGCAATGCCGGGCATGTTTTTTTCCGCCACCCGCAGGGTGGCCTCGGGCGTGTGGTCCCGCGGGGAGAGGCCGGTGCCGCCGGTGGTGAGGATGAGGTCGACGCCGCCGCCATCGCACAAAGCGCGCAGCTTGTCCGCCAGGGTGTTCTCGTCGTCGGGCAAAATGGTTTGCTCCACGGTTTCAATGCCCGCGTCGGCCAGCATTTGCGCGGCCAGCGGGCCGCTTTTGTCTTCGCGCTGGCCGGCGGCGCCTTTGTCGCTGAGGGTGATGACGGCGGCGCGGTAAGGGGCGTTAGCCACGGCTTCCCCGTTTGTAGAGGCGTTTGCCGTGCTATTTGCGGCGCTGCTTGCTGGGGCGGATGTGCCGCCTTCGGCAGCTGGGGTTAGCATTTGCTTATTCCACAGCATACACGGCGTCTCCTTCCTGCACGGCGCCGCTTTCCAGCACCTTGGCAAAAATGCCTTCCCGGGGCATGATGCAGTCGCCCACCTGCTGATATATTTGGCAGTGGGCGTGGCATTCTTTGCCTATTTGCGTCACTTCCAAAAGGGCCGTGCCCGCTTTCAGGCGCGTGCCAACGGGCAGGCGGGCAAGGTCGATGCCGCTGATTAGAAGATTTTCGCCAAAGTCGCCGTACTTCACGCTGCCGCCGCGGGCTTTGAAGTCCTCCACCTTTTCGGCGGACAGCAGGCTTACCTGCCGGTGCCAGTTGCCCGCGTGGGCGTCGTTTTTAAGGCCGTGATCCGCCTGCAGTTCGGCGCTGCCCACGCTGGTTTTGGCGGTGCCTTTCACTGTGCTGACGCACACCGCTTTCACCGTTCCGTTTATGGGTTGTTGCATGCTAACCTCCTATCATCGACATGCCGCAGGGCACGTCGCCTAAAATGGGCGCGTTTTTGTCTTCGCTTTCCGTGGTAAGGCGCTGGCCCTGGTGGCGCTGGGGTTTCAGCCGGGCCGCCTGCAAAATGGCTTCTTTGATTGCATCGTCCGTGGTGCCGCCGCGCAGCAGGGTTTTCAGCGAGATGCCTTCCTCATAAAACAGGCACAGCTTCAAACTGCCGGTGGCCGTGAGGCGCAGGCGGTTGCAGCTGTCGCAAAAACTGTGTGTCATGGCGGGGATGACCCCGACGCGCCCGGCGAAGCCGCCGATGCGGTAATATTGCGCAGGGCCCGCGTGGCCGGGGCGTTCCTCCTCGATGGCGGGCGCGGCGGGCCCGTAAGCCGCCGCAATTTTGGCGAGGGCTTCGTCCGCGGGCACAGCGGGGGTGCCCGTTTCGTTTTGCATGGGCATCCACTCAATGAGGCGCACGTCCACGGGCAGTGTTTTGGCAAGGCCTACCACGGAGAGCCAGTCCTCGGCACGGGCGGTGGGGGCCAGCACGCAGTTGACGCGCACGGACGAAAAGGGCAGGGACAGCGCCGCGTGCAGCCCGTTCAGAACGGCGGGAAGCTCCGCCCGGCGGGTGAAAGCGGCGTAGCGCGCTTCGTCCAGCGTGTCGATGCTGATGTTCAGGCCATCTACGCCGGCGGCCAGCAACTTGGGCGCAAGACTTTCCAGCAATACACCGTTGGTGGTAAGGCCCAAAAACTCCACGCCGGGTGTGTTTTTGATGCACTTTGCCAGTTCTTCCACGCCCTTGCGCACAAGGGGCTCGCCCCCGGTGAGGCGCACCCGGCTGACGCCCAGCTCCGCCATTAGGCGAACGAGGCGTGAAATTTCATCATAACGCAAAATTTCATCATGAGGAATGAGCGGCACGCCGGCTTCGGGCATGCAGTATTGGCAGCGCAAATTGCACCGGTCCGTGATGGAGATGCGCAGGTAGTGCAGGTTTCGCCCGTAGTTGTCAGTCATGCCGTTTGCCGCCGCCTTCTCTGGTGTAAACGCCGCTTTTTCCGCCGCGCTTTTCTTTCAGGCAAATGCCGGAAATGGTCATGCCGCGGTCCACCGCTTTGCACATGTCGTAAATGGTGAGCAACGCGGTGGACACACCGCACAGGGCTTCCATTTCCACGCCGGTTTTGCCGCTACAGCGCACGGTGCACTTGGCCAGCACGGCCAGTTCTTCCGGCACAAGGCAAAAATCTACCGTGGCTTTTTCAATCAAAATGGTGTGGCACATGGGGATAAGCTCCGGCGTGCGCTTTACCGCCATGATGCCCGCCACCCGCGCCACGCCCAGCACGTCGCCTTTTTTGGCGGTGCCGGTTTCCACGGCCATATAGGCGGCGGCGTTCATGGAAATGCGCCCTTCCGCCACGGCCACGCGCGCCGTGTTGTCCTTGGCGGAAACATCCACCATCACGGCGTTTCCGGCTTGGTCGAAATGGTTCAATTCGCTCTTCATGGGACACCTCGCTGGGGTCTTTTTTTTTATCATACCACTTTTAAAACCGTTATGCCAGCAAAGAATGAACGAAAAGGCGGCTGCAGTGTTTGTTGACGAGGCAGCGCCAAAGTGGTAGGATTGGATGACCGGCACCCCCGGGCGGGCGCCAGATGGGAGGATATCATGGATGAACTGAATAAGGCATATGACCGCGCTTTTCAGGCGGCGTTCAACATTGGCGCGCGGGTGATGCCCTGGCGCAAAGCCATCCGCGTGAAAGGACGCGATTCCATCCGCAATATCCCGAAGCTGCTGGCCCTGCGCAAGGTGCAAAAGCCCATTGTGGTGACGGACCCGGGCCTTGTGAAGCTGGGCATTGTGCAGCGTGTTTTGGATGTGCTGTCCGGCGCGGAGGTAAAATATTCTCTGTTTGACACGGTGGAGCCGAACCCGTCTGTTGCCACGGTGAACGCCATTCAGGCGCAGTATTTTAAGGATAAATGCGACAGCATCATCGCCATCGGCGGCGGCAGCGCCATGGACGCGGCCAAGGCGGCGGGCGCGCGGGTGGCCTTTCCGGAGAAAAGCGTGAACGAACTGGGCGGCCTATTGAAGATATATAAAAAAATTCCGCCGCTCATTGCGGTGCCCACCACGGCCGGCACCGGCAGCGAGACAACCATTGCCGCCCTCATCACGGACGGGGAGACCCACCATAAGTATGCCATTATGGATTTCCACCTGATTCCGCTGTACGCCGTGCTGGACCCCAAATTGACGGAGGGCCTGCCGCCGGCCATCACCGCCTGGACCGGCATGGACGCGCTGACCCACGGCATTGAGGCGTACCTGTGCTGGACGTACAACACGGCCGAGAGCCTGCGCTTTGCGGAGGAAGCGGTGAAGGCGATTTTTGAAAATTTAGAAAAAGCCTACAAGGACGGCCACGACTTGGACGCCCGCATGGCGATGCAGGATGCGGCGTTCAAGGCGGGTTTTGCCTTTACCCGGGCGGGCGTGGGCAATGTGCATGCCGTGGCCCACACGCTGGGCGGGCTGTACAATACGCAGCACGGCCTTGCCAACGCGGTGATTTTGCCTGTGGTGCTGAAGGATTACGGCCCCGCCGTGCACGCGAAGCTGGCGAAGCTTTCGCGCATTGCGGGGGTGAGCGGTTCGGGCGACGACGCCGAGGCGGCGAACGCCTTTATTGCGGAAATTTGCCGGATGAACGAGCGCATGGCCATCCCGAAGGCCTTTGATTTCATCAAGGACGAGGATATCCCGCAGATGTGCGAGTGGGCCGACAAGGAGGCAAACCCGCTGTATCCGGTGCCCGTGGTGTACACGCGGGAGGATTTTGCCCGCATCATCGAGGCGGTTCGCGTGAAGCCGGGGGCGGAAGAGAACTAAAGCGAAATCGCAGCCGCGCGGCTGCGATTCAGGGTGAGAATCATGCATGAGCGGCGGAAAGGGTGGACGCGCAAAGCATATCGTCAGCCGCAAGCTGGACCGCGAACAAAATCCCCTCGTTGTACACGGGACAGCGCGGAAGGTAGATGTGTGTTGCGCATCGGCACTTACCAACGCGGGCCACCTTTACAAACTGAAATCGCAGCCTTTCGGCTGCGATTTTTGATGTGTTTATGCCAGAAAATCGTCCACGTTGGCCCGGGTCACTTTTTTGTAGGGCAGGCGAACGTAGTTGCCGTCGGTGAATTGCATGTCCTCCGGGGGTTCGCCGTTTTGGGAAAGGGCAAAGGCAAGGCGGAACATTTCCACCGCCTGGCCTTCGGCGTCGTTGTACACCGTGCCGGCCATTTTGCCTTCCTTCACGGCGGCAAGGCCCACAGGTGTGCCGTCGATACCTACGACCACAGGCCAGGCGTTTTGCGGCATTTCCGATTTTTCAAGCGCGTCGATGGCGCCGAGGGCCATGTCGTCGTTGTTGGCGAACACCACCTCGATGCGCTTGCCGTATTCTTTCAGCCACTCGTCCATCCAGCTCTTGGCCTGGTCGCGGTTCCAGTTGGCAATTTTGCCCTCCAGCCGCTGCAGGTCATAGCCGGCGTCCGCCACGGTGGCGATGGAGTATTCTGTGCGCACGATGGCGTCCTGGTGGCCCGCTTCGCCCTCCAGCATCACATATTGCAGCGCGCCGTCGCCGTTTTTGTCCACTTCGTTAAAACGGCGCATGCACTCGCTGATGACGATTTCGCCCTGGATGCGCCCGGAATCCTGCGCCGGGGCGCCCACGTAGTAGAGTTTATCCCAGCGGGCAAGGTCGTCCTCCACCAGCTCGCGGTTAAAAAACACCACCTTCGTGTCCGCGGCTTTTGCCATGTCGATGATGGCGGAGGCGTCGGCGCGGTCCACCAAATTGACGCAGATGACGTCACACCCTGCCTCGATGAAGCTGGAGACTTGGTTGTTTTGCACGCTTTGGGTGCCGCCGGCGCTTTCTTCTATCACGGTGATGACCATGTCGTTTTCCTGCTGCGCCTCTTGCACCGCTGCGCGGAAATAGCCCATCAGCGTGCTGATGAATGTATCGTATTGGTCGTACACGCTGACGCCGATTTTTACGGCAGCGGGAGGTTGCTGCTCACTGGCGGTGGAACCGTCTGTACAGCCGGAAAGCAGATACAGCGCCAGTACCGCGGCGCAGGCAATGGCCCCTGAGCGGCAAAAAAGCGGTTTTTTCCGGGTCGTCCGGTGTGTTTGATGCATTCGATGCGCCATGAAAAATCCTCTTTATAACAGTGAAATAAAAACGACCTATTCGATGATGGGGAACAACAGGCGTTCGTTTTCAGGCAAGTACATATTTTCGTGGCGGATGAGGCGGAATTCAATGGGCTCGTCATAGGAGTGCGTGTTGAACCCAAGGCTGGACGCCAGCCGCATGAGACCGATGTAACCGACGGAGTATTCGTTTTGGAAGCAAATTTCCGTGGCGGCGCCGTGGTCCAGCGAGGAGACGGCTTTGTCGCTTTGGCCCATGCCGTAAAGTTCCGTGGTTTGCCCCGCGTCCTGCTCTGTTTCGGCCAGGGCGGTAACGGCGGCCTCCAGTGTCTCGTTGTCCGGCGCCATTAGCGCGCCGTTTGCGCCGGTGGCAAGGCGTGAGGCGATGGCGGAGGAGGCGGCGCGGCTGTCGATGTCCCAAATTTCCGTGGCGAGGCCATGTGCGGCGGCTTCGTCCAAAAAGGCGGTGATGCGGTCGGACACGCTGTCCCGCAAGGGGGCGGGGCGTATCACGATAGCTTTTTCGGTGTTTTTGGCCATGCCGGCGGCCAATTCGCGGCCCATTTGGGCGTCGTCCGCGCTTACCCGCGTGCCCACGCCCGCTACGCCGCTTTCCAGCATTACCACGGGCACTTCGTTTGCAATTTCGGCGAGGGCCGTGCGCAGTTCTTCGTCCGCGATGGCAGCTACCAACAGGGCGTCCGCGCCGTTTTCCACCTCGCGCCGCAGCACGCGGGCCTGTTCCGCCGCACCGCCGGCGGCCGGGATGGTGAGGAAGGTGGGGCGCTCGATCTCCAGCTCCGCGCAGCCTTGGGAGATGCCCTGGCTCAAAGAGCGCCAACGCTCGGCCGATTCGCCATACAGCACCACGGAGATTTGGGCGGTGGGCTTTGCCTTGGGCGCGCTTTCCGCCGAAACGGCCCAAACAACCGCCCCTACCACAGCCGCAAACAGCACCAGAAACACGGTGATGCGCCATTGTTTTTTCATCTATTCCACCTCCGTGCGGTAGGGCAGGCGGATTTGCACTGCGGTGCCTTCGTCCAGCACGCTGTGGATGGAAAGGCCGTAGGCCGGACCGTAGTACAGGCGCAGGCGGCTGTCCACATTGCGCAGGCCAATGCCGCTGCCGTTGGCGCCGCGCCGGGGCTCGGCCGCGTGTTCGTCCAGCAGCCGGGCCACCACTTCCGGTGGCATGCCAAGGCCGTTGTCGCGCACTTCCAGCAGCACGTCGCCGTTTTCTTGCCTTTTGCCGTTGATGGTGATAACGCCGTCGCCGTCCATCATTTCCATAGCGTGGTAAATGGCGTTTTCCAAAAGGGGCTGCACGATGAGTTTGATGGTCATGCAGTCCTCAATGGCCGGGTCCACGTTCATCACAACAGAAAACTTGTTTTTGTAGCGTATATTCTGGATGTGCAGATAATAGGAGGCGTGCTGCAGCTCCGTTTTCAGCGGCACGAAGTTGGCGCCCTTGGCAAGAGAGATGCGGAACAGGGATGCCAGCGCCGTTACCATGGAGATGGCCTCCTGGTAACGGTTTGACTCGATCATCCAGACGATGGAATCGAGGGTGTTGTACAAAAAATGGGGGTTGATTTGCGCGTGCAGGGCGTCCAGCTCCGTTTTGCGCTTTTCCTCCTGCTCGTACACCACGTCGTCCATCAATGCGCGCATTTTGTCCACGGTTTTGCGGATGGTGGTGCCGAGGTGCTCCACCTCCTGCGGGCCGCCTACGTAAATGTCCAGGGCCAGTTCGCCCTTGTCCAGCGCGCCCACGCTTTTGTCCAGCTTTTTGATGGGGTTTGCCACCATGCGGGACACAAAGGTGTTCAGCGCCGCCAGCAGCATGATGGCCAGGGCCACGATGACGACGGCCAAAAGGGGCATTTGCCCAAGGCCCACGGCGAAGGCGCTGTTCGGGATGACGGAAACGATGCGCCAGCCGGTGTAGCCCGTGCTTTTCACCACCACCTGCCGCTGCACGCCGCCAAAGGTCTCCTCGTGCATGCCGTCTGTGTAGCCCGCGGCGGCGAGGTTGTTTTCGTGGTACAGACCGGAGTAAATGAGCTTTTGCTTCGGGTGGTATACGATCTCGCCGTTTTTATCGATGAGATAGTAATAACTTTCGCCCTGGCTTTTCACCTCGGTAAAAATGCGCTCGATGCCGGAGTAGTTCATGTCCACCAGAAGCACGCCCGGCCGGGTGACGCCGCCGGTGGTAAGCTCCACCATGCGGCTGAGGGAGATGACCCAGCGGTACCGGCTGGAGGATTCCTCGAACAAGTTTTGCACATGGGGCGTGGAAAAATGGTTGTTTTCAATCACTTCCCGCGCGGTGATGAACCAGTCCTGCGCGGTGACGTCCACGCCGGCCTTGCTGCTTTCGTTTGGCGCGGCGGCCACAAGGGTACCGTCGCTGGTGAAGCAGGCCACGCTGATGAGCAGGTCCTTGTTGGCGGAATACAGCAGGCCCATTTCTTTGCGGGGCGCCTGGGTAAGGCCGGTGCCAAGGTCCGTGTTTTTGATGACGTCGTAGTACATGGAGTCGGAAATGGCGCGCATGTTGCGGGTGTAGTTTTCCACGTTCATGGCAATCTGGTTCACCAGCTGTTCATTTTCCTGCAAAATGGTGCGGCGCATGCGGCTGGCAAACTGGTTATACAGCAAAAGGCCCATCGCCACCATGCACACGATTGCCGCGGCGGTGAACGTAAGGGCCAAGGTAAACTGGATGCTGTTTTGCCGGTATGCGTGGCGAAACCGGCCGATGATGCTACGAGCTTGTTTCATGCGCACCCAACCTGTCGCTGCGGTATTTGGACGGCGAAACGCCGAATTGCTTTTTAAAGACATAGCTGAAATAGTTTGGGTCGGAATAACCTACCTTTTCCGCGATGATATAAGTTTTTTCGTCGGAGGACATCAGTTCTTCCAGCGCTTTTTCCATGCGCAGACCCGTGAGGTAGGAAACAAAGCCGAGGCCGGTTTCGCGCTTGAACACCGTGGAAAAATAGGCGGGGGAGAGTTTCAGCTCCGCCGCCAGTTGCTCGGCGGAGAGTTCGCAATCGGTGTAATGGCCGGCGGTGTAGGCCTTGGCGCTTTCCACCATGGCGCGGGTGGTGTCCTTGCGCTCGGCGCGAATCTGCCCGCGCAGGCCCTCGCAAATGGAGAGCAGCCACCGGCCCATTTCATCCAGGTTTGAAAACTGCACCCCGGGCTGCACGGCCTCCACCAGGCGGCTTTGCCGGGCCTCCAGCCGGTAGGCGCGCACCAGGCGCAGCAGTTCCGTGGTCATTTCCAGCAGAAACAACTGATATTGATGGGCGGAGGGCGCCACGCGCTTCATTTCGCCCACCAAAGCGCCCACGGCGTCCTCCAAATCTTCCGCGCGTCCAATCTTGATCTGCCGCAGCACCTCTTCCATATAGGTGGGGTCGCGCAGCTCGTCCTCTTCGGCGCCGGGCTCAATGTCCGCAATGAACACGCTGTGGCCGGGTTCCGTCAGCACCTGGTATTCGAGGGCGCTTTTTGCCTCGGCGTAGGAGCGGGCAATGTCGCCCGGCTTTGTGCAAATATCGCCGATGCCTGCGGAAAAACGGATGTCCAGCAGCTTTTGCGCCTTGGGGAAAATGCGGTCCAGCGTTTCGCCAAGGGCTTTGGGGGTTTGCCCCGCGTTCAAAAGGAACAGCAGGCCGATGCCGTCCGGCATGGGAACCAGGTAGACCCGAAAGCAAGGTTCCAGCTCTTCCTTCAGCAGCTGCCGCAGGGAAAACGAAAGCAAGCGTCCCGCCTCATCGGCGGTTTCTTCGCGCAGTTCCGTGCGCACCAGCGCGGCACAAAAAGCCATGGCGTCAAGGTCCAGGCCGTATTCGCGGCTGAGCTCCGCGATGCGCCGCGGGCCAACGCCGCCCAAAAGCAGGCTGCTGAGCACCTGCTGGCGCATCAGCGGCAGGCTTTCCTCGTAGTATTTTTGCAGGCGCTCCACATTGCGCCGCTCGGCAATCTCATTGTCCAGCGACTGGCGGATGCGCCCGAACACGCGGGCCAGCTCCTGTGCGTCCACCGGCTTCAGCACATATTCCTCCACCTCAAGGCTGATGGCCTCCTTGGCGTATTCGAACTCGTCGAAGCCGGAAAATATGGCCACTTTCACGCCGGGAAGCGTGATTTTCAGCCGGCGGCAAAGCTCCATGCCGTCCATGAACGGCATTTTGATGTCCGTCATCACCACGTCCGGCAGCAGCTGTTCGCACAGATCCAGCGCCTCTTCGCCGTTGGACGCTTCCCCAACCACGGCAAAGCCAAGGGCGGCCCAGTCCAGCTTTTTTGCAATGGCCTGGCGCACCTCTTCCTCGTCGTCCACCAACAACACTTTATAGAATGACATATCAAACAGCCCTCTTCGTTCCCTTAGTTTACCGGAACAGCCCGCCGCTTAACACGGCGATGACGAGCACGACGGCAAAGGCGAAAAGCAGCACTTTCACCAAAATATCCGCCTGTTTGAACGTTATGGGGATTTTGTCGTATAAACGCTCTTTGGCGGTGCGGTCGTCCGGCGGTGCGCCAGTGGCCGGCGCGGCGGTTTCCTTTGGGGTTGCGCCAGAAGGGGAAGGCTCTGTTTGTTCGATAGCAGGCTCGTTTTTATCATCATTCATGAAAAAATCAAGCTCCTTCGCAGGTTTGTTTTCCTGTACCAGTATAGCACAATGGACAGAGAAGGGGAAACGCGTAAAAATGTCAAAAGTGTATCAAATCATTGTAAAATTTGCATAAAATATAACGAGTTTTATGGCTAAAATGTACACGTAACAAAGAATTTCCTTTGATTGTGAAAAAAAATCCCATTCCGCCGGCGGGCGGGGCGGGGATATAATCATTACAGGCTTCCGGCGACGACCCGGAGGCAACCGCGGGAGAAAGAATCCCGCCAAGACATAAGGAGGATTTATTCCATGAAGAAAAAGCTGTTTGCACTGCTGATGTGTGGCGCTCTTGTGCTGTCGCTGCTGGCTGCGTGCGGCACGGCCGCGTCCTCGTCCGAAGCCGTTTCCACAGAGCCCGCTTCGTCTGAAGAAGCTTCCAGCGAAGCCGCTTCGTCCGAATCTACCGCCGTGGAAGAAACTGCCGACGACACCGCCGCCGAAGGCGACGCTGCCCAAGGCGTTGACGGCAAGAACATCGGCATCTGCATCTACAAATTCGACGATAACTTTATGACGCTGTACCGCAATGAACTGGAGCGTTACCTGTCTGCCGGCGGCGCTTCCGTGCAGGTGATGGACGGCAAGAACGACCAGGCCGAACAGACCAACCAGATCAACAACTTCATCACCACCGGCGTTGACGTGCTCATCATCAACCTGGTGCAGTCCTCGTCCGCCCCGCAGATTACCGATCTGTGCGCCGCGGCAAACATTCCTGTGGTGTTTATCAACCGCGAGCCCGAGCCCGCTGAAGAAGAGCGCTGGGAAACCGACAGCATCCAGGCCACCTACGTTGGCGCCGACGCCCGCCAGAGCGGCACCTTCCAGGGCGAACTGATTGCCGACCTTGACACCAAGGGTGACGCAGACGGCGACGGTGTGGTGCGCTACGCCATGATCATGGGCGACCCGGAGAACATCGACGCGCAGTACCGCACCGAGTTCTCCATCAAAGCCCTGACCGACGCGGGCATCGAAGTGGAAGAACTGTTCAACCAACGCGGCGACTGGGACCAGACCAAAGGCCAGGAGCTTGCCGCCAACGCTTTGACCGCCAACGGCGATAAGCTGGATGTCATCTTCTGCAACAACGATGCCATGGCCATGGGCGCCCTGCAGTCCATCGAGGCGGCCGGCCGCACCGTGGGCGAAGACATCTACCTGGTGGGTGTTGACGCGCTGGCCGAAGCCCTCACCGCTATCGGCGAAGGCCGCATGACGGGCACCGTGTTCAATGACCACATTGCCCAGAGCCACACTGCTGCCGACATGGCTTCCAACTACATCAACGGCGTGGATGTTGCCAATGTGAACATGGTCGACTACCAGAAAGTTACCACCGAGAACGCGCCTACCATCCTCGACATGATTTCCTAAGACGCTAACCAGAGAGAGCTTGAATTGGTCCCCCCGGGTGCTACCTGCATCCGGGGGGTTCTGAAAGAGAAGCGGTGAAAGCGCGTAGCGCTTTCCAAAGGAAGTTTGCAAGGCCTTCTTTTTGCGGCGCTTTCGTATTGGCCCCATGTTGAAAAAACCTCGGCAAAATGTTATCATTTTTCCACAGGAGCATTCCACGGGACCCATACGAAATTGGCGCAGATATACAAAACCTGAGGGGAGTGGTATGGTGAGCGAATACCGGCTAGAGATGCGCGGGGTAAGCAAGGCGTTCCCCGGCGTGAAGGCGCTGGACGATGTGCAGCTGAATGTGCGCCCCGGCACGGTGCACGCGCTGATGGGCGAAAACGGCGCGGGAAAAAGCACGCTGATGAAGTGCCTGTTCGGTATCTACACAATGGACGCGGGTGCGGTGCTGCTGGACGGCGAGCCCGTGAGCATCCACAACCCGCTGGACGCGCTGCAAAAGGGACTTGCCATGGTGCACCAGGAATTGCAGCCCATTCCGGCGCGCAGCATTGCCGAGAACATTTTTACCGGGCGCTACCCCATGAAGGGCGCGGGGCCGTTCAAATGGACGGACGACAAGCGCATGAACCAGGAGGCGCAGCACTGGCTGGGCGAAGTGAACCTGGACGTGGACAGCAAGGAGAAGCTGGGCAGCCTTTCCATTTCGAAAATGCAGCTTGTGGAGATTGCCAAGGCGGTTTCTTTGGACGCGAAGGTGGTGATTTTGGACGAGCCCACCAGTTCGCTGACAGAGACCGAGGTGGAGGAATTGTTCCGCATCATTAATCAGCTGCGGGACAAGGGCGTTTCCATCATCTACATCTCCCACAAAATGGAAGAGATTTTGCGCATTTCCGACGATGTGACCGTGATGCGGGACGGCCAGTATGTGGGCACGTGGCCCGCGAAGGAACTGACCATCGACCTCATCATCTCCAAGATGGTGGGCCGAGACCTTGAAAATGTGTATCCGCCGAAAACGAACACCCCGGAAGACGTGGTGTTCAAGGTAGACGGCCTGACCAGCATTTTGCCTCATTCCTTCCGCGACATCAGCTTCGACCTTCGCCGCGGCGAGATTCTGGGCTTTGCAGGCCTTGTGGGCGCCCAGCGCACGGAGCTGATGGAGGCCATCTTCGGCCTGCGGCACACGGCGGCGGGAACAGTGTTTTACAACGGGCAGCCCATCAAGGTGAAACGCCCGGCAGACGCCATTAAGAACCACCTTGGCATGATTACCGAGGACCGGCGGCAAAGCGGTATTTTTGGCGTTTTGAGCGTGCGGGACAATGTGTCTGTGGCGTCGCTGGACAAGTACCGCTCCTTCGGCATCGTGCTGAACGACGCGAAAATCAGCCAGTTGGCGGAGGACAATATCGCCAAGCTTTCCATCAAAACGCCGGGGCTGAAAACGCGTATACAATCCCTTTCCGGCGGCAACCAGCAAAAAGTGATCATCGCCCGTTGGCTGGCGAACAACCCGGACGTGCTGATTATGGATGAGCCGACCCGCGGCATCGACGTGGGCGCGAAGTATGAGATTTACCAGATCATGCTGGACCTTGCGAACGAGGGCAAATCCATCATCATGGTAAGCAGTGAAATGCCGGAGCTGCTGGGCGTGGCGGACCGCATTGCCGTGATGTGCGCAGGCCGCCTGACCGGCGTGGTGGACGCGAAAACGGCCACGCAGGAGGAGATCATGCAGCTAGCCACCACATTTGAAGGGGAGAAGGTATCATGACAAAGAAAAGGGAATTTTCACTGCAAAACTTTTTGCTCAGCTATGCCATCGTCATCATCCTGGTGGTGCTGTCCATCGTCACGGGCCTTTTTAACCCCACGTTTTTTTCCATCAATAACCTGAAAAACATCGGCATCAACACGGCGCCGCGCTTCCTCATCGCGCTGGGCGTGTCCGGCTGCCTCATCACCCGCGGCACGGACCTTTCCGCCGGACGCATGGTGGGCCTGGCCGCCTGTGTTGCGGGCACGCTGCTGCAAAGCGTTGACTATGCGCAGAAATATTTCCCGAACCTCGGCAACATCCCCGTGCTGGTGGTGCTGCTCATCACCGTGGCGGTTTGCAGCGTGTTTGGCCTGGCGAACGGTTTGGTGGTGTCGAAGCTGAAAGTGCCCCCGTTTATCGCCACCTTGGGCATGCAAACCATCGTGTACGGCGTGTGCCTTGTTTACACCGGGGCGGTGCCCCTGGGCGGTTACCGCCGGGAATACACCCATCTTTCCACCATGAGCTTCGGCCCCATTCCGCTGTTTGTCATTATTGCCATTGTGGTGGGTGCTTTGATGTGGTTCCTTTACAACAAAACGCGCCACGGCAAGTATATGTACGCCATTGGCGGAAACGAGAGCGCGGCGGAAGTGAGCGGCGTGAACGTGAGCCGCACGCTGGTTAAAATTTATGCGCTGGCGGCTGTTTTATACGCCTGCGGCGGGTTTCTCATCGGCTCAAAGGCCGGCGGCGCAAACGTGAACACCGGCTTTGGCTACGAGCTCGAGGCCATCGCCTCCTGTACCATCGGCGGCGTTTCCACCACCGGCGGTATCGGCCGCGTGTCCGGCATCCTCATCGGCGTGCTGGTGTTTGAAATCTTGAAGACCGCTTTGCAGTTCCTGAAGGTGGATACATCCTACCAGTACATCGTGCAGGGCTTTGTTATCGTTATTGCCGTTGCGCTGGACCTGCGGCGTTACCTGGCGAAGAAATAGGGCGCTTGCTTGAAGCAATGCACAAACAGAACCATCCCCGGTGAATGAACTGTACCCCTTGCGTTTTTCCGTGTATCACACTGTCTAACGATTGGGCGCGGTTCAATAGCCGGGGGTTTTCGTTACCAACAAAAACAGGGGACACGCTTTTTGTGTCTCCTGTTTCTTTACCACTTCACGAAGTAAAGGGCGGTATTTTTTCATTTCACCGCTTGTTTCAGCTTCTCATTCAAGGCCTGCAGCAAAGCCGGGTCTGCCTTGCACACCTCGCGGTCATAGGTCAATAGGCCGTTGATCTCATCCTCCACGTCGCTCACCTGGGTGTAAATGGCGATGGACAGGCCTTTTTTGGCCGCCGGGATAATTTGTCCCTCATACAGGCGCTTCAGCGCCATGGCAAATTCACCCTTTGAATGGAACACCTTGTATCCAAACAGTTTTTTCGACGCCATATGCCCCTTGGCGGGCAGGCTGTAGCCGCCGAACTCCGTAAGCGCCTGCACACGGCCATATTTGTCCTTCCTCAGGCGGAAGGGCTTGTAATATGCGTGGTGGCTGCAAAACACACCGGCTCCCTGGTCATACCAGCCGGAGGCGTGGTCGATGGGGCGGGTATCGTCGTAACGGTGCAGCAGGCGCGTCATGTCCGCCGCGTCGAACTGGCCCCAGCCCTCGTTGAACACCGTCCACTCGCACAGGCTGGTTACGTTGTACAGCGCGTCCACCGTGGCGCGCATATCGTCTTCAAAGCGCTCGCGGGAGAGCTTGTCTTCCCGGCCAAACAGGCGGTAACGGTTGTCCGGAATGGGAAGAGGCAAAAACAGCGGCGCGTGGATGACAAACGGGTTGTAGGGAATGGCGCCGCCGCTCACCATGTCCTGCCACACCAGCATGCCCAGGCGGTCGCAGTGGTAATACCAGCGCATGGGTTCGATCTTGATGTGCTTGCGCAGCATATTGAAGCCGAGGCTCTTCATCTCGCCAATTTCCCACACCATGGCTTCGTCCGCCGGCGGGGTGTACAGGCCGTCGCTCCAATAGCCCTGGTCCAGCAGGCCCGTTTGAAAAATAGGCTCGCCGTTCAGCGTGGTGCGCCAGTGGCCTTCGCCGTCCTGCGCCACGCCAAATTTGCGCATGCCAAAATAGCTTTTTACCTCGTCCCCGCCGCAGGTGATGACGACATCGTACAAAAACGGCTCGTCCGGGCTCCAGCTTTTGAAGCCTGGCAGCCGCAGCTTTGCCTTGCCCGTTTGGGTGCCCGCCTTGACGACTAGGGTTTCACCGTCGTATATAGCGATTTGCGTGGCGGTATGTTGCGTGCCGCCTGCCGCGCCCACAGGCAGCACCGGTTCCAATCCGGCAAGGCAAAGTTCAAAAACCACGGCGCTTTCGTCGTACAACGGCGTTATTTTTACGCTTTCCACAGATTGCTCCGGCACGGCCTCGGCCCAAACCGTTTGCCAAATGCCGCTTTGTGCGGTGTACCAAATGCCGCCGCGGGCAAGGCTTTGCTTGCCCCAGGCTTCGGGGCCTTCAGCGGTGTCGTCCGTCACGGCAAGGGCAATGGCGCAGGGCCCGCCGCCGGGTTTCAAAAAACCTGTGATATCAAAAGAAAACGGAAAATACCCGCCCACGTGCATGCCGGCATACGCACCGTTCACATACAAAAAACAGGTTTGGTCCACCGCGCCGAAATGCAGCAAAACATGCCCCTTTTCGCCGGCGGTTTTGCGCAGGGCGTCCGGTGAAAACGCGCGGCGGTACCACAGGGTCTGTCCCGGCTGCAGTTGGCGGCCCACGCCGGAAAGCAGGCTTTCCGGCGAAAAGGGCACGATGATCTCCCCCTCAAACGCGTCCGGCGCCTTCGCCTGTGGCGCGCCAGCCTCTGTAATGGCTCCCTGCGCGATTTTATATTCCCAGCGGCCGTTCAGGTTCTGCCAGTTTTCGCGCATAAACTGCGGGCGCGGGTGCTCCGGCAGGGGCATGTCTGCGTTCAGCGCCTTGCCCCAGCGTGTGTACAATTGTTCCAGCTTCAGCGGTTTTTTATGCGCCATCTAAACGGCTCTCCTTACTTTTTTTTGCGCTTTGTGCCGCCGTTTTGGCGTTTTACGGCGCGCCGCTCGGCCGCCACGCGGCTGAAATACAGCCGGGACGCAAACAGCAGCGGGATGAAGCACAACAGCAGCAGCAGCGCCCCCCAAAGGAAAATAGACTCCGTAGGGATGTTTTCTGTAAGGCCATACGCGTTTACCACCGTGCCTGCGCCGTGCTTCACCACCACGTTGCCGATCAGCGTGCCCACCACCATGGGCAGCAATGTAAAGGACACGATGCGGATGCCCTCGAACTGGCCGTGGCTGGTCTCGGGGTAAAGCTCTTTCACCCAAATTGTCATGCTTTGGGTCATGAGGATGTAGCCACCGCCGGCAAAAAACGCGCCGATGAACAGCGGCAGGTTGGCGGCGGAAAAAGCGGAGGAGGTGTCCAGCCCGTCAGGCCGCACAAACAGGAACAAAATCCACATGCCGATGCTGTTCACCACCACAGCCACGGCCGCCACCAGCGGCGTGCGTTTTTTGTTGATGAAGGCGGCGGCCGGAACGGCCAGCACCATGGCAAGCGCCAGGCTGATGCCCTGGATATAGCCCATGTTGTCCGCCGAAAAGCCCAGGTGATAGATCATCCAGTTGCCCATGTGCACAAAATACACATTGAACGGAACGAAAAAGGCGAAGGCCACCAAGCACGCCATGGCCAGTTCCCTGTGCTTCACAAAGCTTTTTACGCGAAAGATGGACGCGAACTGATGGGCAAAGCTGCCGTCGCGGTGGGGCGCCAGGCGTTCGGCGTCCCGCATGAACAGCAGCGACAGCACACCCATGCAGATGACAAATATGCCCATGGCCCAGAACAGGCGCTGGTAGTTGTCGTTACTGCCGATGAGCATGCCGCCCAGCACCGTGCCCACAATGGTGCCGATGACCGGCTGTGTAGCCAGCGCCGCGCCTATTTGCCCACGGTTTTTGTCCGTTGTCATGTCGTTGGTCCAGGCGTTGTAGCCGCTGTCGTTGCCCATGGAGCCAAAAAAGCTCATCACGTCGTCGGCCAGCACCACCAGCACCGCCGCCAACACGCCCAGTTTGGCCCCGGTGCCAACGCTGCCCGTGGAGATAAACTCCGTAAGGCCAAACAAAATGGTGAACACGCCCCATACGATGTAACCGACGGATACAAATTTTCGACGGGTGCCCGCGCGGTCCGACAGGGTGCCAAAAAAGAATGTGGACGCTGTGGTGACAAGGGCGCTGGTGATGACCATAGCGGTGACGATGGTGGAGTCCTTTGCGATTTTGGCGTACACAAAGGTGTTAAACCACTGGTTCTCGATATTCCAGCACAATTGGCCCGCAAGGCCAAGGCCCCACACCAGCGCCCAAAACCGGACGTTCGACATGCCGCTTTTTTTCATCGGTGCTTCCCTTCAGTTTCAATCGATACCTTCCAATACCCGCAAAACGCTTGCCTTTATGCGCCGGGCGGCGCAAACAGCATTCCCGCAATGGCGCCACCCGCCAGGTACCAAATGGGATGCTTGTTGAACTTCAGCAGCAAAAACAGTGCCGCCGCGAACAGGATGAGCGCCCACGGCTCGATCAGGCCAGCCCAGTTGAGGCCCGGCCAAAAAGCGCCCCAGTTGATGATGGAAATGCTGAACACGGACCAGAACGCATAGGTGATGAGCGCCGTAACAGCCGGGCGGATGCCTGTGAAACCGGCGTTCACGTAAAAATTGTTTTTGAACCTGTCCAGCATTTTTGCCACGACGGTGACGATGATGACGGCGGGTAAAATGGTGCCCAGCGTGGCAATGACGCCACCCAGAACTCCCGCCGTTTCGTAGCCCACATAGGTGGCGGCGTTGATGCCGATGGGCCCGGGGGTGGACTCTGAGATGGCGATCATGTTGGTGACGTCCGCCGCCGTGAACCAATTGTATTTTTCCGCCAGTTCGTATAAAAACGGCAACGCCGCAAGGCCGCCGCCAATAGTGAACAGGCCGATTTTGAAAAATTCGACAAACAGCTGCAAATAAATCATTTGGCGGCACCCCGTGCCCGCTGCACCAGCGAGTATACGATGCCCGCCGCCACCGCAGCCAGCACCACCGCGATGATGGGCACGCCGGTGGACAGCACCAGCGCCAGCGCCGCAAAATAAACCGTGTAGCCGAACACGCCCTTCACGCCGGTTTTCCACAGCTTCACAATGGCTTGCACAATCAAAGCGCTTACCACCACGCGCACGCCCGCAAACGCCTTTTGCACCAGCTCATATTCCAGTGCCCCGCTTAAAAACATGGCCACCAGCATAATGATGACCAGCGACGGCGTGACCGCCCCCAGCGCCGCCGCAATGCCGCCAGAAACGCCCTTCTTTTTGTAGCCCAAAAACAGCGACATGTTCACCGCGATAATGCCCGGCAGGGACTGGGACATGGCGTAATAGTCCATCACTTCTTCTTCTGTGGCCCAATGCCGCTTTTCAATCACTTCCTTTTGCACCAGCGGCAGCATGGCGTAGCCGCCGCCAAATGTAAAGGCTCCAATCTTTACAAATACAGCGTAAATGGTAAGCAGCAGTTTCATGCAAATGCCCCTTTGAAGGATTCCAATACTTTTTTTCGCGCACCCTTTATGTGGTGATAAGCAAAAAACTGCCGCAGCCGGACAGGGCATATTCCGCCACGTCCGACGGAACAAACAAAGTGTCGCCTTTTTTCGCCTCCAGCGTGGCTTTGTCCGCAGTTAACAGGCCGCTGCCATCGGTGCACAGCACCGCCGTAAAACTGCCGCCGTCCTGCCTGTTTTGAAACGCGCCGTTCAGCGCCAGGGTATCCACCGTAAAATAAGGGCAGCTTGCCAGCTGTTTCAGTGTGCAGCCATTTGCCTTTACAGGGTTGCCTTCGCCGGGCGGGCTGCTGTACACGGGGGTAAGCCGTGTTACGTCCAGCGCCTTTTGGATGTGCAGCGGGCGCGGGTTCCCGGCATCGTCCGTGCGGCCATAGTCATACACGCGGTAGGTGGCGTTGGAGTTTTCCTGTATTTCCGCAATCACAAGGCCGGCACCAATGGCGTGAATGTCGCCCGCGGCGATGAAAAACACGTCGCCCATCTTTGCCGGCACCTTGCGCAGCACTTCTTCCACCGTGCCGTCTTCAATGCGCTGCGTCAGCTCCTCTTTCGTCACCTCGCGGGAAAAGCCGTGGTACAGCGTGGCGCCGGGCTCCGCCTCCAGCACCACCCACATCTCGGTTTTGCCGTTGTCATTCTCGTGGACCCTGGCGTAGGCGTCGTCCGGGTGCACTTGCACAGACAGCCGCCGCGCCGCGTCTATCAGTTTTACAAGGATGGGAAAATCCGCCCGAATTTCATTCTTTGTGCCGCAAAGGGACGGGTACATCTTGAAAAAGTCAGAAAGTGATGTGCCCGCCAGTTCCCCCGTGGTGATGATGCTGCTGCCGTCCGGGTGGGCGGAAAGTTCCCAGCTTTCCGCCACGGTGGCAAGGCCGGTTTTTTTGCCAAATTCCGTCTTCAGCTTTTGCCCGCCCCAAATATAATCTTTGTAAGCGGGCTTTAGTTTAAAAGGCTGCATCTTTCACCTCAATAGCGTTGTTTCTCTGTTTATTTAAAAACTGAAGTATTACCGTAGATTATACCGCACAGAGATGTCTTTTTCAATTCCTTTCTGGCGAGGGCGGCAAAATTCGCCACAAAAAGTGGAATTTGTCATATTGTATCCGTATAATAAAAACAACGGTATGCCTTTTGGGGAATTTCGCCATGAAGTTCCACCTGCGGGCAAAAAAGACGCCGAAGGAGGCTTGTTATCTATGAGATCGGAAAACTTTTTAGTCATTACCTTTAAAGACGAATCTTCCGCCATTGAGGGCTCGCACCGCCTGCAGGACCTTGCCATGCGCGGCGACATCAGCCTTGGCTACAACATCATGCTGAAAAAGAACGCGGACGGCGAACTTGAAGCCATGAAGAAAACCACAGACGGCGGGCGCACCACATGGACGGGCATGCTGCTGGGCATGCTGGTGGGGCTGTTTTTGGGGCCGTTCGGCTTTTTGCTGTCCATGCTCACGGGCACGGCCATCGGCGCCGGGCTGGATGCGTCGAAGGGCCATTTTGAGGATGGCTTCACCGATTCCATCAAAGGCGATTTAGACGGCGGCAAGGTGGCCATTGTGGCCAACTGTGACGAGCAAAGCCCCGCCTTTGTGGATGACGCCATGAAAGACCTTGCCGGCGAGGTGCGCCGCTCCGTGTATACAGGCCAGCCGAAAAAATAGCGTTTTTTCAGCCTTATTGTTGTGAAAACCGCGGGCGGCCAAAGGCCGTCCGTTTTTGGTTTCCCGCGCAAATGCCGCTTTGCCCTACAATGTTTCGGCCCGGTTTTCAATATGGCGCTTGAAGTTCAGCACCTGGTGGGTGTATTCTTCGTTCATCAGGGGCGATGTAATCATAAAATCGGCCGAGGCGCGGTTGGTGGCAATGGGGATATCGTACACCAGCGCAATGCGCAGCAGGGCGCGCACGTCGGGGTCGTGGGGCTGGGCGGTAAGCGGGTCGGAAAAAAACACTACAAAGTCGATGGCGCCTTCCACGATTTTTGCGCCGATCTGCTGGTCGCCCCCCAGGGGGCCGCTGTTATAGCCCCGCACGGGCAGGCCGGTGCGGTCCGTCACCATTTTTGCCGTGGTGCCCGTGCCGCTTAAAAAATGGCAAGCCAAAATATCCTTGTTCCACTCGCACCAGTCCAGCAATTCCTGCTTTTTTCCATCGTGGGCAATCAGCACGATGTTTTTCTGCTTTTCTATGGTCAAATCAATGTATTTATCGCTCATCGGTACCTCCGGGGCGGGCGGTGATAAACGGCGCCAAAGCCGTTTGTGTTTCCCTCGTGTCGCGGTAAATGTTCAGTTTGACGGGCTTCGTCAAGTCAAGGGAAAAAATGCCCATCAGGCTGCGCGCGTCCAAAATATAGCGGCCGCTGATCAGGTCAAAATCCCCATCCAGCGTCGCCAAAACATCTACAAAACGCTGTACGGCGTCCGCCGTTGGCAAGCTGACATACACTTCTTTCATCCGGGTCTCCTTTGTGGCACATGTGGCCGGGTGCGCAACGCGTCAGGGAACCATGGCTCTTGTTCCATGTTCAAGCTGTTTTCACTCTGCACCGCCACGGTGGGCTGCAAAGCGCGCAAACGCCTCTGTAACGGCGGGAAAGCTTTTCCCTTTTGCGCGCACAAGGTAAATTTTCCGTTTCGCCGGCTTGCCCGCTAAAGAAAACGCCAGCACGCCTCCTTTGCGCAAGCTTTCGCTGGCCGCCAGGGACGACAACACGGTAATGCCAAGCCCCTCTTCCACTGCCGCCGTAATGGCGTGAGGGTCGTCCATGCGGGCCACAACGTGCAGGGCGCAGCTGTCGTGCCCTTGCTGGCGCAGGTAATGTTCCACTTCGCTCCACGTGCCGGAGCCCTCTTCCCGCGCAACGAAAGGTGCGGATAAAATGTCCTGCACGTTCACCGGTTCCCGTGCCCATTCGGTGTACGGGGGCTTCGCCGGGGCAAGTACCATCAATTCATCCTCCAGGATGGGCTCGCACAGCAGTTCCTCGCTTTGCGGCAATGTGCCCACCATGCCAAGGTCCGCCGCGCCGGAAAGAACGAGCTCCGCCGCACCGGCACTGTCGCTGCGCATAAGGGTAAAGCGCGCGCCGGGGTTTTGCAGGGAAAACTGGGCCGTTAACACCGGCAGCACAAACTGGTACGGGATGCTGGACGCCGCCACAGTAACGGTTCCGCTCATCTCTTTATGGCGGCTGCAAGCGGCGGCGGCCTTGTCTCGCAGGGATAATATTTCCTCCGCGTAGCGGTACAGCGTTTTGCCTGTTTCCGTGGGTGCTGCGCGGCCCGGCTGGCGCGTCAATATCTGGCAGCCGAACTCCCGCTCCAGCGCAATGATCTGGGCGCTTACAGAAGGCTGCGTAACGCCCATTTGCCTGGCCGTTTGCGAAAAACTGCCGGACTCCACAATCAGCTTAAAAGCCTCCAGTTGCCGAAATTCCATTGGGCGTCTCCCTTTCCCGTGTGGTTCTTTTCTGCGCTACAATCCAGTATAGCACAAAGTGGCGCGTGTGGTTTGCATGCAAAAACTAGCAGGTCCATTTGATCTTTGCCGGGTTGGGTTCGTTTTCCACCGAGACCGCCCGCAGGGCCGCCTCCATTTTGGCACATTCTTCCGCGGCGATTTGGTCGTACACCTCAGGCTTTTCATGAAGGCCCACGCGGTCGTAGGCAATGGCCGCCGTGCCGTAAAACGCCAGCCCCAGCGCATGGGTTGGCGTGTGGAAACAGGCGGCCGCCTGGCCGCAGGCCCTTGCGGCGGCCTGGGCTGCGGGGTCGGCATCCTGTTCCCTTGCGGCGGCGTGGCACGCGTTTAATATAATATTTTTCACTTCCGGCAGTTTCTTTTTGCCGCAAAACCAGTCCCGCGCGGCGTCGATTGCCTGGCGCGGGCGTCCGTCGCCGGGGCGGCGTTTTTCAAAAATGGGAAGTATATGCGCCGCGGCATATTCCATACACCAGCTTGCAATGGTGGCTTTGCTTTGGGTCTCAATCATCCGCATCAGGGAGATGATATAGGGCGAATCTGCCGCGCCCAACATTTTACGCGTTTTTGCCACAGGTTCACGTCCTTCCCCACCAGGTGGAAATGAAAACACCACTCACGAGGGGTGGTGTTTTAGGTGCACGGTGCTGTGCTACAATGATACAGGATTTACAGGAAAATTCCACTTGCTTTGGGTGTGCATGCAACCCCGCTGCCGTCTTATTTATTTCGTTTGTTCACCAGCGCTTCAAAGCTGCCATACGTTTTCAGGTAGTCCCGCAACGTGGGGTAAATATTGCCGCGCCCAACCATGTCGACCAACCCGCATTTGCCAAGCGCCGCCAGCGTTTCCTTGGAGAGGAACAGAAAAACAAACCGGATATCCTTCTCCTGCAGCATACGGGCCGTTTCCAGCAACATTTCGCACCCGCTGTAATCCACGCTTGAAATGGCGGAACAGTCTAGCGCCAGCTCCCGCATGCCGGGGTACTTCGAAACAAAGGCACGCACCTCATTTGAAAACTGGGAGATATTCGCGTAATACAGCGCGGCGGTAAAACGGTAAACCACAACGCCCGGCCGCGCCTCTCCGCCATCGGCTGCGTCCCGCCATTCCTCACCCTTTTCCCCTTCCATCAGCACCCGGTTGTGCGGGCGATAGCTTTTGCGCACATGCTCCAGCAGGGACAGCACCATGGCCAGCAAAATACCCTGCGCCGCGCCAACCACCACCACCACAAGCGCC
>JAVBNG010000063.1:0-7423 GCA_031551695.1 Oscillospiraceae bacterium
TGCCCCTCGTGCATCACCAGCACGCGGTCGGTAAATTCCATCAGGTCGGTCAGCTCGTGCTCAATGACGAGAAACGTCATCTTGGCCATGGTGCCGTCCGGCATGGGCAGCTCCACCTCATCCTTCAGCTCCTGCAGGATATCCATCACTTCCTGCTTGCTGATGGGGTCAAGGTCGGTGGTGGGGTCGTCCAGCACAATGATGCTGGGCATGATGGCCAGGTTCGACGCGATGCTCACCTTTTGCTTTTGGCCGCCGGAAAGGGAAAAGGTCAGCCGGTTCATGATGTCCCGGATGCGCAGTTTTTCCAGCGCGTAGTCCACCCGCTTCACAATCTCGTCATGCTTGTAGCCCTGACACTCCACCCCCAGCGCCACTTCGTCGCTCACGCGGATGGAGAAGATCTGGTCTTCCGGGTTTTGGAACACCATGCCGATGTGGCCCGAGAGCTCATGGATCTCCACTTCGTCTGTTTTCAGGCCGTTCACACTCACGGCGCCGTACATATCCCCCACGGACAGGTGTGGAATAATGCCGTTCAGGCACTTGGCAAGTGTGGTTTTGCCCGAAGCGGACGAGCCGCACAGCAGCACGAACTCGCCCATATTGATGTCAAAGCTCTGGTTGTCAATGGCCTTTTTCGCGCCCTTGGGGTACTGGAAGCTCAGGTTGCGCACTTCCACAACAGTCTTGTCTGCCAACGTTTTTTCACCTCTTTTTCTAAGCCTACGCCTGCGTCACCATCGGGTCGAACCCAAGGCCAAAGCCGTAGCGCACAACAAGCGACGCAACCGCAAAAACGGCGCAGCCGGCCAGCAGCATGTAATCATTCGGCCCAAATTTAAAGTTCTGGTAATACTCTTTCCACGCGCGCTTGCCAAAACCTTTCGACTCCACCGCAACGCCCGTAACGCGGCTTTTGCGCAGGGAGTTCACCATAAGCGGGAACACCGCCAGCTTGAACGCATTGAAGTTGTTCTTCATCCCGCCGTACTTCACGCCGCGGATGATCTGCGCCGTTTTGATGTTCTGCATCTCTTCAAACACCAGCGGAAACATCTTCAAGGCGCCCATCATCATGAAAGCGACGCTGAGGGGAATGTGCATCTTCATCATGGCCTTGGCAAGGTAGGCGGGGTCCGTGGTGCAGATGAGGATGAGCGCCACCAGCGCGGGAATGGCCGCGCGGAAGCCCAGCATCAGCCCCGAAAGCAGGCCGATGTTCGTGGCCACCAGCGGCCCCAGCTGAAACAGCACAATCTTGTTCGGGTGATCATAATTGTAAAAGGTTGCAAACACCACGGCCACCGCCGAAAAAATGATGATGGCGAACAGCAGGCCCTTGATGGGCTTGATGTCGATGCGCGCCGAGATCCAGATGGGAGCCACCAGCGCGGCGCAAACCAGCAGGTATTTGAAGTCGGTAAAAATCAGCGGAATGGTGGCAAACACCAGAATGAATATCAGTTTAGACCGCGGGTCCAGCCTGTGCACCCAGGTCTTTTTCTCATAGTTTACACTAAAGTCCGAGCCGCCCAAATCAGTTTCCTCCATTTTGATGCCGCCTGCGGCACGGAAGGGTGTGCCGCGCCACGGTGGCAGTGATTGCGGAGATTGGGTCCGCTTCCAGCCAGTACGGTTGTCTTTACAAGTTGTAGGAACAAAACACCCCGGCGGGCCGCAGGCGGAACCCTGGCTTGCCGGGGTTTTAAAACGAACTCAGTTGATGAGGGAATGGATTTTTGTGCCGACCTTCCAGCCAAGGAACGTGCCCAGCACCACGAACACCAGCGCCAGCGCAAACGCCGCAATGGACAGGCCCCACGGAATGGGGATGAGGAACAGGAAGATCAGGCTCCACCACACAAACACGAAGTAAATGATGGTGTAGATCATCGCAAACACAAGCAGGTCCTTATAGCTGTGGTACACGTCATCGGGGTTTGCAAAGGATTTCGAACGCGCAGTCATGTACAGTTCCGGCAGCAGCGGCAGCAAAATGACAAGCAGCCAATAGGCCCAGTGCTCGCCCTGCAGGAAGAAGTTGATGGCACACCAGCCAACGGTGTAGTAGAACGCCGCAAAACGTTTTTTCACCACTGTCATACAGGCTACCAGGCAGAAACTGCTGAACAGGTGCATGAAGGAATGGTTGAACGGGAACACCACGCCGGCCGATTTGAACACCAGCCACAACACGCGCACCAGCGCCGCGAACACCACTACGGTAATCAGGTCAACTGCTGTGAATTTCTTGCTTTTGGAGACAACTTTCTTCTCTTCGGTTGCCACTGCGGCTTTGTTTTCGTCCATAGATAACCTCTCCTCTTTCCATTACAAATAATCTTCCTTAATATTTGCTGCCTAAACCCTCTCGCCGCCTGCAATACGGCGGGCCTAGCGAACACCCGCCTTCACCGCGCAGGGCGGCGCCCCAACAAATGGTGCGAAATCCTCCTTTCTGAAACTGACGCCTGTGCCGGCCAACCCCTGGCCGGCGAGTTTATAAAGGATGTCCAGCAACGCGTCCGTGTAGGGCGTTTCCACGCCGTACAGGCGGCCTATCTGCGCCACCGGGGCAATGCCGAAGGGCACGTCCTCGGTGAAATAGCGGTGGGTGAGGCTTTTCGGCCCCATAGCCCGCAGGTAAGTCTCGTTTTTCGTCAGGGCGTCGAACAAGTTATCGTGCTTTTTCTCCCAAAAGCTGTTGATCACCGTCAGCACGTCGTCAATTTCGCACCCCAGCGCCCTTGCCACGGCCACACGCTCTTCATCTATCTTCAAAATCAACTCTACGCCCGCTTTTGACACGCCGTCCCCGTAAAAACGGAACTCCTGTGCGTTTTCAATGCGGGCAATGTTCGCCAGCGAAATGGGCACGTGGATGACCGGGTTCGTGGTGGAGATGGTGGTCTCGATGATGGAGCCGCCCTCTTCGAACTGGGGGAAGACGCCGCCGATGGCCGCCAAAAGCGGCGCGGTTTTGGCGGGGTCTGTGGCGGCGACGGAGATTTTTTCCTTTACAGAGACATTCACATGCCCCGGCCCCCCCGAGGTTGCCACAAACAGCTGGGCGGCCGTTTCGGCCACGGTAAGATTTTTGGCGGCAATGTCCCCGCCCAGCACCTGGGCGAACTCAAAGGCGCCCCAGTTGCTGTTGAACACCAGTATGCTCTGCCCGTCTGTAAGCAGCGGGGCCAGCTGCCTGGCCACAGCGCGGTGGGCGTTTGCCGTGGTCATCACCGCCACCAGCGCGGCGCCCTGCACCGCCTCGGCAAGGCTGGTGGTGGACGGCACGCGGAAGTTCCCCTGTATGGCCCCCTCCGCCGTAATGCCGTTTTCATTGATGGCGGCGGATTTCTCTGCACTGCGCGTGGCCAGCACCGGGGTGCAGCCGCGCTGTGCCAGATAGGCCGCCAGCGCATGCCCCGTATTGCCCGCGCCTACGATGGTGATTTTCATGGTTGCCTCCGCCGCAAATAATGGACTTGTTGACAAGTTGTCTTTACAAGTTATAGGCATATTTTACAGTATTTGGTATATACCGTCAATACAATCTATGCTTTTTTGTCGGATTGTGTAAATTGTTGCCTCAGATTTTGTTACATTTTGACGGTATACTCAATATTGCCCACCATCCGGTTGTCACTGTACATCACCAAGAAAAGCATTGACGAAACAAAACGGGCCGTGTATGTTAAAAGAAGACCGTTTGAAACTGCCCGTCGCAACCGAGCGCGCGGGCATACAACAAGGAGCGAGCAGCATGAGCCTGTTTTACAACGAGACTGCCGGGGACGCGGCCCAGGGCCTCCAAACAGACCCCGCAAAAGGCCTTACCACCGCCGAGGCGGCAAGCCGCCTGGAGAAATACGGCCCAAACCGCCTGGAGGGCGCCAAGGAAAAGGGCATCTTCTCCATGATTTGGGACCAGCTGAAAGATTTCCTCGTCATCATCCTCATCATCGCCGCCGTCGTGTCCATTTTCCTCGGCGAAACCCTGGACGGCACCATTATTTTGGCCATCGTGGTGCTGAACACCTTTTTGGGCGTGTACCAGGAGAACAAGGCCAGCAACGCGCTGAAAGCCCTGAAGGAAATGGCCAGCCCGCAGGCCAAGGTGCTGCGGGACGGCGTGATTGCGGAGATTCCCAGCGGCGACGTGGTGCCCGGCGACGTGGTGATATTGGACGCGGGCGACTATGTGCCGGCGGACGTGCGCCTTTTGGACGCCGTGAACCTGAAGATAGACGAGGCGGCCCTCACCGGTGAAAGCGTGCCGGTGGAAAAGGACGCTGCCGCCGTGCTTCCGGACGAAGCCAGCCTTGGCGACCGCATTAACTCCGGCTTCATGGGTACCGTCATCACCTACGGCCGCGGCCGGGGCATCGTCACCGGCACCGGCATGCAGACCCAAATGGGCGGCATTGCCGGCATGCTGAACGAAAGCCCGGAGGAAAGCACGCCCCTGCAAAAAAAGCTGGACAGCCTGGGCAAATTGCTCGGCATCATTTGCCTTGCCGTGTGCGCCGTCATTTTCGGCCTTGGTTTGCTGCGCGGCATGGATATCTTTGAAATCTTCATGACAGCGGTGGCTTTGGCTGTGGCGGCCATTCCCGAGGGCCTCACCGTGGTCGTAACAGTGGTGCTGGCCATGGGCATGCAGCGCATGGTGAAAGTGCACGCCATCATCAAGCGCCTGTCCGCCGTGGAAACGCTGGGCAGCACCACGGTCATCTGTTCCGACAAAACCGGCACCCTAACCCAGAACAAGATGACCATTGAAAAGCTGTACCTCGACGGCAAGCTGTACGGCGTAAGCGGCACCGGCTACAGCCCCACGGGCGCCATCACCGCCGAGGACGGCGGCCAAACGGACAGCGCCGCGTTGCGCCATCTGGTGGAAGGGGCGCTTTTGTGCAATGACGCCACCTACAGCCCGGAAAAAGAAAGTATCATCGGCGACCCCACCGAGGGCGCCATGGTGGTGCTGGCACACAAGACCGGCATGGAAAAATCCGCCTGGGAGGAAAAATACCCCCGGTTGCAGGAGATCCCGTTCGACTCCACCCGCAAGCTGATGAGCACTTTCCACCAGCTGGACGACGGCCTTACCATGTACACGAAGGGCGCGCCGGATGAATTGCTGATGCGCTGCGTATCCGTTGAAACAGCCGGTGGTGTAAAACCGCTGGACGACGCCACCCGCGCCGCCATCCTTGCCGCAAACACCGGTTTTGCCGAAAACGCCCTGCGGGTCATCGGCGTGGCGTACAAACGCGTGAGCGAAGTACACGCCGATTTCGACGAAGAAAACGGCCTCACTTTTGTGGGCCTTTTGGGCATGATCGACCCGCCCCGCGAAGAGGCGAAGGACGCCATCGACACCTGCAAGCACGCGGGCATCGCTGTGAAGATGATCACCGGTGACCACAAGACCACCGCCAGCGCCATCGGCGCAAAGCTGGGCATTTTAAGCGATGCGGGCGCGGTGGAGGGACGCGAAATAAACGAACTGACGGACGAGCAGCTGCGCGAAACGGTGAAGACCACCAACGTGTTCGCCCGCGTGTCGCCGGAGCACAAGGTGCGCCTTGTGGACGCCGTGCGCGCCAACGGCAACGTTGCCGCCATGACGGGCGACGGCGTGAATGACGCGCCCAGCTTAAAGCACGCCGACATCGGCATCGCCATGGGCATTACCGGCACGGACGTAAGTAAGGAAGCGGCGGACATGATTTTGACCGACGACAACTTCGCCTCCATCGTCAGCGCCGTCAGCGAAGGGCGCACCATCTACGCCAACATCCGCAAGGTAGTGGGCTTCCTGCTCTCCTGCAATATCGGCGAAATATTGGTCATCTTTTTCGCCATGCTGTTCAAGCTGCCGGTGCCGCTGGCGGCCACGCAGCTGTTGGCCATCAACCTCATCACCGATGCGTTCCCCGCCTTTGCCCTTGGCATGGAAAAAGCCGAAAAAGGCGTGATGGACCGCGCCCCGCGCGACCCCGCCGAACCCATTGTGAACAAGCCCATGGCCTTTGCCGTGGCCATTCAAAGCGTGGCGCTGGCTGCGGGGGCGCTTGCGTCCTTCCTGTTCGGCTACAACGCCCAGGCGCCCCTTTCCACCATTTACGCCGGCGCGGTGGACCCGCGCGCTTTGGCCGAGGCCATGACCTGCTGCTTCTTTACACTTGTGCTGGGTGAACTAATGCGCGCCTACTCGAACCGCAGTGAGACCGTTTCCATCTTCCGCATGAAGTTGTTCGGCAACAGCTACCTGAACAAATGCGTGCTGGCGTCACTCGCCTTCATGCTGCTGGCCATCTACGTGCCGTTTTTGAACCCGGTGTTCGGCACCGTGGCCCTGCGCGGCAGCGAATTGTTGTTCGCCTTTTTGTTCGCCTTTTTGCCCGTTGCCGGCGGCGAGTTGGCCAAGCTGGCAAAACGGCACATTTAGCACCGCCGGCGCTTCGTGAAAGCAAACCCACGGAAGCTTCGGCTCCCGTGGGTTTTTCATCCGCTTTTCCGCATGCCCGGCGGCTGTCTTCCTCTTTATGGCCCCGCCACCCAAACACAATGCGCCAAGTTCCGCACCGGTATCACTGTAAAATGTGATATAATAACAGCAGTATGATTTCGCCGCCGACATGCGGCCTAACAAAAAAAGGAGGCACCCATGCTGCAAGGGTTTGTAGACACCCTTTACACCACCGGCGGCATCCCGGTCATCATTGCGGGCATTTTGGCCATTGCGCTGGGCGGGCTTGAAAGCTTTGCCGGCTACCGGGTGTTCAAGGTGCAAGTGGCCGTCATCGCCTTTTTAGCCGGGCTTGCCATCGGTCTCAGCGCGTTCAGCGCCGCCTTCGGCATTTGGTGGCTGTCGCTTGTGCTGGGCGTTTTGCTGGGTGCCCTGCTGGCTTGGCTGTCCATCAAAATTTACAAAGCCGGCGTGTTTTTGCTGGTGGGCGTCTTTGCCTACCTCGTTGCCGTCTCCTTTGTGCCAAATGTCTGGTTCGCCCTCATCATCGGCGTGGCCGTGGGGTTTGTGGGCGTGTTTGCAACAAAGCCGATCATCATCATCGCCACGGCCTTCGGCGGCGGCAGCATTGCGGCCGGCGGCATCGCCGCGCTGGTGTGGGGCCGCCCACAGGCCGGGCCAGCTTGGCTGCAATGGGCGTGCGTCGCGGTATTCGGCGCGCTGGGCATGGTGGTGCAGTTCCGCACCACCAAGGGCATGGATTAGAGCGTGTCACACTTTAAAACTCACCATCTTTTAACAAATCAGAACCACTAGTAAACTAGTGGTTTGCACAAGCCCTGGAAGGGCCGGGTACGGACTTAGCCCCTGAAGGGGCACTGAAATTTGGCACCGCATTACCATCTCAGGCAGCCGCTAAAGCGGCTGTCTGTTTTTGCCTAC
>JAVBNG010000041.1:0-4861 GCA_031551695.1 Oscillospiraceae bacterium
TCGACATGCTCATCACCACGTTCATCCTGTTTGCCGCCATGCGCGGGCTGTTCCCCGTAATGAAACGCAGACGCCACAAAAAAAGCGTCGCGGGTGAAACAGATATTCCCCAGAGGAAAGGAGGCACACCATGACCTCCATGTTCAGCCTCAGCCTTGTGCACGCCACCATCACCTCCACCACGCCCATTTTGTTTGCGGCGCTGGCGGCGGTGGTAAGCCAGAACGCCGGCGTTTTGAACATCGGCGTGGAGGGCATCATGCTCACCTCCGCCTTCACCGCCATTGCGGTAAGCCACGCCACAGGCAGCTGGATGGCGGGCGTGCTGGCGGCGGCGGCCGTGGGCGCGCTGGTGGCGCTGGTGCTGGCGGTAAGCCATTTGAACTTCGGCGCCAACATCTTCGCCGCGGGCACCATCATCAACCTGCTGGCCATAAGCCTGACGCGGTTTTTGATGAACACCCTGCTCCAATCCACCGGCCGCTTTTCTTCCTCCAGCGTGCAGGCCATCCCCAAAATCAACCTGCCGTTTTTGCAGCCGGGCACGGCGCTCTCCACCCTGTTCAACAATTACATTTTATTCGAATTGCTTGCCATCGCGCTCATCCCGATTGTCTGGTACATGCTGTACAAAACCGTTTGGGGCCTGCGCATGCGCAGCGCGGGCTTCCACAGCGACGCGGCGGTGAGCGCCGGCATCAGCCCCTACGGCAAAAAAATACAGGCCATGCTCATCTCCGGCGTCATCGGCGGCCTGGGCGGGGCGTACCTGTCCATCGGCTACACCAATGTGTTTGTGGAAAGCATGGTAAACGGCCGCGGCTTCATGGGCGTTGCCGCCATGTTCTTCGGCAAGGCCAGCCCCATCTGGTCCTCCGTCGGGTGCTTCGTGTTCGGCTTTGCCGACGCCATGGGCAACCGGCTGCAAGCCTTCGGCGTGCCGGCCCAGTTCATCCAGATGATCCCCTACGCCACCACGGTCATCGTGTACGCCGTGTCCATGCGCACGCAGATCCAAAAGCAACGGACTTTGAAAAGCAGCGTCAAAAAAGTAAAAGCCGATTCCTGAAAAACTAGGAGGAAACCCCTATGCGAGACAACAAAAAGGTGGTGCCGGTCATCGACATCCCCTATGATTCCGTGCACCCCCACACCATTGTGGTGGGCGACCCGGACCGCGTGATGAAAGTTCTGGAACTGTGCGAAAAGCCCGAGGAAGTGGGCAAAAGCCGGGAGTTTTGGGTGTACAACGCCATTTATAAGGGCGTGCCGGTCACCATCGCGTCCAACGGCGTGGGCGCGGGCGGCGCCATCATGTGCTTCGAAGGGCTCATCATGGCCGGTTCCAAGGTGATGATCCGCGTGGGCACTGGCGGCTATTTGCAGGACTATGTGCAAACCAACGATTTCATCATCTCCACCGCCTGCTGCCGCGAGGAAGGCGTTACGGCGGCCATGGTGCCCATGGCCTACCCTGCCGTGGCCAGCCTGGACGTGACGAACAACCTCATCCACGCCGCCAAACAGCACGGCGCGCCCTTCCACGCGGGCATCACCGTCACTGGGGCCATCTGGTACCCGGATTTGATTCCCACAAACACCCGCCTGTACCAAAAGGCCGGCTGTGTCGCCTACGAAAACGAGGCCTCGGGCCTGTTCATCACGGCCAACCTGCGCGGTGTGAAATGCGGCTGCATTTTCGTGTGCGACGGCCCGTGTATCGAACTGCTGGACCCGCGCAATTTTGACCATTACCCAGAGGGAATTTCCGGTGCAAAGGAACTGCAGTTCCGCATCGCGCTGGACGCCCTGATTGCCACGGAATTCTGACTGTTTAACCACTGCGGATACCCCAATAGCGAAAGGAAAAAAACCAAATGAAAACTGTATTTTGGGAAGACGGCGTGCTGCGCGCCAAGGACCAAAAGGCCCTGCCTTATGAATTGATTGTGATGAAACTGGACACGGTGGATAAAATCTGCGACGAAATCCTCACCATGGGCATCCGCGGCGGCCCGGCCATCGGCGTTTCCGGCGCGTTTGCCGTGGCCATGGCGGTGAAGGAATCCGGCGCATCCACGGCAAAAGACGCGCTGAATTACCTGGATAAGGAGAGCAAGAAGATTGCAAACGTGCGCCCCACGGCGTATAATCTTTCATGGGCGGTGGGCCGCATGATGAAATACGCCCACAGCCTGAACGTGGCCCCCGCGGACGAGCTGTACGAGAAACTGGTGGCGCGCGCCCAGCTTATTTCAGACGATGAAGTGAATATTTCTTACAACATTGCCGTGAACGGCGCCTCGGTCATCCCCGAGGACGGCTGCAACATCATTACCCACTGCAACACGGGGCCCCTGTGCGCCATCGAGTACGGCGTGCAGATGGGCGCGGCCATTCTGGCGCACCAGCAGGGCAAAAAAGTGCACGTGTACACGGACGAGACCCGCCCGCGCCTGCAGGGGCTGAAGCTGAACGCCTACGAGTTGCGGGAAGCCGGCGTGCCCTACACCGTGCTGTGCGACAACATGGCCGGCTACGCCATGCGCGAGGGGATGATCGACATGGCCTTTGTGGGGGCGGACCGCCTGGCCGCCAACGGCGACATGGCCGCCAAAATCGGCGTGTACGGCGTAAGTGTGCTGGCACAGGCCCACGGCATTCCGGTGTACGGCTTTGCCACCATGTCCGCCATCGACTTCACCATCGCATCCGGCGACGAAATTGAAATTGAACAGCGGGACCCGCAGGAAGTGCTGAACGTCAACGGCTGCCAAATTGCGCCGGAGGACACCCCGGTGCTGAACCCTGCTTTCGACATCACGCCCAGCCGCTACTTCGTCGGCATCATCACAGACGAAGGCATCGCCTATCCCCCGTTCAACTATTCGCTGAAACAGCTGAAGAAAAAGCACGACGCGCGCATTGCGGCGCTGGAGGGCAAGGCGTAAACGGCCACACACATTTGGTAAGGGAGCTGTGAAGCTTGTGAATGCGGAACACCGGAAGGACTATATCCTGCAGTATGTTGCACAGCACACCTATGCCGACGTGGTGGATTTGAGCCAGCTGCTGGGTGTTTCTGAAATGACCATCCGCCGGGATTTTGAAAAACTGGAAAAAGACCAGTTGCTGCTGCGCGTGCGCGGGGGCGCGCGTTCCATGCCGCAAATGACCTATGAGGCGCCGCTTACCAGCCGGATGCAGGAACACAGCCGGGAAAAGGATGTTTTGGGCGCCTACGCGGCAAATTTGGTGGACGACGGCGACGTGATTGCCCTGGACGCAAGTAGCACGGTCTACGCCATGTCCCGCCACATTGCAAAGCCGGTAACGGTCATCACAAACAACATCAGCGCCACCATTGCGCTGTGCGAACGGGAGCAGGCCGAAGTGGTGCTGCTGGGCGGCAAGGTGAACAAGGAATCCCGCTACACAGTAGAATTTGAACCGAGCACCAGCATGGAAAAATACCACGCGGACAAGGCGTTCGTGTCGGCAAAGGCCATCGACATCCAATACGGCCTGACGGACGCGCTGCCGCTGGAGGCGGAAGTGAAAAAAGCGCTGATTGGCGGCAGCCGTGAGGTGTTTGTACTGGCGGACCATTCCAAGCTGGACACCTGCGCCTTTTACCGGGTGTGGAACATCGCCGGCATCCATCATTTGATTACGGACGCCATCGAACACACCCCCGCCCAGCTGGAATTTTTGGAGCAGTGCCGCCAGCGGGACATCGAGGTCCACCTGGTGGAAGCCCCCGAGGCCAAAAAAGCCTGATATTCCGCTGTCTTTTTACGGAAACGCCGTCCCCGTGCGCTGCGCGGGGGCGGTTTATCGGTTGCGCCGCCACGCGCGGCGGGGCTGTTTTTAATCAACTGGCCAAGATAAAGAAAGAAGGATGCAATGGAACCGGTAAAAATCGGCGTCATCGGCGGCACGGGCGTTTACAGGCTGCCCGGTGTGGAGGATATCGAAAAAATCACGGTGGAAACACCCTACGGCAGTGTGGCGGTGAATGTGGGCGTGCTTGCGGGCAAACGGGTGGCGTTCCTCACGCGCCACGGCGAGGCCCACTCCATTTCCCCGGGGCAAATCAATTACCGCGCCAACATCCGGGCGCTGGCAATGCTTGGGGTGAAGCAGGTGTTTGCCACGGCGTGCAGCGGCTCGGCAAACCCGGCCTACCCGGCGGGCAGCTTCGCGCTGCTGCGCCAGTTTATCGAGTTCACCAAGGCGCGCCACGCCTCCTTTTTTGAAAACGACGGCACGGTGGAGAAAAAAATAGCCCACGTGGATTTGACCGAGCCCTATTGCCCGCGCCTTGGCCGGGTGTATTTGGCCGCCGCCGCCGCGCTGGGCCTGCCTGTGAACGACGGCGCCACCTACGCCTGCACGGAGGGCCCCCGGTTTGAGACGCCCGCCGAAATTAAAATGCTGCGCGCGCTGGGCGCGGACCTTGTGGCCCAAACGGGCTACCCGGAAGTGGCCCTGGCGCGGGAGACCGAAATGTGCTACGCCTCCATGGGCATTGTGGCAAACATGGCCGCGGGCATGGAGGACGAGCACGTAGAGACCACCGCCGTGCAGGAAAATATGGCCCAGGTGTTCGGCAACGTGCAGCGCCTGCTGGCCAAGGCCGTGGAACTGGCGGGCGAGGACGAGGACTGCTGGTGCAAGCACGCGCTGGAGCATTCCTACGCGTGAACACCGCACGCGCAATCAGAACCACTAGTAAACTAGTGGTTTGCACAAGCCCTGGAAGGGCCGGGTACGGACTTAGCCCCTGAAGGGGCACTGAAATTTGGCACCGCATTACCATCTCAGGCAGCCGCTAAAGCGGCTGTCTGTTTTTGCCTAC
>JAVBNG010000070.1:0-13244 GCA_031551695.1 Oscillospiraceae bacterium
GCGCAAGGAACTCATGAAGCAAAAACAGCAGATCGTCAACACTCTTTTCGAGGCTGGTGCCTGATTTTTTGGCTTTCATCACCGCCGCAAACCTGCAAAATTTAATCGCCACTTTTATGCAAAATCAAATCGGCGTTGACAGCAGTTCGGCGCAAAAATCCAGGCCGCTGCCGTCCGGCAGCAAAATGTCCAGTACCATTAGATCCGGCGCGGTATCCAGCAGCTGCCGCCGGGCCGCGGCCAGCGTGGTGGCCGTGCGCACCCCGTAGCCCGCCTTTTCAAAAATGCGTCGGTTGGCCGCCAGGATGTCTTTGTGGTCCTCCACCAGCAATACCGTCCCTTTTGGCTCATCCATCTATTGTTCCCTCCGTCATCGGCAGCGTAAAGGTGAGCACCGTGCCTTTTCCCACTTCGCTCTCCGCCGTGATCTCCCCGCCGTGCGCCTGCACGATTTCCCGGCAAATGAACAGCCCCAGGCCGCTGCCGGTCTCCCGCGTGGTTTGGAAGCGTTCGAACACGTGGGGCAGCGCTTCCGGCGCAATGCCGGCGCCTGTGTCGGCCACCGTTACGGCGATGACATGGCATTGCTGCCCTGCCTGCAGGGTGATTTTGCCATTTTCCGTGTGGGCGTTTGCGTTGGCCAGCAGGTTCAAAAGCACATGGGAAATTTGGTCCGCGTTGCCCCACATGGGCGGCATGCTTTCCGGCAGGTCCAGCGCCAACATGTTGCCCTTTCTAGCCAGCATCGGCCTGTACAGCCGCGCAGTGGTGACCAGAATATCGCCCAGATGCACCGGCCCCATGCCTGCGCTGCTTTCCTGGATGCGGGCAAGGTCCAACAGGCAGCCCATCATGCCGGACAGGCGCTGCGCCTCGCGGGAGACAATATCCAGATCGCCGCAGGTTTCCGGTTCCGCCGTACCGCTTTTCAGGCTGTCGGACGAAAGCTGCGCGTACACCGACATCACGGTGAGCAAGGTTTTCAATTCGTGGGAGATATTCGTCATAAATTCGGCCTTCATTTTGTTCAGCCGGTTCAGTATTGCGTTGGTTTCGGCCAGCTCCCGCTCATGCAGACGGGTGCCCTCCAGCTCGCTTTTGGTGCGGGAAAAGTGCAGCGCCAGCGCCATCATGTTGATGAAGACGCAAGCCAACATGGAGAGGTTTGAGAAATCGGCAACATGGTTGGTTGTCATGATGTAGCGCAAGGCCACCATGTCCAGCAAAGTGCCCAGCACAAACACCGCCGCGCCGATGAACAGCATAGCTTCCTCCAGGATGCAGGTTTTCAGTTTTATCGCCAGCCGCACCAGCACATACAGCGCAAACACCGCCAAGCCAATTTGGTAGAGGAAGAGGAATTGGCTGTACACCCACGGCACTGAAAGCAGCACCAGCAGGCCGTACAAAAACGACCAGACGTAAAAAATCCTGACGGGAACCTTGTGCAGCAGCTTGGGCAACAGGGTGGCGAGGTACACGGTGAAGGTGACGGTGATCAGATTGGTGCAAAGGTACTTCGCCGCCATCGCGGCGTGCCAGCTGAGGATTGGCAAAAACATCGTGATGACCTTGTCACCAGTGAGCAGCACCTGCAGCGCCGCAAACAGGCAGCACAGGGCAAAGGCAAGGAAATATGGCTTGCGGCTGTACAACAAAAACACGCCGGTGTAGAAAATGCAGATCGTGAGCAGGCAGCCCGCGATGAGGCTGGCGTTGACGATGAGCTTTTGGCTGAAATACCGGATGTTTTCCGCCGAGCCAGGGTACATGGGCCGGGTGTCGCCGCCCATGCGGTGGTTGAAATTGGCGTACTGGGAAATGACCTCGCTTTTATCCGCCGTGGGGGCGAAGGAGTAGGCATAGGTTTTCGTAGCTGGGGCGGTGGTTTCCCGCTTGGTGCCCTGCCGGCCCGCTGTGCCCATTTGATCCCTGCAAAGGTACAGCGATTGGGAACACTGCTTGTTGCGGCCCAGAACGCCATCCGCCGGGGCAACATGGGTGTAGTGCCGGCTTTCCGAAAGGCCGATGCCGAAAAGGATAAGCACGACCATCACAAGAAAAAACAGGGCGAAAGGAAGCTTTTTCGCCATGTGGTTTTCTCCCCCCCTGTCGTTTTTTTGACCCCGATGGGTGAGCTGGGGGTACTTGTGATTGCTGCCATTTATTATGCTGGAAAACATTGCAAGATTCAAATCCGCATGATTTTCGGCCGTCTCAACGTTCACTTGGCGCAACAAAAACCACCTGCCCAATTTTGCATGGAACAGGTGGCCGAACGCAATTTTATGTGACTGTTTTTTTGGCTATTTCAGCTATGTGCAGGGCGATTTTCTCATAGATCAATCAGGCACTAAAACAGTGGTTCACCGCTTTGCGGCAGCTGCGGCGCGCTGTACGCGTCGTGGCCGGGGGTATCATAGGAATGGGCGGGAAGGGCGGCGCTTGCTTGCCCTTTCAGCCTGAAGCGGCCGACCAGTTCACGCAGCATGCTGGCCTGTCCGCTCATTTCCTCGCTAGATGCTGCGCTTTCTTCCGAAGTTGCGCTGTTTTGCTGCACCACCTGGGCCACTTGCTCAATGCCGGTGTGAATTTCTTTGATTCCGGCGGTCTGTTCCTCGGACGACTGCGCAATGTGGCTCACAATCTCCGTGCTCTCGTTGATGCCGTTCACAATCTCATTCAGCGACGCAGACGTTTCGTTTGCGATTTTGGCGCCCAGGTCCGCTTTTTCCATCGAGTTTGCAATCAGGCTGCCGGTGTCCTTCGCGGCCTCTGCACTTTTGGCGGCCAAGTTGCGCACTTCTTCGGCCACCACGGCAAAGCCCTTGCCGTGCTGCCCGGCGCGGGCGGCTTCCACCGCGGCGTTCAGCGCCAGGATGTTCGTCTGGAAGGCGATGTCGTCGATGACCTTGATTACCTTGTTGATATTCTGGCTCGCGTCATTGATTTCCTTCACAGCCTGCATCATCTCAGACATCTGCACCGTGCCCTGCTGCGCGTTGTCGCGGATCATGCTGGAGAGGGTGGCCGCCTTGTTTGCCTGCTCGGCATTTTCCTGGGTTTTGCCCGCAATCTCGTTGATGGAGGCGGACAGCTGCTGTACGGCGGCCGCCTGCTCGGTGCTGCCCTGTGCCAGGGCCTGCGCGCCGTCGGCAATTTGGCTGGAGCCGGAGGAGACCTGTGTGGTGGCGTTGTCAATATCAGCAAACATATTGTTCAGGTTTGCCACCATTTTGTCCAGCGCATTGCCCAGCGTGTCCTGGCTTGAAAGCAGCCGCGTTTCCACGGTCAAATCGCCGTCCGCCACTTGCTCCAGCTGCCCGCCGATTTCCAAAAGCCGGCGCATCATGGTGTCGAAGGCCAGGGCGGACTCTCCGATCTCATCCTTCTGCTTGGCATACCCGCCCACTTCGTCCATCGCTTCCTGCGTAAAGCTAAGGCTGCCGGTGGTGCCCACCTGGGTTAGCGCGTTGCGCATAGAGTTCAGCGGGCGGCTGAGCATATTGGACAGGTAGAAGGCCATAAACACGGCCACGGCCACGGCCACTACAAAAATCACCAGTACGATCACCAGTGCCATAGTGGCGGAGGATGCAGTTTTGTCCATCTGTGTCGCCACCACGGTGTCGATGGAGTTGATACTGTCGAGCAGAAGCTGCTGGGTCTTGGTTTCCTGCACGCTGGCCTGTTCGATGATCACTTCGCTGTCGTTGTTGGCTTTGTTGTAGGCAGCCACCTGCTCAGCGCTCTCGTTCACCATGTTCAGTACATTGCTGTAAGCACCCGCTTTGTCGCCGCCATTTTTTACAGCGTTTTCCAGCAGGTCCTGCGCGTGGGTAAGCAGCTCGTTAATACGGTCTACCTCGGTGTTTTCGAAGGTGTCCATCAAATGGCGCACTTTGTTTTGCATTTCCGCCAGCGTGTTTGTCAAATCGCTCGCGTTGGCAATCGCGGTGGGCGCCGCCTCGTTATTGGCAAGCGTTGCCACGGCGGGCAGCACAACGTCGTTTATTTGGCCGTTCAGTTCTTCCATATGGCTTTGAGCTGCGGTCAGGTCAGCGTCCAGCGTGTCCACCGCCGTCACTTCGTCTACCCAAATGTTCAGGTTTTGCTCAAATTCCTCCAGCCCCGGGCGGTATTTTTCCAGGCCCGGGTTCTCGGCGATAAAATTATAGCAATTTTGCAGCCCGGTGCGCACACCCTCGATGTTTTTTGTAAAACTCGGGAAAGACTCAGGGTCGATGGTATTGTAAATCAGAGACGATGAAAGCCGTGCCTCCTTGTAGTAGTCCAGCACTTCGTTTTCCATGGTCTGCAATGTGGACTCTTCGTCGATGGTGGTGACATTGCCCATGGTGCTGAGGTTTGTGATAAGTACCGACACCGCCACGGCCAGCATCAACATCAGCACAACGCCAAAGCTGACCAGAACTTTCGTACGGATTTTCATGTTTTTCATAAAAATTTGACCCCTTTATACAAGTATTCACAATGCTATGTAAACAAATTTAAATTTTACGCCGACATGTCCATGATATCCACATTCGCGCCGGATGTCAATAATGCTTTCCACGCTGTGTGGGGCTTTTCCTCACGCACCGCCGGGCATCGCCTTATGCAAAACCAGCCGTTCGATCACATCCACCGTGGCGGCAAAGTCGATTGGTTTCCCCACGTGGCCGTCCATACCGGCTTCCAGCACAGCCTCCACATCTCTTTTGAACACGTTGGCCGTCATGGCGATGATCGCCACGTCCTTTGCGTCCGGCCGGCTCATGGCGCGGATGGCGCGGGCGGCGCCGCAGCCATCCAGCACGGGCATTTGCATGTCCATCATGATAAAATCGTAATGGCCGACAGGGGAGGCGGCAAACATGTCTGCGGCGGCCTGGCCGTTTGCCGCTTCATCCATTTGCAGCCCGGTGTCCGCAAACAGCTCTTCCATAATCAGCCGGTTAATTTCGATATCGTCCACCACCAGCGCGCGCAGGCACGAAAAGTCCGGCGTTTCCGCTAGTTTGTGCCCGCCTTCCGCTCCGGTGCCGTTTGGCTTGCTTTTGGCGGCCTGCTGCCCGGTGGGCAGGTGCGCCAGGATGGTAAAGCTGAACACGCTGCCTTTGTCCTTTTCGCTTTCGACTTCAATATGGCCGTCCATCATTTCCACGATGGATTTTGTGATGGCAAGCCCAAGACCGGTGCCGCCGTATTTGCCCGCGATGGAAGCGCCCAGTTGCCCAAAAGGCCGGAACAGCTTGTCCAGTTCGGCTGTTTCCATGCCGATGCCGTCGTCTGTTATGGTGAACGTAAACTCTGCAACGCTGTTTTCCACGCCTTTTTCGGTAATATCCAGGGAAACGTGGCCGTCCTCGCGCGAAAACTTGAAGGCGTTCGACAGCAGGTTCACCAGTGCCTGGTTCAGCCGCAGGGAGTCGGATACGATGCTGTCATGCTTAATGTCGCGCGTCACAGTGAATTCCACATGGTGCTGGCTCATTTTCGAGCCGATCATGGCTAAAACAAAATCCAGGTCATCGTTCAGCGAAAATGTATCATAAGACAGTTCCAGCTTGCCCGCTTCGATCTTGGACATGTCCAAAATGTCGTTAATGAGGCCGAGAAGATGACTGGAAGAGCTTTCGATTTGGTTGATGCAGTTTTTCATTTTGGCAGGGTCGTCCGAGCGGCGGGCAATTTGCGTCATGCCGATGATGGCGTTCATAGGCGTGCGGATCTCGTGGCTCATTTGGGACAGGAAGTCACTTTTGGCCCTGCTGGCGTTTTCTGCCTCTTCCTTCGCGTGCACCAGCATGGTGATATCGTTCAGTACCAGCATATCGCAGGCCACTTCCTTGGCGTTTTCGGCAAGGGTGTCCCCCGCGTGGTGCAGCGACATGGTATAGGTGCGTGCATCGCCGTTTACGGCCTTCAGCGTCACCGTGGGTTCACCGGCTGCGCTGGGGCCGGGCATAAGGCGGTCTAGCAGGCGGTCTGTTTCCTGCGCAAGGCCGTGCAGAGCAAGAAAATCCGCCATAGCGCGGTTTGCGTACACCATGCGGTGCTCTTCGTCCAAAAAGGCGATGGCCTCCGGCAAATCGTCAAAATGTTCGCTGAACGTGTCCTGCGTGGCGTTGGCGGCTTTGATCACCTCGGCATAGTCGCCCGTGTAGGCGACACCGTGCACGCGCGTGTCCAGGCGGCCTGTGCGCGCCGCGCGCAGGATTTTGTCCGTGTCTTTGATCAAACCGGAAATGCTGCTTGCCACGGACTGGAATACCTGTGCCAGCTGGCCGGTCTCGTCTTTTTTCTGCAGCAGCTTTTGCGGCAGATCCAGTTCCATGTTGCCCCCGGCCAGCCGTGTGGCCGCACGCGTAAGCGTTCCCAGCGAGCGGGTGAGGAAATGGTGCATGCTGGTCCAATGGATGACGGCGAACACCACGAAAGTAGCCAGCAGCACCCACAGGATGGTGCGGCCGTAGTCCGCCACCTGGGCTTTCATGGGGGTAATGTCAATGTCTGTGCCAACAAAGGCCACCACGTCGCCCGCCGAATTTTTGATGGGAGAGTATGCGTAATACAGTTCACCGTATTTGTCGTCGCGGTAATACAGCGCGTCCTCGAAGCTTTTGCCGGTGTACAGCACCTCTTCGCCGCCGTTGAACACGCCTTTGTCGTCCGTCATACCCAGGGCGTGCTGCCCGGGATACTGTTCCTCATACGCCGAGTCATAGATATAGGTGAACCGGCCGGGCACGCCGGTGTCGGCCATGATATAGAAATACTTGGCGTTGACGCTGGTTTTGAACAGGTTCAACCGGTCGGCCATGCGCACGTATGCCTCGTCCACTTCCAGTGTGTCCGCATAGCGCTCGATGTCGTCGCCGTCCACCAGCAGCGTGGCCTGAAAATTGCTGTTCAGGCTCAGTTCATCGGCGTATTGATAATAGGTGTCTTTGTACATGGTGTAACTGATATACACGATAACAACAGCCATTACCAAAAAGCAAAGGCAGGCTTCCAAAAAGATGCGCGTGATGGCACTGTCGCGCAGGCGCACCTGATGCGTGTTGTTTTGCGTGTTTTTATCCTGTTCCAAATGAGGTTCCTCATTGCTGTGGCTGCGCTTCCCGTGCTCATGCCAGATTTTACCATATTCGCAAAAAAAAAGCCACATAGGCATAAGTTTTTCACCGGTTTATAGCCAAACGCATTCAAAAAAGTCATTAAAACGAAATATTTTGTTCATGGCCAGGTCTGTTTCTCGAAGCGGAAAAAAAGGCGAAAAATTTTACCACTGGGCGCAAAAAATGCCGCAAAGCGGCCTGCGAGGAGACTTTGCGGCGAATATTAGATTGTTGGATATTGTGAAAGGACAGTCAAAAAAGTGTTTTACAGAGGATCGATTTTATCCTGGCGCGATGCCCCATGTTCCGTAATGTTCCAGATTATTCTGTAAACTGTCCGGATCACTGAACTCCTTCCAGCCGTATTTCGTGGTGGAGACACCGGCGGTTTCGCTGCCACATAAAAGCTTTGCTTCAGTTTGCCTTAGAAGTAAGGAAGCGTAATTCCGATTCCCGATTCCTGCGCATTGCGGTATACAGTGTGCGCCCACGCGATATCTTCCACGCACATGCCGTCCAACGCCAGCAAAATCGTCTCGTGTTCCGAGACGCGTCCCGGCGCGCTTCCGGCCACGATGGGGGCAAGGTCCCCGATGGCGCCGCGGGCAAATTGGCCGTCACGCACAAGGCCGGCCAACAGGCGAGCCATGTCGGTTTGGCGTCCGGGGCTAACGCCATTGTGTTCATGGGCGTATACGTCGAACATTTCCCAGTTGTCTGCCACCCATTTGCAGCCGGAAAGGCATGCGTCTTCCAGTTCACATTCAGACGCGAAAACAACCAGCGCGCCTTCCGCCAGCCATGCTCGCCGCAACTCCGGCTTTTCAGGGCCGGATGCTGCATACACAACGATGTCGCTGCCCACAATTGCTTGCTGCAGGCTGTCACAGGCCATGGCTGCCACTCCGTGCCTCCGGGTAATATCTGATGCGGCACGCCGGGCAGAGGCGGGCGTAAGGCTGAACACCTGTACTTCCCGCACAGTGGGACAGGCCGCCCGCACCGCGCCGCAGGCCGCGCAGCCAATGCTTCCCACGCCGATGAGCGCCAGCGTGTGTGCACCTTTTTTGGCCAGCACTTTTGCACCCAGGCCCACCATGGCGCCGGTGCGTGACGTGCTGATGGTGTTGCCGGCCATGAAACAGAGGGGCAGTGCGGTTTCAGGGTCGTTTAAAACGATGGTGTGCATTGAGCGCGGCAGCCCTTTTTGACGGTTTTCCATGTTCGAGCCATACCACTTGGCGCCACAAACGCGGAACCGGCCGCCTAAATAGCCCGCCAATGCCATAAAGCGGCGGTCCGGCCCATTTGAGGGCATGTCCGGAAACGCGGGATTGTCGGGAAAATACAGCCGCAGACCGTGCTGGTTGCGGCTGGGGCCGCCCATCAGGTAATCGCCTTCGGCCACAAGGCGCATCACTTCCGCCATAATGTCCACACATTTTGCAATGTCGCCTGCGCCGGCGGCCTTGGTTTCATGTTCGGCTAAATACAGTAACGTATGGTTGTCGTACATTTCCCAGGCCTCCTTTCCATATCGTTGATTAAATTGTAACAACTTGGCATGGCTGCATGAGGGGATGTGCATGAACATAAGGTTAAATAATCATGTACAGGCCGTGGCAATAGCCTGTATATGCCCGCTTGCAGGTTTTGCCTTGACAAAATAAGGGGTTTTATAATAAGATGAACTAACGTCCGGCACGGAGAGTTTGATTATAGCACGGAGAGATGGCTGAGTTGGTCGAAGGCGCACGACTGGAAATCGTGTATACCCTTTAAAGGTATCGAGGGTTCGAATCCCTCTCTCTCCGCCAAAGAATCCCACTTAACATCGATGTTTTGCGGGATTCTTTTTTGTTTTGCCCTTGCCCTTTGGGGTGCGGTTTTCCAAGGAAAGAAACAGTTGTTTTATGAGGACAAGTGTATTATAATATTTTAGCGACTGCCAAAACAGCCGATACCGGTTGTGTTTGCTTTTTTTCCGGCCGCGCGAAGCGCGCGGTGTGTTTCAAAAGGGGGAGTACTGTGTTAGATTTTATGAACCTGACCCAAGAGGAGCTTCGCAAAGAAGCCGAGGCCCTGCAACAGGAATACAGCCGCTTTATGGCCATGGGGCTGAAGCTTGACATGTCCCGCGGCAAGCCCGGGCCGGACCAGTTGGACCTTTCAAATGGCCTGTTCGATATGAAGGACTATATAGACGACACCGGAGTGGACACCCGCAACTACGGCAACGTAGAGGGCGTGCCGGAAGCGCGCCGCTTTTTTGCCGGCATTGCGGGCTATGCGCCGGAAAACACCGTGGTGGGCGGGAATTCCAGCCTCCATATCATGTACCAGATCGTTGACCTGGGTTGGCGCCTTGGCTACGATGGCGAAAAGCCCTGGAGCACTTACGACAAGCCCAAATTTCTGTGCCCGTCTCCCGGCTATGACCGCCATTTCAACATCACGGAGAAGTTCGGCTTCGAGATGATTGCCGTGCCCATGACGCCGGACGGCCCGGACATGGACGTGGTGGAAGAACTGGTGAAGGACGAAGCCGTGAAAGGCATCTGGTGCGTGCCGGTGTACTCAAACCCGGACGGCTATGTGTACGCGGCCCAAACGGTGAAGCGCCTGGCCGCCATGAAGGCCGCGCCGGATTTCCGCATCGTGTGGGACAACGCCTACCGTTTCCACCACCTGGGCGACAAGGAAAACAGCTGCCCCAACATCTTGGCGGAATGCAAGGCCGCGGGCAACGAAAACCGCCCGTTCGAGCTGGTGTCCACCAGCAAAGTTACCTTTGCAGGCGGCGGTGTGGCGGCGGCGTACGGCAGCGAAGCAAACGTGAAGCAGTATGTGGAGTATATTTCCACTCTCACCATTGGCAGCGACAAGCCGAACCAACTGCGCCACGTGCGGTTCTTGAAGGATCAGGCGGGGCTTGCCGCCCACATGAAAAAGCATGCGGCTATCATCCGGCCGAAGTTTGACATGGTGCTGGAGATTTTGCAGGAAGAGCTGCAGGGCGGCAGCATCGCCACGTGGACCAAGCCCGAAGGCGGCTACTTTATCAGCTTTTTTGCCCCGGAAGGCACGGCCAAACGCATTGTGGCCATGTGCAAGGACGCGGGTGTGGTGCTTACCGGCGCGGGCGCGGCGTTTCCCTATAAGAACGACCCGAAGGACAGCCACATTCGCATTGCGCCCACGTTCCCGCCTACGGCGGAACTGAAAACGGCCACCCAGCTTTTGTGCCTGTGCACAAAAATGGCGTATATCAATAAAATTCTGGAACAAAACGCATAGCCGACCGGCTATTTTGGAGGACGCAATGAAACGTAAAGGGAAGATATGGTTTTTCCTCGCCGCCTTCGTGATTTTATTTCTCGCCGTCAGCACCATAACGGGCATCACGAAGCAGTACGGTGATGTGAAGACCCCCATTGTAAAGGGCGTGAAGGATATCCGCTTCGGCATCGATATCCGCGGCGGTGTGGACGTCACCTTTGTGCCGGCCGACGGCACCGACGCCACCGAGAGCCAGATGAACGCCGCCCAGGCGGTTATCGAGCAGCGCCTCATTGGCCTTGGCATCACGGACTATGAGCTTTACAAGGACGTGGACGACAGCCGTATCATCCTGCGTTTTCCGTGGCAGGTGGGAGAGACGGAGTTCAACCCCGAAGCCGCCATCCAGGAGTTGTCCACCGCCGCCATCCTCACCTTCCGCGAGGGGATGGAAGTGGACGAACAGACCGGAGAACCCACGGGCGTTACCGCCGAGAACATCATCCTTGAGGGCAACGACGTGGTGAGCGCCGAAGCCAAATATGTTCCGGCCACCCAAAGCAAAGCGGCCGAGTATATGGTGGAGTTGAACCTTACCGCGGAGGCGGGCAAGAAGTTTGAGGAAGCCACCACAAAGCTGGCGGCGGAAGACGGCGTCATCTCCATTTGGATGGACAACGAGATGATTAGCTACCCCAGCGTGAACGAGCCGATCGCCGGCACGACCGCCGTCATCACATCCCCCAATTTTGACGCGGAGGCCGCCGAGGCCCTGGCGAACAAAATCAACGCCGGCGCGCTGCCGTTTGCGCTTGAGGCAGACAGCTTTTCCACCATCAGCCCCACCCTTGGCAGCAACTCGCTGCAGGCGATGATACTTGCGGGCATCATTGCCCTCATCCTCATTTGTGCGTTTATGATCTATATTTACCGGCTGACAGGCGTGGTGGCCAGCCTTGCGCTGATTGGCCAGGTGGCCGGCATGCTGGCGCTGGTTTCCGGCTATTTTGCCGTGTTCAACTCCTTCACCCTCACACTGCCCGGTATCGCCGGCATCATTTTGGCTATTGGTATGGGTGTGGACGCGAACGTCATCCAGGGCGAGCGCATCAAGGAGGAGTTCCGCAGCGGCAAGCGCGTGGACGCGGCGCTGAAGTCCGGCTTCCAGCGCGGCCTTACGCCGGTCATTGACGGCAACGTCACCGTTATCATCGTTGCGGTCATCCTGATGGGCGCCTTTGGCCCGCCGGACAGCTTTTTCGCCAAAATGCTGTATCCGCTGTTCTTTGCCTTTGGCATTTCCACAGCCGGCACCATCTACTCCTTCGGCTTTACACTGCTTACCGGCGTTTTGCTCAACTTCGTGTTCAGTGTGCTGGGCACGCGCATCATGCTCACATCGCTTTCTAAGTGGAACACCTTCCGCAAGCCAAACCTTTACGGCGTGCCCAAAAACGCCGTGGATATGCCCCCTGATGTGCCGAACTACAATGTGGTGGGGCGCACGAAAGTTTGGTTTGGCCTGTCCGGCGCCATTATCGCGGTCATCCTGGTTGTCACCCTTGTGTTTGGCGTACAGATGGATGTGCAGTTTAAGGGCGGCGCTATTATCGCTTACTCCTATAAAGGGGTTGACCTTGACACTGCCGAGGCGGAGGCCGTGGTGGACGAGATCGTTGGCGGCGAAGCCGGCGTGCAGGTGGGTGATGGGACCGGCGGCGGCAAGACATTTACCATCACCATGCCCGGCTCGCAAACGGTGGATGCCGCCGAGCTGGAAGCGCTGACAACGGCCCTGCAGGAGAAATATCCCGACGCCGGGTTTGAGCAGCTTTCTGTGAGCAACGTGGACGCAACCATCGGCAACACCTTCCTTTGGAAGTGTGTTGTGGCACTGCTGGCCGCGTCGGTGCTCATCCTGGCTTATATCGCCTTCCGTTTCCGTAAAATCGGCGGCTGGGTGGGCGGCATGACGGCTGTCGTGGCCCTTGTACATGACTTGATCGTCATTTACGGCGTGTTCGTCATCATGCGCATCCCGCTGAACGGCAACTTCATTGCCGCGCTGCTTACCATTTTGGGTTATTCCATCAACGACACGGTGGTTATTTACGATCGTGTGCGCGAGAACCGCGCGCTGTACGGCAAAAAGATGTCCTTTGCAAACCTGATGAACCTGTCCATCAACCAAAGCCTGAAGCGCTCCGTCTACACAACGCTTACCACGCTGATAGCCCTTGGCTGTGTGTGCATTTTCGCCGTGGTGTACAAACTGGACAGCATCTTTACCTTTGCCTTCCCCATGATGATCGGCATGGTTTCCGGCGTGTATTCCACCGTGTGCATTGCGGGCCCGCTGTGGGTGCTGATTGAAGGGCACCGCGAAAAGAAGGAAAAAAATAAAAAGGGCGCGTCTTCCGCAAAGGGCGATTCGAAAGCCGTGAAAGCCAAATCGGAGACTTCCGCGGAAGCCCAAAGCGCCAAGGCGTAGAACCTGTTTTCACTGCACGCGCCACTGTCTTGCCGGTCGTTTTCACCTTGTACCGCGTTGCGTTTTCTTGCAAACCATCAAGGTTTGCCGCGAAAACGCGCCTTGCCCAAAGCGAAAACACCTCGGCAATCCACTGCCGCTTTGCTGTGAACACAGATTCTTGGCGGAAAAACAAATTCCAACCAAAGCGGCCCGGTTTCCATCGCCGGGCCGTTCTTTTATGCCTTTTTGCACAAACGAGCGCACTTTACAAAGAGCGCTGAGTATTGTAAAATACTTGGGAGAATAATTTTTTGGTGCTTGGGGGTGCAAAACACGTATAAAAGGGTACTTTTAAAGCTGAGCGGCGA
>JAVBNG010000034.1:0-24973 GCA_031551695.1 Oscillospiraceae bacterium
CGATGGCCGCGCTGGTGGCCACGCGCGGGTTGCCAAGCTCCTTTGCCACGGCGGCCAGCGGCAGCCGCACGGCGCGCGGGTCGTCTATGGAAAGGCCTTCGTCGCACAGCACAAAGCCGTCCTCGGCAAGGCGGGCCTTATGCAGGTGGTAGCTCTCTTCGTTTACGGCGTAAATGCCGTCAAGCCTGTCGCGGTGGGCGGCCAGCGGCACAGGGGCGAAACGCACCTGCGCAAAATTGTGCCCGCCCCGGATGCGCGACATGAAGTCCCGCAGGGTGAACACATAAAAGCCGGAGCGTTTCAGGGCTTTGTCCAGCAGGGCGGACATGGTGTCGATGCCGTCGCCCGCCGCGCCGCCAAGCAATACATTATACATGCCGGTTTCCCTCCTTGCGTTACAAAGTAGCGTGCGCCGTGAAACACGTTTGCGTCGCAAAGTAACGCCTGGCCACAAAGTGGCGCCATGTAATACAAAGCTATCATACTGAAATAACTCTGCGAAAAAAGCCGAAAAAGCTATTTTCCATAAAGCCAGTGTAGCAAACAGGCAAAAACCGTGTTTAAACAAATCATGTGTTTTTTGTATACAAAAAGCGGACCCGGAAGGGTCCGCTTTTGGATGGTTTCTGATTTGCCGCGCCTGCTTAGCCCTGCCCGCCCGGCTGGCCGGGGAATGGGCCGCCTTCCGGCGGGGCCGGCGGCGGCGGCGGCACGGCAGCAGGCCGCTGCACCGGGGGCTGGTATGGCGGCTGTGCCTGGGCCGGGGGCTGCTGCACAGGGGGTTGGGGCGCCCAGGGCTGCCCCACCGGGGCGTTTTGCACCGGCGGCGCGGCATGCGGGGCGTATGCCTGCCCGGGCGCGGCCTGCGGCTGCGCATAGCTTTGCTGGGGCTGCGGTGCCCAGGGTTGTTGCGGTGCGGGCTGGTACGCCTGCTGCTGCACCGGGGCCTGCTGCCATGGCTGCGCCTGTTGCTGCGGCTGGCGCGGCGGCTGGTATTGCGGCTGGGGCTGTGCGGCCTGCGGGGCATAGGGCGGCTGTGGCGGCCGTTGCGTGTTCGGCGGGTACATGGGGTATTGCTGCGCGGGGTCCACCCATGGCGCCGGCGTGGGCACATTTTTCGTGAACAGGCCCTTGCGCAGGTAGGTATCGTCCTCGCCCATGTAGGAGAACACCCGCGAGCTTCGCACAAAATACAGGCACCAGATCACCGCCCAAAACAGGGCCAAAATAAACAGAACCCAATAATAATCGGTGGAGCGATATGTGTAGTAGCCGTAGAAATCGTCGCCCGACACCTGGCGCAGGATGTACACCGCAAAATTGCCGATGAGCGCAATGGCAGCCGAGACCTGGAACCAAAGCAAAAAGCCGGATTTACGCATCACCAGCATGGCCACAGACGCAAGGCAAATGACGCAGTAGCCCAGCATGGTAACGGTGGACAGCCAACTGCCTACGGCGGCGGCCGCGTCGTAATGGTGGCTGAGGGCGTTGCGGAAGGAATCAGGGAATTCGATGAAGAAAAAGAACAAATAGCACATCTGCAGCACGATGAACGTGAGCATCGCGCCCTTTAAACGGGTTTTTTCCATTGTTCGCCTCCTGTGTTGTGTGGCGGCGCCGCCAAAGCAGCGTGCCGCCGCCAAAAAATAGTATACCATGGAAAACCGCCTTTTCACAAGCGCCGAGTGCCAGCATTCTTTCTTTTTTTGCGGCGCTTTTGGGTATCGTTATATTATAGGCGCACCGCGCCAAACCTTGGAGGTGCATCCATGAAAAAACCGTCGCGGCAAACCGTTTTTTCCATTGTGGCGCTTGCGGTGATGCTGGCTGTCATCATTTGGCTGTGCGTGCGGCTGGCGCCACTGCTGGTGCAGGTGTTCCGACACACGGACGACGAAAGCCAGATAACCAGCTACATCAGCGCCTACGGCGCCGCAGCCGTGCCGGTGCTCATTGGCCTTGCGGCACTGCAGGTCATCTTTTTCTCCATCATCCCCGCCGCCTGCATCCAGGTGCTGGCCGGCCTGTGCTACGGCGTTTGGCTGGGCGGGCTCATCAGCCTTACGGGCCTGGTGCTGGGCAACGCCGTTATTTTTTTGGCCGTGCGCCACTTTGGCCGCACCTTAGCCCCCCTTTTACACCATGAGGAAAAACCGGGCAAAAAAAACAGGCTGCTCAGCCTGGAAACCCTGCGCAGCCTGCCAAAACCGGAACGAGCCGCGTTCCTTTTGTACCTCATCCCCGGCCTGCCGGACGGCTTTTTGCCGTACCTGTTTGCCGAGACAAACATTTCGTTCCCGCGCTACCTTTTGGCCGTCGCCCTGGCCAGCGCCCCTGCCATGGTGCTGTTCACCGTAATGGGCGAGCGGCTGGCCACCGGGCACACCGCCGCAAGCCTGGTGCTGCTGGGCGTGTTTTTGCTGGCCGTGGCGCTGGCCATTGCATTCCGCAAACGCATCCTGCGCTGGCTGCAACGCAACGCAAGCCGGCAAGAGCATCCCCTGCAATAACCGCTTTGGCGGTCATTTTTCCGTCTGCATGGGCACGGCGGCGTTCATGTTCGGGTGGAAGACAGAGACGGTCAAATCTGTAAGGAACGCCACGGAAAGCCCCACGCAAAGGCCGTGGCGCGCTTTTTTAGGGATTTTATCGTACAAATGGGCAAGGCTTGGGGCCAGCACGTAAATGCCGATCATCCCCATGGCCGCAAAGGCCAAAAGACCCTCCAGGCAAATGCGGCCCTGCAGGTTCAGGAAAAAGCCCGTATAGTCCCACCATTTGGTGTGCAAAAAAGTTTCCAAAAACCACGCGGTGGTGTATTCAATGACGCCGCACAAGGCCATGCTAGAAAAAAACAGGGCCACGGGCCGGTTCACCAACCGCTTCAAAACCACCAGCATGGCAATGCCGCCCACGCCGTAAATGGGCAGCCACGGGCCGTACAGCGTGCCGCGGTTCTGCAAAATGCCGCTGCCGATAAAGAAATACAGCACCTCGTACACATAGCCGATGAAACAGAAGGTGAAGAACAGCAGCACCAGATCCGTAAGGGTGTATGTGCGGTGATAGTCGGCCGCGAGCCACTGGCGGTTCTTGTGCTCGGGGATGTAGCAGTCTTCCTCCGGGTACCGCTTGCAGGGGACGGAGCCGTCCGGCGTGAGCAACGCGTCGCGGAAAATGGCGGCGGACCCCGGACGCTCGGCAAGCGCCGTTTCGCGCAGCGTCATATACAGCTCGGCGTTTGTGGCCGCGATGTAGGGCGTCACGTATAAAACGCCCAAAACGCCGAACGTGGCGAGGCCCAGTGCGCGCCAGCCAAGAAAAGAAAGGTCCAGCACAAAGGCCCGCCATTTATTGCCGTTCATCATGCGGCGGCTTTCGGTGATGGTGTCGCGCCAGGAGGCCTCCGGGTTTTCCGCCAGGATGAAAGGCACCATGCGGTAGGAATACCGCTTGATGAACCCGCCCGCGACGGTTAAAAACCACAGGCCGTTGAACAGGGCGCGCAGGAACATGACAAGGGCCACATGGCGCGTGTGGCGCACGCGATACACCATGAACAGACGGCGCAGGCTGCTGCTGGGGTAGCTGCGGTTTTCCATATAGAACCGCGCCTCGCCCACCCGGATGATATTGTTGACAAACAGCCAGTAAAACAGCAGCAGCGCTGCGCCCAGCACCAGCACTGCAGCGGCGGACACCGTGCCCCTGAAAATAAACTGGTTCACGGCGTTCAGCGCGCCAAACAGCATGGACCCCGCCGCGCCGGCGCTGTTGAATAAGGTCGCCAACAGGCCCTGGGTGCTTTTGTTCACCTGGCTGAAGGCGTTCCAGAAGGCCAAATTGTCGCCAAACACGCTGCGGGCCACCTCGTCCACCGCCTGGGTGGGCGACAAATTGCGCAGGCCGTCCACCGTCAGCGTCCCCGCTCCCGTGCCCACCGGCGTGGTGCTGAACCCGGTGCACAGCACCAGCACAATCAGGCACACCAGCACGCACTGCCGGTAATTCGCCTTGAAGGCGGCGCGTCCCTTTTCCCGCAACTCCTTGCATGTCCACATGATAATTAATATCCCCCCGGTTGGTTTTCACGCCTGCTTTTTGTTTTCCCGCCGTGTAGGCGAAGGGGTGCGTTTGTCTGCGGAATCAAATTGTCACCAGTTGCCACGCTTACATGCGCGCCACGCCGCTTTTGTGGGCGGCCCCGGCCACGGCGGCGGCCACGGCGCCGCGCACACGAGGGTCAAACGCCTCTGGGATAATATATTCCGGCGTCAGCTCGTCGGCGGAAATGAGGCCGGCCAGCGCGTAGGCCGCGGCAATTTTCATTTCGTCGTTGATGTCGGACGCGCGCACGTCGAACGCGCCGCGGAAAATGCCCGGGAAGGCCAACACGTTGTTGATCTGGTTCGCAAAATCGCTGCGGCCGGTGCCCACCACCGCCGCGCCGGCTTCCTTCGCAAGGTCCGGCATAATTTCCGGCGTGGGGTTTGCCATGGGGAACAAAATCGGTTTTGACGCCATGCTTTTCACCATCTCCGGCGTCACAATTCCGGGGCTGGACACGCCGATGAACACGTCCGCGCCTTTCATCACATCGGCCAGTGTGCCTTTTTTCATCTGCTTGTTGCAAATTTCCGCCATTTCCGCCTTTTCGGTGTTCAGGCCCTCGCGCCCCTTGTAAATGGCGCCGGTGCGGTCGCACATCACCACGTCGGAAAGGCCCAGCGCCATCAGCAGCTTGATGATGGCGACACCCGCCGCCCCAGCGCCGGACGTTACCACGCTAATTTCCTCCAGCTTTCTGCCCGTCAGCTTCAGCGCGTTGACAAGCGCCGCCAGCGTCACCACGGCGGTGCCGTGCTGATCGTCGTGAAAAATGGGAATGTCTACGTCTTTGCGCGCTTTCAGCTTGCGCTCTATTTCAAAACAGCGGGGCGCGGCAATATCTTCCAGGTTGATGCCGCCGAAGGAGCCTGCCAGCAGGGCAACGGTATCCACAATGGTGTCCACATCCGTGCTGCGGATGCAAAGCGGGACGGCGTCCACACCGCCAAACGCCTTGAACAGCACACACTTGCCCTCCATCACCGGCATGCCCGCCTCCGGGCCGATGTCGCCAAGACCCAGCACCGCGGTACCGTCCGTCACCACAGCCACCGTGTTCCAGCGGCCGGTCAGCTCATAGCTTTTGCTGATGTCTTTCTGAATTTCAAGGCATGGCTGCGCCACGCCGGGCGTGTACGCCAGCGAGAGGTCCAGCTTTGTGGCAACGGGCATTTTTGGCACTGTTTCCAGCTTGCCCTTCCATTCGTAATGCAGTTTCAAAGATTCCGCAGCATAATCCATTTCCCGTTCTCCTTGCTTCCTGTTTCTATTTGCGGCCGCCTTCGCGCTTGTCACCCTTGCTTTTTTTGCCGCCGGGCGCAGTGCCTGCACCAGCTGCCATTCCTCGCCGGCTTCCACAAAGACCATCATACCTCTGTTTTTAGGTAAAGTCACGCGCGCCCAAGATTTTTCTGCCGCGGCCGGCCAATACCCGGCCTTTTTTTTGCGCCGCCGCCCGCTCTTTGCTTTCACAAGTTCCTTCTACAAGAATATACAAACTTCCGTAGACACGTGAAGCAAATCAAGCTATGATGGTGGTGAGCACTCGGCACAGTAAAAATTTTACCCGTTGTCCTGCATCATGGCAACCGCATACAATGGCAAACCGGACACGTCCATCTGGAGGGACTTGTTTTGGCAACCTATAAACCCAAGAAACAAAAGCACCCCTTGCGTGTTTTCGGGGCCGCTGTGGCCGTCTGTGCACTTTTGGCGGCGGCAGGCGTGTGGGTGTTTGCCCGCGGCGCAAAGCCCGCCGCCGTGCGCACACCGCCGCCCCCGGTGCAGCCCAACGTTCCTAACAAGACCGCCCCCACCGCCAGCTTTGCGCGCAAAGGCGACGGCGGGGCTATCGACACTTCAAACGCGGCGGACGGGTACATTCTTGCCCGCTGTAAAACACAGCGGGAAGCGCGGCTTGTGCTTGAAACGGACGATGAGCGCCGCAACGAATACCTGCCGCCGGACGGCGAATGGCACGCTTACCCTCTCACCCTTGGCAACTGCGAATACTCGGCGCGCATCTGCCTGAACAAAAATGGCGACTGGTACGACATTGTGCTGGAAACCGCGTTCTATTCCGCCGCCGGGGACCCCGCCGCGGAGAGTTCCATGGACCGCTTTCTGGTTCCCAACCACTTTGTGCCTTATACGGAAAGCGACGCCGTGGTGGAACTGGCCCATGAGATATACGCGCAAACCGAAACGGAAACAGATGTTGCGGACGAGGCCTTCCAATGGGTAAACCGGAACATCCGGTACGACGACAGCCTCACCTTCGACGAAACCGGCGCCCGGCTCACCGGCTTTTACCTGCCCGATTTCGACCGGGTGCTGGAGGACGGCACCGGCATCTGCTCCGACTATGCGTCCCTGTTCGCCGCCATTTTGCGCGTGGACGGCATCCCCTGCCAGGTGGTGTACGGCGACGTGGAGACCAGTGGCGGTGTGCGGCCCCACGCCTGGGCCGTGGCCTGGCTGCCCGACGAGGCCGGCACCTACCGCTGGTGGCGGTTCGACCCGCAATACGGCCTGCGCCCGGCCTCTTACCACGAAACCTGCGCCGTTTCCGGCGCGCCGGCCGAAACATCGCGCTACGGCGAGGCGGAGCAAATCCATTGACGTGCAACATAGAAAACGCCACCCGCTTCGGTGGCGTTTTTTTGCCTGTTGTCATCCGGGTTCCTGTTCAATGGCCCCACGGGCTTTGTGTTGCCGAAGTTCGCCGTCCGCCGTGTCCTTTGCAACCTTCGCATAGAGCGCGGCCACACCGGCGTGCGGTGTTTTGTGCGGCTGGAGCTGTGGTTTGGTCTGCAACTTCGCCTGCGGTTTCGCTTGCGCCGTCTCTTTTTGCGCGGCTGCCGTTTTCTTTTGTTCGGCTGTTTCAGCGGCTTTATCCGCGGCGGCGCCTTCTGGTGCGGCGGTGACGTCCTGCGCTCGGGGTTGTTTCTGCCCTTCCGCCTGCTCCGCGCGCGGTTCGTCTTCCTGTGCCACGTCCGGTTCTTCAGTAACAGCGGGCTCGCGCTCTGCCGCGCGGGCGTCGGCAAGCTCGGCATAGGTGTCGGCCAGGGCGCCATATTCGGCCGTGTTCACAAAATCGCCATAGGTCTCGGAAAAAGCGGTAAGCCGCGCCAAAATGGACCACGCGTCACTTCCGCCCGACAAAGATGAAAGCAGCTGCGACAGCTTGCCCATATGCAGGGTGCGCGCATCTTCCTTCGTCTCGCAGCGCGCCAGCTCTTCCTCATACTGCTTTTGTTCCCGCAGAGCGGCCATGGCGGATTCGTATATCTGCGGCGCGTTCTCGCGCAGATAGTCCAGCTCCGCCGAGGACAATTTCCCCCCGGCCTGCATTTTGTTGATGATAGCGGTCAGGTTTTCATTTTTTTCGTCCTTCACACCGGCCATCAGGCCGACAGAGGCGCCGTTTTGCGCAGAAAGCGCACCGGCGGACGCAGATTTTTGCTTCCACGCCGCTTTCAGGCCGTTCGTGCGCGCAAACGCGTTCAAATTCGTCACGGAACTGAAATCCACACGGCACCCCTCCTTGTCAAACAAATATCCACATCTGTCTATTCGGCGTGTGTGCGGGAAAGATTAGGCCAGGCCGTTTTTTGGGTCCGGCTTCATTCCCCCGGCAAAATCCGGACGGGCACCCCGTTCAGCTCCACGCCTTCTTCCGCGCGGATGAGAATGTACTTTGCCCCGTCAATAACGCGGGTCTCCACCAAGTCGTCGCGCCCGGCGGCCACCTGTATTTTCACGTCCGGCGTGGTCACTTCCATTTTGCTTTTGTCCACAATGTTTTTCGGGCTAAGGGCCGCGTCCCCGCCAAAGGCCGCGTCAAACTGCGCGCCAAAGGCCTCGGCCTGCGCGGCGGTGGCGCCGTTTTCCTGCAAAATACGGCTGAACGCCTGCTTCCCCACGCGCAGAGGCTCCGGCTCCTTGCTCTCCCTGTGCACTTCAATCATCTGCTGCAGCTGCGTGTGCACGCCCTGCACCGCCTCCAGGCTACACTCCTCGGCCAGGGTATCGCACAAAATATCCCCAAACACTTCCCGCTGGGTGGCCGCGGGCATGGGCGCTTCGCGGGCAAACACCGCGTTCACAAACTCCTCGTGGCTGTCGGTGGTATCCCGCGAATAGTACATTGCGCTGTAGATATTGGCGGCGCGGTCGTCAAAAGCCGGGAACAGGAAGCCCACTTCCGGCGGCGAGACGATCCAGTCCGCCGTGCGGGTTTGGAACTTATTTTCGAAGGCGTAATAGCTGAGGGCGGGCTTCGTCATCGTTACCGGGCACACGCAGCACACAAAATAGGTGAACACTTCGCTGGACGCATCCCCCTGCTGCTGGCCGTCCTGCGAGCGATAGGGCACGTCGTAGGTGTCCTGCGCCAGCAAAACCAGGTAGTTGCCCTCCAGCGTCACCGCCGGGATAATGCGCCCGAACAACGCGCGCACCGCGTCGTCGTCGTTCAGGGAGGAATCCCGCAAAGCCATCAGCAGGCCGTGTTCGTCGCTTTGCACCACCTGCCCGGTGCTGAACTCGATATCCATGAGGTTTTTGCCTTGGGTGCCGGAAAGGGTCTTTTTCAAAATGGACAAAAACATGGCGGCCTCGTCCTCCGGCATCAGCGACACCGGCTGGCTGAACTCCGCAATCACCTCGCCCTTGTCGTTTACATAGCACCCGCGGATGCTGCGGATATTGCTTTTGTCCGGCTTAAAGCGGCGGCGGATCTCTCCGATTTCTTTTTCGTTCATGCTTTCCTCTTTGTATTCTAAATTTTTGTTTTCCAGGAATGTGGGAATTTATGGATAAATTGATAGCGAATTTCGTGCCGGTCCTTCACCGGTGCAGCTGGCGGTATTCCCGCGGCGTTACGCCGGCCACTTTTTTAAACTGCTGGATGAAATAGCTTTGCGAACAAAACTGCAGCAGGTAGGCGATCTCCCGGCTGCTTTTCCCCTCCAGCAACAGTTTTTTCGCCTCCTGCACCCGCAGGTCTAAAATATAGTCCCCAATGGAACTGCCCACCTCTTTTTTAAACAGCTTCGCGTAATATTCCTTGTTGTGCTCCTTTCCCCGCACCAGCTCGTCCAACGTGATTTTGCTGTGCAAATGCGCCACAATGTATTCAACGCCCTCGCGCACGGGCTTTGAGTATAAGGTGTTTTGCCTACTTTGACCCACAAGCTCTGTGAATTTGTACACCGTGGTAAGCACCAGGTATAAAACGCCCAGCGGCAGCCTGTTTTTGTCGATCTGCTGGATGGCGTCGTCACTCATGCCGTAGGCCGCGGCCTCAGGCGCGCCGGCGGACATGGCCACCCGACACACGATGGCGATGGCCGAAACGGCCATGTATTTCATTTGGCGCAGCTCGTCCCGCGAAAGCTTGCCCACGGAAAATTTGGGGTTCGGGTTTTGCAGCAAAAACTGCATGTAGTAGTTCACCATGGCGTCCGCGTCGCCGGCGGCCACAAACTCAAACACCTGCCGCTCCATTTCAAATGGCGTGCGGGCTTCGCCGGTCTCCCGCTGCTGGAACAGGGCGTTGCCGCCCTCAAACTCCAGCAGGTTGATAAAACTGAACAAACTGCTCTCCATGCCGTTTTTTTACCTCCGTTTCGTCAGGCTGCACAAAAAACCACGCCACAATTCTACATATAAATTGTATCATTTTTGTCCGGAAAATGATATAAACATCAGAATCTTTGTATCCTCCGGGGGCAATCAGGGATAGGATGAAGAAAGTAACAAAGGCATAGAGCCGCACGTGCAACACCGATGTTCCCACATCTTAGGAGGGTGAACCCATGTCTATAAGGAGTGAGCGCAAGCACGCCGTCGTGCAGGAAGTGAAGGCCGCCAAGCAGGCGCGCAAACAGCGCAAAGCGGAAATTGGCGCCCTGCCGCCGGAGCAGCAGGCCGCCGAAAAGCAAAAGGACGCCGCCCTGCGCAAGGAGGAAAAAGCCGCGCGCAAGGCACAGTTGCGCGCCATGCCGAAGGCGGAGCGCAAAGCGGCAAAAAAGCACGACAAAATTTACCGCAAGGTGTCTCACCGGCCGCGCAGGGCCATTGTGTGGGCGGCGGTGTTGTGCCTGGCGTTGTTTGTGGTGGCCACCGCCGCGCCCTATGTGGCCAGCATTATGAGCCTTGCCAGCGTGCAGCTGGATTCAAACACCCCGGCGGGCATCGCCGCGCGCCAGCACGCCGCCACTGTGTCCCGGCAGATTTCAGACGAGGGCGAAGTGCTGCTGCTGAACAAAGACAATGCGCTGCCCCTGGCGGATAAAACCATGAACGTGTTCGGCGTCACGTCCTTCAACATCAAATACAGCGGCCTTGGCAGCGGCACGGCAGACACCAGCGGCGCAATAGACCTGTACACCGCCCTTTCCGAGGCGGGCATCCAGTACAACGGGGCCCTGCACGATTTCTACGTGGCGCAGGGGGCCGATGCGGGCGGCCAGTCCGCCACGGGGCTGGCACAGTTGGCGGGCCTGCTGCTGGGCACGGGCAAGGCCGCCGAGGAACCGGACATCGGCTACCTGACGGACGATGTCATCCGGCAGGCGGCGGATTTTTCGCCAAATGCCATGCTGGTGGTGTCGAGCCTCGCGGCCGAAACGTCGGATCTGACGAAGGAAAGCCTGTCCCTCTCGGCAAACACCGTGGCCCTGCTGGAGAAGGTGTGCGCCAATTTTGAAAACGTGATTGTGGTAGTGAACGCGGGCAACGCCATGCAGCTGGGCTTTTTGAAGGATTACCCCTCTATAAAGGCCGCCGTTTGGATGGGCACGCCGGGCCTTACGGGCTGCCAGTCCCTCGCGGGCATTTTGGCGGGCGATGTGAACCCCTCCGGCCGTTTGGTGGACACCTACGCCTATGACGTGATGAGCGCCCCGTCCACCGTAAACCTGGGCGACTACCCCTACGACAACATCGACAACATGGCCTTCCTCAACTACCAGGAGGGCATCTATGTGGGCTACCGCTACTACGAGACGCGCTATGCGGGCGAAGAGGCCGCCTACAACGCGGCGGTGCAGTTCCCCTTCGGCTACGGCCTTTCCTACACCACTTTCAAGTGGGAGGCCGGCCCGCGCGACTTCGACGGCAAAACGTTCCGTATCGGCGTGAAGGTGACCAACACCGGCAAGGTGGCCGGCAAAGACGTGGTGCAGGTGTACTTTGCCCCACCCTACACCGAGGGCGGCATCGAGAAATCCGCCATTGAGCTGGCCGGCTATGCCAAAACGGATTTGCTGCAGCCCGGCGAAAGCGGCACCGTCACCATCGAGTTCCCCGTGCGCGATATGGCCTCCTACGACGTGGCGCGCGGAGCCTACGTGCTGGAAGCGGGCATGTACGACATTTATGTAAGCAAAAACGTGCACGCAAAGCCGGACCAGGTGATGCAGTACCAGCTGGCGAAAGAAACGGTGTACGACAAAGACGAAGTTACCAATACCCCCATCCAAAACCAGTTTGGCTACGCCGCGGGCGATTTCACCGAGCTCTCCCGCGCCGACTGGGACGGCACCTACCCGGACGCCGCCGACCGCAGCTATACGGCAGGCGACGAAGTGGCACAGGAATTCGCCTACACACCCGCCAAGGTGGCGGGTGAACAGCCCACCACGGGCGCGGACAATGGTGTGATGCTGGCCGACCTGAAGGGCCTTGCCTATGGTGACCCCAAATGGGACGCGTTCCTCGACCAATTCACCCTGGACGAAATGCGGGAGATGTTCACCCACGGGGCCTATGCCACACAGCCTGTGGAGCGCCTGGGCGTGCCGCGAACCGTTTTGCTGGACGGCCCTGCCGGGTTCAACTCCTTCTTTTCGCCGGTAACGGCCGCCGCCTACCCCACCGAGGTGGTCATCGCCTCCACCTGGAACGACGCACTGGCCGAGGCCGTGGGCGATTCCGTCGGCCAGGAAGCCGTGGCCTACGGCATTCAGGGCTGGTACGCCCCCGGCATGAACATCCACCGCACGGCCATGGGCGGGCGCAACTTTGAGTATTTCTCCGAAGACCCGCTGCTTTCCGGCAAAATGGCCGCCGGCATGGTGCGCGGCGCACAGCAGCACAACATTATCGTCACCCTTAAACATTTTGTGCTGAACGACCAGGAAATCAACGCCCGCAAGGGTGTGGCTGTGTGGGTGAACGAGCAGGCCATGCGCGAATTATACCTGCGGCCCTTTGAAATAGCCACCAAGGAGGCCGACGCAACCGGCGCCATGTCCAGCTTCATCATGATTGGCCCGAAATGGGCGGGTGGTAACCCGGAACTTTTGGAAAACGTGCTGCGGGGCGAATGGGGCTTTGACGGCGTTGTCACCACCGACGCCGTGCTGGGCGACTGGATGGACCAGAACTTGGCCGTGCGCTGCGGCAACGAGCTGATGCTGGCCCCCTTCCCCACGAACAAACCCTTCGACAAAGCGTATAAAGCGGACCCCGTGGGCATCTCCACCGCCGTGCGTGACCGGGTACACACCATTTGCTACGCCATTGTGAACGACACCTATTTGTTTAACTGATTTTGACGCAAAGGATACCCATGAAATACCAATCCCTCATCGACAAAATGACGCTGGAGGAGAAAGCCTCCCTGCTTTCCGGCCAAAACTTCTGGAACACCAAGGCGGTGCCCCGCCTTGGCGTTCCGCCTTTGATGATCACCGACGGCCCCCACGGCCTGCGCAAGCAGGGCGGCAAGGCAGACCGCCTGGGCCTGAACAAAAGCTTGCCCGCCACCTGTTTCCCTCCGGCGGCCACCCTGGCCTGCAGCTGGGACGAGGCCCTGCTGGAGCAGGTGGGGGCGCTGCTGGGCGAAGAAGCCGCCGCAAACGACGTGAACGCCCTGTGCGGCCCGGGGCTGAACATCAAGCGAAACCCCCTGTGCGGGCGCAATTTCGAGTATTTTTCCGAGGACCCGCTGCTGAGCGGCAAGTTGGCCGCCGCCATGATTCGCGGCATGCAAAGCAAGGGCGTGGCCGCCTGCCTGAAGCATTACGCCGTGAACAGCCAAGAGACCCGCCGCATGGTCATCGACGAAGTGGTGGACGAGCGCGCTTTGCGCGAAATTTACCTCGAGGGCTTCCGCATCGCCGTGCAGGAGGGCGGGGCCAAATCCATCATGACCGCCTACAACCGGGTGAACGGCGTGTTCGCCAACGAAAATCTCCATCTTCTGCGGGATATTTTGTACGGTGAATGGGGCTTTGCCGGCGTTGCCGTAACGGACTGGGGCGGCGAAAACGACCGCGTACAGGGCCTTATCGCGGGCAACCAGCTTGAGATGCCGTCCTCCGCCGGGCAAACGGACCGCGAAGTGGTGGCCGCCGTGCGGGCGGGCAAAATCAGCGAGCGGCTGGTGGATGAAAGCGTAGACAGCCTGCTGCGCCTGCTGTACGACACCCTGCCCGCCATGGGAAAGGGCAAGCATTATACGGACGAGGCACACCACGAAGCGGCAAGAAACGCGGCGGCACAGTGCGCCGTGCTGCTAAAAAACGAAAAAGACGCCCTGCCCCTTGCGCCAAACCGGCGGGTGGCCGTCATCGGCGATTTTGCCGCCAGGCCCCGCTACCAGGGCACGGGCTCATCGCTCATCAATGCCACACGGGTGGAAAGCGCGCTGGAGGCCCTGTGTGCTTCGGGCGTAAACGTCATCGGCTACGAGCCGGGGTTCCAGCGTTACGGCGGCCGCAGCGAGAGCAAGCTGCTGCGGGCGGTGGCCCTGGCCACCCAGGCGGACACCGTGCTGCTGTTTTTGGGCATTTCCGAAATGGGCGAGGGCGAATGCATCGACCGCGCCACCATGTCCCTGCCCCAAAACCAGCTGGACCTGCTGCGTGCCCTGCGCCCGGCGGCAAAACAGCTGGTGGTGGTGCTTTCGGCGGGTTCCCCGCTGGAGATGCCCTGGGCGGAGGAAACCGACGCCATTTTGCACGGCTACCTTGGCGGCCAGGCCGGCGGCGGGGCCGTTGCCGCCGTGCTGACGGGCCGCCAAAACCCCTGTGGCAAGCTGGCGGAAAGCTATCCCCTGCGGTACGAAGACACCCCCTCGGCCCCCTGCTTCCCCGGCGAACAATTGAGCGCCGAGCACCGGGAGAGCATTTTTGTGGGCGACCGCTATTTTGACACCGCGGGCGTGGCAGTGCAATGGCCCTTTGGCCACGGCCTTTCCTACACCGTGTTCGCCTACGGCGATTTGGCCTTTGACGGCGCCACTGCGAAGTTTACCATAAAAAACACCGGCAATGTTGCCGGTGCGGAAATTGCGCAGGTGTATGTGACAAAAACCGAAGGCGAGGTGTTCCGCCCCGCGCAGGAACTGAAGGGCTTCACGAAAGTGTTTTTGCAGCCGGGCGAAGAAAAGCGCGTGCGGGTGGAACTGGGCGAACACGCCTTCGCCTATTTCCACACGGGCCAAAACGCCTGGGTGGAGGAAGCGGGCGAATACACCGTTTCCGTGGGCGCCTCGTCGCGGGACATCCGCCTTACGGCCACCGCCACACGCGCGGGCGGCGGCATTCCCTCCCCCTATAACAAAACAGCGCTTCCCGGCTATTTTGCCGCCGATGCGCACGGCATCACCGATGCGGAGTTCGAAACCCTGCTGGGCCACGCCCTGCCGCCGCATTTGTGGGGCACCGCCGTCCCTCTCGGCTACAACGACACCATTGGCCAGGGACAATACAAAAAAGGCTTTGCCCATTTCCTTTACAACTTCGTGCGCTTCGCCCGCCGGGTGTGCCTGCTGTTCGGCCGGCGCGTGGCAGCCAACAACGTGATGTTCGCCATGCACCTGCCCTACCGCCAGCTTGCCCGCATGACCGGCGGCGTCATCGACACGGCAATGTTGGACGGCATTTTGGTGATGGCAAACGGCCGGTTTGGGAAAGGCCTTCGCCAAACGCTGCGGGCATGGCGCGCAAAACGGCGGGAACAGCGCGCGCAAAAACGGCTCAGCGCACCGCGTTAAACACGCACACGCCGATGATGAGGGCCATCACGCACAAAAACATCTTGTCGATGGCGCCGTGGCTCATCTTTTTGTTCAGCCGCCGCCCAATGATGCCGCCTCCAAGGCCGCCGGCAATCATCAGCGCCAGCGGCAGCAGGGCAAAGGGCGGCACGCTGCGCGTTACAATGCTCGTTACCAAGCTGGCCACCTGGCTTACCAGAATGATGTACAGGCTGCTGTTCACGGCGGTCTTGGTGTCCATGCTGAAAAAATAGCACAGCACCACAAGGTTGACGGGCCCGCCGCCAATGCCCAAAAAGCTGGACATCAGCCCCAGCAAAAAACCGATGAGAACCCGGGGGGCCTCGCCCTTCAGGTCCTTTGTTTTTATCTTTGCCTTTGCCAGCGTGTAAATAAACGTGGCCAGCGTAATGACGGCAAGGCACACAGCCTGGAGCCTGCCCACGGCCTCCTGGTTGCCCGCAAGGCCAAGCATGGCGGTAAACAGCATTTTGCCCGCCACGCCGCCAACGGCGGCGCAAACGGCCAGCGGCGCGCAAAAGCGGTAGTCCATGTTGGGCTCTTTTGACCGGGCGATGTGCAGCATGGAATACAGGCTCATCGTCAGCACCGTGCAACCGGACAAAAAGCTGATGGTGGCCACGCCGGCAAGGCCAAACATGTCCAGCACCGGCTTGATGACGACCCCGCCGCCAATGCCGCAAACCGCGCCGACAATGGACGCCAGCAGGCTGATGATGAAATATAAAATCTCCATGTGCCTCCCACGTTCCTCTCAAAATAAAAACCAGTTTGTTATAATACTATCAGGCTGTTGCCGCCGATGCAAATTTGCAACGGCGGCACTTTACCATAGCGTCATCCATAAAATAATATTATTTTTACTTTAATACAGGGCCGTGCCGGCCCTGTATTTTTTTGCCGCCACGGTGGGCGCTTACAAAAGGCAGCTGAAATTTCCTCTTGACAGGCAAGCTACTTTGTATTACAGTGTAGTTGTATTAAGTATTACAGCATACCATTCACGCAGAATAGTGAGGGCGATTGTTTTGGAACACAGGAGTGACATGGGTGATAGCATGGAAAACACGATTGAAATCAAAGGGCTGCGAAAGTCCTTCAAAGACAAGGATGTGCTGAAGGGCGTGGATTTCGCGGTGCAGCGCGGGGAGATTTACGCGCTGCTCGGCTCCAACGGGGCGGGAAAAACCACCACCATCAACATCCTGGCCACCCTGCTGAAAGCCGACGGCGGCAGCGCAAGCGTATGCGGCTTCGACGTGGCGCGCCGGCCGGAAAACGTGCGCGAAAGCATCAGTCTCACCGGGCAGTTTGCCGCGGTGGACGATATTTTGACCGGCCGGGAAAACATAAAGCTGATTGCGAACCTGCGCGGCGTGCCGGACGCGGATCAGGTGGCCGACGGGCTGCTGCGGCGGTTTGGCCTTGCCGACGCGGCCGACTGCCGGGCCGCCACCTATTCCGGCGGCATGACGCGCAAGCTGGATATTGCCATGAGCCTTGTGGGCGCGCCCGCCGTCATTTTCCTGGACGAGCCGACGACGGGCCTCGACCCCGAGGCGCGGCTGGAAGTGTGGAATACCGTCAAGGGCCTTGCCGCGGGCGGCACCACCATCCTTTTGACAACACAATACCTGGAGGAAGCGGAGCACCTGGCCGACCGGATCGCCATCCTGCACGGCGGGAAGATCATCGCAGAGGGCACGCTGGCCCAGCTGAAACAGCTGTTCCCGCCCTCCAAGGTGGAATATGTGGAAAAACAGCCGTCGCTGGAGGATATTTTCCTTGCCATCGTTGGCGGAAAGGGGGCCGAAAAATGAAAACGCTGCGTGATACGTGCATCTTGTTCGGGCGTTCCATGCGCCACATCCTGCGCAGCCCGGACACCATCATCACCGTCGCAATCACGCCCATCGCCATTATGCTGCTGTTTGTCTACGTGCTGGGCGGCTCCATCCAAACCGGAACAGACAACTACGTGAACTACCTGCTGCCGGGCATCCTGCTGATGGCCATCGCCAGCGGCATCGCTTACACGGCCATGCGCCTCTTCACCGATGTAAGGAAAGGGTTGTTCCAGCGGTTCCACTCCATGCCCGTCTCACGCTCCTCTGTGCTGTGGGGGCATGTTCTCACTTCGCTGGTTTCGAACGCCATCACCGTGGTGGTCATTTTCCTGGTGGCCCTGCTGATGGGCTTCCGGGCTTCGGCTGGCATTTTGCAGTGGCTGGCCGTGGCAGGCATTTTGCTGTTGTTCACGCTGGCGCTTACCTGGGTGGCCGTCATCCCCGGCCTCACCGCCAAATCGGTGGACGGCGCAAGCGCCTTTTCCTACCCGCTGATCTTCTTGCCCTTTGTCAGCTCGGCGTTTGTGCCCACCAGCTCCATGCCCGCCGCCGTGCGCGCCTTTGCGGAAAACCAGCCCGTCACCTCCATCGTCGATACCATCCGCGCGCTGCTGTACGCAGAGCCCGTGGGCAACGAGATATGGATTGCGCTGGCCTGGTGCGTGGGCATCACCGTCGTGGCCTATCTCGTCTCCAGGCGGGTATACAAACGCATGGCGTGATACGGGGCGCCCCACTGCCATCTGTGTGTAAAAGGCTGTCAAAGTTGTCCTTCGCTCTTGTTTAGGCGCAATGTCATCGCACGGGCAAAGAAAAACGCCGAAAACGCAGATTTTCGACGTTGGTACGCTCGGCGAGGTTCGAACTCGCTACCTACGGTTTAGAAGACCGTTGCTCTATCCAAGTGAGCTACGAGCGCATATTGGTTGGAACTATTCAATTTGGTGTTCGGCCAGCGTTCTACTTAGAAGGCACGTGTCTACCCATCTGAGCGATTGGCGCGTATTTTTTTCGGTGAGCCGAACTAGTCATACACCTGCATACCGTTAAACAGGCACACCACGCGGGCTGGGCCGCGGGAAAGAATCTCCTTCGCGGCGCACAGCACGGCCCCGCAAGAGGGCGTGGCCGGAATGGCGTCCGTTTCCAGCAGCTCGGCGGCGGCATCCCGGGCGCTTTGCGTGGCCACGCTGAGCACTTCGTCTACGATATAGGGGTTGTACACCTCCGGCACAAAGCCTGCACCGATGCCCGGAATGCCATGGCGGCCCACAAAACCGCCGGTGAGGCACTGGCATTCCTGCGGCTGCACGGCCACCGTGTGCACCTTGCCCGCCCAGGCGTCTAAATACTCCGCCACGCCGGTGATGGTGCCGCCGGTGCCAACACCGGCCACCAGCACGTCCACCTCTTCGTCCATAGCGCGGAAAACCGCCGGGCCGGTAACGCGGCGGTGGAACTCCGGGTTGTCGTCGTTGCAAAAGTAGTTGACGAAATAAGCGCCTTCCGTTTCGGCAATCTCCCCCGCTTTTTGCATTGCGCCCGCACGGCCATAGATGTAGTTCGTTGTGGTAACGGCCGCGCCAAGGGCTTCCAGCTGGTTTACACGCCCCGGCTCCACATTGCCCTGCACCACCAGCCGCACCGGGTGCCCGCTGCGCCGGGCCGCCACGGCCAGCGCCGCGGCAAAGGTGCCGCCGGCGGCCTCTACCACCGGCTGGCCGGGCATCAAGTCGCCGCGCTCCACCGCAAGGGCCAGCATGCCTTCGGCCAGCGCGTCCTTGGCGCTGGCCGTGGCGCCGCCGTAGTTCAGGTAAGCCACCAGCTCCCCCGGCAAAGAATAGCGCGCCATGTACCCGCCCAGCCGCACGGCCGGGCGCGTATAAAGCGCCGCATACAGGTTCCTCTCCGCCAAGGACATTACTTCCGCCCCCGTCGCGTTAAATTTCCCACAAATTTCACCGGCTTGCAACTCGTTCCATTTTTATCCTAAAGCATCGCTTCTTTCGTGTCAAGCGCCCTGCCCGGGCTTTGGCACAAAAGCCTCGTCGCAAAACGTTTTGTTGCCATGTTTGGGGCGATGGGGTATACTAGAACAGATAGGATACATCAGCAAATTGTTCAGGGAGAGTAAGCGATTTTGGCCAATTACGATACAAACCGCCCGCCGGAGCAGGGCACCCGCAAACGGCGCGGCATGAAGCGTTCCACGCGGCGTCTTTTGGTGTTTTTGGTGATGGTTGGCGCTATTTTTGGCGTGTCTTGGGGCATCACATCCCTCATCCAGCATAGCCAGGCGCCCGTGGAAAACATTCCCCCACCCTCCTCCAGCGCGTCTTCCTCCGTAGCCGCCGCCACGGAAGCAGAGGCCGCCGCCATCGACGACAGCACATGGAATTTCCTCGGCCCTGTGGAGCAAACCGCCGAGGACATGACCATGACTTCGCCCGACTACCGCATGATTGCCCTGCCGGAAAACGGCCGGGTGGATATGTCCTATTTCGACACTGTAACCTTCGTGGGCGATTCGCTTACCCAGGGGTTCGAAATCTATGAACAGGGCATTAAAAATGCCCATTACTGCGCGTACAAGGGCATTGGCATGCTGCAAATTTACAACGGCAGCATCCAGCGCCGCTACGACGGCACGCAGGAGGTGCCGATGGAAGCCCTTGTGGCAAGCCAGCCGGACAATGTGTATATCCAATTGGGCGCCAACTCCATGGTGAACCTGAGCGACGGCGACATCATCACCTATTATGTGGAAATGTTGGACGCTATGCGGGGAAAACTGCTTCCTGGTGTAAATTTTTATGTGCAGTCCATCACGCCGGTTCGGCCGGACAACAACCCCGGGTTCAACATGGACCGCATCCATAGCTTGAACAACGCCCTTGCCAAAATGGCCTGGGAGCAGGGCGTGTATTTTGTGGATCTGACCGAGGCCCTCGCCGGGGACGACGGCTACCTGCGGGAAGACTTTGCCGGCGGCGACGGCTACCACCTGAGCCCCTCCGGCTATGGCGCGTGGGTGGATTATCTGGTGACGCACACAGCATACAACCCCAAAAACCCGTACCTGGAGGGCAGCGAGTATTATTCGCAAAAGCCCCTGCCGGAGCCTGCCGCCGCAGAGCCCCCCGCCGTGGCAGAAACGCCGGCGGAACCTTAACCGGGCGGCAACTCTCATCACGGCGAAGCACGGGGCCGCCGTGCGTAAAATAAACAAAGTGGGGGAAGCCATGCTTTTGTTGAACGGCTGCAAACGGCTTGCCATCTTCGCGTTTTACGACGCCGAGGGCGTTGTGGACGAATATATTTTGCACCTGCTGCGCGGCATGCGCCCCGCCTGCGACAAGCAGGTGGTTGTTGTGAACGGCGGTCTTACCGCTGAAAGTGAAGCGGCCGTGCAGGGCTGTTGCGACGAGATTTTATACCGTGAGAACGTCGGGTTTGACATCTCCGGCTACCGGGACGGTTTTTTTCACTGCCTGCCCTTGGCAAAGGCCGAAGGCTACGACGAGATTTTATTTTATAATCAGACGGTTTTCGGGCCGCTGTACCCGCTGGAAGAGCTGTTTCGCCACATGGAGGCGCAGGACATGGACTTTTGGGGCCTGACGCGCCACAAGGGCGCGCGCAAGGCCACCTGGGACAACGACTTTTCCTTCGGCCCCCATGTGCAAAGCTATTTTTTCGCCGTGCGCAGGAACCTGTTTTTGGACGAGCGGTTTTTGCAGTATTGGCAAAACCTTCCCGCCATCGACAACTACTGGGACGCCGTGGGCAAGCACGAGGTGGTGTTCACCAAGACCTTTGCGGCCCTCGGTTTTTCCTGGGGCGTGTATGTGGACACCGAGGCCCTGGAAGATGTGAACGACTACCCGCTGATGGGCTTCCCCGCGCGGCTTTTGCAGGCAACGCGCTGCCCGCTGGTAAAGCGCAAAAGCTTTTTGATGGAGCGGCATTCCTACAGCACCATCCCGCAGGGGCAGGCCCCGCAGGACCTGTACGATTTCATCCGCACCAAAACGAACTATCCTGTCCGCCTGATTTTACAAAACCTGCTGCGTACGGCGGATATCTCCACCGTTTTTGACGCGCTGACCCTTTATTTCGACGTTACAAAGCCCGCCGAGACGCCTTCCGGCGTAGCCACCGCCGTGTGGTTCGCAAGCGATTTCTACGCCGCCACGCTGTGCCGCGCGGTAAGCGCGCAAAAAAGCGATATGCTGATTTGCCTGTTTGCCAGCGAGGCGCTGGCCGAGCAGTGCCGCCCCATGCTGCCCGCCCATGCGCGGTGCGCCGTATCCCATGAGCACGGCATGCTGCATGTGCTGGGCAGCCTGTGGGCAGATATCAAAAAATATCCATACCTGTGCTATTTGACCAACGATTTGCCACTGCTGTTGGACGAATTCCACGACGCGACCACCCTTGGCCTTGCGCTGGAGCATTTGACGGCCCCCGGCGCGCCGGCGCTGCTGGCCGCCCGCGAGGACATCGGCGTTCTGGTGCCGCCGGCGCCGCGCCACCAGGAGAATTTCACCCTGGGGGCAAACTGGGAAGAGGCCCTGCCCGCCATTTGGGAAACGCTGGACAAGGCGGGCATGCGCGTGCCGCTGTCCACGGAAAACGCGGGGCTGGTTGCGCGGGGCGGCATGTTCTGCGCCAAAACCGCCGCCCTTGCCCCCTTTTCAAACGCCCCGCTGGGCACTGCGTTGTTTGCCGGGCTATACCCGGTGTGGGATTATATGATTCCCCTGGCCGCACAGGCGGCGGGTTTTTTAACGGCGTGCGCCGCCAGCCGCCAGGCCCTTGCCACCTTATACGCGAACCAAAGCGCCATGATGAAGGAAGTGGTGGCGCTGTGGCACGGCCGCGATATTTTGCGCTTTCAGCAAATGATGCACGAAATGCACGGCGTGCGCGATTTTTACACGGAGCGGCGCTACCAAATGACGCTGGAACAGGCGTTTTACGGCAATTTGAAGGGCCGGGAAAAGTTGTGGGTGACGCTGAACCTGTGGCTTTCGCCGGACAAACACCCGCGGCTGCGCAGGTTTTTGCGGCTGAAGGACCCGACATCGGGGCCTGGCGGGGAGTAACGGCCGGCGGTTGCAGCTTTCCGCGGTGTTGCCGGGAAAACTGTAGCGGTGCCAAAAAAAGAGTAAGGATACGTTGCTATTTTGAGATTTTTGCTTGTAGACCCTTACATTACGCGGTTGGGGCTGGCCTCGCTCATCTGCCTGCCGTTTTATATCGTTTTGCGCATTTTTTATATGCGGCTGCGCAAAGGCCCGCGCAATGCGGCGCGGGAAATTGTGATGGCACTGTTTATTTTGTTTGTGGCGGGGCTGTTTGCGCTGGTGTTCCAGCCGGGGCCGGGGTATTCTGCCGCAGGCATTGGAATCAATGCCGCCCGAGAGCGCCTTTCCACCGGCGCGGGTATCACGCTGCGCCCCTTCGAGACCATCCAGAGGTTTTTGGGCCGCGGCTCCCCCTATCAGATTCTTGTAAACATTGTGGGCAATGTGTGCATGTTTGTGCCCATCGGCTTTTGCCTGCCGCTGCTGTGGCAGCGCTGGCAAAGGCTGTGGAAAACGTTTTTTGCCTGCCTGTTCCTCACGTTTTTCATTGAGACAGCCCAGCTGTTCGTGGGGCGCGACACCGACGTGGACGACGTGATTTTGAACGTTCTGGGCGGCGTTTTGGGCTATTTGCTTTACAAATTGCTGGTGCTTGCCATTCCGCCGCTGAAAAAACTGGGACGGCCAGGGCGCGGAAAGAAGCGGAAGAATAAAACACGGCGGGGCATGTAAACCCTGCCGTGTTTTGTTTAGAGCGCGAAGTGAGCGGACACGCAACGGCCATCTACCTTCCGCGCTTGTTTTTTTGTACCGCTCTACTTTTTCTGCTGCCGCTCCCGCGTGAGCATGCGGATGGGCGTGCCCTTCAGGCCGAAGGCCTCGCGGATCTGGTTTTCCAGATACCGCTGGTAGGAAAAGTGGAACAGCTTTTTTTCGTTCACAAAGCAGGCAAAGGTGGGCGGCCGGGTGCTGACCTGCGTCATATAGTATATTTTCAGGCGCTTGCCCTTGTCGCTGGGCGGCTGCACCCGGGCGGTGGCGTCCGCCAGCAGGCTGTTCAGCACACCGGTGGTAACGCGCACGGCGTTTTGGGCGTCCACGTAGTTCACCATTTCCAAGAGCTTATCCACCCGTTTCCCCGTTTTGGCCGAAATGAACAAAAACGGCGCGTAAGACATAAAAGAAAAATCGTTTGCCAGCTTTTTTTCTTCCTCGCGCATGGTCTTGTCGTCCTTTTCCACCGCGTCCCATTTGTTCACCGCGATGATGGACGCCTTGCCCTGTTCGTGGGCAAAGCCGGCAATTTTTGAGTCCTGCTCGGAGAACCCCTGCGTCGCGTCGATGAGGATGACACACACCCGCGCCCGCTCCACGGCGGCAAGGCTGCGCAGCACGCTGTAGCGCTCCACGCCGTCTACTACGCGGCTGCGGCGGCGCAGGCCCGCCGTGTCGATAAGGGTGAATTTGCCCTGCTTCGTGTCCACGTCCACGTCCACGGCGTCGCGGGTGGTGCCCGCTTCATCGGCCACAATCATCCGCTCCTCGCCAAGGATGTAGTTCACCAGGCTGGACTTGCCCACATTCGGCCGGCCGATAATGGCCACGGGAATGCGGTCGTCCTCCTCCTCTTCCTCCGTTTCCGGCGGGAAGTGGGCGACGACGGCGTCCAGCAGGTCGCCCGTGCCGTGGCCGTGCACAGAGGACACCGCGAACGGCTCGCCCAGGCCAAGGGAATAAAAATCGTAGAAATCCAGCGGCGGCTCGCCCACGGCGTCCGCCTTGTTCACCACCAGCACCACCGGCTTGCCGCTGCGCAGCAAAATACGGGCGATCTCCGTGTCGCTGGCGGTGACGCCGCTGTGCAGGTCGGTGACGAGCAGGATGACGTCCGCCGTGTCGATAGCGATGTCCGCCTGCTCGCGGATGCGCAGCAGGATATCTTCGTCCGTGTCCGGCTCAATGCCGCCGGTATCGATCATCAGAAAGCTGCGGCCCAGCCACTCGCTTTCCGCGTACAGGCGGTCCCGGGTGACACCGGGGGTATCCTCCACAATGGCAAGCCGCTGGCCCGCCAGTTTGTTGAACAGTGTGGATTTGCCCACGTTCGGCCGCCCCACGATGGCCACGATTGGTTTTGCCATGGCTTCTTCCTCGCCTTTCTTTGTCGGTTTGCGTTTGGTTGGGTGGTGGTTAGGCTGGCGATATCCTCATGGGCATTCCCGCCGCGTTTCAAAACTTCGGGCGGTTCGTGTCCTGCTCCCCTACCCCAGCACAGCCCGGGCCAGTTCGCCGCCATCGGCGATGGTGCTGACGTTTGCGTGCAGCGCCCTGCCGATTTTTTCCGGCGTCATGCCGTCCAATGTCACGTCGCCGTCGGCCCGCAGAATGTTCTGCGGCAGCAGCAGGGTTTGGGTTTTCAGCTTCCCGGCCAACTGCGCCGTAACGTCCCGCCCGGTGAGCAGGCCGGCCACGGTAACGCCGCCGCCAAAAAATTCATTTTTTACCACGTGCACGTTTAGTTTGGCATCCGGGTGCTTTTGCCCCAGCGCTTCGGCCAGCTTTTGCAACAGTGGCGCGGCGGCTTCGCCGGTGGCAACGTCGGCCTCCACCGGCCCTTTGGGCGGCGGTGCGGCGGCCAGTTCATCAAGGAATTCATCCTCGAACACCCGCCACATGCCCACGCCGTTTTCCAACTGGGCAAAGCCCTCGTAAAAATCCGCGTCCGGAATGGCCTCGCCCGCCAAGAGGAAAAACTCGTCCGACGGATAGGCCAGCCGCTCGCCGGTTTTGGCCTTGTGCGTTTCGCCAAAGCGCAGCAGTGTGCGCAGGGTATTCGCGGCCGTGTGGGGGGGGGTGGGCCGCCAACAAGGACACACCCAACCCCGCGGCGC
>JAVBNG010000038.1:0-28292 GCA_031551695.1 Oscillospiraceae bacterium
CGTGGCGGGTGACGTGACCGCCATCGGCTACATCTCGCTCGGCAGCCTGAACGACACCGTTACCGCCGTGGAAGTGGACGGCGCCGCCGCCACCGTGCAGGACATCAAGGACGGCACCTACAAAGTGGCCCGCAACTTCAATGTGGCTTATAAGGACGGCCTGAGCGACGTGGCGCAGGATTTCCTCGATTACATCATGAGTGCCGAGGGCCAGAAAGTGGTGGAAGCGAACGGTTGTATTGCCGCCGACGACGCGGCCGCCGCCTACGACGGCGCGAAGCCCGAGGGCAAGGTGGTGGTGGCCGGTTCCTCCAGCGTCACCCCGGTGATGGAAAAACTGGCCGAGGCCTACAAAGTGGTGAACCCGAAGGCCGAGATCGAAATTCAGATGAGCGACTCGTCCACCGGCATGTCCAGCGCCATCGACGGCATCTGCGACATCGGCATGGCCAGCCGTGAACTGAAGGATTCCGAGCTGCAAGGCGGCCTGACGCCCCGGGTCATCGGCATCGACGGCATTGCCATCGTGGTGAACAACGCGAACCCAAACACCGCCCTCGCCGCCGAGCAGGTCCGCCAGATTTTCACCGGCGAAGTGACGGCGTGGAGCGAGATTGCCTAAAAACAGTAGCCGGGATGCGGGCGGGATGCGCGGAAGGTAGCTGCCCGTCGCGTATCCCTGCACACCGCCTTGCACGCCGCACATCACACCAGTGAGGAATCGTTTGATATGCAGAAACTCAGAGAAACCGCCATGAAATGGGTGTTCGCCTTTGCGGCCTGCGCCAGCATCGCCGCCATTGCGCTCATTTGCCTGTTCCTGTTTGTAAACGGCGTGCCCGCCATGGAGGAAATTGGCCTGTTCGACTTTTTGCTGGGCCAAAAGTGGAAGCCGTCCAACGACCTGTACGGCATTTTGCCCATGATCATGGGCAGCATTTACGTAACGGCCGGGGCGCTGGTGGTGGGCGTGCCCATCGGGCTTTTGACGGCGGTGTACATGGCGCGGTTTTGCCCAAAGCGGCTGTACCGCTGGTTAAAGCCGATGATCGAGCTGCTGGCGGGCATCCCGTCGGTGGTGTACGGCTTTTTCGGCCTGGTGTTTTTGGCGCCGCTCATCGGCAAGGCCACCGGCACCAACGGCCTTTCCATGCTTACGGCGTGCATTTTGCTGGGCGTGATGATTTTGCCCACCATCATCACCGTGAGCGAAAGCGCCATCCGCGCCGTGCCGGACGCGAACTACGAAGGGGCCCTGGCCCTTGGCGCAACGCCGGAGCGCGCGGCCTTTTTCGTGTGCCTGCCCGCGGCCCAAAGCGGCATTATGGCCGGGGTGGCCCTCGGCATCGGCCGGGCCATTGGCGAAACCATGGCCGTCATCATGGTGGCGGGCAACCAGCCGCGCATGCCCGCGGGCCTCTTAAAGGGCGTGCGCACGCTGACGGCCAATATCGTCATCGAGATGGGCTACGCGGCGGATTTGCACCGCGAGGCCCTGATTGCCACAGGGGTGGTGCTGTTCGTGTTCATCTTGCTCACGAATTTGCTGGTCTCCCTGCTGAAAAGGGGGGCGCACCGGCAATGAATGAACGAAAACAACCGAACTGGACCATTGCCCCAAAACCGTCTGCCGCGTTGAAAGCGGCCGCGGTCCAAGGCGAGACCGGCGCACAAACGACAGCTGTACAAAGCACCCTCGCCGCGCAAAGCGCGGCAACTGCCGCGGCGCAGCCGCCGCGCAAAACAGGCCCACACGGCCCGAAAGCCGTGTGGAACCGGCTGGTAAAAACGCCGTTTTCATTCCTTTTGTGGCTGGGTGTGCGCCTTGGGGCGTTCATCACGGCGGCGGCGTTCCTGCTTTTGGTGGGGTACATTGTAGTAAAAGGCGTGCCGTACTTAAAGCCCTCCATGTTCGCCCTCACCTACACGTCGGACAATTTATCCGTTGTGCCGGCCCTCATCAACACGGTCATCACAGCGCTGGCGGCGCTGGCCGTGGCGGCTCCCTTAGGCATTTTTGCAGCTATTTACCTGGTGGAATACGCCACAAAGGGCAACAAATTCGTCGGTGTGGTGCGCGCCGCCGCCGAAACGCTCTCCGGCGTGCCCAGCATCGTGTATGGCCTGTTCGGCGCGTTGTTCTTTGTCTCGGCGCTGCACTGGGGCTTAAGCCTTTTGGCCGGCGCCTTCACCCTGGCCATCATGATTTTGCCCCTGATTTTGCGCACCACGGAAGAAGCGCTGAAAGCTGTGCCGGATATGTACCGCGAAGGCAGCTTTGGCCTTGGGGCGGGCAAGCTGCGCACCATTTTCCGCATCGTGCTGCCGGCGGCCATCCCCGGCATCATGGCGGGGGTGGTGCTGGCTGTGGGGCGCGTGGTGAGCGAGACGGCGGCCCTCATCTACACGGCGGGCGCCGTGGCGAAGGTGCCGGAAAACCTGATGGGCAGCGGCCGCACTTTGGCTGTACACATGTACGCCCTGTCCAACGAGGGCCTGCACATCGACCAGGCCTACGCCACCGCCGTGGTGCTGCTGGTGCTGGTGGTGGGCATCAACGCGCTTTCGGCGTTCATCGCGCGGCGCATCGCGAAGAAAAGTGGGGGATAGGAATGGCAAAATACGACATTGAACACGTGAATTTGTTTTACAGCGATTTCCAGGCCCTGCGGGACATCAATTTAAGCATCAATGAAAAGGAAGTGACGGCGCTCATCGGGCCCTCCGGCTGCGGCAAAAGCACGCTGCTGAAAACCCTGAACCGCATGAATGACCTGGTGGAGGGCTGCCGCGTGCAAGGCACCGTGCTGCTTGACGGTGAAGACATTTACGGCAAAATGGACGTGAACGACCTGCGCAAGCGGGTGGGCATGGTGTTCCAAAAGCCGAACCCTTTTCCCATGAGCATTTACGACAACGTGGCCTACGGCCCGCGCACCCACGGCGAACGCCGCCGGGCAGCCCTGGACGAAATTGTGGAGACGGCGCTGCGAAACGCCGCCATTTGGGACGAGACGAAGGACCGCCTGAAAAAAAGCGCCCTTGGCCTTTCCGGCGGGCAGCAGCAGCGCCTGTGCATTGCCCGCGCGTTGGCTGTGGAGCCGGAGGTGCTGCTGATGGACGAGCCCACCTCGGCGCTGGACCCCATTTCCACCCTGAAGATTGAAGACCTTGCCGCTGAATTGAAGAAGGACTATACTATAATCATTGTGACGCACAACATGCAGCAGGCCACGCGCATCTCGGACAAAACGGCGTTCTTCCTTTTAGGCGAGGTGGTGGAATATGGCGAGACAGAAGCTATTTTCTCTGTGCCGAGGGACAAGCGCACGGAAGATTACATCACAGGGAGGTTTGGCTGATGCGGGACAGGTTTGAACAGGACATGGCCGCCCTTGGCAATATGATGACGGAGATGGGCGCCTTGTGCGAAAGCGCCATCGCCAGCGCCATGAAGGCGCTGTTGGAGGGTGACGAAGAAAACGCGAAGCGCGCCATCGCCGTGGAAGAAGACATCAACCGCATGGAAAGCGAAGTGGAGACCCTGTGCCTGAAGCTGCTGCTTCGCCAGCAGCCGGTGGCGCGGGATTTGCGCCAGATCTCCTCCGCCCTGAAAATGGTGACGGACATGGAGCGCATCGGCGACCAGGCCGCCGACATCGCCGAAATTGCCGCCCTTGGCAATGTGAAGGAGGGCGACACCCGCAGCGTGGTGAAAGTGATGGCCATTGCGGCCATCAAGATGGTGACGGATGCGGTGGACGCCTATGTGGCGCAAAGTGTGGAAAAGGCGTGGCAGGTAATAGGCGAAGACGACATCGTGGACGATTTGTTTGACGAGATGAAGCGCGATTTGACGCTGGTGCTGGCGACGACGCCGAAAAGCGCCGAGAGCGTGATCGATCTCATCATGGTCTCGAAATATCTCGAGCGCATCGGCGACCACGCGGTGAACCTGGCCGAGTGGGTGATTTTTGCCGTGACCGGCGAGCACCCGAAAAAAGACGGCGGCCCCGGGGAAGAGGGCGGTGGGATTGGATAAGGAAAAAACACTGGTGTACGTGGTGGAGGATGACCGGAACATCCGCGAGCTGGTGCTGTACGCCTTGCAGCACGGCGGGTTTGCCGCCCGCGGGTTTGAGGACGCCGGGGCCTTTAACGCCGCGCTGGAAAGCGAGCCGCCCGCCCTGGTGATTTTAGACATCATGCTGCCGGGGGAAGACGGCTTTGCCATTTTGCGGCGCATCCGCGCAGGGCGGCAAACGGCGGCTTTGCCGGTGATGATGCTGACGGCGCGCACCAGCGAATACGACAAAGTGACCGGCCTTGACGCCGGGGTGGACGATTACATGACGAAGCCCTTTGGCGTGATGGAGCTGGTGGCGCGGGTGCGGGCGCTTTTACGGCGCACGGGCCACAGCGAAACCGAGGCCGAAGACGTGCTGCAGTGCGGGCCGATTGCACTGGAAACCCACAAGCGCAATGTGCTGGTGGACGGCAGCCCCGTAGGGCTGACGATGAAAGAATTTGACCTGCTGCACATGCTGATGGAAAAGCCGGGCTATGTGTTCGAGCGGGACAGCATTATGGACACGGTGTGGGGCTACAGCTACACCGGCGAAACACGCACGGTGGACGCGCACATCCACAGCCTGCGGGCAAAGCTGGGGGAAGATGCGGGCCGGATGATTGAAACGGTGCGCGGCGTGGGCTACCGGATGGGCGGTGCGGGATGAAAAAGACGATTTTCAGGGCCATTACCATTGTTTCGCTGTGCAGTATGGTGCTGTTCGCCCTGTGCGCCTTTGGCATCGACTATTACGGCGAAATGCGCGACGCGTGGAACGCCCTGCGCCAAAAGGGCTATTACGTGGCCACGGCCATGGAGCTGGAACCTGACGGCGGCACGGCTTACTTGAATAAAATCCGCGGCTACGAAGGGCGCATCACGCTGATTGCCCCGGACGGCACCGTGCTGTTCGACGACATGCAAACGCCCTCCCAAATGGACAACCACGCCGGGCGGGAGGAAGTGAAACAGGCGCTGGCAAACGGCACGGGCGAAGCCACACGCGCCAGCGGCACCCTGGGAGACAAATACCTGTATTACGCCATGCGGCTGCGGGACGGCAACGTGCTGCGCGTGGCCATGCGGGTGGACACAGTGCTGGCCAGTGCCTCGCGGCTGCTGCCGCTGCTGCTGCTGGCGGTGCTGGCGGTTGCGTTGCTTGCCGCCGTGGCGGCCGGGCGCATCACCCGGCGGATGCTGAAACCGCTGAACGAGATGGATTTGAACGATCCGCTGGCGGTGCAAACCTACCCCGAGATATCGCCCCTGCTGCGGCGCATTGCGGCGCAGAACGAAAAGATTGACGCGCAGATGGCCGAGATGCGCCGGCGGCAGAAGGAATTTGCCGATATCACGGGCAGCCTGACGGAAGGCCTGGTGGTGCTGGACAAGGACGGCAACGTGCTGGAAATAAACGCCAGTGCGCGGCAGATTTTGGGCGTGGACGGGGAAGAAGCGGTGGGCCGCCACATCCTTACCCTCACGCGGGAGCTTGCATTGAATGAAGCGGTGAAAAAAGCCGCCGGCGGCGGCGCCACGGAGGAAGTGCTGCCCTTTGGCGAGCAGCGCTACCGGGTAAGCGCGTCGCCCGCCGTGGTGGACGGCGGCGTGCGCGGCGTGGTGCTGCTGTTTGTGGATGACACGGCGAAGGAGGCCGCCGAGATTAGCCGGCGGGAGTTTTCGGCCAATGTGAGCCACGAGCTGAAAACGCCGCTTACTTCCATCTTGGGCTATGCGGAGATGATCAAAAGCGGCGTAGCGGCTAAGGAGGACATTCCGGATTTTGCCACGCGCATCCACGGCGAAACCACCCGGATGATCGCCCTGGTGGACGACATCATCAAGCTTTCGCGGCTGGACGAAAAAAGCGGCGGCGTGGAGTGGGAAACGCTGGACCTGCTGTACATGGCGAACGATGTGGCCCAAAACCTGCAAAACGCGGCGGCGGCAAAAAATGTGGCCCTTTCTGTGGACGGCGACGGTGTGCAGGTGTGCGCCGTGCCGGGAATTTTATATGAAGTGGTGTACAATCTGGTGGACAATGCCATCCGCTACAACAAAGAGGGCGGCAGCGTGGATGTGCACGTGGGGGCGGAAGGCGGCTTTGCAAAGGTGCGCGTGGCGGACACGGGCCCGGGCATTGGCAAAGAGCACGCGGCGCGCATTTTTGAGCGATTTTACCGCGTGGACAAAAGCCATTCGAAGCAAAGCGGCGGCACGGGTCTCGGGCTATCCATCGCAAAACACGGCGCGCAGTTTCACGGCGGGGACATCACGCTGGAAAGCAGCGGCGGCGGCGCGGTGTTCACGCTGGCATTGCCTTTGCAGCCGTAGCATACGCACATGCCTCGCCGCGCGGCAAAAGGAGTGGCCGGAATGGGGTTGCCGCGAAAGGACAAAAAACACCTCCTGTTTCGGTGCGTTGCACCGGGCAGGGGGCGTTTTTATGGTGGGGTGTGGTTTTTCAGGATTGGGGCATACCTGTGCCGTCCTGCGCCCCTGGTGCGGGTGGGGCGGCCTGCGGTGGCTCCTGCACAGGGGGCTGTTGGTAATAGGCATTGGCGCTGTTATTGTTGCTGCGGCGCTTGCCCGCGGCGTAAATGCCCGCGCCGGCCGCCGTAAGCAGGCCAAGGCCCAGCACGTTCCGGCGCGTGGTGCGCCTGGCGGTGCGGCGGGCCACCCGTCTCATCATTCCCATGGTGCGGTCTCCTTTCCTGCGTGTTTATGCGGCTTAGTGCATAAATACGCTTGCGCTTCTGTGCCCACGGCGCGCCGCCGGCGCAAATGCCCTGGGCTGGTGCTTTTATCATAGGCCATGGCCGCGGCGGAAACCATCGAAGAGTGTCAGGAAAAAATGGACACCGGCGCGCGTTTGTGCTAGGATGAAGCGCAGGGGCATAATCGCCGGAGTTTTGAAGAAAACAGGCGCGCCGCGTCGTTTTGTTTAGCGGGGAACAAGCCCCGGGGCCCGCAAAAGGGGCTGAGCGCGGGCGATGGTTTGCGCTGGAAAGAAATGGGAAAAGAAGGGACAGTAATTATGAGCATTCTCTTATGGGTGTTGCTGGGCGCACTTTCGGGCTGGATTGCCAGTAAGTTGATGGGCCTGGAGCGCAACGGCTGCCTTACGAATATCGTGCTGGGCATCATCGGCGGCTTTTTGGGCGGCCTGCTGGTGGGCCTGCTTGGCGGCACTGGTGTAACGGGCTTTAACCTGTGGAGCATTTTTGTCAGCGTGCTTGGCGCTGTGGCGCTTATTTGGGTTGTTACCAAAATTAAAAAAAAGTAAAGGTGCTCTTTGTGAAAACAGCCGGGCGGGCAAAAAAACCCAATCGGCTGTTTTTTGTGCCGATGGGTTGACAGGCGCGGGTTCCGCGTGTATTATTGTATTAGATGATTAATACAATAATAAGACTGTATTTTCTGTGGAAAAAAATGTGCTATACTTGAAAACGATATCGCCTGTTGGATAGGCAGCCATCATATAAATTTCACAAATAACCGCTAAACTGGAATGTGGAAAACGGCAGTTGCCGTACGGTTTATGTTCGGGGTTACGGTGGCCATGGAACAAAATGTGCTTGTTCTTGACAATCCATAATAAGCGCCGGAATATGCATCGGCGCCATTGAGCGAAACAGGAGGGGAACGGCCGATGCCGGAGACAGAAGGGAAGCCCAAGGGAGGATTTTTTCGCAAACTGGGCAAATGGGCAAAAAAGCACAAGGTTTTGGTAATCATTTTGGCGCTGGTTCTGGCAGCGGCCATTTTTTTGGTGTCTTGCATCAGCCGCATGGTGAACGCCGTGGCGAACCTTTCCGCGGCGCCGCAAACCTTGACGCTGGAGCGGATGGACCTGGAGCAGATTGTGAGCGGCACCGGCACGCTGCAAAGCAGTGAAAGCCGCGACGTAACAAGCGCGCTGTCGTACAAGGTTGCCACCATCAACGTGAAGGAAGGCGACTGGGTAGAGAAGGGCGCGGTGCTTGCCACGCTGGACGCCACCGACCTTGACAAGGAAATTGCCGATAAGCAGAAAAGCATCAACGAGGCGCAGGCGGAGTCTGCCCTTTCCCTGCAGCAAGCCCAGCGCAAGCTGCAGGACGCACAGGACCAGTTGAACATCGACACGGTGAACGCGCAAAAGGACGTGGACGAGGCGCGGGACGAGCAAGCGCGGGCACACGACATCTACGACCCGCTGTACAATAAGCTGCAGGCTTTGGAGCAGGCCCTGGCGGACGCGCGGGCAGAACGGGACAGGATCGACGCGGACCCTGACGCGACGGACGAGGACAAAGCCAAGGCCCAGGCGGCCGTGGTGGAGGTGAAAAACAAACGCGACGCGAAGCAGGTGGAAGTGGACGCCGCGTGGCCGGCCTGCAACCAGGCGGACCAGGCGCTGCAAGCGGCCGTTGAAAAATACGACAGCACCATCCGCCAAGACAACCTGACCATCCAAAGCGCGCAGGACAACATCAATACCCTGACAGTGAAGGATTCGACCTCTGCCCTGAAGACCCAGCTGGACGCCCTGCTGGACGACCAGAAGGACTGCATCATCTACGCGCCCATTTCCGGCACGGTCACGTCCATCGGCGCGGAGCTTGGCCAAAGCGCGGGCTCTGCGGCCGCCGCGGCGGTCACGTCCGGCTCCACCACGGGCAGCGCGCTGTTCACCATTGAAAACACCCGCAGCATGGAAATTTCGTCCAGCATCCCGGAATACGACGCGGTGAACCTGTCTGTTGGTATGCCCGCGGATGTCACCACCGATGCCATTGACGGCAAGGAATGGACCGGTGCCGTGAAAAGTATTTCGCCCAAGGCCACCGACACCAGCGGCAACTTTACCGTTGTGGTGTCCATCACGTCGGCGGTGGACGACTTGGCCATCGGCATGAGTGGTAAGGTGAACGTGATCACAGAGTCGAAGGCGGATGTGTTCGCCGTGCCATATGACGCCGTTACCACCGACGCCGCGGGCGGGCAGGTGGTGTACCTGTACGACCCCGCTGCACAGGCGGGTGAAAGCGGCCGGCCCGCAGGCGATAATGGCCAGCCCACAAACGGCGATAGCCGGCCGGGCGGCGAGATGCCGGCGCTTGGCGGCGACAGTGCATCCGACGGAGGGAAAGAGGGCGGAAGTCTGCCACAAAGCGCCGCAAGCGGCACAGTGGTTGGTGGCATGCAGGTGAACGCCGACGGCACCGTTACGGCGGCCGCGCCCCAGGGCACGCCCATCCCGGTGGAAACGGGCATGGAGACGGATTATTATATCGAGATTTCCGGCGATGGCCTGTACGAGGGCATGACGCTGCTGGCCGACCCCGAAGGCAAAAACGTGGTAACAGACCCCCTGGCGAACATGGGCTTTGTTATGGGCGGGCCGGGGTGATGATATGGCGCATTTGATTGAGATGCAGGGCATTACCAAACGGTATTTTGAAGGCAAGGAAAATGAGCTGCAGGTGCTTTGCGGCATCGATTTACACGTGGACGCGGGTGAATTTATCTCCATCGTGGGCGAAAGCGGCAGCGGCAAGTCCACCATCATGAACATCCTCGGAATTTTGGACAAGCCCAGCGACGGCACCTATTTTTTGAACGGCATTGACGTGCGTGAGGAAAGTGACAAGGAGTTGTCCCATATCCGAAACCGGGAAATCGGGTTTGTGTTCCAAACCTTTAACCTCATCGGGCGCACCAGCGCCCGGCGCAATGTGGAACTGCCCATGCTGTACGCAGGGGTGCCCGGCGGCCAGCGCCGCCAGCGCGCCAAAGAGCTGCTGGAAGTGGTGGGCATGGCGGACCGCATGCACCACCAGCCGAACGAGCTTTCCGGCGGGCAAAAGCAGCGCGTGGCCATTGCCCGCGCCATGGCCAACGACCCATCTATTATTTTGGCCGACGAGCCCACCGGCGCGCTGGACAGCCACACGGGCCGCCTGGTGATGGATATTTTTCACGACTTGAACAGGAACCACGGCAAAACGGTCATCCTTATCACCCACAGCCAGGAACTGGCCGAGGAGACACAGCGCATCATTACCCTGAAGGACGGCCTCATCATCGGCGAGCGCGCCGGCCAGGCAAGGGGGGCGGTTGGATGACGATTGTCGAAAATATTTCCCAGGCGTTTTCCAGCCTGTTTGCCAACAAGATGCGGGCGCTGCTTACCATGCTGGGTATCATCATCGGCATCGGCTCCGTCATCGCCATTATGACGCTGGGCGACGCGCTGACCGGCTCCGTGAGCGAAAGCATGTCCGGCCTTGGGGCCAACAATATCAGCGTTTCGCTGCAAAGCAAAAAACAGGCCGGCCGCGGCGGCGGAAACGGCGCCATGCTGGCGGCGATGGGATACGGCAGCGGCGGGCAGATCGATTCGAGCAATTTGATCACCGACGAAATGCTGGACGGTTTGCGCGACGCTTTTCCGGACGAGATCAAGTATATCAGCATCAGCGATTCCGTGGGCAACGGGCAAACCACGGCGGGCAAAATTTACGCCAACCTTAGCCTGACGGGCGTGAACGATGATTATGCCGGAGCCAACAGCCTGACGGTGGCCCAGGGACGCTTTTTGAACAGCCACGACCAGGACGGCGTAAAAAAGGTGTGCGTGGTAAGCGACAAGCTGGTGGCGAATATGTTTGGCAGCGGCGTGGACCCGATTGGCCGGCAGATCACCATCAAGCTGGACAACCACGTGGGCGTGTACACCATTGTGGGCGTGTATGAGTACAGTGCCAGCGACATGATGGGCGGGCAGACCGCTTCGGACGTGGACCTTTCCACCACGGTGTATATCCCCTTATCCACGGCGAACAAGGTGACGCGCACGGATGGCTATTCGAACTTTACCATCGTGACCAACACCGGCGTGGACAACGCCGGGTTTGTAGAAGACGCCACCGCTTTTTTTGACAAATACTATTCGCGTAACGAAGATTTTGGCGTAAGCATGTTCAGCATGGAGAGCATGTTGGAAACCGTGGAAAGCATGATGAACACCATCGAGATCGCCATCGCGGCCATCGCGGCCATTTCGCTGCTGGTGGGCGGCATCGGCGTGATGAACATCATGCTGGTGTCCATCACCGAGCGCACCCGCGAAATTGGCACGCGCAAGGCCATCGGCGCCACAAACGGCGAGATTCGCGTGCAGTTCGTGGTGGAGGCCGTCATCATCTGCCTTGTCGGCGGCGTCATCGGCATCGGGCTGGGCATTTTGCTCGGCAGCATCGGCGCCGGCCTGATGAACGTGACGGCGGTGCCTTCCGTCAGCACCATTTTGCTGGCCACACTGTTTTCCATGTTCATCGGCGTGTTCTTCGGCTATTACCCGGCCAACAAGGCGGCGAAGCTGGACCCGATCGACGCGCTAAGGTATGAGTAGGCCGGTGCCCGGCCGGGCGATATCGCCGCGCAAAAGATGCTTTGCATCTTCAGCACGGCTCTGGGTGCGCGTGTTTGGCCTGTGCCGTTGATAGTTTGCTGGAACCTGAAAATGAAACGACCGCCCTGCAATATGCAGGGCGGTTAGGATTGTCGAAGAGCGCATGGGCGTGCAGTGGCTGTTGGCGCACAAGCTTATCATCAGCCGCAAGCCGAATCGCATACAACGTTCCTTTGTTGTATGTGAGGCGGTGCGGAAGGTAGATGAGCGTTGCGCCAACAGACGATGTGCGCGGGCAAACTGTTTTTACAAATTGCGACCGCCCTGCAAATCGCAGGGCGGTCGTGTATTGATACCATTGGGCACGCGTCAAAAAGCAATCCAATCCCCGGGCTCATACCGTCTGGCCACGGTGACGCTGCAGCCCGGTGACAGTTCCCGTCCGCTTTGCTCGAAGGCGGCGCCCACAGCGGTGAGGGCGGCGTCGGGCCGGTTGTTTTCCTCACTCAGGTGCACCAGCACCACGTGGCGGCAGCCGCCCGCCATCAGCGCCACCACGGCGGCGGCGCTTTCGTCGTTGGAGAGATGGCCCTGTTTTCCGGCAATGCGCTTTTTCAGGTAGGCCGGGTAGGGGCCGGTTTTCAGCATCACGGGGTCGTAGTTGGCTTCGAGGGCCACCAATGACGCGCCCTGCAAATAGCGGAACACATGCTCGCTCATCATGCCAAGGTCCGTACACACGGCCATGGCGCTTTCGCCCGCCTGCACGCGAAAGCCGCAGCTGCCTGCGGCGTCGTGGCTGGTGGCAAAGCTCTCGATGACGAAGCCCTCATGCTCGAAGGCGCCTTCGTCTGTGGCCACCATGCGGCAGCCGGCGGGCAAAACGTCCATCTGCCATAAATAATCGAGGGTGGCCGATGTGGCAAACACCGGCACGCCCGTGTGCTTCAAAAAAACGTTCAGGCCCTTGATATGGTCGGAATGCTCGTGGGTGATGAGCACGCCGCAGATATCATCTTTTTGCACGCCCAGGCGCGCGGCTGAACCCACGATGTTGCGGCAGCTGGCGCCGGCGTCCGCCAAAAGGTAACGGCCGCCCAGGCCGATGAGGGCGGCATTGCCCGACGAGCCGCTGCACAGCGTGGCAAACCTGGTAGATTCCACTGGATGGTTGCTCCTTGGCTATGAGGGCGCAGACGCCCTCCATGGAATGCGTTTGATTACAGTGCCGGGCGCAGCGCGCTTTGTGGCACGCCTATGCGGCGGATCTGTGCGCCGAGGCTTTCGAATTTTTCAATGATGCGCTCGTAGCCGCGCTCGATATGGGCGATTTCGTCCACTTCACTTACGCCGCGCCCTGCAAGGCCCGCCACCACCATGGCGGCGCCCGCGCGCAGGTCATAGGCGCGCAGCGGCGCCCCCTGCAGCTCCGGCACGCCCTCGATGACGGCGACGCGGCCGTCCACCTGGATGTTGGCGCCCATGCGGATGAGTTCATCCACATAGCGGAAGCGGTTTTCCCAAATGCCCTCGGTGATGATGGAGGTGCCCTGGGCGCAGGACAGCATCACGCCCATCAGGGGCTGCATGTCTGTGGGAAAGCCGGGGTGCGGCATGGTTTTGATATTGGTGGGCAAAATGGGCCCGGTGCGGGTAACGCGCACGGATTCGTCAAATTCGTCCACCGTTGCGCCCGCGCGCACCAGCTTTGCGGTGATGGGCTCCAGGTGCTTCGGGATGACGTTTTTGACAAGCACGTTGCCCGCCGTTACCGCCGCCGCCACCATGTAGCTGCCGGCCTCAATCTGGTCCGGGATGATGGAATAGGTGGCGCCGTGCATTTTGGCAACGCCGCGGATTTTGATGACATCCGTGCCCGCGCCGCGCACGTCGGCACCCATGGTGTTTAAGAAGTTTGCCACGTCCACGATGTGCGGCTCCTTGGCCACGTTTTCCAGCACGGTTTGCCCCTCGGCGCGCACGGCGGCCAGCATGCCGTTGATGGTGGCGCCCACACTCACAGTGTCGAAAAACACATGGCAACCGGTCAGGCGGTCGGCCTCGCAGCGCACCATGCCGTACTCGACGGAATCGGTGGCGCCAAGCAGGTTGAAGGCTTTGATGTGCTGGTCGATGGGGCGTGGGCCAAGGTCGCACCCGCCGGGCATGGCCACGCACGCCGCGCCAAAACGCCCCAGCAGCGAGCCGAGGAAATAATAAGACGCGCGCATCATGCGCGAAAGCTCGTCCGGCACGGTGTCTGTGGTGATGTGGCGAACGTCGATCTCAACAGAATTGCGGGTCAGATACCGCACCCCGGCGCCCATTTCGCTCAATATTTTTAAAGAGGTCTCCACATCGCTGATGGCGGGCAAATTTTCTATAACGCAAACATCCCCGGACAGGATGGTTGCGGGCAGAATTGCCACGGCGGCGTTTTTGGCCCCGCTTACCGACACCTCGCCGACAAGCGCGTTTCCGCCGTTGATAACAAATTTCTCCAAGGCCGATACTCCTCGATCCACATTTTTTCGTTTAAAAGGCCGGGGTCTCTCACACTTTTTACATTATAGCACTTGGTGCCGCCAAAATAAAGTGACAAAACGGCAAACGGGTCAAATCCTCATTTTGTACAACACAACGCCCGGGAACCGGCCAAATACTGCCTAAAATGATGGCAAAAATTTCACATATCAGTGCCTTCTGTCTTGACATAAAAAAGCGGAAAGGACGAATAGACGTCCTTTCCACGAAATTGTTGCACCTTGGCCTCGTCTTTAGGAAGACGCCTTCATGGAAAAGCCGCTGGTGATGAGGTTTACGCCGCTCATGATGACGAAGAAAGCCACCATGTAGCCGATGGTGAACAGGGTGAACGTGGGGTGGAACAGGCAGTAGATGCCGAGGAGGATGATGAGGATGCCCAGGATAAGAAGCCACACCCACATGGAGCCGTCCGCCAGCTTTTTCAGGTTCACCGCCGCCACAATGCGCAAAATGCCCACAACGACGACGCCCGCGCCGAAGACGTAAACGATCATGGCGTCGAGGAGGAAATGGGCGTAGGTGTTGAAGCCGAGCAGCAGGCCCAGCGCGAAGGTGACGATGCCGCCGAACAGGTCCCATCCGGTGACGGTTTTTTGCTTGCGGTTAAGGAAATAGTTGATGATGAGCGCAAGGCCCACGACCGCGATGATGGCCGCAATGATGATGGACCAGGTTGCAAACGCCGCACCGGGAACAAACAGGCATGCAATGCCGCCTATCAGAACGATAAAACCCATGATGATGGTGAACACTTTCATGTTGGAACCGCCTTTCTGCGGAAATACTGTTTTGGCCGAGTGCGCGCCTGCGGCGGCCGGTCCGGCCTGTGACCATCTTACATTATACGTTCCCTGTGTTATGATTTCAACATGATTTTGTCATAAATTGCAGTTGCGGCGCGGCCGGCATTGCGCATCGCCCTGTTTTGTGGTATCCTGTTTGGGTATTATTCATGGTGGAGTGGGGGCGCTGGGGCAGACATGGAAGACATGTTTTTGATTTTTGATATTTTGAGCGTTTTGGCGGGCGTTTTTTTGATCATTGCACCGGAAAAAGCGTATTACATCGGCAAGCCCGCTACCGAGCGTGAGCAGAAAAAAATGCCGAAAAACTGGCCGGTCATGTCGCGCGTGATAGGCGCCGTGTTCATCGTAATTGGCCTGGTGTTCATCTACATTGAGCGCATTAAGCCTTAGTTAGGCTTTTGTATAAACGCCGAACGGCGGACGCAAATTTATTAAGAGGTTGGGACCTGGAGAGTTGATGCAAAGAGAAGATTTACGCAATATTGCGATTATTGCCCATGTTGACCATGGAAAAACGACGCTGGTGGATGAAATGCTGGCGCAAAGTGGCGTGTTCCGCGAAGGCGCGCAGGTGGCCGAGCGCGTGATGGACTCGGGGGATATTGAGCGCGAGCGCGGCATCACCATTTTGGCGAAAAACGCCGGGCTGATGTATGGCGGTGTAAAAGTAAATATAGTTGACACCCCCGGCCACGCCGATTTTGGCGGCGAGGTGGAACGCGTTTTGAAAATGGTGAACGGCGTGCTGTTGCTGGTGGACGCGGCGGAAGGCTGCATGCCGCAAACGCGGTTTGTGCTGCAAAAGGCGCTGGAGCAAAACCTGTCGCTGGTGATTGTAGTGAACAAGGTGGACCGCCCGGACGCGCGCATCAAAGAGGTTGTGGAAGAGATTTTGACGCTGTTGATGGACCTTGGCGCCACGGATGAGCAGTTCGACGCGCCGATGGTGTTCACCTCCGGCCGCGCGGGCACGGCCAGCTATTCGCCGGACGAGCGCGGTACCGACCTGAAGCCCCTGTTCGAAACAATTTTGGAATATGTAAAACCGCCGCAAGGCGATGCGGCCGCGCCGCTAGCCATGCTGGTTTCCAGCGTCGATTACAACGAGTATGTGGGGCGCATCGGCATTGGGCGCGTGGAAAACGGCGAAATAAAGCAAAATATGGACGTTGTGGTGTGCGACGCGAACGCCCCCGCACTGCAAACAAAGGGCCGTGTTACGGCGCTGTTTGCCTTCGACGGCGTGGGCCGAACCCAGGTGGAAAGCGCGAAGGCAGGCGATATCATTGCATTTTCGGGCCTTGGGGAAATCAATATCGGCAACACCCTGTGCGCGCTGGACGCCGTGAACCCGCTTCCCTTCCTTAAAATAAACGAGCCGACGGTTGAAATGTCCTTTTCCGTCAACGATTCGCCCTTTGCCGGGCGCGAGGGCAAATTTGTCACCAGCCGCCAAATCCGCGAGCGGCTGCACCGAGAGGCCCTGCGCGACGTGGCCCTGCGCGTGGAGGATTCGGCCACCACCGACACATTTCGCGTGCTGGGCCGCGGCGAGATGCACCTGTCTATTTTGATTGAGACCATGCGCCGGGAAGGTTACGAATTCCAGGTGGGCGCGCCGAAGGTGCTGATGCGCGAAGAGGACGGCGTGCTGATGGAGCCCATGGAGCAGGTGATTGTGGACGTGCCGGTGGACTATCAGGGGCCGGTTATGCAAAAACTGGGCGCGCGAAAAGGGGAACTTTTGCAAATGTCGCCTATGGAAAGCAGGATGCGCATAGAGTTTATGATGCCGAGCCGCGGCCTGTTCGGCTACCGCAGCGAGTTTTTGACGGACACACGCGGCGAAGGCGTGCTGAATACGATCGCCGCCGGTTACGGCCCGTACAAGGGCGATTTGCCGAAGCGTTCCAACGGCAGCCTGGTGAGCTATGAGACGGGCGACGCGGTGCCCTACGGCCTGCACGCCGCCCAGGAGCGCGGCCGCATGTTCATCGGCCCGGGCGAGAAGGTGTACGCCGGGATGATCGTGGGTGTGTCGCCAAAGGCGGGCGACATTGTGGTGAACGTGTGCAAGCAAAAGCACCTCACCAATATCCGCGCTTCCGGCAGCGACGACGCCCTGCGCCTTGTGCCGCCGTCGCGGCTGAGCCTGGAGGAGAGCCTCGAGTTCATTGCCGAGGACGAGATGCTGGAAGTGACGCCGGAAACCCTGCGCATGCGCAAAACCGTGCTGGCCCACGAACAGCGGATGAAAATGCTGAAAAAGGGCTAGGCGCTGTGAAGGGCCTGCCCCCGGAAGAAAAATAACCCCCTATGGCTGTAAAATGCCACAGGGGGTTTTGCGATACACCTATGCTGTTTCCGATTCGTTGATTTCAGCGCTTTCACCTTCGCTGCTGTTTTTGCCACCGCCGTCGGTATTTGCGGCGGTGTCTTCCGAGGGTTCGCGCGGGGCGAACACATTCTCGAAGCGCAGGTGGGGCAAGGCCAATGTCTCGGGCGCGGGCAGGGCGCCGTCCTCGCCGGAGGCCAGCTTTACCGCGATGGAGGAAGCAAGGCCGGTGAGGCGAAAACGGTCGATGGCCGCGTCGTATTTGAGTTTTGTAAAATTGGCGAAGGCGCTGTTGTCGTAGTCTAGCGAGACACCGCCGCCGGATACCGTGGCAATGGCCTCGGTTCCGCCGGGAAAACGCCCGGCCCGCCAACTGGAGAATAGAGTGCCCAGCACGTTTTTCGGGTCTTGTGTGATGACCGCCAGCACACTGGGCTTTGTATTTTGCAGGGACGGCGCGATGCCAATAAGCGGTGTTTGTTGCGCGTTTTCCATTTGCGCGGCCAAGGTGGCGCCGGCGGCAAGCGCGGCGTTGTTTACGAACAAAACGTCTGCCCCTGCGCCGAAGGCAAGACGCGCAAGGTCGTCCCAATCCGGCGGGGACGCGCTGCCGGGGTCGTCTTTCGGGCCGCCGGTGCCATCGCGTTCATCGCTCCCATCGGTTTCACCGGGGCCCTCCGGCGATGGCCGCAACGGGTATACGGCAACGCCGCCTTCTTCCAAGTCGGCCTCGGCCGCCGCCGCTTCAGCGCCCAGCAAAAAGCCCAGCGCATATTTTCGCGCGGTGTCGTCGGGGAAATCATAGTAGGCAAGCCGGGTGCGGCCTTCGGCCACAGCCGCGTAGCCGGCCAGCCAGCCGCCCTGCTCCGGTACAAACTTTACCAAAACGGAGTTTTGGTAAAGGGTTGTGCCATCTGGCATATCCAAAAAAATAAAGTTGATTTCGGGGTACAGCATCTGTGCCTTTTCCGCGGCCTCCGCCATGGTGGCGCCGGACATTATAATCAACTCTGCGCCACCGCGCTCAGCCAGTTCCACGGTGTCCAGCACGGCGGTGGGCGAGGCAACGTCCGCCTGGTACAGCCCGCTGGTAAGGCCTTCTTCGCCGGAATAGCGGTTCAGGGTGTTCCACGCGGATTGCACAAAGCTGCTGTTTCCGTCGGCCTCGCCGATGATCATGACCATCTGCGCGCCCGCCTGGGGCGGGGCGGTGTCTGCCAGAAGGGCGTCGGAGCCGGTGGCGGAAGAAGAGGGTGGCAGCGGCGTGGAGCCGCACGAAAAAAACAGACCTGCCGCCAAAACCGCAGCAAACAAAACCGCAAGCCTTTTTTTCAAGTCCTAACCTCCCGCCAAGGTCCGCCGAATGCGCACATTGTAATCGTTTTACACTATCCAAATCATATCGCAAAAGGTGTGTAATCTGCAAGGAAACATGCATTACAATGCGATTACAAAACCTGTGCGGCAAACGATTAACAAGACGATTTTGACATATTTTGTGAAAGAATCAGACGATTCCCAGCGCTATTTCAATCATCTGCGAGAAGCCCTTCTCGCGCTGCTCGGCTGTGGTGACGGTGCCGGAGATGAAGCTGTCGGAGATGCTGACAAGGCATGCGGCCTGTTTGCCGAGGGTGGCGGCATTGTGGAACAGGGCAAAGCTCTCCATTTCCACCGCCACGCAGCCGCGCTCTTCACACAGGGTTTGCCAATATGGCTTGCCAGGGCGCGGCACTTGATAAAAAACATCAGAGGAATGTAAAACACCTTCGTGCAGCGGCACGCCACGCCTTTTTGCGCTTTCGCGCAGGGCGGTGTTCAACGCATCGGCGGGTTTTATGGTGTTGTCCTCGCAGCCGTTCATCGTTTTTGCAAAGCTGCTTTCGCTGTAAGCCGCGGTGGCCAAAACCACGTCAAATACGTTTAGCTCACCGGTGTATGCTCCGGCCGAGCCCACGCGGACGATGCGTTCAACATCATACCGTGAGTATAATTCATATGAATATATACCGATTGATGGAATTCCCATGCCGCTGCCCATGACAGAAACGGGGCTGCCGTTGTAAAGCCCGGTGTAGCCCAGCATGCCGCGTACGTCGGTGACAAGCTTTGGGGATTGCAGGAAAGTCTCTGCGATAAATTTGGCGCGCAGGGGGTCGCCCGGCATCAACACGGCGGGGGCAAAGTCGCCCTTTTCGGCTCGGATGTGCGGGGTTGACATGAAAAATCACTCCTTTGGTTTCACTTTTTGCAATTTTATGATATACTATGGCGCATGACAAGCAAAACAGAAAAACAGGGTACACCGTGCACGCAGTGCCCGCGCAAGTGTGGCGCCGTGCGCAGCAAAGGGCCGGGGCGCTGCCACGTGGGCGGCGTACCCTTGGTGGCGTCTGCGGCCCCGCATTTTTACGAAGAGCCGTGTATATCCGGCGAAAAGGGCAGCGGAGCCGTGTTTTTTGCCGGTTGCCCGCTGGGGTGCGTGTTTTGCCAGAACCACAAAATCAGCCGCGGGAATGCCGGGCGCGGGATGAACACAGAAGAGCTGGCACAGCTTTTTTTGCGTTTACAGGGCGAGGGCGTGCACAACCTGAATCTGGTGTCGGCCACACAGTTTCGCCTTCCGGTGATGCAGGCAGTGCGCGCCGCGAAGGGCGCGGGGCTGGCCGTGCCCGTGGTGTGGAACACCGGCGGGTACGAAAATGCGGGCGTGGCGGCGGAGCTTGCCTGGGAAGTGGACGTGTTTTTGACAGATATCAAGTTTTTTGACAGCAATCTTTCGGGGCGGCTTGCCGGCGCCGCCGACTATTTTGAACGGGCGCTGGGCTTTGCAAAAGAGGCGTGTGCTGCAGTGGGGCCACCGGTTTATGACGGAGGATTGTTGCAAAAGGGGGTGATCCTGCGTGTTTTGGTGCTGCCCGGCCACGCGGAGGATGCTGTTGAAATTTTGCGCCATGCTGCCGCTTTGCTGCCTCGTGGCAGTTTTTTGCTCAGCCTGATGCGACAGTATACACCGCCGGATGTGCCGGATTTGCCGAAGGAATTGCGGCGGCCCCTGTCCACTTACGAGTACGAAAAAGTGTGCGGTGCGGCGCGGAAACTGGGGCTGACGGACGGCTATTTGCAAAGCAAAGAGAGCGTGGGCGAGCAATATGTGCCGGATTTTGACGCCTTTGCCGGAGAGGCGTAGGGCGATGTGTGCATAGAAGGGTGCTTTTGAATCCGAACCGCTGTGGCAGGCGCCGATATGCGGGTCCTGTCACGGGGCATGTCCTCTTTTCCGGCGCCGCGCCGGCATATGCAAAAAGCTTGGCAGGTGCGCTTCGCGGCCAGCCAAGTAAACCAGCCTGCCGGCTGCGCCGGTCCGTTTGAACAAGCCCCGCACCACCCGCTCCGAACCATCACAAAAGCGGTTCGAATCCCACATGCCTAGCCAAAAATACTGGTGACTTTTGCCAGGCGGGCCGCCACGTCCTGCAGATGCTCGATGCTGTCTGCCAGCGCCTCAAAATCCACTTCAGCAAGGCCGAGTTGCAGTTCTTCAAAGGACTTGGACACGGCGTCAAAGTCGATTTGATCAATGCCATCGGCAATAGTGCTGAAGGAATCGGTGAGGCTGTTGAGAGAGGATTGGGCCGTTTGTGTCAGCCGCGAAACATCTTGCGTCATCCGGTAGGCCGAGGTGCCGAACACGATGAGAAAAATGGCAACGGCCAGCGTGGTGGCACAGGTGAGCACCAGGGAAACGGCGCGCAGGCGAAGGTTGTTTTTGGCGTATGCCGCCTGTTCGCCCAGCAGTGCCTCAATGCGAGCCAACCGCTCATCTGGTGAAACTGGCGCGGCCGCCATTTGTGGGGGTTTTGACATATTGGCGCCTGCAGCGTCGGGCGAGGTATCAGGGGACGTGATTGCTTCATTTTGCTCGAAATCCGCCATCATAATTCTCCTTACACAGTTTATATTATATAAATACTGCCATTACAATCTTTTGATATTTGGCATTTAAATGAAAAACAGGATCCACTATTTTGCGCGATTTTTCTTGCGGGCCTCGCTGCGGGCTTGGCCGGCGGCCCACAGGGCGAGTTCTTCGTCTGTGCGCGGCAGGAAGGAAGGGGCCGGCACGGGGTGGCCGGTTTCGTCCACCGCCACCATTACCACAAAGCCACCCGCGGCGCGGCGCAAAGGTTGCCCCACGCACTGGGCATAGGCCTCCACCGCCACCTCCATGGAGGAATGCCCCACATAGGTGATGACGGCTTCCATGGTGACTATGTCCTCCAGCAAGACGGGGGAATGGAAGGTGAATTGGTCCAGCAGGACAGTGGAAATGGGGCCCTGCACAAAGCGTTCGGCGGCGATGGTGGCAATTTCGTCCGCCCAGGAGAGCATCTGGCCGCCATAAAGTTCCCCTTTGCGGTTCAGATAGGAATAGCTCATCTTGTGCGTGGTGACAATTTTTACCGGTACATTTTCCTGTGACATATTGACCTCGTGGCAAAGCTTTTTTGGTAAGCATGATTATTGTAACACGAAAACGGTTGCCGTACTATGTTTTGTTGGTGCGAAAAAGGCGGTGGCGGTGCCCGACGTTGTTTGTAATAGAACGGGGATTTGTGATATAATAGCTTCAATCTTGGATAGCTTCGCTATCCGTGCGCTGCGCGCACCGGCGCTGGCACGCCGGATTGAAGCTTTTGAAACGCAGAGCGTTTGAATGTTCAATCTGGGATAGCTGCGCTGTCCGTGCGCCGCGCGCACCGGCGAAAGTGCGCTTACCACGAAATATCCAAAATGTAAGGAGGCCGCAGATGCGCAGTATCATTTTTTACTACTCCTACACCGGCACGGTGAAAAAGCTGGCGCAGGCGTTTGCGAACAAGACCGGCGCGGATCTTTACGAACTAGCGGATTTCAAACGGCCCGGCAAGCTGCAAGTGTTTTTGCGGGGCTGCCCAGCGGCAATACAAGGCAAACCCACGCCGATCGAACGTATTTCTGTGGATGTTTCCGCTTACGAAAAATTTGTGGTGATGGCGCCGGTTTGGGCAAGTAACCCGGCTCCACCAGTCAATAATTTGTTTTATCTGCTACCAAAGGACGCAGAGCTCTCGCTTTTTTTGGTTTCTGCCAGCGGTAAGAGCGGAAAAGACAAAATTTTGGCGCGTTTGCACAGCTTGGGGTACAATGATGTCGAATTTATGGATATAAAAAAAGAATAATGGCAGTGGTTGGAATGGAAAAAATACGAGTTTTGGGAATCGACCCCGGATATGCGATTGCCGGATATGGCATTCTGGACGCCGGCCCAAAGGGGCTGGCGCCGGTTACGTTTGGGGCGATAACCACCGTGGCCCGCACGGAGCTTGCGATGCGCCTATGTGAGATTTATGACGATTTTATGCATATTATCGACCAATACCACCCAAACATGGCGGCCGTTGAGACCCTGTTCTATTCCAAAAACCAAACGACTGCCGTTGCGGTGGCCGAGGCGCGCGGAGTGATATTGCTGGCGCTGCAAAAAAGCGGCGTCCCTTTTTTTGAGTATTCGCCGCTGCAGGTGAAGCAGGGCGTGGTGGGTTATGGCAAAGCGACGAAGGCGCAGGTGCAGGATATGGTGCGCCGGCATTTGGGCCTGGCGGAGGCGCCAAAGCCCGATGATGCGGCGGACGCGCTCGCCATCGCCATCTGCCACGCCAATTCTTCCAAAAGCGCATTGTTTGGCAAGCGTGAAACAAAATTGCGTCAAATGGGGTACTATTGATGATTTACTCGCTGACGGGCAAAATCCTGGAAAAATCACAGACAGAAGTGGTGGTGGACTGCGGCGGCGTGGGTTACGCGGCGCTGATTCCGGCTACGGCCGTGGGCGCGCTGCCGCCTGTGGGCGAAATTACCACTCTGTATACCCACATGAATGTGAGCGAGAACGATGTGTCGTTGTTTGGCTTTGCCGACACGGAGAGCCGCGCCATGTTCCGCTTGCTTACCAGTGTGTCCGGTGTGGGCCCGCGCGTGGGTATTGCCATTTTGTCTGCCTTGGCGCCGGAAACCATTGCGCTTGCGGTTTCTGCCGAGGATTTCAAGGCGCTGACCGCCGCAAGCGGCGTGGGGCCAAAGCTGGCCCAGCGCATTGTGCTGGAACTGAAGGACAAGCTGTCCGCGTCCTTCACCGCGCCGCCAGGCGCCACCGCCTTCGGCGGTGGCGGCATGCCCGCCACAGAGGCGGGCGCTGCCCGTCAGGCAGCGGCGGCGCTGGCCTCCCTTGGCTACAGCCCCACCGAGGCGGCAAAAGCCATCCAAAGCATTGATCCTGCCCTGCCCACGGCAGAAATCATCCGGCTTGCTCTGATGGGATTGGCCAAAAAGTAAGCGAAAACCGATTGATTTTATGTGAAAATATGCATAAGCTGAATCAACATAATATTCACACATTATATTAGTTGGATTTGAAATTTTGCGGCAGTAATTTCACATATTACAAAAGTAGTATAACAATTGGGCGAAAACACTGCTGATTAACTAAAATTTTGCGAATGAGGTTGCTATGGCGATCGAACCGACAAAAATGGATATGCCGATCGCGGAGGATGAGCGCCTGGTGAGCCCGTCGGAATCCCCGACGGATTTTGAGCAGGAGCAATCCCTGCGGCCGCGCACCCTTTCCGACGGCGACTTCATCGGGCAAAAAAAGGCGAAGGAAAACCTGAAGGTTTACCTGGAAGCGGCGAAAATGCGTGGTGAAGCGCTGGACCATTTGCTTCTGTATGGGCCGCCAGGCCTTGGCAAAACCACGCTTGCCAACATTGTGGCAAATGAGATGGGCGTGAACATCCGCGTGACCACCGGCCCTGCCATCGAGCGCCCGGGCGACTTGGCGGCCCTGCTTTCCACCCTGCAAAGCGGCGACGTGATTTTCATCGATGAGATCCACCGGCTGTCGCGGCAGGTGGAGGAGGTATTGTACCCCGCGCTGGAGGATTATGCGCTGGACATTATGATGGGCAAGGGGCCGAGCGCCCAGTCTATCCGCCTGTCGCTGCCGCCGTTCACCCTCATCGGGGCCACCACGCGGGCGGGCCAGTTGTCCGGCCCGCTGCGGGACCGTTTCGGCGTGATGCTGAAATTTGACCTTTACTCCCCGGATGAACTGGCGCGCATCATCGAGCGCTCGGCGGGCATTTTGGGCATCAGCTGCGCGGCGGACGGCGCAAAAGAGCTGGCCCGGTGCAGCCGCGGCACGCCGCGCGTGGCAAACCGCCTTTTGAAGCGCACGCGGGATTTTGCCATGGTGGGCGGCAGCGATGTCGTCGACGCCGGCGTGGTGCGCCATGCCATGACGATGATGGAGATTGACGAAAGCGGCCTGGACAAGCTGGACCGCCGGCTGCTGTTAGCCGTTATCGAGATGTACGCGGGCGGGCCGGTGGGGCTGGAAACGCTGGCCGCCGCCTTGGGGGAAGAATCCGTCACGCTGGAGGATGTGTGCGAGCCCTTTTTGATGCAAAATGGTTTTTTGACGCGCACGCCGCGTGGGCGCTGCGTTACGCTTCTGGCTTACAACCACCTGGGGCTGGCGCCGCCCGCACAGGCTGTGCCGTCCGCCCAGCAAACGCTGGAAGATATTTTGCGCGGCAGCGAAATTTGACACGGGAGCATTCAGATGCGCGTTTCGTCCAATTGGAAGGACTTTGAGATACTGGACGCCACCGGCGGCATGCGGCTGGAGCGCTGGGGCAATGTTTTGCTGCAACGGCCGGACCCGCAGGTGATTTGGCAAACGCCGCAGGCGTCGCCCCTGTGGGGAAAAGCCGACGGTGTGTACCACCGCAGTGAAAAGGGCGGTGGCAACTGGACGTTCCAGAAGAAACTGCCGGAAAAATGGACGGTTTCGTATGGGGAAATGCGGATGCAGGTGGGCCCGATGGGCTTCAAGCACATGGGCGTGTTTCCGGAGCAGGCCGGGAACTGGGATGAGTTTGCCCGCTTGATTGCGGCGGCGAAACGCCCGGTGAAGGTGCTGAACTTGTTTGCCTACACGGGCTGTGCCACGCTGGCCTGTGCAAAGGCGGGCGCGGCGGTAACGCACGTGGACGCCAGCAAGGGCATGGTGGCCTGGGCGAAGGAAAACGCCGCCTTGAATTTTGCCGAAAGCCCGGTGCGGTGGATTGTGGACGACTGTGCCAAGTTTGTGAAGCGGGAAGCGAAACGAGGCAACACCTACGACGCCATTATCCTGGACCCACCCAGCTATGGCCGCGGCCCCACGGGTGAAATTTGGAAGTTGGAAGACACATTGTATCCGTTTTTACAGCTTTGTGCGGATGTTTTGTCCAGTGAACCGCTGTTTGTTTGTCTATCCAGCTATACTACCGGCCTTGCGCCGGGGGTGATGGCCTATATGCTGGAAAGCCTGCTGGCCCCGCGTTTCGGCGGGCGAGTGCAAAGTGACGAAATTGGCCTGCCGGTTTCGTCAAGCGGGCTGGCCCTGCCCTGCGGGGCTTCTGCCATCCACTATTTTGTGGGCCAATAGCCGGCGCTTCGCTTTCCGTTAAAAACGCCGCGTTTTGCTAAAAATCTTTGAATATTTGCATCAATGCTGCAAATGATACTCCAAAACTAGGGTGAGCACATGCCGGACATGATTCGTGTTGAAAATATCAGCTTCCGCTATGGAGATGACCAGCCGTTGGCGCTGGATGACGTCAGCTTAAACATACAAAAAGGTGAATTTATTGTTGTTTTGGGCGCAAACGGTTGCGGAAAGTCTACATTGGCCAAGCACCTGAACGCCGTTTTACTGCCGGAAAGCGGCAAGGTGCTCGTGGAGGAAATGGACACCGCCGACGAGGCGCGCCTGTATGACATCCGCCAAAAGGTTGGTATGGTGTTCCAAAACCCGGACAACCAGATCGTTGCCACAGTGGTGGAGGAGGATGTCGCCTTTGCGCCGGAAAATTTGGGCGTGCCGCCGGATGAAATGCGACGCCGGGTAGACGAAGCCATGAAAGCTGTGGATATTTATAAATTCCGCGACCGCCAGCCGCACAAATTGTCCGGCGGGCAAAAACAGCGCGTGGCGGTGGCGGGGGTGCTTGCCATGGACGCCGACTGCATTGTGCTGGATGAGGCAACTTCCATGCTGGACCCGCGCGGCCGCGACAAAATCATGCGAACTCTGCACCATTTGAACAAAGAGCGCGGCATTACCATCGTGCACATTACCCACTATATGGAGGAGGCCGCCGAGGCCGACCGCGTGCTGGTGATGGGCGAAGGAAAGGTGCAGTTTGCCGGCACGCCGAAAGAAGTGTTCTCGCGGGTGGAGGATTTGCGCCGCCTGCATTTGGACGTGCCGCAGCCTGCGCTTTTATGCGAACAGCTGACGAATATGGGATTTTACATGCCAAAGGGCATCATCACACCGGACGAATGTGCGGCGCTGTTGTATGAGAAATTGGGCGGCAAAGGGCCGGGGAAGGAAACTTGACATGCCGCCAATTGTAAAAACAGAACATCTCACCTTTATTTATAATGAAGGAATGCCGGACGCGACCGCCGCCATCAAAGACGTCAACTTTGAGATGGAGGAAAACACGTTCCTCGGCCTCATTGGGCCGACCGGCTGTGGCAAGTCCACGCTGATCACTCATTTCAACGGCCTTTTGAAACCCACTTCCGGCAAGGTCTACATCGCCGGAGAGGATATCTGGCGGGAGCCGAAAGACATTCGTCGGTTCCGCTTCATGGCGGGGCTGGTGTTCCAGTACCCCGAATACCAGTTGTTTGGCGAGACGGTGGAGAAAGACATTGCCTTCGGGCCCACAAACATGGGGCTTTCAGCGGGGGAAGTGGACGAGCGCGTGCGCACGGCGGCGCGGTTTTGTGGCATTGATGAAGATATGCTGAAAAAAAGCCCGTTTGATCTTTCTGGCGGGCAAAAGCGCCGGGCCGCTATTGCAGGGGTGCTGGCCATGCGCCCGCGGCTGCTGATTTTGGATGAGCCCGCCGCCGGGCTGGACCCTGAGGGCCGTGACACGATTTTGAACCAAGTGAGCAGGTTTCACAAAGAAACGGGCACATCGGTGATTTTGGTGAGCCATTCGATGGACGACGTGGCAAAGTACGCCGGGCAGATTTTGGTGATGCAAAACGGCGGCGTGTCCATGAAGGCCAGCACCAATGAGGTGTTTTCCCATGCGGAGGAGCTGCTGGACATGGGCCTTGCCGTGCCGCAGATTACGAAGGTGTTTTTAAAGCTGCGTGAAAAGGGATTGGACATTGAAACAGACGTTTACACGCAAAAATATGGTGCGGAAGCCATTTTGCGCTATGCGGAAAAAATGGGTGTGAGCCCCGGCGGCGCAGGCGAAGGCGTGGCGGCGGCCCCGGCGGAGCAACCGCCGCGAGAGGAGGACGGCAATGCTACGTGATATTACCATTGGCCAGCATTTGCCGGGCAGTTCCATTCTTCACCGGCTGGATCCGCGGGTGAAAATTGTACTCACGCTGGCCTATGTCGTGATGCTGTTTGTGGGCACAAACCCGTTTGGCCTGGCGCTTTCGGCGGTGTTTTTGGCGGTGATGTACTCCATTGCGCGCATCCCGGCCAGGATGGTGTGGCGCAGCGTGAAGCCTATTTTATACATTTTGCTGTTTACCACGGTGCTGAATCTGTTTTTTGTGACGAACGGCACGGTGCTGTTCAGCTGGTGGAAAATCACCATCACCACCGGCGGCATTTACTATTCGGCACAGATGGCGGTGCGCATCGTGTGCCTCATCATCGGCACCAGCCTGCTTACCTACACTACCAGCCCCATCGTGCTGACGGACGCCATCGAAAGCCTGCTGCGGCCATTGTCAAAGCTGCATTTTCCTTCCCACGAGCTTGCCATGATGATGACCATTGCCCTGCGGTTCATCCCCACGCTGATTGAAGAGACGGACAAGATCATGTCGGCGCAGAAAGCCCGCGGCGCCCAGCTGGATTCCGGCTCGCTCATCACGCGGGTGAAGGCGCTGACGCCGGTGCTGATCCCCTTGTTCCTCTCGGCCTTCCGCCGCGCGGACGAGCTGGCCACCGCCATGGAGTGCCGCTGTTACCGCGGCGGCGATGGGCGCACCCGGCTG
>JAVBNG010000074.1:0-7742 GCA_031551695.1 Oscillospiraceae bacterium
CGTCCTTGCCCTTGGCCACGCCGCAGGCCTCGGCCACCAGCGGCTCGTTGGTGTAAACGCCCTTGTAGCCGTCGGCGTAGGTCACGTGAAAGCCAAGGGCCGCCAGTTCGTCGTGTGCGTTGTCCATGCGCGAGGGGTTGATTTTACTGCTGCCCGCGCCCTGGTAGCGCGGTTCTTTGGCAAACTTGCCAATGACGGCGATGTTCGCGCCGGCGCTGAGGGGCAACGCGGGGCCGTCGTTTTTCAGCAATACGCAGCTTTCTGCCGCGGCGCGGCGGGCCAGGGCATGGTGGGCGTTTTTGTCGTAGGGCTTTTTGGCGGCCTTTGCCTGCATGCCCCGCTGGATAAGCGCCACCACCCGCTCGGCGCAGGCGTCCACTGCCTCTTCCGAAAGCGTGCCTGCCCGCACCGCCGCCACAATTTTCGCGTCGTTCACGCCACCGGAGGCGGGCATCTCCAAATCGAGGCCCGCCTCAATGGCTTTCACACGGTCGTTCATGGCGCCCCAGTCCGTCATCACCAGGCCCTCGAAGCCCCAGTCCTCGCGCAGCACGTCCGTCAAAAGCCATTTGTTGTCACTGGCATAGGTGCCATCAATGCGGTTGTAGGAGCACATCACCGTGGAGGGTTTTCCCTGCTTTACCGCCTTTTCAAAGCCGGCGAGATACAGCTCCCGCATGGCGCGCTCGTCCGCCACCGTGTCGATGACCATGCGCTTTGTCTCCTGGTTGTTGGCGGCAAAGTGCTTCAGGGATGTTCCCACGCCCTGTTCCTCCACGCCGGAGATGATGGCGGCGGCCAGCTCGCCGGTGAGGTAAGGATCCTCGCTGATGTACTCGAAATTGCGACCGCACAGGGGGCTGCGCTTCAGGTTTGCACCCGGGCCCAAAATGACGGCTACCTCTTCGCCCAGGCATTCCTCGCCAAGGGCGGTGCCAATGTCGTGCAGCAGGTGGCGGTCAAAGCTGCAAGCCGTTGCCGCCGCCGTGGGAAAGCACGTGGCGGGCACGCTGCCGCCAAGGCCAAGGTGGTCGCCCGCGCCATCTTGTTTGCGCAGGCCGTGGGGGCCGTCCGTTATCATGATGGGCGCAAGGCCCAGCCGTTCGATGCTTTTCAAATGCCAGAAATCCCGCCCGGAGCAAAGGGAGGCTTTTTCCTCCAGCGTCATTTGCGCCACCAGTTCTTTTGCCGTCATCCGCACACCTTCTTCTCCTGTATTTGCAGTGGCTGGCCGCGGCCAAAGGACGCCTGGCCTGCTTTTTCATAATTTACATTATAACACATCTCATAACACGAATGGTGCCCGCCATCTCCTTCAGGGCGCGCCGCCCACGCCGGCGAAACACTCGCGGAACAGCGCTTCGCCCTTCTCCAGCATTTGCGCCTCAAAGCGGGTGTAGGCGGCAAGGAACCGCCGCGCAAAGTCCGTCAGCTCCGAGCTGCCGCCCCGCGCGCCGCCGGTGTGCCGTTCCATAAAGGCCTCGCCGGCCTCGGCTTCCATCCGCTTCACCATTTTTTGCGCCTTGGAGTAGGACAGGTCCATGCCGGCAGCCGCCTGGGCCAGGGAACCCGTTTTCTCCACCAGGCGCAGCAAGGCGGCAGGCCCCGGCCCAAAAAAGCTATGCCTGCCGGAAATGCGTATTTGCAGCCAAAAGTGCAGTTCGTTTTTCATTTCAACCTCCGTATGCTGTTTGTTGCCCGCGAAACAAGGTTATGGTACAATTATTACCCCGGCGGGGAAATATGTCAATCGCCGGCTATTGGAGGAAATATGAAACCATTCCATTTGCGCGCGCGCGGCTTTTTGGCGGCCCTTGCTGCCGTGCTGCTTGTCTTGTGCCTGTTTTCCGGGTGCGACGCCGCCGCACAGGCGGTGGCCTCCGCCGCGGCACAGGTGCAGGCCGAAAGCGAGGCTGTTTCCCAAACACAGGGCGCCACAGGCGAAACGGACGAAAATGCCGACGGCGCGGATGACGCCGGCTCTGAAAATGGGGAAACCGCCGCGCCCGAAGAGGACGGCGAATACTCCGCCCCGGAGGATGTGGCCGCCTACCTTCACGCCTACGGCCGGTTGCCGGGCAATTTCATCACCAAGGACCAAGCCAAAAGCCTCGGCTGGAACAGCGCGGCAGGCAATTTGTGGGACGTGGCCGACGGCATGAGCATCGGCGGGGATCATTACGGCAACTATGAAGGCGGCCTGCCGAACGCAGAGGGCCGCAAATGGCGTGAGTGCGATGTGAATTACACCGGCGGCCACCGCGGCGCCGAGCGCATCCTCTATTCAAACGACGGCCTCATCTACTACACCGGCGACCACTACAAAACATTCACCCAGCTGTACGGATGAGGAAGCAACAGCACGCGCGCAAAGCGCAGCCGCAAAGGGGAAACAATGACAGGTATAACAACCGTACGATTGGACGGCAAAACCATTGAAACCCGGGAGGGCCTGTACGCGGAGGTGCGGCGCCAATTGGACCTGCCGGACTTTTTTGGCGCCAACGCCGACGCACTGTACGACGTGCTTACGTCTCTTTCGCAGCATACCGTGGTGACGGTGTGCTGCCCGGGCAATTTGCGGCGCAGCCTTGGCCCCTATTACGCGGTGGTGGAGCGCGTGCTGCTGGACGCCGCCACCGCCACGCCCGCGCTCACGGTAGTGTTCACAAACAGGAACGGCGATTGCTGCTGAAAAAAATAGAAGCATCAAAAAGCCCGGAGCGGGGGAAAATGGTGTGCACCCCGTCAAGAGGACAATGAAAGAATAGAAAGATTTCGTGCTGCGCCCCCTCCGAAAAGAGGGGTCGCAGTCATTTTATGCGGCAAACAGAAAATGTTGGTGGAACTCCATCGGTGTCATGACAGAAAGGCGGCGCTGGAGACGGTGATAGTTGTAAAAATGGATGTAGTCAGTGAGCATTTGCATAAGCTGGTCCTATCAGTGAATTTGTGGCCATAATAACGTTCCCTCTTCAAGATGCCCCAAAAACCTTCCATTGGGCCGTTATCAATGCAGCGCGCTACGCGAGACATACTCTGCTTCATACCTGCAGACCGTAGTTTTTGGTGGAATACAGAGCTTGTATACTGGTATCCCCGGTCACTGTGAAATAGCGGGTGCGCGTCTGGCTCGTCGGCTACAGCCGCGTCGAAGGTGTCAAAGACAAGTTTTTTGTCATTGTGGTCGCCAATGGCAAAGGCGACAATTCTCCTGTCGTACAAATCCAAAATGGCACTGAGGTAGAGCTTATGTACTTCGGGTCCCACATAGTATTTGAACTCCGTCACGTCGGTCAGCCACTTCATATTGGGCGCGTCAGCATGGAACTGACGGCCAAGGTAGTTCTTTGCCACATGCTGTGGCGATGCCGCGCTCCGGGTACAGCCCTGCCGTTTGAACTTAATGGTGGATTGGATGTGGAGCGCACGGGCGATGCGTAGGACACGTTTGTCATTGACGTGGATGCCATGGTGCCTGTCCAATTCATCCCGTATCCTGCGATAGCCCATATCTGGGAAGGTTTCATGGATTTTCTCTACCTGCTCTGCGATGTGCTCGTTTTCCTGCTCACGCAGGCTTTTGGGATGTTTGAGCCACCGGTAATACGCTGACCGCGTGAGACGCAGGAAACCGCAGAGTTTCCATACTGGAAGGGACCGTTCCGCGGATAGTATTTTCACGGCCTCATAGGCGGACTCGTTCCGCGCGAAGCCTAGCGTCGCCTCCTCTCCAAATCCCTTACTTTTTTTAACAGGGTATTCTCCATTTCCAAATTGAAGTTCTTACGTTCTAACAGGGCGATTTTGTCCCGTAATTCCTCTTCCGGCGTCCTGCTTGGCAGGCTTCCAGCACGACGTCCACGCCGGTCTTCCAAGCCAGCCTCGCCCATCTTGCAGTATTTTTTCGTCCAGGTATACACCTGTTGGTAAGAAACCTGATATTTAAGTGCCGTAGCGCCGTAATTGTTCTCGTGAGCAATGCACTCTCTCACGATTTCTAACCGCTCCGACAACGTTGTTTCTCTACCTTTCGCCATGTATGCCCCTCCATTTGATTCTTTGAGGTTCTCATGACGATTATACTTCTTTATCCAGTTCCGCAGTTGCTTTGCAGAGCGAATTTGGTATCGCTCACAAATGCTCTGTAGGCTTCCCTGCCCGGGGAGGTATTCCACCACTGCAGCGAGCTTGATTTCTTTGCTGTAGCTGCGATTTTGCTCTTGTGGCAAAAAGCCGCTTGGCCCTTCCGTCTTGTACCGCCTTACCCATTCCCCAAATGTTGACTGCACTATGCTGTTTTTCTCACATGCCTGCGCCCACCCCGCTTCCCCTGACAGATATTCTTCTACAATCCTCTGCTTTTCCTCGGCAGTTGCTTTTGTTTTGCTAGGCACAAATATACCCCCAGATTCAACAGTGATTTTTTTCACTGTCCTATCTGGGGGTAGCATACCAAAACACCCCAGGCGCCGGGCTTTTTCTTTTTTTATATATCCAATGCCGTCTTGCCGCGCCATCACCCGCCAAAAAACAAATGCTCAATTAAAATCTTCAGTCCCATCAGCACCAAAATCACGCCGCCCGCAAGCTCGGCCCAGCGCTTGTACTTTGCGCCGAAGACATTGCCTATCTTCACGCCCGCCATGGAGAGCACCAGTGTTACCACGCCGATGAACAGCACGGCGGGAACGATCTGCACGTTCAAAAAGGCAAAGCCCACACCCACGGCCAGGGCGTCGATGCTGGTGGCCACCGCCAGCGGCAGCATGGCCCCCGGGCCAAGGTCCGCCTTTTCCCCTTCGTCTGCCTCGTGAAAGCTCTCATAGATCATTTTGCCGCCGATGACGGCCAGCAGTACAAAGGCGATCCAATGGTCGAAGGAGGTGATCATGTCCGCAAACAGCGAGCCCGCAAAATAGCCGATCAGCGGCATCACCGCCTGGAAAATGCCAAAATACAGCCCAACGGTAAACATGTTTTTCCAGGTGGCTTTTTTCATGGTAAGCCCCTTGCCGATGGACACGGCAAAGGCGTCCATGGAAAGCCCCACCGCAATGATGAACAGTTCGAATAAACTCATATACCCCTCCAAAAAAATAAAAAGGCCCATGCGCACCCTGCAAAACAGGATGCCCATGAGTCTCGTTGATTAAGACAAGCCAGACAACAGAGGAAAAACTTCCCTTATGGCGCCAGGCACCTCTTTGTCAGCATGTTGACTTGCCGCGCCAAACGGCGCCACTACTCCCTCACATAGTCACCAGTATAGCAAAAAGAACGGTGCAATGCAATAAGTTAGCCTATGCTAACCTTGAAGCGCGTGCGGCAGCGTGCACGACATAAATTTTGCTTAGATTCGATATTTTTAAAACTGTTTAAACAAACGCCGCCGAATGTGCGCAAAAAAAGCGGCGCGGAATACATCCCGCACCGCATATGGAACAAAAATCATGCCGCTTCGTCGCCGGCGTCCTCGTCTGTTCCGGCGTCGGCTTCAGCACCACCGGTGTCGGCGTCCGCCGTATCTGCGTCGGCGTCCTCAGCAGTAACATCTTCGGCGGTCACATCTTCATCGGCCGCCGCAGGCAGGCTCGCGTCCGGGTTGGCCTTTTCGGCACGGCCTTCACAGGTTTTGCACAGTTCTGTGATGTTTTTCAGCTCGCGCGCCTCGGCCACCGTGCCGGAGTAGATTTCTTCCGTCGCGGCGGTGTTGATGTGCTGGCAGTCGTCGTACAAGTGGTATTTCGTGCCGCTTTTCGTCCAGTACACCTGGTTTTGCCCCGTCAGGGCCTGCACCACCGAGGTCTGCTCGGCATATTGCTCGGAGGAAGGCGGGTTCAGGCTGATGCCCGTGGCCCCGGCAACCAGCAACGCAACAATGCCGATGGCCCCGGCAATGCCTTTCTGCTTGCCATCCATGTCCTTGTCCAAGAAAATGAGAATGATGAGGGGCAAAAAAGCGATGATGCTGATGATGGCGCCCAGCTGGTTCTGCACAAAGAACTTAAAGCCGTTTTTCTCGCTTGCGGGGTCCAGCCGGTTGGCCTTTTTCCAAAGCAGGTTCGCCCCCACGGTAAGGCCAAGGTCCACCACCAGCAGGATGATGAGCAGCACCATGTTCACCGGCGGGTGGCGCAACACGTAAAAAATGGCAAACGCCTCGCAGCCAATGGCCGCGGCCCACATCAAAATGGAAACAACGCGCAAAGTGGTGGCCTTGCTTTTTGCCTCGGCTGTGGGAACAAACTCGGGCGCGTCTGCTTGCTTGCGGGCGGCCTTCGCGTTTTTTTCACTCGCGGCAATCGCCTGTTTCTGGGCGTCGGTGGCAATATCCTCCGCCTTTACAACTTTTTTATTGGTAGCCATTTTCCCTCCATAAATCACATGTTCATACCGTATCTTGCATTATAGCATTGTGTCAAAAATGTGTCAATCTGACAAAAATTTGCCGGTTGCCGCCCGTTCTTTGGGCAATGGCGCTAAAAAAGCGTTCCCAAATATAACGGAATATGGTATTCTGTAAATGCCAAAAATTACAAGGGAGCAAATTGGTTTTTCGAAGGAGAGTGGCGGCATGGCGGAATCAAAACCCGAAAAAAAACCGCGCGATATGGCCGACAGGCGGGATCTTTTGGTGCGCCTGTCGCAGTGCTTCATCGGCGTGGAGGATTTTGACACCCAGGTGATGGCCGCCCTCAGCCAAACGGGCGAGGCATTCGGTTGCGACCGCATCGTGCTGGGCGTGCCGGCCGGCGACGGGAAATCCCTTTTCCCGAAATACACGTGGACAAGCGCTGTCTCGGGCCTTTCGCCAAATGCAAAAAACGTGCTGCCCTTTGTGCCCGGCACCAAATTCTACGACGCGTTCATCACACAAAAACTGCCCCATCTTGCGGCAGACAACGCCGCGGCCGGCACCTACAAGGACGGCCAGATTGCGGCAGTGAAGTCCGCCTTGGCGGTGCCGGTGTTGGTGGATGGCGAATTCACCGGTGTGCTGGAGCTTTCCAAAAATTACGCGCCATACCACTGGACGGACATGGAGGTCCAAACGGCCATGCTCATCTGTGGGCTGTACTCTGTGGCTTTTGAAAAGCAAACAGCGGAGGCGGGGCTTACCCAGGCTTACCGGCGCATCCAGCTTATGTACGAGGTTTCACATATCGGAACGTGGGAAATTGACGCAGAAAAAGCGATGATCGCCTTCGACGAAGGCTTTGCCAAAATCATGCGGGTGCCGTTCACGTCCCCGGTTTCATTGGATGTCTGGTGCTGCTATATGAAAACGCTGGTAGATCCTCAGGCGTATGAGCGGTATGCCGCGCAATTGCGCCGCGCACTGGGAAAGGGTGAAAGCCGCGCGTTTGACGGTGACCGTCTCCATTTTTCGGACGGTGCGGTGATCTATGTGAAGGGCCGCAGCGAGATGGTGTACAGCCAGGCGGGCAAACCGGAAAAGGCCATCGGCATGGTGTGGGATATCACGGAGGAGACCCTGAAGGCCCAGCAGCTGGAGGCCGCCCGCGCCGAGGCGGAAGCCGGCCGCGAACGCCAAACGGTGATTTCAAACATTTCCCAGGTTTTTTCGCGGGACATCACCGAGGACGAGATGTTCCGCAAGACGCTGGAGATGGTGCGGGAATACCTGAAGATGGATATTGTGTGCCTGATGCGCCACGTGCCCGCGCGGGGCTCTTTTGTGCGCGACCATTGCGTTACAAAAAAAGGCGTGTGGGCGT
>JAVBNG010000046.1:0-31865 GCA_031551695.1 Oscillospiraceae bacterium
TTGGAAGAGGGCGAAGAAATGCCGTATCCCGGCGGCAGCCGCTCCCAGAAATTGCTGGAGACGGGCAAGCCGTGGATGGTGCTGGACTATGGCACGCTGGAAAAGCGGCATAGGGCTGTTTTCGAACGCTCTAAAACGGAAAAATTCATCGCCGTGCCCCTGTTCCAGCGCGGAACGGTGTATGGCCTTGTGTGCTGTGCCGGCACTGCCGCCGAAACCGGCACGCCCGGTTTTTCCGAGGCGGACATTTCCTTTTTGCAATTTGTGGCGGGCATCGTCGCCACCGGGCTGGACCGTATCGAGGCTCACCTTGCCACCATGGCCCGCGACGAACAATTGCAGCGCTCCACGGCGTCCATGCAGGCCGTGCTGGACAGCATGGACAACTTCGTTTACGTGACCGATTTGGACACGGACGAGCTTTTGATGGCGAACAAAAAAATGGCCGAGCGCTTTCACCTGGGCCCGCCGCCTTACAACAAAAAATGTTGGGAGCTGTTCCGCCCGGGCACGCAGGGCCGCTGTGAGTATTGCCCGAAATACGAACTGAACAAGCACCCGGACCGCACCATCGTTTGGGAAAAGCCGGAGCCGGAGCCTGCCTTGGGCCGGTACATCCGCCACAGCGACAAGTATGTGCAGTGGCCCGACGGAAAAAGGGTGCACATCCAGGATTGCTTCGACATCACCGACCTGAAAATGGCAGAGAAAGAGGCGGCAAAGCAACTGCGGCAGCAAGAGCTGATGACGGATATCTCGGGGCAGTTCATCTCCATCACGGACCTGGAAAAGCAAATTCCCGCCGCCATGGAAATGGTGGGCGAGTTTATGGGCTGCGACAAGATCCTCATCTTCCGCCGTGGCGAAGAGGGCGATATGCTGTACCCCTCCTTCCGCTGGCTGAACCCGAAGTCTCTGTTCGGCGAAGGCGACGAGCATGTATACGCCTATGTTCCCGGCATGGTGGACTACGATGCGCTTGAAAAATTCAAGCTTCCATACGTGAAATATGATGATGTGTCCGAATTTCGCATGGCCATCAACGGCGTGGAATACCCCCTGCCGGAATACGAGGACCTCACAGCCTGCCTGGTGGTGCCATACCATCTGGACGGCCGGGTGGCGGGCCTGTTCAAGTACACGCAGGCCACAAAGCAATACCACTGGACGGACAGCGAGGTGCAGCTGGCGCTGCTCATTGCCGGCATCCACTCCGTGGTGTTGGCGCGCAACCGTGACGCGGAGAATTTAGTACGGGCAAAAATGGAGGCTGAGGCCGCCAGCACGGCCAAAAGCATGTTCCTGTCGAACATGAGCCACGAAATGCGCACGCCCATGAACGCCATCATCGGCATGACGCAGATTGCCCGCGACACAGACGACCCCAAACGCATCGACAGCTGCATCGAGAAAATTGAGGTGTCGTCGAAGCAGCTGCTGGATATCATCAACGACGTGCTGGATTTGTCGAAGATTGAAAGCGGCAAGTTTGAGCTGGACATGGCGCCCTTCCAGCTTGAGCGCCTGTTGATGAACACCGCGTCCCTCATACAGGGCAAGGTGGAGCAAAAAGACATGGTTCTGAACGTGTTTTTCAGCCCTGCCTCGGCGGGTGAATACCTGGGTGACGAGGTGCGCCTGGCCCAGGTGCTTACCAATTTATTGTCCAACGCCGTGAAATTCACACCGGAGGGCGGCAGTATCACCGTCAATGTGGAGGAAACGGCCCGCCGCGGCAACACCGGCACATTGTCGTTTTCCGTGCGGGACAGCGGCATCGGCATGACGAAGGAGCAGCTTTCCCGCGTGTTCAAGGCCTTCGAACAGGCGGACGGTTCCATCACCCGGCGCTATGGCGGCACGGGCCTTGGCCTTGCCATTTCCCAGAATATCGTGGAGAAAATGGGCGGCAAAATGCGGGTGGACAGCACGCCCGGCAAAGGTTCCACCTTTCATTTTAAAATTAATCTGGAGCATACCGCCCCGCCGCGGCCCAGCCCCGCGCCGTTTACAGAGGGCCTGGCGGTGCTGTATATCGACGAAGACGCCAAAATGCGCCGCCAGGTGGAAGAAATGGCGGCGTCACTGGGGGCGAAAGCCGCAACGGCCGCCACACTTGCCGAGGGCGCGGCGCTTTGCACGGCGGCCGCCGAAAAGGACGACCCCTTCACCGCCGTGTTTGTGGACTGTTACCGAGACAGAAAGGATCCGTTCGCCTTTTGCCGCGATGAAGCCGGGCCGCTGTTCAAAAGCATGGTGGTGGCGGTGGTCCCGTCGGACATTTGGCGGGCGCGGGAAGCGGAAGCCGGAAAGGCGGGCATCGCGGGATGCCTTGCAAAGCCTCTGTTTACTCAAGACCTGCGCCGCGTGCTGGCCGAAATTGCCCACACCGGCGGCGCCCAGGGGTTCATCCGCCACCGGCCGGAGGAGCAGCAGCCCGATTTTTCCGGCCTTGCCATGCTGCTGGCCGAGGACATCGAAATCAACACCGAGATCTTCATCGCCATGGTGGAGGACACGGGCGTCGCCATCGACACCGCCGAGGACGGCGTGGAAGCCATGGAAAAATACGTGGCAAATCCCGAAAAATACGACATGATCATCACCGACATCCAGATGCCCAACATGGACGGATACGAGCTGGCCAAAGCGGTGCGCTCGCTGGATTTTGCAAACGCCGCCACCATCCCCATCATCGCCATGTCGGCCAACGTGTTCCGCGAGGACGTGGAGCGCTGTTACGCTGCGGGCATGAACGGCCACATCGAAAAGCCCGTCAGCCGCGCCGCCATCATGGCGGAGATTCGGCGCTGCCTGCAGGAGGGAGCCGTCCCGCTGGGCTAGGCATGTCCACACGCATTCAGCGGAACACGCCCTAAACATTTGCGGCTTTCGGCCGAAGGTCAAGATGAGGAATACTCTCATCAATGAATGCGAATGGGCAACGGCGGAAGGAGGCGCGGCATGGGTTTTGAAAGCATCGGCAATTTGGCGGGCTATGCGAAAATGAAATATGCCGAGACAAAGTGGAGCCAGAAAAAAAGCCAGCTGAATGTGGCCGGCGCCAAGGGCGGCTTTGTGGCGGGCGGCGGCAGCCTGTCCTGGAAGCGCGGCGCCGACACCCCTGCCGTCACCGGCGAAAACGCCTACGGCAAGTTCAGCCTCGCCGGTGTGGACGCCGAGAGCCAGGCCCGCGCGTCGCGCCTTGGCATGATAGAGGGCAAGCTGAAGGCCGGGGCCGAGCTTTCCGGCACGGACCTTGACTACCTGAAAGAACATGCGCCGGAGCTGTATGACAAGGCCGTGCAGGTGGCCCGCGAGCGCAAGCAGTACGAGGAATCGCTGGCCCGCTGCCGCACAAAGGACGATGTGCAGCGCCTTGCCACCCAGCGCTTGTCCCAGTTTAGCAGCGAGGCGCATGCCATCCGCCAAAGCAGTATGCCCCGAGAAAAAAAGCTTGAAAAAATGGAATTTTTGAACATGCGTGTGAATGCCGTGCGGGGCGAGCACGCGGCGTTCGTTGCCAGCCCGGAGTATGAAAAGCTGCCCTGGCAGCGGGAACTGGACGAGGGCAAAGCCCGCGAAAAGGAAGACCGCATAAAGGCCGAGGAGAAAAAAGAAGTCCTCGATTTTACCGAACCCGCGCGGGAAGAGCCGAAGCTGCCGGAGCTTGGTGAAACCGCCGCGGAAGAAACGGCCGCCGGTGAGGCAGAAACCGCCGGGACGGAGGAAACCGCCGGAACCAACCCCCGGGCAAAGCGAAAAACACCCGTGACAGCGCACCCGGCTGCGCAAACACATACACAGGCGTATGCCCCGCAACAACAGGCTGGCCCGGTGGCCAAAGGCCGTGCCGCCACGGCCACAACGCCAACCGTGCCCACAGCCGCCCACCGCGCGGCCTACGCGGCCCACGCGCAAGCTTCGCCGTCCGCGTCCGCCGGTGCGGGCGTAAAAGGCGGCGTGAGAGAAGCGTAAAAGCATAGCCCGCTTGTTTTTCACCTGGCAAACCATCCATCCCTGTAAAAATAAGGAGAATATCATGTCTGTTTCCGGTGCAGCCATTGGTCTGATGTTTTTGTCCGCCGCGCTGGCCATTTTGGTGCCCGTGGCGCTGCTCATTTTTGTAATGGTGAAGTACAAAGCAAAAATCGTGCCGTGCCTTGTGGGCGCCGGCGCGTTTGTTTTGTTCGCGCTGGTGCTGGAGCAAATTTTGCACGCGATGGTATTGCGCCCGGCCACGGACGGCACCATCGCCCTGATGGCGCGCCCTGCACTGTATGTGCTGTATGGGACGCTGGCCGCCGGCGTGTTTGAGGAGACGGCGCGGTTCATCGCCTTCCACCTGCTGAAAAAGCGCTACACCGGCGCGCAAAACGCCGTCAGCTACGGCATCGGCCACGGCGGCATCGAGTCCATCATACTTGCGGGCCTGCCCATCATCAGCAATATCGCCAACGCGCTGCTCATCAACAGCGGCGCAATGGAGGGCGTGCTGGCGGCCTTGCCGGAGCAAACCCGCGCCACGGCCGAGGCGGGTGTGCAAGCCCTTGTAAGCGCCCCGGCATACATGTTTGCCTTTGGCGGCATCGAGCGCCTGCTTGCCATTGCGGCGCAAATCGCTTTGTCTGTGGTGGTGTATTACGCTGTGGCAGCCAAAGGCAAAACATGGCTGTATCCCGTCGCCATCATTTTGCACGCGTTCATCAACGTGGCCGCCGCCCTTGCGCAGGCGGGCGTGCTGCAAAGCATGCCGCTGGTGGAAGCACTCACCGCTGCAGCCGTGGCCTGTGTCGTGGCGTTTGCCATTCTCGTCCACCGCCGCCTGCGCACCCAGGCGCCGCTGGCCGAACCTGTTACCGCCATGTGACCGTGAGGGGCTATAATAACAGTGAACAAGAGTAAACCCGCGAGGATAAATTTCGAATTGACGCAAAAAAATGAAATGCTGCAGCCCCGCGGAAAGCCCCATAACGGAAACGAGGTGCAATGCCCGTGGCAGAGATGTCGCCTACCGGCCGCAAAACCTGCGGCAGTGAGGGGAAATTTATCGTAAACGTAAAATTTATGGAAAACGCCACCTGGCAGGGAACGGTGATTTTGGGCGCCAAGCAAGAGGAAGTACATTTCCGCAGCGCGCTGGAGCTTTTGAAAATCATGGACAACGCCCTTGCCCAAGGTGCTGCTACGTTTGCGCCCGAGGGCTGAATAAAAAGTAAACAGCCGTCCGCATTTTTGCGGACGGCCGTTTTGTTTTGCAGCGCGGCGCACTTGTGCGGCTAAAATTGCACGTTCAAAATGTGCCCTTTCGCTTTTTGGCCGCCCGGGCGGCCCACACGCCCACCGCCAGCAAAACGCCAAGGGAGATCCACTGGCTGGTGGACAAGATAAACACGCCGCGAATGGCGTCGCCTCTAACAAACTCCAAAACAAACCGCAAAACGGCGTAGGCGCAAAGGTACACTGGCAATACCATCCATTTTTTTTCCATCGCCAACCGGCGCACCAGCGCGGCCAAGGCCAAAAACAAAATTAAATTCGCACCGGCCTCCACCAGCTGCACCGGGAACAGCGGCACGCCGTTCGGCGCTGCGGGCGCAATGGTGTAGGCGATGCCGCGCAGGCATTCCACGCCCCAGCAGCACCCGGCAAAAAAGCACCCCACGCGCCCGAACACATGGAACAGCGGCACGCCGGGCACTACTACGGCGGCCACGGCGCCAAAGGGCACGGCATACCGCCTGCAATACCAGTACACCGCCCCAAGGCCGCCCAGCAGCCCGCCGTAAAACACCAGGCCACCTGCCAAAAAGCTGAACAGCAGGCCGGGCCGGCCGCTGAACAGGGTCCAATGCTGCGCCACAAACGGTAGGGCGGACAGGACGTACAGCAGCTTTGCCCCCAAAAACGCCCCGGCAAAGGCCAACGCGGCCATGTTGAACAAATCGTCGCCGCCGATGTGCCCGCAAACGCCGGAGCGGTTTGTGAAAAACACATACAGCCCCGCGGCCAAAAGGCCCAGCGCCGTGAACAGTCCGTACACAGGCAGGTCATAAAACGGAAGGTGCAGGTAAGGGTGCATACGTCTCCTTGGATGCCGCCGTTTCGGCAATTGCGGATAAACGGCAAAATGGAAAACCCGGGGCCTGCGGCAAAGCGCGAACGCTGTGCGGCCGGCCCCGGAGTTTTGTGTGAATGTGGAAACGCGGTTTTAGAAGCGCGGCAGCAGGAACGCCATGGCGTTTTCCGCCTCGCTGATGGCCTCATTGAGCACTTCCTGGAACTCCGGCGTGGCGGCCAGCGCCATGCACGCGATGCAGGAGACAAAGCCAATGATGCCGAGGATGAGGCCAATGATGCCGCACACCAGGCCGCCGGTGGCGGCGCCGGCCATGCCCTTTGGCAGCTTTTTGCGGGCCATGGTGCCGGTGATGATGGCGGCAATGCCAAGGACGATGCCCACCAGGGCGCCCCAACCGGCCCAGAACAAAACAAGGGAAAGGATGCCCATGATGAGGGAAGCCGTGCCCATGCCTTTGCCTTCCGGCGCGGCGCTGTATGGCATTTGCTGCGGCGCGCCGTACTGCGGGGGAACCTGCTGGCCGTAGGGCTGCCCGGCCTGATACGGCTGGCCCTGCGGGGGAACCTGCTGCTGGCCGTAAGCGGCTTGTTCCTGGGGGGCGGTATACTGCGGTTGTTGGGGCTGCTCCGCCTGCGGTTGTTGGGGCGCGGCGGGCGCCGTGTAGGGCTGTTGGCCTGTGGTCTCCGGTGCGGGCGGCGGTGTGGGCGCGCTTGTGCCCATGCCGTCCTGCGGCTGGTTGTTCATGTTGTTGTTTTCGTCCATGTTACACCTCAAAAAAATTAAAATAAATGGCTGCGCGTACATTTGCCAATGTTCATTATACCACAGTGCATAGCAAGAATGCACCTGAAAATTCATGGCGCAGCAATTCAAATCCGAACGGTTACGACATTTTAGCGCGGGCTGCGCACGGCGGCCTGTGCGGCGGCCAGGCGGGCAATCGGCACGCGGAAGGGCGAGCAGCTCACATAGTCGAGGCCCACATTGTGGCAGAACTCGATGGACGACGGGTCGCCGCCGTGCTCGCCGCAAATGCCCAGGTGCATGGCGGGCCGGGTTTTTTTGCCCAGCTTTACGGCCGTTTCCACCAGCTTGCCCACGCCCTTTTGGTCCAAATGTTCAAACGGGTCGCTTTCAAAAATCTTGTTTTCGTAGTAGTAGGACAGGAACTTCGCCGCGTCGTCGCGGGAGAAGCCATAGGTCATCTGGGTCAAATCGTTGGTGCCAAAGCTGAAGAACTCGGCCTCGGTGGCAATTTCGTCGGCCAGCAGCGCGGCGCGCGGCAGCTCGATCATGGTGCCCACTTCGTACTTCATGTCGCTGCCGGCGTCCGCTATCAGCTTGTCCGCCACTGCTACCACATGGTCTTTCACAAACTTCAGCTCACGCACGTCGCCCACCAGCGGAATCATGATTTCCGGCGTCACCTTGATGTTCTTGCTTTTCGACACCGCCAGCGCCGCCTGGATGACGGCGGTGGTCTGCATTTCGGCAATCTCCGGGTAGGAAACGGCCAAACGGCAGCCGCGGTGGCCCATCATGGGGTTGAACTCGTGCAGGCCGTCAATCACGTTTTGCAGTGCTTCCGCGGTCATGCCAAGGTCTTTGGCAATGTCGGCCACTTCGGCGGGGTCCTGCGGCAGGAACTCGTGCAGCGGCGGGTCCAGGAAGCGGATGACCACCGGGCGCTCGCCCATCACTTCGTAAATGCCCTCAAAGTCGCTTTGCTGGAAGGGCAGCAGCTTTGCCAGCGCCGTTTTGCGGGCGGCCTCGTCGCGGGCCACAATCATCTCGCGCATGGCGCGGATGCGGGCGGCCTCGAAGAACATATGCTCTGTGCGGCACAGGCCAATGCCCTGGCTGCCAAAGTCGCTGCCGTGCTGCGCGTCCTTCGGGTTGTCGGCATTGGCGTACACTTTCAGCTGGCGCACGCCGTCTGCCCATTTCATAAATGTCTCAAAATCGCCGGAGATGGACGCTTCCACCGTGGGCACGGCCTCGCCGTACACGCAGCCGGTGCTTCCGTCCAGCGAAATGGCGTCGCCTTCGCTGTAGCATTTGCCACCCAGGGTAAAGCATTTTTTGTCGTAGTCCACCACCATGTCGCCCACGCCGCTTACACAGCAGGTGCCCATGCCGCGGGCCACAACGGCGGCGTGGCTGGTCATGCCGCCGCGCGCGGTCAAAATGCCCTGCGCCACCACCATGCCCTCAATGTCCTCGGGGCTGGTCTCCAGGCGCACAAGCACCACTTTTTTGCCCTTGTCGTGCCATTCCTTCGCGTCCTCGGCGGTAAACACCACCTGGCCACAGGCGGCGCCGGGGCTGGCGGCAAGGCCCTTGCCGGCCAGCGGCGCAACTTTCAGGGCCACCGCGTCAAACTGCGGGTGCAGCAGGCTGTCCAGCTGCTGCGGCTCCACGCGCATCACGGCCTCTTTTTCCGTAATCATGCCCTCGGCCACAAGGTCCACAGCCACTTTCAGCGCGGCGGCGGCGGTGCGCTTGCCGCTGCGTGTTTGCAGCATGTAAAGCTTTTTGTCCTCGATGGTGAACTCCATGTCCTGCATGTCGCGGTAGTGGTTTTCCAGCTTTTGCGCGATGTTTTTAAACTCTTCGTAAACCTCGGGCATTTGCTCGGCCAAGTGGCTGATGGGCGACGGCGTGCGGATGCCGGCCACCACGTCTTCGCCCTGGGCGTTGATGAGGTACTCGCCGAACAGCACGTTCTCGCCGGTGGCGGGGTTGCGGGTAAAGGCAACGCCCGTGCCGGACGTGTCGCCGCCGTTGCCGAACACCATGCTTTGCACGTTCACGGCGGTGCCCCAGCTGTAGGGAATCTCGTGCATGCGGCGATAGGTGTTGGCGCGGGGGTTGTCCCAGCTGCGGAACACAGCGCGCACGGCCTCAATCAGCTGTTTCTTCGGGTCGCTGGGGAAATCGGCGCCCTGGTTGGCCTTGTAGCGGGCCTTAAACTCGCCCACAAGCGCCTTCAAATCGTCGGCGGTCAGGTCGGTGTCCTGGGTCACGCCGCGTTTTTCCTTCATTTCGTCGATGATTTTCTCATATTCGGTTTTCGGCTGCTCCATCACCACGTCGCTGAACATCTGGATGAAACGGCGGTAGCTGTCGTACACAAAGCGGGGATTTCCGGTTTTTTCGGCCATGCCCTCGGCCACGTCGTCGTTCAGGCCAAGGTTCAAAATGGTGTCCATCATGCCGGGCATGGAGGCGCGGCTGCCCGAGCGCACGGAGACCAGCAGCGGGTTTTGCCTGTCGCCAAACTTTTTGCCCGTCACTTCTTCAATTTTTGCCATGTATTCAAAAATTTCGTCCTGAATCTCCGGCGCAATCTTGCGCCCATCGTCATAATACCGGGTGCAGGCCTCTGTGGTAACGGTGAAGCCCTGGGGCACCGGCAGGCCGGCATTGGTCATTTCCGCAAGGTTTGCGCCCTTGCCGCCCAGCAGGTCTCGCATGTCTTTGTTCCCTTCGCGGAACAGGTATACATACTTTTTGGACAAAACATCCACCTCCATGATTGTCGCCGGACCATCCACCTGCCCACGCCCTTGCGTGCGGTTTCCCGGCTGTTGAATAAATATTTTCTGACGTTTTTCATTATAGCAAATTTGGCATGTTTAATCCAGCCTATTTTGGGAATCCGCCGTGGAAAGAAGGGTTTTTAAAACAAGAGGCTTGCAATATCATGTGAATTTGATTATACTGGATGTATATTAGGATAAGATGTAAAAATATGCCGTTCAGGCGAATATATCCAATATAAAGTCGTTTGTTCGAGGAAAATTTGCGAAAAAAACAGTTTGGCTATAGGCTCGCTGGATCTGTGAAAAAAGACGTATTTTCATCCAAATGGCAGTTGTGGAAAGGAACGCGTATGAAACAAAAAGTATGGTATCTTGCGGTTGCCGCGTGTATGCTGGTGCTCTTCATGGGCGCGGGCAGGCTTCCCGTGGTGGCGGCGCCCGACGCGCCGGAAGAGCCGGCAGCCGTGGAGTTGACGGAGGCTCTGCCCACTGCGGCGGAAGACCCCGCCGGTCCGGTTGACCCGGCAGCGCCCACCGACCCGGCGGAACCTACCGACCCGGCAGCGCCCACTGACCCGGCGGAGCCCACTGACCCGGCAGCGCCCACTGACCCGGCGGAGCCCACCGACCCGGCAGCGCCCACCGACCCGGCAGCGTCCACCGAGCCGGCAGCGTCCACCGAGCCGGTAGCGTCCACCGAGCCGGTAGAGCAACCCACCGCCCCGGCGGAACCCGCCGAGCCGGTGGTGGAACCCGCCGCGCCCGCGGTGCCCAATGACACTTCCACGGAAACGGGCGGCCTCGTTGAGGCGGAAGAGGAAAGCCTTGCCCAGGCGGACGCCCCGCCCTCAACGGGCTTGTACACAGACCCTGTCACCGGCAAGATGTACTATTACCTGAACGGTGAAATCCAAAAGGGCTGGGTGGAACTGAACAACGGCAAAGACACCTATTACGGCTCTGATGAAGACGGCTCGTTTTTGGCCGGCTGGCTGAAAAACAAACAGCGCAAAACCAGCAAAGGCGATTTTTACTTTGACGGCTCCACCTACCTGCTGTACAAGGGCAAGCTGTTCAAAGTGACGGACAGCAGCGGAACAAAAGCCTACTATGCCAACGCGGACGGCATGGTGTACAAAGACGGCTTTTTTGAAGAGAGCCAAAACCTGTACTACGCCGGCGCCGACGGCGCCCTTGCCACGGGCTGGGTGGAGCAGCCCCGCGCCAGTTACGGCACCCAGCGCTATTATTTCGACGCCACTGCCTACAACGCCAAAACCGGCCTGTTCTCGGTGTCGGAAAACGGCCGCACCTACAGCTACTACGGCCGCCCCGCCGGCGAGTACTATGTGGCCCGCGGCCGTTATCAGGCGGCAAACGGCGCCACCTACATGGCCGATTCGAAGACCGGCGCGCTGGCGTCCGGCTTCACCAAGGACGAAAAAGGCCAGAAAATCTACGTGGACCCCACCACCTGCCAGCTTGCGGTAAGCAAGCTGTTCAAATCGGGATCCAAAGCCTACTATGCCGGCAACGACGGCGTTATCAAAACCGGCTGGTTCCGCGTGAACGGTGGCCTGATGTACGGCAACAAATACGGCCAGCTGAAGTCCGGCTGGTACGATGCCAGCCGCAAAGGCGTGAAGGGGAAACAGACCTATTACTTCGACCCCGCCACCTACACGGCAAAAACCGGCCTGTTCAAGGTGGGCAGCAAGTATTACTACGGCCGCACTGGCAAGAAGGATTACATCATCAAAAGCTGGTACAAAACGGGTAAGGATTATTACTACGGCAATTCCAAATCCGGCTATATGTACAGCGGCTTGAAACGCCTTACGCGCGACGGCGTAAAAAACTATTTTTACTTTAACAAAGCCACCCGCATGCTGGTGCGCGGCGGCTTCTTCAAGGCGGAAGGCGAGCAGTACTACGCCACTTCCTCCGGCATCATCAAAACCGGCCTGTTCAAAGTGAAAAGCAATGTATATTTTGCCAACACAAAGGGCAATATGCTTACCGGTTTCCAATATGCCGTCAGCACCAAATATGGCAAAAATCGCTATTACTTCGACCCCGTCACCTATAAGGCCGTCACAGGCTTCATCACTTATAAGGGCGATGCATCGAAAATGTACTACGGCGTGCCGAAGAAATTCTATATTGCCCGCGGCTATTACAAGCTGAACAGCAGCGGCAGCAAATCTTTCTACGCCCATTCCTCCACAGGTAAAATTTACCAGGGTTGGTTCAAAAGCGTCAACATCCTGAAAGACGGAACCAAAAACCTGTTCTACGCCACGCCCGGCACCGGCATCATCGTGAAGGGCAACAAGTGGTTCGACTCGGCCCAGGGCCAGGGCTACGCCTTCAAAAACGGCGTGTGCGCCCGTGGCGGTTACTTCCTCATCGGCTCGCTGGAGCACGAGTTCAACTCCAAGGGCATCTACACCGGCAAAATCAAAACGAAGGACGGCAAGCAAAACGGCATCGACGTTTCCGCCCACCAGGGCACCATCGATTGGTCCAAGGTGAAAGCCAGCGGCGAGGTGCAGTTTGCCATCCTTCGGGCGCTTACATGGTCCGGCAATTATTACGCCATCGACACCCAGTTTGTGAAAAACGCGAAAGGCGCAAATGGCGTGGGCATTCCCATCGGCGCGTATCTGTTCAGCTACGCGTTCAACAATTCGGAAATGCTGGAGGAAGTGAACTTTGTGCTTCCCACGCTGAACAAGCTGAAAAAAGAAGGCGTCACCTTCGCATACCCCATTTACATCGATTACGAGTACGAGAAAATCCCGGCCAACACCTCGTCCAACGCCCAGCGCACCGACATTGTGCGCACCGGCATGAACGCCCTGCAACAAGCGGGCTACCTGTCCGGCTTTTATGTAAGCCTGAACTGGTACAACAACATCATCGACGGCGCACAGCTCTCGAAAGAAGGCTATGACGCGTGGGTGGCCGCTTGGGGCTATCCGGATAACCCGCTGCCCGGCACGGCGGGCATGTGGCAGTATTCCAACGGCAATAAGGGAGGCGGCGCCACCGCCAACGGCGAACTGCCCCGCGTTCCCGGCATCAACGGCCGGGTGGACCGCAACACCTCCTACATCAACTACGGTGCACTGAACACCAACATGACCGTGTATGATCTGAACACCGGCAAAAACGTGTCCGGCAATATCCTGGATTTGGTGGCCAAAATCACCATGAACGAAGTGGGCGGCGGCCTTGGCCTTAGCGGCAAAGACAAAGTGGAGCTTTACAAAGTGCAGTCCGTGGCGGCCCACAGCATGCTGCTGTACTACAAAAAAATGGGCACAACCCCGCAGGTGGGCCTGAAAACCCCCACCGACGAAGTGAAGCAGGGCGCCTACCAGGTAGGCCGTTTCATGCAGAGCTACCAGAACAGCGCCATCAACGCGGCCTACGGCAGCGCGGCCAGCCTCACGGGCACAAACTCCGCCAAAAACATGGGCTGGGGAGACTACGCCTACCTTGTGGGAGTAGACAGCCCCTACGAGACCTTCAGCGGCTACAATGGCAGCAAAAACTACCAAAACAGAGGCTGTGTGCTTACGGAAGCCACCATCCGACAAAGCATCGTCAAAATCTTCGGCGCCAGCCAGGGCAACGCCCTGATGGCAGGCACCGCGAAGAAGGACTGGATCAAATTGACGCGCGACTCCCGCGGCAATGTTGTCAGCGCGAAAATTTGCGGCCAAACGGTGAACGGCGGCAAGTTCTTCGACAATTTCTACGGCGTGTACGCGCCGAACATCACCGCCGAGCCGGTGTACAACCCGAACGCGGGCACGTGGACCTTCGTTACCAACGGCAATGGCCACGGCGTGGGCCTCAGCCAATATGGCGCGGGCGGCTACGTGGCCAAGGGCTGGAAGTGGAAAGATATTTTGAGCCATTACTACAACGGCACAACAACCTCCTTTGCGGCATAAGCAAAGCGGGCAAAACAAACGAAGAAACCGCCTGTGAAAAACGCTTCACAGGCGGTTTTTTGCCGCAAAAAAGTTGAACCGGGGGCGGCGGATGTGCTATATTGTTTAAATACCGTTTATACACAGATACCATGGCGCGCAGGGCGCGCCGCCACAAAAGGGGAACTTACCAAATGAAACTGATGCTTGGCAACGAGGCTGTTGCCCGTGGCGCGTGGGAGGCAGGGGTGAACGTGTCCACAGCCTATCCCGGCACGCCCTCCACCGAAATTACCGAGAACATGGCAAAGTACGGCGACGTATTTGTGGAGTGGGCAGCGAACGAAAAAGTGGCGCTGGAAGTGGCCCTCGGCGCGGCCATGGGCGGCGCGCGGGCGCTGTGCTGCATGAAGCACGTGGGCGTGAACGTGGCGGCGGACCCGCTGTTCACCGCGGCTTACTCCGGCGTGGGCGGCGGCTTGGTGCTGGTGTGCGCGGACGACCCCGGCATGCACTCCAGCCAAAACGAGCAGGACAGCCGCTTTTACGCCATGGCGGCCCATGTGCCCATGCTGGAGCCGGCGAACAGCGCCGAGTGTTTGGAGTACACGAAACGGGCCTTTGCGCTGAGCGAACACTACGACACGCCGGTGATGCTGCGCCTTGTTACGCGCATTGCCCACGCCCGCAGCCTGGTGGAAGAGGGCGAGCGGCAAAACGTGCCGGTGAAGGACTATGTGAAAAACCCGGCCAAATATGTGATGATGCCCGGTTTCGCCCGCGGCCGCCACGTGGTGGTGGAGCAGCGCGAAAAGGACCTTGCCGCCGCCATGACCGCCCTTGGCTTTGATGTGGCTGAGTACGGCAGCCTTGAAGACGGCGTTATTTGCAGCGGCAGCGCCTACAACTATGTGAAAGAGGCCCTGCCCCACGCGTCCGTTTTAAAGCTGGGCATGGTGTACCCGCTGAACGAGCCGCTCATCCGCGAATTTGCCGCCAAGGTGAAAAACCTGTACGTGGTGGAGGAGCTGGAGCCTATTTTTGAGACGGCGATAAAAGCCATGGGCCTTGATGTCACCGGCAAGGAGGTTACAGGCCGCCAGGGTGAGTTGTTCGCCACCACGCTGAAGGAAAAAATCCTTGGCGCGCCGAACGCTGGCCCCATGGAGACGGCGGACATCCCGCCGCGCCCGCCGGTTTTGTGCCCCGGCTGCCCGCACCGCGCGGTGTTCCACGTGCTGGGCAAACTGAAAATGAACGTCATCGGCGACATCGGCTGCTACACCCTGGGCGCGCTGGCGCCGCTTTCCGCCATGGATTCGGAAATCTGCATGGGCGCGGCCGTGGGCATGGCGGAGGGCTTTCTGCACGCACGCGGCAAAGAGGCCGCCGCCAAAACCGTGGCTGTCCTTGGCGATTCCACCTTCGTCCACTCCGGCATCACCGGCCTTGTGAACGCCGTGTACAACCGGGCGGCCTCCACGGTGATGATTTTGGACAACTCTACCACCGGCATGACGGGCCACCAGCCGAACCCGGCCACAGGCGTCACCATCCGGGGCGAAATGAGCACCCGGCTGAACCTGGAAAAGCTGTGTGCGGCCATCGGCGTGCAGCACGTGCGCGTGGTGGACCCGTTTGACATGAAGGCGCTGGAAGCCGTGGTGAAGGAAGAGTGCGCCCGAAACGACGTGTCCGTCATCATTGCGCGGCGGCCCTGCGCCCTGCTTTCCAAAACCCACCCGGCGGCCTACACCGTTGCGCGGGAAGCTTGCGTCAAGTGCAAGGCCTGCATGCGCATCGGCTGCCCGGCCATCTCCATGGCCGAAGACGGCGCCCACATCGACGCCGCCCAGTGCGTGGGCTGCGGCGTGTGCGCGGGCCTTTGTCCAAGCGGAGCCATTCAGGCCGGCAAGGAGGCAAAATAATGGAGAATTTGAATATTGTCATTGCCGGCGTGGGCGGGCAGGGGACCTTGCTTGCCAGCCGCGTGTTGGGCAGTTTGGCGCTGCTTTCCGGCTGCGATATTAAAGTGAGCGAGGTGCACGGCATGAGCCAGCGCGGCGGCAGCGTGATGACCTATGTGCGCATGGGCGACAAAGTGCACGCCCCGCTGGTGGAGCAAAACGGCGCGGACTATGTGCTGGCCTTTGAAGAACTGGAGGCCCTGCGCGCGCTCACCTACCTGAAACCGGGCGGCGTGGTCATCATGAACACGCAGCAGATCATGCCCATGCCGGTCATCACCGGCGCGGCGAAATATCCCGCCGATATCGGCGAGCGCATTTTGGCGAAGGGCAAGCTGCAAGAGCTGGACGCCCTGCCGCTGGCCACAAAGGCGGGCAGCCCCAAGGCCGTGAACACGGTGCTGCTGGGCGCGCTGGCAAAGCGGCTGGGTTTTTCAAAGGACCTGTGGGAAACCGCCCTGCGCGAAAACGTGCCGAAGAAGTTCATCGAGGCCAATCTGGCCGCCTTTGAGGCGGGGTATACCGCGTAGGGCGCGCGAGATTCGAGACGCTTTGCAAAAACACGAGGCGGCAAGCTTTTCTATGCGGGTCCTGTCACGGGGCATGTCCTCTCTCCCGGCACTGCGCCGGCGTTGCAAACGGTGGGCCGGCACGCTTCGCTGCCTGCCAAGGAAATTGGCACGCCGGCTTCGTTTCGTCCGTTCGAACACGCCCCGCACCACCCGCTCCGGACTGCAAGGGTTCTGGTAAAGTCAAACGGACGCGTACAGCAAAAGCATTTTCCGATTCAGCCGCGCATCACCCATGCCCGCCACAACGCCCAAAGGAGCCTCCATGGACCGTTTTGACATGCACATCCACATGATGGCAAACGAGCAGCACCCGGCGGGCTTTCTGGCAAAGCTGGCTGAGGCGAGCGTTTCGCAGGCGGCGGTGTTTTCTCAGCCGCCGCCCCAGTACGACGCCGCCCTCGGCGCACCCTTCGAGGCGCGGTTGGAGCGTTTGCTTTCGCTGTGCGCCGCGGGAGACGGCAAGCTGCTGCCGGTGTTGTGGCTGCACCCGGCGGAGGAAGACGCCGCCGCCATCGCCAAATGCGCTGCCGCAAAGGGCGTGCGCGGGTTTAAAATTATCTGCAATAACTTCCACGTGTACGAAGATTTTTCCATGGCTTTGCTGGGTGAAATCGCCGCGCTGGGCCTGCCGGTGTGCTTCCACAGCGGCATTTTGTGGGACAAGGCCCCGTCGTCCAAATACAACCGCCCGCTGGATTTTGAGTATCTCATCGAGGTGCCAAGGCTGCGCTTTTCCCTGGCCCACTGCGCCTGGCCGTGGACGGACGAATGCCTTGCCCTGTACGGCAAGTTTTTAACGGTGGGGCAAGAAAACCCGGAAACCGCCGCCGAAATGTTTTTCGACCTCACCCCCGGTACGCCGCTTATTTACCGGCGGGATTTGCTCACCAAGCTGCTCACCGTCGGCTACGACACCACCCACAACATGATGTTCGGCACGGACTGCCGTGCAGAAAGCTACAACGCGGCCTGGACGAAAGAGTGGCTGGCGCGGGACGACGGCATTTACGATGAACTGGGCACGCCAAATGATGTGCGGGAGCGCATTTACAGCGAAAACGCCCGCCGCTTTTTCGGCCTTGTGGACGTGACGGTGCGCCACAAGCGCCTTTCCATGGACGGCACCGCCGTTTAGCCGGCTTTACCCAGCTTCAAACAGGAACCGGAGGAATCGCAATGTACTGGAACAAGCCCGTAGAGACGATGGAACGGGAGAGTCTCGAAGCCATGCAGTTGTCCCGGCTGCAAAAAACCATCTGCCGCGTGTACCAAAACGTGCCCGTGTACCGCGAGCGCATGCAGGCCATGGGCGTGGAACCGGAAGATATCAAAACCCTCGCGGACATCCGCCGCCTGCCCTTCACCAATAAAAGCGATTTGCGCGACAACTACCCCTATGGCCTGTTCGCCTCTCCGCCGGACGAGATCGTGCGCATCCATGCGTCCAGCGGCACCACGGGCAAGCCCATTGTGGCGGGCTACACCCAAAACGACATCCGCGTGTGGAGCGAGGTGGTGGCCCGCTGCCTTGGCTGCGCCCATGTGGACAAAACGGACACGGTGCAGGTGGCCTACGGTTACGGCCTGTTCACCGGGGGCCTGGGCCTGCACTACGGCGTGGAGCGCGTGGGCAGCAAGGTGGTGCCCATTTCGGCGGGCAACACCCAGCGGCAGATCATGCTGATGGAGGACCTTGGCACCACGGCCATCGCCTGCACGCCCAGCTACGCGCTGATGGTGGGCGAAACACTGAAGGCCGAATGTTTCGACCTGTCCCGCCTGAAGCTGAAGACCGGCATCTTCGGCGCGGAACCCTGGACGGAGGGCATGCGAGACCAGATCGAGCAGCTTTTAAACATCAAGGCGCTGGACATTTACGGCCTCACCGAGACCATCGGCCCCGGCGTTGGCATGGAGTGTATGGAGGGCCACCGCGGTCTGCACATCTGGGAGGACCATTTCCTCATCGAAATCCTCGACCCGGACACGGAAGCGCCTGTGCCGGACGGTGAAATGGGCGAGCTCGTCATCACCACTGTCACAAAAGAGGGCATGCCCACCATCCGCTACCGCACACATGACCTCACCTGCATCATCCCCGAGCCATGTCCCTGCGGGCGCACCCACCGCCGCATCGCGCGGCTGCGCGGCCGCACGGACGACATGCTCATCATCCGCGGCGTGAACGTGTTCCCCTCCCAGGTGGAGGCCGCCATCGTGGGCATCCCGGGCATTGCACCGCGCTATTTGCTGGTGGTGGACCGCGTGAACAACCTGGACCGCCTGGAGGTGCAGGTGGAGCTGGACCCGGAGCTGGTGAGCGACGAAATACGCGCCATCGAGAAGCTGCACGCCGACGTGAAGAAAGCGGTGGAGCAGGTGCTGGGCCTCGGCGTAGACCTGCGCCTCGTGGAGCCCGGCAGCATCGAGCGCAGCGAGGGCAAATCGAAGCGCACCGTGGATAAGCGCGCGCTGCAGGACTAGCCGGTACAAAAGGTACGGCCGGATGCCGGGTACGTGACACGTATCTACCTTCCGCGCCGCCTCGCATACAACGAAGGGATGTTGTATGCGATTCGGCTTGCGGCTGACGATACGCTTTCTCGCACCCGCCATCCAGCCTGGAATCAGCAACTAAGGAGGGAAACGGAATGTTTGTAAAGCAAATCTCCGTATTTATCGAGAACAAGCAGGGCAGGCTGGACAAGCTGCTGTCTGTGCTGGGCGAAAACGGCATCGACCTCATCGCCCTGTCCGTGGCGGACACAACCAATTTCGGCATGGCCCGCGCCATTGTGAACGACTATGAAAAAGCCGTGGCCGTGCTGAAAGAAAACGGCTACACCGCAAAGCTTACGGACGTATTGGCCGCCGCCGTACCGGACGCGCCGGGCGGCCTTGCCTCCGTGCTGCGGGCGCTGCACGGGGGCGGCGTCTCCATCGAGTACCTCTACACCCTGATGCGGCGCATCGGCGACGACGCCGTGATTATCCTGCGCGTGGACGCGCCGGAAAAGGCCATTGCGCTGCTGCGGGAAAAGGGCGTAAAGCTGGCCGGCCAAAGCGAAGTGTGCGGATAAGCGACAAGCGGCGACAAAACGCACGAGTGCACAGTGTCCGGTATCCTTCATTGATAAACGCAAACCGCCCCGGCTGTGTGCTGGGGCGACGGTTTTTTACTTTTAAAATCTGTCAAAGTTCCACTCACGCCCTGAAATTTTCCAGCTTCACGGCTATGGCCGCCATGCGCGGCGCCGCGTGGGAGAAAAATGTCTTGTAAGCGGCGCAGTGGCGGCTTTTCGGCGGCTGGCCGTTTTTCACCGGGTCGCGCTCGCGCCAGCAGGCGCCGCCGCACACCGGCAGCCAGCTGCACACCTGGCAGTCGACATGCAGCGTGGCCGAGGGCGCGGCAAACATGCAATAGGTGTTCCCGGTCAGCAAATCGGCAAAGCCGTCGTTTTCCCGCACGTTGCCCAGCCGATAGCGCCGCGTGCGGTAATAGCGGCAGGGGTATACGCTGCCGTCCGTGTCCACATGAGGCGGACAACTGCAGCAGCTGCCGGCCGGCCGGCCGCCGGCCGCGATGGAAAGCATCGTTTGGATGCAGCTGTTGAACAGCTGCATCGAGTGGTATTCGCCTTTTGAAAAATCGTTGTACCAGCGGTCGAACACACGGCACAAAAAATGGGCGTAGCCGGCGTTGTTTAGCCCTTTTCCATAGGGCGGCGCCGCCATGCGCACGTGGGAAAAACCATTTTTTTTGCAATAGGCATAGGCCTTGTCCGGGTTTGCGGCCACGGCGTCGTCCACATCGGCCAGCAGCCAGGTGCTGCACCCGGCCCGGCGCAAATGGCGCAGGGCGCGCTGCGGTGTGCTCCACATGCGGCCGTAGGTGCCGCGCCCGGTGCGAAGGGCAACGTTAAAACCATGCTCGGCAAAAAACACGGCCCATGCCGCCGATAGAAAGCGGCCGTCTGTCTCCACGGTGTTGTGCAGCCGGGCGCCGTTCACGTTGTAGGATTCTTCAAATATCGCCACCTTGCGGAAATAATCCGCCGCAAGGCTCACGCGCCCCAGCACGCGGAAGGTGAACGCGGCGGTGCTCTCCGCCTCACAAAGGGCCTTTTTCAGGGTGCGCTGGGCTGTCTCAATGTCCATCATATGCCCGCCAAGCGCGGTGTCTATGGTCAAAACAAGGGAATCCATATGTCCCTACCTGTGTTTGGTTATTGGCTTGCGGCCAGGGCTTCGTCAATGGTTTTCTTCATGTGGCCGCTTTGCACAAAGTTCTTCATGCCGAATTTTTCCATGATATCGGTCAATTCGCCGATCTGAGCCGCAAAATACAGCCGGACGCCCTGTTTTTGCAGCAGTTCCATGCTTTCTTTTAAACCGCCGGCGGCGGTGATGTCCATATCGCTGATGGCGGACGCGTCCACAATGATGCTTTTAGGGTTATTTGCCGCAGCCTTGGCAAGGCCTTTTTGGAACAAATTGATGTTCGCAAAATACAGCGGCGACGAAAAGCGGTAGATTACAACATCCTCCCGCACGGCATGGGCCGTTTTGTTGCGGGAAAGATCAAAGAACCCGTCGCGCCCGTCAATCACGCCAAGGTAAGCCTGCGGCGGGGCGGTGGAGGAAGACAGCATGTCGATGAAGGACAGCACCACGCCGATGAGCACGCCCACCAGCGCCCCCACCACCAGCACGCCCACGGCGGACACGGCCCAAATCAGCAGCTCTGCCTTGCTGCGGCGCACCAGTTTTTTTAGCATGTCGATGTCGATTACGCCAATGAGCGCCGCGATGATGATGCCCGAAAGCAGCGGCTGGGGCATGTAATACAGCGGCGCACTGAAAAACAGCACCACCAGTGCCACCACCAAAGCGGACACCAGAGACGCCACCTGGGTTTTGCCGCGAAACTGCAGGCTGGCCGCCGTGCGCGACACGCTGGCCGACGTGGGCGACGAGCCGAAAAAGGCCGACACGAAGTTGGAAGCGCTGAAGGCGCGCAGTTCTTTGTTGTTGTCTAGCTTATAGCCGCCTTTGATGGCGAAGCTGTTAGAGTCGAGCAACGAGTCGGAAAAAATCACGATAGCGATCACAAGGCCGCCCACAACGGCCATGCCCAGGTTCGCCACGTTCCAAAATTCCGGCACGCCAAAGGGCGGGAAGCCGCTTGGAATGTTGCCGGTGATGGCCACGCCGCGGCTGTCCAGCCCCAGCAGGGCCGTTAGCCCGGTGCCGATGACCAGCACGATTAGCGCCATGGGCACCTTCGGGATGAACTTTTTGCTTACCAGCAGCGCCGCAATGGTGACGACGCCAATCAAAAGGGAGATCCAGTTCGTGGTGGCAATGCCGGTGAAGAGGGATTTTCCAATGTCCAAAAAGCCGCTGCCGGAGGTGGTGATGCCCAGCACTTTCGGGATTTGTCCCCAAATGATGGACAGGCTGATGCCGGTGATAAACCCGCTCATCACCGGCAGCGAGATATACCCGGCAAAGCGGCCCAGCTTAAAGACGGAGAACAGCATCAAAAACACGCCGGCGCAGAAGGCCAACACCGGCGCCAGTGAAACGGCCTGGTCCGACGCGGCGGCAATGCCCAGCGCCGCCATAATGGAGCCGGTGACGGCGGAGGCGGCCGAGTCGATGCCGTAGATCAACTGGTGGGACGAGCAAAACAGAACATAGCCCAGCACCGGCAAAATGGACGCGTACAGCCCGTACACCGGCGGCAGGCCGGCCACCTGGGCATAGCCCATGGCCACCGGGATGGACAGTGCGGCTACCACAATGCCCGCCACGATGTCGTTTTTCAGCCAGCCAAGTTTGTAGCCGTGGAACGAGGGCAGAAAAACACCGTGCAGCCCGCATGGCATTTTTGCTGTTTTGGCCGCTACGTCGGTATAGTTGTCGGCCGACACCGTTTTCATTTACATTCCCGCCTTTCCAATGTGTGAATCGGAAGCCGTGGCCGCGCCGGCCGTTTTTACCGCTCCTTTTTTTCTTTGCCCTGCGTGCGCAAGGCAGACCGGAAGCGGATACCCATTAAAAACTCATTGTTTTTTGCCCCGCGGCAGGCGCTGTAACACCAATGTAATATGCGCGCGAAGTGATTTTTAGCCGAATTTGTCGTAACAAACAGTGGCTGAAAACCAAACAGGGTGCAAGGCCGCAAAATGCTTTTTCACCCTGATGATAACAGCTGTGTGTTACACAGGTATTGCCTGATTGCTACAAAAAAAACGGCGCGCTGCCGAAAAGGCCGCGCACCGCGATATGCCGTTTAAAATTACCGCTTGAACCGCTTGCCAAAGCGGTACTCCGTGCCGTTTTTAATGCGCCCGATGTTTCCCCGGTGGGCCCACAGCACCATGCCGGTGATGCACAGGGCGCAAACAACGGTGAAGGCCACGGCAAAATGGCTGTACACAAGGCCGTACACAAGTTCCGCCGCAGGGAACAGCGACATGCCCACCACGGCCCCAAGGCTTACCATGCCGGTGGAAAGGGCCAATGCCAGAAAAATGCACACCAGGATGAGGCAAACCAGCGGGTGCAGGGCCAAAATGGCGCCGCCGCTGGTGGCAAGGCCCTTGCCGCCCTTAAACTTAAAAAACAGCGGTAGCATGTGGCCAACAATGACAAACACGGCGGCAATGTACTTGCCGTAGCGGAAATCCACCCCCGGGGCCAGGGCCAAAAACAGCCACTTGCCGCAAAACACGGCGAAGGCGCCCTTGCCCGCGTCGCCCACAAGGGTAAGCACGGCGCTGAGTTTGCCGTAGGTACGCAGCATGTTCGTCATGCCCGCGTTGCCGCTGCCGTGGGCGCGCACGTCATCCTTGTGCAGCAGTTTGGACGTGAGCACCGCGAAAGAAATGCTGCCTAAAAGATATGCCACAATTGCCGTAAGGGCTGCCGTGCCCACTGTGCCGCCTGCCATAGTTCCCCTCCATTTGCACGCCGGATAATGATATAGCACCAGTATAAAGCGCGCGGCGGGGGGAAGTCAAGGGCAGAAGCTGGAGGCAAGGGCGCGGGCTGGGGGCTGGGTGTGCCCTCCGGATAGTTACCTTCCGCGGCACACATCGTACAATGCTTTGCATCGTTCGCCGTTTGCCTTGCGGCTGAGCCGGTGAATTGCCCGCAGGGGCAAGAGAAGCCACCCGGGGTGCGCTAACCGGAGGGCACACCCAGCCTCCAGCCCGCGTCTCGCCAATACAGCCGCCCAATTGCGCCCCGCCCCAAATCCCTTGCGCCAACCGCCGCAAACGTGGTACAATATCCACATGTGCCGGCAGCGCCGGTTTTACCGGCCGCACGCCAAAAGGAGACGGAGTTTTGGGCATTTTTTCCGGCGACCCGTGGATGATCACCGCGCGCATCCTGGCGCTTTTCATCGCCATTCCCTTCCACGAGTGCGCCCACGCGTTCATTTCAGATAAACTGGGCGACCATACCGCCCGTAACGCCGGCCGCCTTACGCTGAACCCGCTGAAACACATCGACCCCATGGGCCTGCTTTCCATGCTACTCATCGGCGTGGGCTGGGCAAAGCCCGTGCCGGTGGACACGCGCTATTACAAAAACCAAAAGCGAGGCATGGCCCTTTCCGCCCTGGCGGGCCCGGTGTCGAACCTGCTGCTGGGTTTTTATTTCACCATTCTGGACCGCGCGTTTGTCGATTTTTACAACGGCGTCCTGTCCGCCAAAATGCCGGACCTTGCCGCCGCCCTGTACGGCGCGGCAAACGGGTTTGAACAAATTTTGTTCTACCTCGTCGTCATCAACATCAACCTCGCCATCTTCAACCTGCTGCCCATTCCCCCGCTGGACGGCAGCCGCATTTTCGGCATCGTATTGCCGGACAAAATTTACTTCGGCGTGATGAAATACGAGCGGTTCATCATGTTCGGCGTGCTGGCCCTCATGTGGCTGGGCGCGTTCAGCGGCATTCTGGGCACGCTGAACGGCTATGTGCTCACCGCTTTTGACTGGGCCACAAACTGGGTGGACGCCGTGTTCCAATTCCTATATTAAAAATGCGGCCTGCCGCGTGTTTCGGGTGTGTGAATGGAAAAAGCCATCGAATACAATTTAGAGGATTTCAGCGGCCCGCTGGATTTGCTGCTTACGCTCATCGCCAAAAACAAGATGAGCATCTACGATTTCGAGATCCTTACCATCATCAACCAGTACCTTGCGGCGGTGGGCGGCTGGCATTTCAACGATCTTGAGTCCGCCAGCGAGTTCATCACCATGGCGTCCGATTTAGTGCACAAAAAAAGCCGCCTGCTGTTGCCCAAAAGTGAAGACACCGAGCGCGTGCGCGAAGAGTTGACCGGCCTTTTGGTGGAATACTCCGCCTGCAAGGAAGTGGCGGGCCTGTTGAGGGAAATGGCCGCCGGCGTATTTGTGGCCGTGCGAAAGCCCGTGCACATCGAGTTCGACTCCACCTACGAGGGCCACCACAACAGGCTTGAGCTTTCCAAGGCGTGGAGCGGCATGGCCGGGCGCAAAAAAGCCACCGCGCGCCCCCGGCAGGAGCAGTTCGAAGAAATCGTGGCGGCGCCCTTCGTGTCTGTGGGGGCGCGGGCCATTCACCTGCTGCGCGGCCTTGTGGCGGGAAAAATTAACCGCCTGCGGCAAATTTTTGCCGCCACCCGCAGCCGCAGCGAAACCGTGGCCACTTTTTTGGCGCTGCTGGAGCTTATCAGCCGCGGGCGCATCACCATTGCGGAGGATGAACAGGTGCAGCTGCACGAACGCCATCATACCGGCGAACGCGATGCGAAAAATCCCGCGCCAGAGGAGGCCGCCGGTGGAGCTTAACGAGATGAAGGCGCGCCTTGAGGCCGTGCTGTTTGCCCATGCCGACCCGCTTACCGCCGAGCGCCTGGCCGCCATTTTGGAAGCCGAGGTGCCGCTGGTGGAAAAGCTGTTGCTTGCGCTGGCAGACGAATACAAAAAGCCCAGCCGCGGTGTGGAGCTTTTGCGTCTGGAGGGCGCGTGGCAGCTTGCCACGAAGGCCCAATACGGCGACACGGTGAAGACGGCGCTGGACACCCGCCGCAACGCGCCGCTAACCCCGGCGGCGCTGGAGGTGCTGGCCATTGTGGCCTACAACCAGCCTGTTTCCCGCTCCTTTATTGAGCAGGTGCGCCAGGTGGCGGATTCCTCCTCCACCATCCAAAACCTTTCCGAAAAAGGCCTCATTGCCGAGGCCGGGCGGTTGGAACTGCCGGGCCGCCCCATAGCCTACCGCACCACCGAGGCGTTTTTGCGCACCTTCGGCCTTGGCTCTTTGAGCGAACTGCCGCCCCTGCACCCGGAAAACCCGCCCGAGGACGAGAGTGAAATCTACCGCCGCACTGGGGCGGATGCCACCGGGGAAGACGCAGGGGAGGACCTGCCGCCGGACGACGAGACAAAAGCCCTGCGCGGCGGCGCGTTCATTGAAGGCGCCAGCGGCGCGGCCATGCTTGCGGGCGAGGACGAATAGGGCGCGAATGATACGAAGCATCGGAGAGACAACATGGGCGCTGTGATCGGCTGGATTTTTTTGGGCATGCTGGGCCTCGCCCTGCTGGCGCTGCTGCTGCCCGTTTCCGTCAGCGCGCGGTACGAAAACGGCACCCTGCGCGTTTGGGCGCGGCTGTTTTTGCTTGTGAAATATCCACTGTACCCGGCAAAGCCGAAAAAGCCCGTGGCCGCAAAAAAAACCAAGCGAAAAAAGAAAGAAGAGCCGGAAGAGGAAAAACCGGAAAAGCCACAAAAACAGCGCGGAGCGGACTATTGGCTGCGCATGGTGGAGCGCGTGGCGGCCAGCGCCAAAAAGCCGCTGCGCATCATCATGAAGGGCATTTTCGTGCGCGGGGTGGAGCTGGTTTTACCCGTTTGTGCCGAAGAGGCAGATAAAACCGCCACCTACTACGGCCGCATGCAGGCGCTGGTGGGCGGGGCCCGCGCGGCGCTGGAAAACCTTGTGAACGTGCGGTTCAAGCGTGTCGTCGTCATCCCGGACTTTGCCCATCAGTACGAAGGCGCCACCCTTGTGGCGGCGCGCGTCACTTCGCTGCCCGTCGTTTTCCTGGCCGCGGGCGCGTGCGGCCTTTGGAAGTTTTTCACCTGGCGCCGGCCCTTTTGGCGGCGGCGCACAACGCCCCTGCACACCTTCGGCAATAGCGGCCCCGCGGACCCCGCCTTTACCCAGCCAACATACCTTACCAGCACCAACAAAGGAGAATAAATTATGGCTACAAATTCCGAACATCCCATCAGCGGCCTTATGGACGTGACCCTCGAAAAAATTCGCCAGATGGTGGACTCGAACACCATCATCGGCAATCCTATCCACACGCCGGATGGCACCACCATTCTGCCTGTCTCCCGCGTCAGCTTCGGGTTTGCCTCCGGCGGCAGCGACTTTGTGTCCTCCCGTGCGCCAAAGGACCTGTTCGGCGGCGGCAGCGGCGCGGGCGTTTCCATTGTGCCGGTGGCCTTCCTTGTGCTGCAAAAAGGCGGCAGTGTGCGCATGATTCAACTGGCCGACGAACGCCGCGGCGGCACCATGGACCGCGCTTTGAACATGCTGCCCGATTTGGTTGACAAGGTGAGCGGCATTGTGGCAAACCGCGGCGCGGACAGCGCGGGCGCGGCAAACAGCCCTGCCGGCGGCGCAAGCCCCACCTTTGGCGGGGCCGCCGAACCCGTTGCCACGGAAGTGGACGGCATTACCCTTACAGAAGTAACAGACGTGACAGAAGCGGAAGAGGTTTAAATGCCCGAAGAGAGAATCCAGAAAATCCTTGCCACGGCGGGCGTTTGCAGCCGCCGTGCGGCGGAACTGCTCATCAAAGCGGGCCGCGTGCGTGTAAATGGGCGGCCCGTGGGCCTGGGCGACAAAGCCGACCCCGCCCACGATATCATCAGCGTGGACGGCGAGAATGTCCACGTGCCAAAAAAACGCCGGAACATTTACATTATGCTGAACAAGCCGCGGGGCTATGTCACCACGGCGAAGGATGCCCATGCCCGCCGCACGGTGATGGACCTGGTGGTGGACATTCCGGAGCGGCTGTACCCGGCGGGCCGCCTTGACAAAGACAGCGAGGGCCTGCTCATCCTCACCAACGACGGGGACTTCACCAATCGCCTTTTGCACCCGTCCTCCGGCGTGACGAAGCTGTACCGCGTCACCGTGCGGCCGCGCGCCTCCGAGGATGCCCTTGCAAAGCTGGCGGCGGGTGTTACCCTGGACGACGGCGCCAAAACCGCCCCGGCCAGCGTGCGCGTGGTGACGGCGGACGCCGAGCGCAGCGTGCTGGAAATCAGCATCACCGAGGGCAAAAACCGCCAAATCCGCCGCATGTGCGAGGCCGTGGGCCTCTCTGTGGCGCGGCTGCGGCGCAATTCCGTGGGCCCGCTGAAATTGGGCATGCTGAAGCCCGGCACATGGCGCGAGCTCACCACCGCCGAGGTGGCGGCTTTGATGCGCGCCGCCTCGAAGGAGTAACCGCTGTGTTGATGATCAAGCTCATCGACGAGCCGGCGGTGCTGGAAAGTCTTGGCGCGGCGCGGTTCGGCCCGTGCACAGAAGGTTACGTTGCCATGGACGGCCCCGCCTACCTGGGCCACACGCTGTTCACGGTGCAAAACGGCATGGCCACTGTTGTGGATACCTCCGTCAGCCATGCCGCTCACCCGGAAGAGCTGGACACGGTGCTGCGCGCCGTTGCCGCCGCCATTTCCCGCGGGGCGGGCGCCTTTGCAGTGGACACGCAAAACCCGTCCCTCGCCGCGTGGTGGCAAGGGCGCTTTGGCGAAACGGCCGGCCCCTGCGCCGCCGTGGATGTCATCGCCTGCGCGGGTGATTAGAGCGTGTTCACGCTTCGGTACAAAACTGCGCGGCGGGGCTTCTTTTTACAAAAAACCTTGTAGATTATTTCACAATATAGTATGATTAAATGGTGTTGAAACGCGGGGGGCACCCCGCGTAAATGAAGAACCGATGACGTATTCAGGCGCCGCATCAACCAAATGCAAGGCGTAAACGGGAGGTCTGTAGATGGCTGCACAAACCACGAACGGCGACAATTTGCTGGGGCTCTTTTTTGACGCAGGTGCTTACACACCGCTGTTTGCCCGCGAGGGCGAAGGCGTGAAGGCCGCTTATGGCGACGTGGGCGGCCTTGGGGCCTACGCGGTGCTGCAAACCGGCGCCGCCCTTACGGCGGAGGATGTGGCCGCCAGCTGCAAAACGTTGGAGCTTGCCGCAAAAACCGGCAGGCCTGTCGCCACGTTCTACCATTCCAAGGGCGTGGCCCTTGCCGGCGGCCAGCGCGTGCTGGGCGAGATGGCAAAGCTTTCGCGCACGGCGGCGGCACTGTCCGGCGTGGTGCCGCAGGTGTCGGTCGTTTACGGCGTGTGCGGCGCGTCTAATGCTTTGGCGGCGCTGTCGGCGGACCTTTTGGTCATCTCGAAAGACGCGGAACTGTTTTTGACGCCGCCGTTTTTGGCGGCTGCCGCGGGCGACAAGCCCGCCGGCGCGGGCAGCGCGGAAGCGGCCAAAGCCGCCGGTGTGGCGACCCTTGTGGAAGAAACCGCCGCAGACGCGGCCCGCAGCGCCGCGCGCCTTTTGATGCTGCTGCCCCGCAACAATCTGGCCGCCACGGCGGAGTTTGAATATGTTATGCCGCAAACGGCGTTAGACATGGCGAAATACACTGCCGTTGCCGCCGCCGAGGCCGTTGCCGACGACGGCAGCGCCGTGGAACTGTACGAGGGCTTTGGCAAGGGCGTCAGCACCTTCCTTGCCACGGTCGAGGGCAATGTGGCGGGCATCGTGTCCACCAAAGGGGCGGACGCCTACCTTGGCTCGAACTGCCTGGCAAAAGCGGCGCGCTTTGTGCGCTTTTGCGACGCGTTCAGCATCCCTGTCGTCACGCTTGTGAACGTTGGCGGCGTGCAAAAAAGCAGCAGCGCCGAGGCCGCGGGCCTTCTGCGCGCCGCTGCACGCCTTGCCGCCACCTATGCGGACGCCACTACGGCCAAAATTGCCGTCGTCACAGGGCGCGCAGTGGGCGCGGCCTACACGGCGCTGTGCGCGGCGGACCTCACCATCGCGGTAGAGGGCTGTGTGCTGGCCCCGGTGGAGCCCACGGCGGCCGTTAGCGTGCTGTACAAAGAAGAAATTGCCGCGGCGGGCGCTTCTATTGACGCAGAGACCGCCGCCCGCGCGAAAAAATACGAGGCGGAGGATGCCTCGGCCACAGCCGCCGTGCAGGCGGGCCTTGCCGACATGACGGCGGGCGCCGCCGCCGTGCGGCAAAGCGTTGCCGACGCCCTCACCATCTTGGCCACAAAACGCGTGCAGCGCTTGCCGAAAAAGCACGGCAATATGGCGCTGTAGCCCGCGGGCCGAATTCCCTTATATTATGTATTAAAAGAAATATGGAGGATATCATATGAAACATTACACCATTACCGTAGACGGCGTGGCCCATGACGTGACCGTGGTGGAAGCGGGCGCCGCCGCAGTTCCTGCGGCGGCAACGGTTCCCGTTGCGGCTTCAGCTCCCGCCGCTCCGGTTGCAGCTGCCCCGGCTGCCCCGGCTGCCGCCGCCGCTGCTCCCGTCGCCGCGCCCCAGGGTGCGGCCGGCGCCGTCACCGTAACGGCCCCCATGCCGGGCAATGTGCTGGATATCAAGGTAGCCGCGGGCGAAGCCGTGAAAGCGGGCCAGGTGCTGGTGATTCTGGAAGCGATGAAAATGGAAAATGAGATCGTTGCCCCTCAGGACGGCACCGTTGCCACCATCAACTGTGCCAAGGGCGACGTGGTGAACGTGGGCGACGTGTTCCTTACGCTGAACTAGTGCAAAACACACTTTGAACAGCGTTCTGCCCACCCCAAACTGATGAATAACGAGGTGAGACTTTTGGCAACGAATCCCGTCAAGATCACAGAGGTAGCCCTGCGCGACGCGCACCAAAGCCTGATTGCCACACGTATGACCACAGAGGAAATGCTGCCGATCCTTTCGGCAATGGACGAAGTGGGTTACTTTTCGCTGGAGTGCTGGGGCGGCGCCACGTTCGACTCGTGCATCCGCTTTTTGGACGAAGACCCGTGGGACCGCCTGCGCATCATCCGCAAGCACTGCCCCAAAACAAAGCTGCAAATGCTGTTCCGCGGCCAGAACATGCTGGGCTACCGCCACTACGGCGACGACATGGTGGAATACTTCGTGCAGAAAAGCGTGGCCAACGGCATCGACATCCTGCGCATTTTCGACGCCCTGAACGACCCGCGCAACCTGGAGACTTCCATCAAAGCCGCCAAAAAGGAAAACGCCCACGTGCAGGGCTGCATCTCCTACACCCTTAGCCCCGTGCACGACAACGCCCACTTCGCGCGCTACTCGAAGACCCTCGAGGACATGGGGGCGGACTCCATTTGTATCAAGGACATGGCGGGCCTGCTTACACCAACCTCCTGCCACGAGCTGGTGAAGGCCATCCGCGAAACGGTGGCCATCCCGGTGGACATCCACTCCCACTACACGTCGGGCCTTGCGTCCATGGCTATTTTGAAGGGCATCGAGGCGGGGGCGTCCATTGTGGACACCGCCATCAGCCCGCTGGCCCTTGGCACCAGCCACATGCCCACGGAAACGCTGGTGGCCGCGCTGGCCGGCACGGAATACGACACCGGCCTTGACCTGAAGAAGCTGAACGTGGTGCGTGCCCATTTCAACAAGCTGCGTGAAAAGTATTTGGCCAACGGCCTGCTGAACCCCAAAATGCTGGGCGTGGACGCCAACACCCTGCTGTACCAGGTGCCGGGCGGCATGCTGTCGAACCTGCTGAGCCAGCTGAAGGACGCCGGCAAGGAGGACCAGCTGGAGGACGTGCTGAACGAGATTCCCCGCGTGCGCAAGGACTCCGGTTATCCGCCCCTCGTCACGCCCACCAGCCAGATTGTGGGCAGCCAGGCCGTGTTCAACATCATCGGCGGCGAGCCGTATAAGATGGTGACGAAGGAGTTCAAGGCGCTGGTAAAAGGCGAATACGGAAAAACGCCGGCGCCCATCGACCCCGCCTTCCAGAAGAAAATCATCGGCGACGAGGAGCCCGTCACCTACCGCCCGGCGGACAAAATAGAGCCGGAGCTGGCGAAGATGGAACAGGACACCGCGAAATGGGAGCGCCAGCCCGAGGACGTGCTCACCTACGCTATGTTCCCGCAGGTGGCGCCAAAATTCTTCGAAAAGCGCAATGAAAAGCTGCAAGGCGTGGACGGTGCCCACGTGGATTACGCGGCAAAATCGGTGCCAGTATAGGTTTTCTTTCGCATCATGGCAAAAGTTTTTTCAAAATCCCGGGCAATTCGCCTGGGATTTTTTTACGAATTTACGAATTATTTTGGAATATGGTAACAGAGATGAAAAAATAATCAAATATTTCTCCAATTTGTTATTAAGTTTTTTTCCGTACCGCCGATATACTTGGTGTAAGGCCACTGAGACACTCGGGGCCGCCGCCACCCCGCCGCATACGAGGGGTGAAAACAAAAAGACGGAGGGCATGAAGCCCCCGGAAAAATTAGGGAGGATTTACCCATGATCATTCAACACAACATTATGTCCATCAACTCGCACCGCCAGCTGACCTCGAACAACACCCAGGTTTCCAAGAACCTCGAAAAGTTGTCCAGCGGCTACCGCATCAACAAAGCAGCC
>JAVBNG010000040.1:0-6681 GCA_031551695.1 Oscillospiraceae bacterium
TCATCGGCATGGGCGAAAGCAAAACGCCGGTGTCGTTTAAGTCTGCCTGCGACGCTTTCAAATATTTGGATATTTTGATGAAGGCGAACCAGAACAAGAGCGCCCTTGCAGCCGCGACTGCAAAGCCGAAAAACGGCAAAAAGCCGCCCGTGAAGCCCGCGGCGAAACCGCCTGCGAAGCCTGTGGTGGAAGCCGCCGCGCCGCAGGTGGCGGAGCCCCTGCTGGAGCCCCTGCCGGAGCCGCCCATTGCTGAGGCCCACGACGAGGCGTCCACCGGGTTTGTGCCGCTGGAAGAGATCGTGGAGAAGATTAAGGACATCATAGACAACGAGAGCGACGAGGAGGGCTATATGCCCCTTGCGCAGGTGGGCAGTATTTTGGGCCGCCTGTATCCGGACTTCGACACCCGCAACTACGGCTTCTCGAAGCTGCACAAGCTGATTGCCTACACCGGCGAGTTTGCCACACGTTCCGAAAACCCGCAGGGCGGCGGCAACCTGATGGTGCGGAACAAAAGCGCGTAACCGCGCGGGATAGTATCGCTTCAAAGGACGCTTTGCGTCCTTTTGCGCGGCGCGCAACTGTCCAGTCCGGTCACGGACCCGCGCGGCCACGCGCAGACCCTTGATTTTTCACCGCTTCCATCTTTGCTTCCAGCACCGCCGCGTCACCAAGATAATACTTCGCCTGCACGGTGAAGTCGTCGGCCAGTTCATACACCAGCGGCACGCCCGTGGGGATGTTCACCTCCACGATGGCATCATTGGAAAGGCCGTCCAGCATTTTTACCAGCGCGCGCAGGCTGTTGCCGTGGGCCGCAACCAATACACGCCGCCCCGCCAAAACGGCCGGGCGGATTTCTTTGTCAAAGTAGGGCATCACCCGGGCGATGGTGTCTGCAAGGCTCTCTGAAAGGGGCAGGGCGCCGGCGTCAACCCCGCGGTACATGGCCAGGCGCGCGGGGCTGCGTTCATCGTTCGCTTCCAGCGGCGGCGGCGGCACGTCGAAGGAGCGCCGCCAGATTTTTACCTGCGCTTCGCCATATTTTTCGGCGGTCTCGGCCTTGTTCAGGCCCTGCAACGCGCCGTAGTGCCGCTCGTTCAGCCGCCAGTCCTTCACCACTGGCAGCCAGCAGCGGTCCATCTCCTCCAACACAATATCCAGTGTGTGGACGGCGCGCTTTAAATAGGAAGTATAGCAGATATCGAAGTCATAGCCGCCGTCCTTCAGCAGGCGGCCGCCTGCTTCGGCTTCCCCGCGCCCGGCGGGGGAAAGGTCCACGTCCGTCCAGCCGGTAAACAGGTTTTGCCTGTTCCACTCGCTTTCGCCGTGGCGCAGCAGCACCAGCTTTTTCATTGCCTCACGCTCCTTTTTGGCTTTTTGCCGAACGGGCTGTGTGTGCAAAATCCCGCCAATCCGACAGCTTTTTTTCATGATAACACGCCCGCGGCAAAAAATGTCGTGTTTTATGTAAAAACACAATCTTTTTTCGTCAAAATGCCAAAAACCCGCCTGCAAAGCGATGCAAACTGCTGAAACACAAAATATATGGTATTATTTTATAATATTTTACTTGACGCACTATATCTAGTGTGCTAAAGTTTTAATGTGTCCGGCATAAACCATAAATTTCACTGGGTTTTCACAGGTAATTTACTTATCACATACAAGGACGGGAACTATGCAGCAGTCGATGGTGCGAACAATTACAAAAAGGGACGGGCGCGTCGTGCTTTACGACGAAACCAAGATCGCAAACGCCATCCTGAAAGCGCTGGCTGCTGCCGGCGACGATGACGCGGCCTTGGCCGCGCGCATTGCAAACGAAGTGGGCGAGGCCCTGGCCGAGCGCCTGGGCAACGCCAGCTACCGCATTGAGGACATCCAGGACGAGGCGGAAAAAGCCCTGATGCGCGCCGGCTACGAAAACGCGGCGAAAAAGTATATTTTGTACCGCGCGCGCCGCACCACGGTGCGCGAGTCGAACACGTCGCTGATGAAAGCCTGCGACGAGATTATCAACGCGGATGCGCGCCACTCGAACCTGAAGCGCGACAACGCCAATGTGGACGGCAACACCGCCATGGGCAGCATGCTGCAAATTGGCAGCGCGGCGGCGAAGGCGTACAACGGGGCCTACCTGCTGACGGACGACCAGCGCGCCGCTCACGACGAGGGCTATATCCACATCCACGATTTCGAGTTTTACTCCCTCACCACCACCTGCTGTCAAATCGACATCGACAAGTTGTTCACCGGCGGCTTTTCCACGGGGCACGGCTTTTTGCGTGAGCCCACGGACATCCAGAGCTACGCGGCGCTGGCGTGCATCGGTATTCAGAGCAACCAGAACGACCAGCACGGCGGCCAAAGCATCCCGAATTTCGACTATGCGCTGGCCAAGGGCGTTGCCAAAACCTATCGCCGGCTGTTTGTGGAAAACTTGACGAAATCGCTGGCGCTGCTGGCGCCGGAGCGCGAGTGGACAAAGGACGTGCTGAAGGCTATTTGTGCGGGCACCGAAAAAGAGGTGGGCCGTGGGCCGTCGCTGGAAGACGACGAGATGTTTTTGGCAGTGATGCGCACAAAGCTGGCGCCGCTGGCGGGCAACGAGGAATCGGTGGAAAAGGCGCTGCTGTTCGCGGCGGAGCAAAGCCGCCAGGAGACCGACCGCCGCACCTACCAGGCCATGGAAGCCCTGGTGCACAACCTGAACTCCATGCACAGCCGCGCGGGTGCGCAAACGCCGTTCTCCTCCATCAACTACGGCACCGACACCTCGGCCGAAGGCCGCATGATTATCAAGAACGTGCTGCTGGCGACGGAATCTGGCCTGGGGCACGGCGAAACGCCCATTTTCCCCATCCAGATCTTCAAGCTGAAGCAGGGCGTGAACTATGAAGTGACCGACCCGAACTACGATTTGTTCGAGATGGCCTGCCGGTGCAGCGCCAAGCGCCTGTTCCCGAACTTCGTGAATTTGGACGCGCCCTTCAACGCGCAATACTACATTGAAGGGCGCCCCGAGACCGAAGTCGTCACCATGGGCTGCCGCACACGGGTGATGAGCAACGTGTACGACCCGGACCGGCAAACATCCTATGGGCGCGGCAACCTCAGCTTCACGTCTATCAACGTGCCGCGCCTGGCCATTGAGGCGCATGGCGACGAGGCGGTGTTCTTCCAGTCCTTGAAGGACAAAATGGATTTGGTGACGGGCCAGCTGTTGGACCGGTATGAGATACAGGCGAAGAAAAAAGTGCGTAACTTCCCGTTTTTGATGGGCCAGGGCATTTGGATGGACTCCGAAAAGCTGGGGCCGGACGACGAAGTGCGCGAGGTGCTGAAACACGGCACGCTGTCCATCGGGTTTATCGGCCTGGCGGAGGCGCTGGTGGCGCTGTACGGCCACCACCACGGCGAAAGCGACGAAATGCAGGAAAAGGGATTGCAGATCGTTGGGTTCATGAACGAGTACTGCAAGCGCAAAAGCCAGGAGACCGGTATGAACTTTACCCTGCTGGCAACGCCCGCCGAGGGCCTTTCGGGCCGGTTCCTGCGCATGGACCGGGGGCGCTACGGCCTGCTGCCCGGTGTGACGGACCACGACTTTTACACCAATTCCTTCCACGTGCCCGTCTATTACGATATCCCGGCCTACAACAAGATCCAAAAAGAGGCGCCTTACCACGCCATCACTCCGGCGGGGCATATTACCTATGTGGAACTGGACGGCGATACCGCCGACAATATGGAGGCCTTCATGAGCGTGGTGAAGTGCATGCACGACGCGGGCGTGGGCTATGGCTCCATCAACCACCCGGTGGACCGCGACCCCGTGTGCGGCTATGTGGGCATCATCCACGACGAATGCCCGCGCTGCGGCCGCCATGAAGGCGAGGCCATTGCGCCGGACCGTCTGACGGAACTGCAGCGGCAGTACCCCACCATCACGGAGTTCATCGGCAACCGGTAACTATAGATTTTAATTTTTTCTGGAGGATGCAGAAATGACAATACAGACACAAAACGGACCGCAAGTGGGCAAAGACGTGGGCTTCGAGCGCATCCGGCGCATCACGGGGTATCTCGTGGGCACCATGGACAAATGGAACGATGCAAAGAAGGCCGAAGAAAACGAGCGCGTGAAGCACGCGACGAAATAACACCTATTCTGCTGTTTGCAGCAGAAACGGCAAAAAATCAGGGGCGTTCAGCGGATGCCTCTGGCTTTTTGCATGGTTTTTACAACGCGCATATATGAAAATCGCTGGCGTTGAATATTCAGCAGTGAAACCGCCGCTTTTGGGTGGAGGGGACGCAGACGGTGGTGGATCACCGCGAATGCGGTGGCAGCCGCGGCGCGGCGCGGGAAGGGACGGCATGGACGGCAACCTGGTGCAGTTGGCGGGTTTTAAAGGAGATTCCATCGTGGACGGGCCGGGGCTGCGGTGCGTCGTTTTTGCGCAGGGGTGCCCCCACAAATGCCCCGGCTGCCACAATCCTGATACGCAAGACTTTACCGGCGGCGAAAGCGTGACGGTGGAACGGCTGTTTGAGATGGTGAAAGAGTATCCGCTGTGCAAGGCCGTCACCCTTTCCGGCGGCGAGCCCTTTGCGCAGGCGGGGCCGCTGTATGGCCTCGCCGTGCGGCTGAAGGAGGCGGGCTACGAGCTGGCGGCCTACAGCGGCTACACGCTGGAGGAACTGCAGGGCGGCACACAGGACCAGCAGATGCTGCTTTCCGTGCTGGATACGCTGATCGACGGCCGGTTTGTGCAGGCCCAGCGCAGCCTTTCGCTGCGCTTCAAGGGCAGCGCAAACCAGCGCATTTTGAATGTGCAGAAAAGCCTGCGCGAAGGCAAGCCGGTGCTGGAGACAGCCATCCGCTGGACCGGCTAAGCGCCTGCGGCGCGGCGTTTGTGCTACGCGGGCCTGCGGCCGGCAGTTGCGCTTCGCGCGTGGAGCCCCGTTGGCGGGCTGCATTGGGCGACTGCCACCTGTTGGGTGCATTCAAGAAATTGGGCTTGCGAAAACAAAAAACCGGCAGACCTGAATGGTCCGCCGGGATTTTTATTGCGGCAAAGCAGCAGCAAATGGCTGCTTTGAAATGCTTATTTCGTCTCTTTTGTAAGCGTGGCCGCAGGTGTGGCTTCCGCTTTGGCTGTGGCCGTTTTAGGAGCGGCCTTTTTCACGGCGGGTTTCTTGGCGGCGGCCTTTTTGGCGGCGGGTTTCTTCGCCGCGGGCTTTTTCACGGCGGCTGGCTTAGCAGGGGCGGCTTTTGCCACAGGTTTTGCCGCCGCCTTGGCGGCCGGTTTCTTCACGGCAGGCTTCTTTGCGGTGGCCCTTGCGGCGGGTTTGGTCTTCGCGGGTGCTTTTTCCGCCTCCACCACGGTTATTTTCCATTTCTGGTTTGCGCCGCCCACGTCTTCCCAAATTTGCACAGGGGTGCCGTCGCTGGCGCCAAGGTCTACCAGATCGAGGCATTTGCCCGCGTGCTTGGAACGCAGCTTGAAATAGCCCCGGCCGGCGTCTTCAATGGTCCATAGCTGGCTGTCGGCGCTAATGTCGTCCCACTGGTGCACCCAGGCGCCGTTCTCCATGCTCTGCATGGCAATGTCCAGCACCTTGCCGGAAAATAAGTTTACAATTTTGTAAAAGTCATCCACTGCTTTTTCCAGGCGCCACTGCTGGGTGTCGCCGCCGGCAAGCGCCCAAATGCGTACGTTTCCGCCGTTCTCCTGCGAAAAATCGCCAACTTCCAGCGCCTTTCCGCCTTTGGTGGTGATGGTGCATATGGTGTTTGGCTCCATGGCTGTTTTATTTTTCAAAGTATATTTCTCCCTTGCAAAAGATGGCTGGGCGTCGGATTTTTAGATTGCGTAAAAAGTATAGCATGCAAAGATGAATATTTCAACTTGTGAACGGTTCTTCGCCATGGCGAATGGGTTTTAGTCCGCTTTTTTGCATAATTGCCGTCTTGTAGCTCGCTGTAAAATCATGTATACTATAAAAAACTGGCGAATCCTGTTGAAAAAATTACAAATCTGTGAGGTAAAATGTGAAAAGGGAAGATTATCTCTCGTGGGCTGAATATTTCATGGGGATTGCGCTGCTTTCTGCCGAGCGCTCGAAGGATCCCGGCACGCAGGTGGGCTCCTGCATCGTGAACCGCGAGCACAAAATTTTGTCTCTTGGTTATAACGGCATGCCCACCGGCTGCATGGACGACAGCATGCCCTGGGGCCGCGAGGGCGAGCCACTGAACACCAAGTACATGTATGTGTGCCACGCGGAGCTGAACGCCATTTTGAACCACACCGGCTCATCGCTGCACGGCGCTATTTTGTATACCACGCTGTTCCCCTGCAACGAATGCGCCAAGGCCATCATCCAAAGCGGCATTACGGAAGTGGTGTACCGCGACGACAAATACGCCGATTCCGACGCGACCATCTCCAGCAAAAAAATGTTCGACATGGTGGGCGTGAAGTACACAAAATTTCGGCCCGGCGGCAAAACGGTGACGCTGGAGCTGTAGCCCGCCCGCGCGTTGCAAATAAACTTTTGATTCCGGGGTTAATACCACGGAATTTTTATTTTTTTCCATCTATACTGAAGCCTAAGAGCCGACGAAATTTTTGGCTGTGCCGTGCTATGCTGGTGCAAACGGCGGTAAAC
>JAVBNG010000042.1:0-23153 GCA_031551695.1 Oscillospiraceae bacterium
TCATATTCACGCCATCCGGCAGTGTCATCCACACAAACATGCCGCCGTCCGGTTTGATGTAGGTCACGCCGGCCCCGCCAAGCAGCCGGTCAATTTCACCCGTCATCACCTCGGCCTTTTTCGCGTAGATATCGCGCAGGCGGGCCAAGTGGACGTCCAGGTCGCACCGCGTTAAAAACCGCTCGCAGATGCGCTGTGCCAAAAGATTCGTGTGCACATCGTTGCCCTGCTTTGCCACCACCATCTTGCCCATCAGCCCGGCCTCGCCCACGCAAAACGCCACGCGCATGCCCGGCGCCAGCACCTTGCTCATGGACACAGCGTACACCACGGCGTTTTCTTTGTCAAAGCTTTTAATGGGCGGCAACGCCTCGCCGGAAATGCGCAGTTCGCCATAGGGGTTGTCTTCCAGCACAGGCACGCCATATTTTACGCACAATTCATAAATTGCCCTGCGCTTTGCAAGGCTGGTGGTTTGCCCGGTGGGGTTTTGAAAATTGGGGATGGTGTAAAAAAAGCGCGGCCGCGGCGATGCCGAAAGCACATTTTCCAGCGCCGCAAGGTTCACGCCGTCACCCTCCATGGGCACGCCCGCAAGGCGCGCGCCGTGGCTGCGGTAGGAGTTCAGCCCGCCCAAAAACGCCGGGTCCTCCGTGGCCACCACGTCGCCCTCGTTGCACAGCAGCTTCGCCATAAAGTCCATCACCTGCTGGCTGCCAGACATAATGACGATGTCGTCCCCTTCGCCCATCACGGGAAATTCGCGCTGGATGTAAGCCTTGCCCGCTTCGCGCAGCGGGCCGTAGCCCTCTGTGATGGAATATTGCAGGCAGGCGGCGGGCTCATTTTTCAAAAGCGCGTCCGAAATTTCGGCAAACTGCGCCGCCGGAAAGGCCTCCGGGTCCGGGTTGCCGCCCGCAAAGCTGATGAGGGTCGGGTCTGCCGTCTGCTTCAGCAGCTCGCGGATGATGGACGGACGCATCGCGTTCACTTTATCGCTGTAGGTATAGTTCATGGTTTCTCCTGCTTATGGTGTTGCTTGGGTGCCGCGGCAGCCACCGCTCCAAACACCCCACAAATACTCGGAAATACTGTTGTCAACTCGGGATCGGCGCAAAGCTGCGGTCCACCGTGATAACAGCGTGGATTTTTTTGCCGCCGTGCTGCAGCGCCTGTTCAATGTCATTTTTCAGCTTTTCTTCGTCAATTTCCTTGCCGGCCTCCACCACCACGTCGAAAATATAATTCGTGTGGGTGGGGCCGTCCACCATGCGAAAATCGTGGATGGTCATCGTGCTGTCCATCTCCGCCACCGTTTTCGCCGTAAAACCGCGGGCCGTTTCCACTGCCCCGTCGCCGGTGGCAATGGGGTCATAATGGATAATCAGGTGGATGTTGTCGTTTTCCAAAAAATCGCGCTCGATATTGTCGATGGTGTCGTGGCTTTTCATCACGTCTTCGGTGCTGGACATCTCCACATGGGCCGAGGCAAACCGCCGCCCGGGGCCATAGTCGTGCACGATGAGGTCATGGGTGCCCAGCACGCCCTCGTAACTTTGTATCTTTTCCGCCACTTCTCGCACCATCTCTTCGTCCGGCGCCGCGCCCAGCAAAGGGTTCAGCGTGTCGCGCACCAGCATCCCGCCGCTTACCAGTACAAAAGCCGCCACGGCAAGGCCCATCCAGCCGTCCAGCTCAAAGCCTGTCATCCGCGAAATGATGGCCGCCACCAACACCGCCGACGTGGCAATCACGTCATTGCGGCTGTCGGCAAAGGTGGCCATCAGGGCGGAGGAATCGATTTTACGGCCCACAGAGCGGTTGAACGCGGCCATCCACAGCTTCACCAAAATGGACAGCACCAAAATGGCGTAGCCCCAAATGCTGTAGTTCACCGGCTCCGGCGTAACAACGCGGTCGAAGGAGCTTTTGGCAAGCTCCACGCCGATGACCATGATGATCATGGCAATGCCAAGGCCCGCGATGTACTCAAACCGGGCGTGGCCAAAGGGGTGCTCCTTGTCCGCCGGGCGGGACGAAAACTGGAAGCCCACCAGCGTAATGACATTGCTGGCCATGTCGGAAAAGTTGTTCACCGCGTCTGCCATAATGGAAATACTGCCGGACAAAATGCCCGTGATGAGCTTCGCCAGCGCCAGCAGCAGGTTGCATCCCATGCCCACAAAGCCGGCCATGCGCCCATAGGCCAGGCGCACCGCCGGGTCGTTCACGTTTTCACGGTTTTTCACCAGCAGCCTGGTGAGTAAATTTGTCATGTGGGTCAACATCCTTTGCCAATAAAATCGCGCGTTTATTCATCGCGGAATCGGTCCGCGAGGATGTTGTCTCCTTCCCCAGCCACCCTGCTGCGCAAAAGCGCCGCGCTGCCGCGGCGCGGTTGCGTCTTGTCCGGTCACAAAACACTACGGATTCAGCTTTTTGTCAATGGCCTCGGCCGCTTCCTTGCCGGCGCCCATGGCCAAAATCACGGTGGCGGCGCCGGTCACCACGTCGCCGCCGGCCCACACATTGTCGCGGGTGGTCAGGCCGTTTTCGTCGCGGGTAACAAGGCAGCCCCATTTGTTGGCGTCGAGGCCGGGCGTGGTGGTGCGGATCAGCGGGTTCGGCGACGTGCCGATGGACATGATCATGGTGTCTATTTCCAGCTCAAAGTCGCTGCCTTCCACTTCCACCGGGCGGCGGCGGCCACTGGCGTCCGGTTCGCCCAGTTCGCACTTCACGCAACGCATGGCCCGCACATTGCCGTTTTCGTCCGCCAGCACTTCCTTCGGGTTCGTCAAGGTCTTAAAGATGATCCCCTCTTCTTCCGCGTGCTCCACTTCTTCGGCACGGGCGGGCAGTTCTTCCATGCCGCGGCGGTACACAATGTACACTTCGTCCGCGCCAAGGCGCTTGGCGCAGCGCGCGGCATCCATGGCCACGTTGCCGCCGCCCACCACGGCCACTTTTTTCGATTCCACGATGGGTGTGCGGCATTCGCCCTTCCACGCGCCCATCAGGTTCACGCGGGTGAGGTATTCGTTGGCGCTGTACACGCCCACAAGGCTTTCGCCCGGGATGTTCATGAAGTTCGGCAGGCCCGCGCCGCTGCCGATGAAAACAGCTTCGTAGCCGTCGTCGAACAATTCGTCCACCGTCAGCACGCGGCCGATGACCATGTTGGTCTCGATGTCCACGCCAAGGTCCTTCAGGGTGTCCACCTCGCGCTGCACGATGGCCTTCGGCAGGCGGAACTCCGGAATGCCGTACACCAGCACGCCGCCCGATTTATGCAGCGCTTCAAAAATCGTCACCTTGTAGCCTTTTTTGGCAAGTTCGCCCGCCACGGTAAGGCCGGCCGGGCCCGCGCCCACCACGGCCACCTTGTGGCCGTTCTGCTTTGGCATGGCGGGTTTTTCCTTGTTGTTCGCCATGTTCCAGTCGGCCACATAGCGCTCCAGGCGGCCAATGCCCACGGCCTCGTGCTTGATGCCGCGCACACATTTTTCTTCGCACTGTGTTTCCTGCGGGCACACACGGCCGCAAACGGCGGGCAGGCTGGTCTGCTCGGACAATTTCGCGTAGGCCCCGGCGATGTCGTCCTCGGCCACATACTTGATAAACGCCGGGATGTCGATTTTCACCGGGCAGCCGGCCACACAGGGCTTGTTTTTGCACTGCAGGCAGCGGGCCGCTTCGCTCAGGGCGGTCTCGTGGTCGTAGCCAAGGGCCACTTCGGTAAAGTTGGTGCTGCGCACTTTCGCGTCCTGCGACGGCATGGCGTGTTTTTTAGGGTCCATATTCGGCATGATTATTTCCCTCCCGCGGCAGCCAGCAAGTTGCATTCGTGGTCGCGCGCGCGCTTTTCAAACGCCGCAAACGCCGCGCCGCGCTTCATGGCCTCGTCAAAATCCACCTGGTAGCCGTCGAACTCCGGCCCGTCCACACAGGCAAACTTCGTCTCGCCGCCAACGGTAAGGCGGCAGCAGCCGCACATGCCCGTGCCGTCCACCATGATGGGATTCATGGAAACAATCGCTTTCACGCCGTACTTTTTCGCCACAGCCACCACAAACTTCATCATGATCAGCGGCCCGATGGCAATCACTTCGTCGTATTTGTTGCCCGCCTCGATCAGCTTTTCCAGCGCGGCCGTTACAAGGCCTTTCTCGCCGTAGCTGCCGTCGTCGGTCATCATCACGAAGTTGTCGCTCACGGCCTTGAACTCGTCCTCCAGAATGACGAGGTCTTTTTCGCGAAAGCCAACGACGGTGTGTACTTCCACGCCCAGCTCGTGCAGGCGTTTTGCCGTGGGATACGCTATGGCGCACCCCACGCCGCCGCCCACCACGCACACTTTTTCAAGGCCGTCCAGCTCGCTGGGCTTGCCAAGGGGCCCCACAAAATCACACACGCTTTCACCCTCTTTCAGGGAATCCAGCTGCATGGTGCCCGCGCCGACGATTTGGTAGATGATGGTGACGGTGCCGGCCTCGCGGTCGGTGTCCGCCACGGTAAGCGGAATGCGTTCCGAGTCTTCCTTTGCGCGCACGATGATAAACTGCCCTGCCAACGCCTTTTTGGCGATGGGCGGCGCGCTTATCACCATGCGCGACACCGTGGGATTGAGCGCCTCTTTCTTCACGATCTCGTACATGCGTTACCTCCTCTGAGCCAAGCCCTTGCGGATACGAACCAGCTATCTACAGCAGCACGGCGCCCTTGTCGGCGCCCGCCACCAACTTCCTGTAGCGGGAAAGCCAGCCTTTCACCGGCGTTTCCTCCGGCGGGCAAAAGGCGCCGCGCCGTTTTTCCAGTTCCGCGTCTGTCACGTCGACATCCAGCTTCCGCGCCGGAATGTCAATTTTGATGACATCGCCCTCTTCTATCAGGGCAATTTCGCCGCCCCCGGCGGCTTCCGGGCACACATGGCCAATAGACGCCCCGCGGGACGCGCCGGAAAACCGCCCGTCCGTAATCAGCGCCACGCTGGAATCGAGCCCCATGCCCGCCAAAGCGCTTGTGGGGTTCAGCATCTCGCGCATACCGGGGCCGCCCTTCGGCCCCTCATAGCGGATGACTACCACGTCGCCCGGCCTTATCTCCCCTTTATAGATGGCGGAAATGGCCGCCTCTTCCCCATGGTACACACGGGCCGGGCCGCTGTGCACCAGCATCTCCTTCGCCACGGCGCTTTGCTTCACCACTGCGCCGTTTTTGGCAATGTTGCCCCAGAGAATGGCTATACCACCTGTAGCGGAATAGGCGTTTTCAACTGTTCGTAAAACATCCGGGTTGCGGTTCACCAGCCCCGCCACATTTTCGCCCACGGTTTTGCCCGTGGCCGTGGGCAGGGTCGTGTCCAGCTTGCCCGCCGCCGCCAGCTCCGCCATCATCGCCTGCACACCGCCCGCAAGGTCCAATTCTTGCAGTGTGGTGGGCCCGGCGGGTGAAAGATGGCAAAGATTCGGCGTTACCGCCGAAACCTCGTTAATCATTTGCAAATCCAGCGGCACACCGGCCTCATTGGCAATGGCCAGCAAATGCAGAACGCTGTTGGACGAACAGCCCAGCGCCATGTCGCAGGCAAGGGCGTTTTTAATGGATTTCGCGTTGATAATGTCCAAAATGCGCACATCATCTTGCAAAAGCTGCATCACCGCCATGCCTGCGCGCTTCGCCAGCGCCGTGCGCCTGCCGCTGACGGCGGCGATGGTGCCGTTGCCCGGCAGGGCAAGGCCGATGGCCTCGCACAGGCAGTTCATGCTGTTGGCCGTGTACATGCCCGCGCAGGAACCGCAGCCCGGGCAGCAGCTTTCCTCCATGGCCATCAGCTCTTTGTCGTCGATCATACCTGCCATGCGCGCGCCCACGGCCTCAAACATTTTGGAAAGGGTCACTTTTTCGCCGCCGAGGTCCCCGGCCAGCATGGGCCCGCCGGAAACCAGCACCGTTGGCAGGTTCAGGCGGCACGCGCCCATCACCATCCCCGGCACGATCTTGTCGCAGTTCGGCACCAGCACCAGCGCGTCAAACCCGTGGCTTTTGGCCATGGTCTCCACGCTGTCGGCAATCAGCTCGCGGGACGGCAGCGAATATTTCATCCCTTCGTGCCCCATGGCGATGCCGTCGCACACGCCGATGGCCGGCACCAGGATGGGCGTGCCGCCCGCCATCAACACGCCGGCCTTCGCCGCCGCCGCGATTTTATCAAGGTGGATATGCCCCGGCACAATTTCCGAATAGGCGCTGATAACCCCGACAAGCGGGCGGCTAAGCTCCTCTGCCGTGTAGCCCATGGCGTAAAACAGCGACCGGTTCGGCGCGCGCTCCGGCCCGCTCAACACTTTTTTCGATTGCTCTTTCATACTTTGCTTTAACCAGACCTTTCACAGGTAAACGCCAACGGTACAGCGAAATACGGCTTATACAGGAATGCCCGCCTTTCGCATCGAGCGCCACAAGGTGGCGCGATATCGTCCCGCGGGGTCACCCGCTACCGCGCTTCCGGGCTCTTGTTCGCGTCTTCTTTTTTCAGCCAGCTCATCATGCTGCGCAGCTCCGCGCCCACCTGCTCCAGCGGCTGCTCGGCTTCCATGCGGCGGGTGGCCAAAAACTTCGCCTTGCCGCCGGCGCCAAACTCTTGAATAAACTCGCTGGCAAAGGTGCCGTCCTGAATCTCGCTCAAAACCTGCTTCATCTCCCAGCGGGTCTCATCCGTAATCAGGCGCTTGCCCGTGCGGTAATCGCCGTATTCGGCAGTGTTGGAAACAGAGTACCGCATGAAGCCCATGCCGCCCTTGTTGATCAGGTCAACAATCAGCTTCATCTCGTGGATGCACTCAAAATACGCCATCTCCGGCTCGTACCCGGCTTCCACCAAAGTCTCGAAGCCCGCGCGCATCAGCTCGGTCACGCCGCCGCACAAAACAGCCTGCTCGCCGAACAGGTCCGTCTCGGTCTCCTCTTTGAACGAGGTCTCCAAAATGCCGGCGCGGCCGGCGCCGATGCCGGAAGCATAGGCCAGCGCAAAGTCGTGCGCGCGGCCGGTGTAGTCCTGGTGGATGGCGATCAGGCTGGGCACGCCGGCGCCTTCCACATACTGGCTGCGCACAGTGTGGCCGGGGCCCTTCGGGGCCACCATGCCCACGTCCACATTGGCCGGGGGGTTGATCTGGCAAAAATGGATGTTGAACCCGTGGGCAAACAGCAGCATGTTGCCCTCGGCAAGGTTCGGCTCCACATCGTTTTTATACACGTCCGGCGCCACTTCGTCCGGCACCAGCATCATAATCAGGTTGCCCGCCTTGGCCGCGTCGGCGGGGTCCATCACCTTCAGGCCCGAATCCTCCGCCACTTTGCGGTGAGCCGAGCCGGCACGCAGGCCAACCACCACGTCCACACCGCTTTCATTCAGGTTCAGCGCATGGGCATGGCCCTGGCTGCCATAGCCGATGATGGCCACCGTCTTGCCGTCCAGCACACCCAAATTGCAATCTTTGTCGTAATATTTTTTTACCATTTTCCCGCTCCTCACTTTCTATTTCAACAGATATTTTAACACATTCAGTCCATCATTCTTATCTTGATATTGGCTATCCAGCACAAATCCGTAGTTTTCCAACACACGCTGGGAAGCCGTGTTCGTCTCGTAGCAGTGCACGGCAATTTCCTGAAGGCCGCTGTCCCGCAGGCACCGCACGCCGTAATCCAGTATGGCCGACGCAACGCCCTGCCCGCGGCAGTCCGGCCGCACGGCGTAGCCCATGTGGCCGAAGTATTCCTTCTCCGGCGGCAGGCCCGGCCGGATGTCCAGCACACCCGCCGGTTCTTCGCTTCCCGCAAGCCGCGCAAAGTAAACGCGGGACGGCACAAAGCCCTCTTCCTCGCCGCTCTCCACGCGCTGCAAATAAGAAATCCATGTCGCCCAGTCCGGGTAAAAATCCAATCCCCCGCTGCCGTTAATCACCCGCTCGCCCGCCGCAAAAAACGCGTCTCGGAAGGCAGTCACCGCTTCCTCTGGCACGTCCCACGGGCGCAGGAACTCAAGTTCTGGCACGCCAGATTTCATCCTCTTGCTCTTCCTCGTCTTCCTGCCCCATCACGGTTTTGCCGCGCTCCAGCGCCGTCACACCTGTGCGGCACATCTCCAAAATCTCATATTGGCCCAAAACTGCCAAAAAACCGTCGATTTTGCTGGGCTTGCCGGTCAGCTCCACCACCATGCTGCCAACAGAAAGGTCTACCACGCTGGCCTTGTAAATCTCGGCGGCCTCGCGCACCACGCTGCGCTGCGCCTCGTCCACCGCCAGCTTCACCAGCAGCAGCTCCCTCTGGATGGTGGTGTCCGGGTTCAGCGCCGTCACGTTGCGCACTTCAATCAGCTTGCCCGTCTGGCTCAAAATCTGGCTCAGCTTCATTTTGTCGCCCCGCACCGTAATGGTGATGCGGGAGATACGGGGGTCGTCCGTGGCGCTCACGGTCAGCGAGTCGATGTTGAAGCCCTTGCGCGCAAACAGGCTGGACACCCGCGCCAAAACACCGGCGTGGTTGTCCACCAGCATAGAAACCACCTGTTTTTTATCTGCCATTTTCGCCCGCCTCCTTTACACCATTATCGTATCTTCCACGGTGCCGCCCGCCGGAATCATCGGGTACACCATTTCGTCCCGGTCAATTACGCACTCAATCCACACCGGCACGTCCAGCGTCAGCGCCTCGGCAAAGGCCGCCTCAAACTCGGCGGGCGTTTCGCAGCGGTAACCCTTCGCGCCAAAGCCCTCGGCCACCATTTTGTAGTTGGTCTTGCGGTCCAGCGTGGTGGCGGAGTACCGGTTTTCGTAAAAACTCTTTTGCCACTGCCGCACCATGCCCAGCACATTGTTGTTCAAAACAATGCTGATTACCGGCAGTTTGTAGGAGACAGCCGTGCATACTTCGTTCATGTTCATGTGAAAACTGCCGTCTCCTGTCACATGGATGACGCGCCGCGCAGGGTAGGCCGTCTGCGCGCCCAACGCCGCGCCGTAGCCAAAGCCCATGGTGCCAAGGCCGCCGCTGGTAACGAAGCTGCGGGGCTTTGTGCGGTTGGCATACTGGCAGGCCCACATCTGGTGCTGGCCCACATCCGTGACGATAATGGCATCTTCTCCCGCCATATCGCTCATTTTTTCAATCAGCTGGTGCGGCTTTATCTCCGTGGCGCTGTCGGCGGGCTTGTAGTCCTCCTTGCGCCACTCGCCAATTTCCGAAAGCCACTGCTCGTGCTTCGTATTTTCCAGCATGGGCAACAGCTTTTTCAGCACAAGCTCCGTGTCGCCCACCACGGCGTGGTCCACCCGCACATTCTTGTTCACTTCGCTGGGGTCGATGTCTATCTGCACCAGCTTCGCCTTCGGGGCAAAGCGCTTGGTGTTCAGGGCCACACGGTCTGAAAAGCGGAAGCCCAGCGCCAGCACCAGGTCGGCGTTGTCAATGGCCTTGTTGCACGAAAACCGCCCGTGCATGCCGGCAAGGCCCAAGTTCAGCGGGTCGTCGTGGCTCATCACGCCGGTGGCCATAATGGTGTGCACCGCCGGAATCTGCGCCTTGTGGCACAGTTCATACACCATGTCGGACGCGCCCGACGAAATGACGCCGCCGCCAAAGCAGATGAGCGGCCGGGACGAACGCCCCAGGTAGCGCAGCACTTCCCACACCTCCTCGTCGGCGTTGAAAGGCTTTTTCTCCTCTACATACCCTTTTTCCGGCACATAGTCGTACTCGGCGGCCGTCACGTCCTTCGTCACGTCCACCAAAACGGGCCCGCGGCGGCCGCTGCCCGCAATGCGGAAGGCGTCGCGCATGGTCCCGGCCAGCTCTTCGATGTTCTGCACCGTGTAGTTGTGCTTCGTAATGGGCATGGTGATGCCCACGGTGTACACTTCCTGAAAGCTGTCCTTGCCGATGAGGTTCGAGCCCACGTTGCACGTGAGCGCCACCATGGGGATCGAATCCATATACGCCGTGGCAATGCCCGTCACAAGGTTGGTTGCGCCGGGGCCGCTTGTGGCAATGACAACGCCGGTCTTGCCCGTCACCCGGGCATAGCCGTCGGCCGCGTGGGCCGCGCCTTGCTCATGGGCGGTCAGGTGATGCTTGATTTTATCGCTGTGCTTATATAAGGAATCATAGACGTTTAGTACGGCGCCGCCGGGGTACCCGAACACGGTGTCGACCCCATTTTCCATCAGCACATGCGTGATTATTTCGGCTCCTGTCATTCGCATCTACGCCACCCCCGAAAAACTGTGATTTGCGTGGAAGGTACAAAAATCCCCTGTCCCTTTTGCAGGGAGACAGGGGATGCCTTGCGGCATTTTTTGCCTCTCACGCAACTGCTTTGGAACACGCTGCAAAGCCGCACGGCCAAAACATAAGATTGCACTTTATTCTAACAAAGCAAAGATTATCTGTCAACACCGTGCAGCACCCTCCGTTTGCCATTTCACGGCTGCTATAGTATAATGATGCAGAATTTACAGTTATTCCCTCTTTCAAGGAGGCCCCCATGTCCAAACCCGAACCCGGCAGCGGCAAAACGCGCAACGTGCATAAGGCGAATTCCGGCGCCCATTCCCTAGAGGGTCGCCGCCCGGCAGCCGCCAAAACGCAGGTAGCCAAAAGCAACGCCGCCGGTCCGTCTTCCGGCGCATCCGCCAAAAAGCCTGCACCCTCGGCCAAAACCGTGGCCGCCACGAAAGGCAGCTATAAGGCCGCCTACGGCAAAGCTTCCACTGTAACCGTTTTCGGCCACACCTTCGACAAAAAGCAATTCTATATCGCCATCGCCATCGGCGTGCTGGGCGTTTTGCTCGTCATTTGCATTTTGCTGGCCGTTTTTTCGCCGCTGTTCAAAAAATCGGCCGCGCCCGCCGTCTCCGCTTCCGCGCCCGCGGCGCAGGCTTCTTCTTCCGCAAACTACGACAAAGACGCCCACAAAATCGACACCACCCTGCTCGACACCACCGTTCTCGGCCTCACAGAGGACGCCGGCCCGGAATATGTGACGGAAACGCTGTTCATCGGAGACTCGAACACCGCCCGCATGCCGGAATACAATTCCGTCACCGGCGTCACCCTGCAAAACTCCATCGGCATCGAGGGCATGGGCATCCAAAGCGTGCAATACAACACCGATGTCATTTTCCAGGGGTACAGCCACCGCGTCTCCATCCCCGCCGCCGTAACGCTGATGCAACCCCGGCGCATCGTCATCACCTTTGGCACCAACAACGCCGGCTACAACAATGTGGACAGCTTTATCGACTCCTACGCCACCGTGTTAGACGCCATCCACGAAGCCTACACCTACGCGGACATCATCATCGGCGCCGTGCCGCCCATCGCGCAGGGCACTTCCTACGGCGTGGTGAACATGGAGGCCATCGACGCATACAACGCGGCCCTTGCGGAACTGGCCGACAAAGAGGGCTACAAATTCCTCAACTGGACGGAAGCCCTGAAAGATAAAAATACCGGCTACATCAAGGCGGGCTACACCGTGGCGGACGGCATCCACCTGAACGAGCTTGCTATGAAAGCGATGTTTGACTATTTCCGCACCCACAGCCACATTGTGGAAGACACGCGCCCCATGCCGCTGAACCCCATCCCCTGGCATTTGCCCACGCCAAGCATCGCCCCCTCCAGCAGCAGCGCGGCCGCGTACAGTTCGTCCTCTTCTTCCTCCAGCGAATCCTCTTCGTCGGAAGAGTCCGCCGTGGTCCCGTCCGAGCCGGTAGAAAGCTCCAGCACCCCTGAGGAGAGTTCCAGCGCGCCGGCGGAGAGTTCCAGCACGCCTGTAGAAAGCTCCAGCACGCCCGTGGAAAGTTCTAGTACGCCGGCAGAGAGCTCCACCACACCTACGGAGGACGCCGGCGACGGAGATATCATCGTGACCTCCGACCCAGGCCCGGCAGCCGCGCCGGAACAGCCCGCCTCGTCAAAATAGCCCGCGCGCCGGCAAACTTTGTTGAACGGAGCATCCCATGCCCATAGCCGCAGCCGCCCTCGACGGTATTTTGAATTTGCGCAACGTGTTTTTGGCCCTGGCGCTGGCGGCGCTGGTGCTGTTTTCCTTCTATACCATGGCCAAAAACCGCGGGGCCCTCGGCAAAGGCCGCAGCAACGACCTGTTTTATGAAGTGCCCGGCAAAAATGCCGCTGCGTGCCGCGCGGCCCTTGGCACACGCGCCCAGGAGGACCTGTTTGCCTACCGGCTGGACGCGGCGGCAAACGGCGGCTGGCGCATCACCTTCACCCGCCACGTGCCCACAGACCAGATTTTGGACACCACGTACCTTTTGCAGTTTGCCGGTGACGACCCCGCGCGCATCTGGCTCAAGTTCTTGGGCGAAGCTTTCGGCCAGCGGGAAAGCGTCATTCCCGCCGCCCTGCTGGACGCCTTTTTCGCGGCCAAGCTTGCCGCCGTGCCCGTAGACCCTTTTGATGGCGCACCGGATGACACGCCAAACGGCAGCGCCACATAAGGCTCCGGGCGGCGGCCCCAATTTTCTTGACAACGCCGCCCCCTTTACGCTATACTGATGGCACAAACCGGACCGAACACGTCCCGCCGCCTGGTTTTGGCTGCGGGCGCGGCTTATCCCGAAAGGATTTTACCCACAATGGACGACGACGGCAGTCGAAGTACGCGAATTGAACACCGTGAATAGATGAGCACAGCTTGCGCCTTGGCGTTTGTTGTGCTTTGTTTCGTTTTTGCGGCCTTTGGCCGCGCGCCAAAACCACATCGAAAATTTTATTTTTGGAGGGGTACATTTGTCAGCTGGCAAGCTGGTAGGAACATTGGTTTTGCAGCTCTTTCTCATTCTTGTAAACGCGTTTTTTGCGGCAAGCGAAATCGCGGTGCTGCAGCAAAGCCCAAACAAACTGCGCAAAATGGTGGAGGAAGGCGACAAGCACGCCGCCCGCATCCTGAAAATGGCGGAGGCGCCCTCCGGTTTCCTGTCCTCCATCCAAATCGGCATCACCCTGGCCGGCTTTTTGGGCTCGGCCTTCGCGGCCAGCACCTTTGTGGACCCCATCATCAGTTGGATGTACAATGACAAGGGTTTTGCCCTGCTGCCCATGGGCACGTCCCGCGTCATCATCCTCGTGCTGGTAACACTTGTTATTTCGTATTTTACGCTGGTCTTCGGCGAGCTGGTGCCAAAGCAGCTTGCCCTGAATAAACCCTACGCCGTGGCCAAGGTGGCCTCCGGCGTCATCCGCGTGTTCGCCATCTTCACAAAACCCGTGGTGGCGCTGCTGTCCGTCTCGTCAAAGGCGGTGCTGCGCCTCTTCGGCATCACCTCCGAGCGCAGCGAGGAAGCCGTGACGGAAAACGAGATCCGCATGATGGTGGACGTGGGCCACGAAAGCGGCTCCATCGACGCGGAAGAAAAAGAGATGATTGAAAACGTGTTCGAGCTGGACTCCACCATTGCCCGCGACATCATGACTCACCGCGTGGACGTTGTCGCCATCGAGGCCGACGCCGAGGTGGACGACGTGGTGGACATCATCAGCGAGAGCGGCGTGTCCCGCTTCCCTGTGTATGACGACAGCTACGACGATATCCTGGGTGTCTTGAACGCCCGCACCTATCTTTTAAACCTGCGCGCCAAAAAGCCGCTGCCCCTGCGCAAATTGCTGCGCAGCGCCTGCTTTGTGCCGGAAACGGTGAAGGCCGACGTGCTGCTGCGCGACATGCAGCAGCGCAAAGACCACATGGCCATCGTGCTGGACGAATACGGCGGTTTTTCCGGCGTGGTGACGATGGAGGATTTGATCGAGGAGATCGTGGGCAACATTTACGACGAGTTCGACACGCCGGACGAGCCGGAAATCGAGCAGTTGGAAGAAAACCTGTGGAAAATCGCGGGCGACACCGACATCGACATCGTGGAGGACGAGCTTGGCGTGCGCCTGCCGTCGGACCGCGAATACGACACCCTCGGCGGCCTTGTGTTTAGCTGCCTTTCCTCCATCCCGGACGACGGCAAGGACATCACCCTGGACGTGGAGGGCATGCACATCCACACGGCACCGGTGGAGGACCACCACGTGCCCTGGGCCCACGTAAGCCTGCTGCCGCCGGAAGAGCCGGACGAGGCCGACGAAAACGGAGATGAGAAAACCAACGGTAAATCGAACGGCAAGACAAAAGACAAAGAGAACGGCAACAACGCATAAACGGCACGCAATTGCAAACAAAGGGGGCCATTGATGGTCAAACACGTGGTGATGTGGACATTTCAAGAAGGCGTGGACAAAAACGCCACATTTGCGGAATTAAAAGCGGATTTCGACACCTGGACGGGCAGCGTGCCCGGCATGCTGTCCTTTTCGGTGAACCAGGGCTTTGCCGGCTGGGACGTCTGCCTGATCAGCACCCACCAAGACAAAGCCGCCCTCGAAACCTACCAAGCTTTCCCTCCCCACGAGGAGATCAAGATTACAATCGCCAAAACCCGGGAGCAACGCGCCTCCTGCGACTTTTTGACTGACTGATGCGGGCCGGCATCAAGCGGCTGGCGGAAAAGCTGCCCATTCCGGGCGCCTACCTGTTTTTTGTGCTGCTATACCTGGCCTTCACGGTGTTCGCCTTTTGCGTGGACGCGCCGGGTGAGATTTGGGCGGGCTTTGTCAAAATCGTCACATCCCGCAGCCTGCTCACCACCGATTACATCGCCCTAGGCGGCATGGGCGCCGCCTTTTTGAACGCCGCCCTCACCGGGTTCATGGCCATGGCCCTTTTGCTGCGCGCGGGCACAAAGCCCAACGGGGCCATGTTCATGGCGCTGTTCATCACCACCGGCTTTGCTTTTTTTGGCAAAAACGTGCTCAATGTCATCCCGCTCACCCTCGGGGTATACCTGTATGCCCGCTTCCAAAAAGAGCCTTTTTCCAACTACATTTTAAACGCGCTCCTTGCCTCCACACTCTCTCCCGTGGTCAGCGAGCTTTGCTTCATGGGCATTTTCCAGTGGCAGGTCGAACTTATCATCGGCATGGCGGCGGGCGTGGGCGTGGGGTTCCTGCTTCCGCCCATCATCTCCGTCACGCCGCGCGTGCACGGCGGCTACAGCCTGTACAACGCGGGCTTCGCGGGCGGCGTGCTGGCCATTTTCATCGTGGCCATCACCAAGGCCACCGGCAACGAGTTCCAGGGCCCGGCCCTGCTTTCGGCGGGCAACAACAAGGTGCTGGCGCCTTTCTTGTACGCCATCATGCTGGCTCTCATGTGCATCCCGCTGGCTATAAAAAAAGAGCGCACCATGCTGCTGGGCAACATGAAAAGCATCTTCCGCCACTCCGGCCGCCTTGTGTCGGACTATTACACCCTGTACGGCAACTCCGCCTTCTTCAACATGGGCCTGTGCGGGGCGCTGGGCGTCACCGTTACGCTGCTGGTGGGCGGCCAGCTGAACGGCGCTATCATCCCCGGCATCTTTGCCCTCACGGGCTTCGGCGCATTCGGCAAGCACTGGCGCAACTGCCTGCCCGTCATGTGCGGCGCGTTTCTTGGCGCCCTGTTAAACACACCGCCCCCCACCGAGCCCTCCAACATCGTGCCCATTTTGTTCTGCACGGGCCTTGCGCCCATCGCCGGCCAGTTCGGCGTTGTGTGGGGCGTGGTGGCAGGCTTTTTACACATGGCCATCGTGCACCACATCGGCTCCGTCACCGGCGGCATCAATTTGTACAACAACGGCTTCTCCGCTGGCTTTGTGGCCCTTGTGCTGGTGCCCATCATCCTGGCCTGGAAAAGGGGGAAAGATTTACGTGAAACTCAAGTATGAAAAAAATATGCGCATCGTCACCGACCTGATGGGCTTCCTGCGCTTTAAAGGCGCAAGCGCGTTCCACATGGACATGGAGATGACGCCGGAAAAAAGCGTGATCACCGTGTCGGCGCCGGTGCCCGGCCTGGCGAACGCCGATGTAGACCAAATAAGCCGCATTTTAAACGTGCCCCGCCAGCGCGAGGTGGAACAAAACTATTGGAACGTGAGCGGCGAGGAAGGCATGGACGCGGAACTGACGCTGGCCGGCGTGATGACGGACAGCGCCGACGTGAAATATGAAGGCGGCGTGCTTACCGTCACTGCCGAACGCTGCCATTTTTCCACATTGGAGTGATTGCCGAATGGCTGAACCGAACCGCTGCCCCTGGGCCAAAGGCCCGCTGGAAGCGGCCTACCACGACAACGAGTGGTGCCGCCCGCTGCACGACGACCGTAAGCTGTTTGAATTCCTCATATTAGAGGGCATGCAGGCCGGGCTTTCCTGGAGCACGGTGCTGGCAAAGCGCGAAAACATGCGCGCCGCCTTCGACGGGTTCGATCCCGTGGCCGTCGCCGCCTATGGCGACGACAAAAAGGCGTCCCTGCTGCAAGACGCAGGGCTCATCCGCAACCGCAGCAAAATAAACGCCCTTGTGGCAAATGCAAAGGCGTTCCTCGCCGTGCAGCGAGAGTTTGGCAGCTTCGACGCCTATCTTTGGCAATACGTAAACGGCAAACCCGTCGTCGGCCGCTGGCAAAGCGTGGAAGACGTGCCCGCCACCACGCCCCTTTCCGACGCCTTGAGCAAGGACCTGAAACAGCGCGGCTTCAAGTTTGTGGGCAGCACCATCTGCTACAGCTTTTTGCAGGCCGCGGGGCTGGTGAATGACCATTTGGCAAGCTGTGATTTTGGCGCGAAGTGATGTTTCTGCAAACGTACAATCAAGCCCCGGCCTCCCGGCCGTGGCCCGATGCACTAGCGTTGAGGGACTGGGTGCGCATAAGCCCTTCGTCAGCCGCAAGGCGAATCGCATACAATGTTTCTTCGTTGTATGCGAGGCGGCGCGCAAGGTAGAAGGATGTTGCGCACCCGGGCACTCAGCGCGGGCCAACCATTTCAAGCAAAACCAAAAGCCCCGGCCTCTGGGGCGGCCTCATAAGACAGTATTTGCCCTGTGCGTCAGACCGGCGTAGTTTAACCGCTACGCCGGTCTTCCGTTTGCGCTGGTTTCTGGTGCGTTATTCTCCGGAACGGTAAGCGCTGGCAAAATTCCAACAAAGTCATGCAGCACAAGTAAGCATCGAGAAAAACACATTGAAAACAGGGGAAAACCGTGATAATCACGAATTTACAGAGGCTATTTTATTCGATATAATGTCAAAGATCGCGTCGGGGTGTTTGCGTGAATTGTGAATCGTTTGATATGATTTGGAGGAATTGGCCACGGATAGCAAGCAAAGAACTTTATGTTTACCTCCGGAAGTACAGCAAAGTCACCGTTGTTGGCCCATTCCGTTTCGCAGTAAAGCAAAAACGCGCAATTGCAGCGCCCAGCATCTCATCCTCAGGCACCCGATACAGACACATGAATTTCAAGGTTCCTTGCTCACGCTTCGTTTCACTGGTGAATTCAACCTGCGGCACAAGCGCGTATCCAGCCTGTCCACCTGGCGTACGTGCTTGATCCAATTCTAAAAACACGGGATCAAATTGTACCAAAAAATTGTCGCTTGCCATGGCCCGCATGGCTTGCCCTTCAAGTTCTACATATACAGTTTCGCCAGTCTTCAATTGGTACTCTTGCGCGCTTTGCTCCACGATACTGTTTGGCCGTGATATCTTGGGCTGTGAAGAAAATTCTCCTATGTCTGAACATGCTGTCAGGCGAAATGTGGCAAATCCAGCTTGGTTTGGAACTTCAATCCAAACCGCCCTGTGGGGGCCTGTGTCCGGCGGTAATTCCTCAATCTGAGCCCAGTTCAGGTTTTCAGCCTTCAGGTTCCCCCACGTTGCTTGCAAAGCATCAATGTTTTCCCATGTCTTCCCTGTGCCGTCAGTCCCATCAATTATTAATGGAGTACCTGGCCCGCTGTAAATCGTTGTCCAAGGTTGCTCCGCAATCTCTTCTGACGGAATAGCTGTCTCTCCATCTACCTTTTCCACACCGCCCCCATGCTGCACATAAGGCCACGGGGCGGTATCACCCAGTGTGTCCGTATAATGGCCTTCCAATTTGTATGAGGTAGCTGCTTCTACTTCTTTCCAGTAGATTTGAATGCTTGTGCCGCCATATGGCACAGGAATGTGCAAACATCTTGTTGGGTTTAAAGTTACCGGCATGGTAACGCCTCCATTCAAAAAATCCAGTTGTTTAAATAAAATCTAATCTTCTATGCATATGTAAAAGGTATTTTGCCCGCGATCATTTTATTGACAAAAATAATACATTGTGCAAATCGACGATATACATGAAGTTGCTTTTCGGATATTATGGATATAGCATAAATCTAACACAGCTGGGAGGGGTTTGCAAGAATGGTAAAAAAAAACAATAAAGACGATGCAGTTACAAAAATGGGAAAGACACATCTGGAAAATGATAAAGACCTCTCCTCTCTTGCGGAAGTTAAGGAACAATTTTCTGCGAAAGAAGATGATGTACAAAAAGACGTTTTGACCACACCGGATACCCACAAATACACAGAAGCACCCTATGTAATGGCCAACGCATATGACGAAGCCGTTTCCCTGAATGACGGCAGCCTGCAACACACGGTGACTGATTTTCTGCTGCCCGGGCGCAATGGGTTTGATCTCGTGATCTCCCGGCGGTATTCTTCCAGCGACGCGGCGGTCAAAGAGGCCAACCCCTATTTTGACGGCTATCAAACATATAGTACGGAGTCGCGTTCAAATGATCACAGTAATCTCTTATACGGCCTTGGTTACGGGTGGGAGTTCGCCCTGCCCAGCCTTGAGCGCCTGCGCCGCAGTGAGTGGAAAGGGTTTGTCACGCACACTCCGTTTTTGCATTTAGCCGATGGCCGGATCTTTACCGTTAGTGGGGACAAACCGGAGGATCCCCTTCTAAAAGATCATCCACTTAATGACGTCACTTTCGAATACATTGGCGTAAAGACCATTACCCACCCGGTCAACAAAGATGTCTCCAGCCAATATCATGCCGTCACCACCTACAAGAACGGCATGAAGGACTACTTCATGGAAGTGAGCAGTGATACGGATGAGTTGGACCACTATACTCTAGTTGCACAAAAGGACCGCTTTGGTAATGTGATCATGTACAAGATGAAAACATATGGCGGCATGACTATATATGACACTTGGGGGCGTAAAATCACACTCAAAAAGGAGGAAACCATAAAATCGGGCAAGCTCTCCCGCACTTTAACATGGACACTACCTGATGGCAACACAATCAAATATGCCATTGGCATCACCGGTGGTTATACATCGCTGAAATCCGTAACCGATGCCGCCGGGCGCCGCACTGAGTACAGCTATTTCAAGCCTTCTGTCTATAAGGCGCTTTCCCGATATGCGGATTACACGTTTGGGGACCGAACAGACATCCGGTTTCCGTTTATGCTGTTGCAATGTGTCAAGCACCCTACCGGTTCTTTCACCAGTTACCAGTATGGAATCCCCAATGCAAAAGTTGGCAACAAAGAACCCACATACGCGCCGCTGAGTTTATCCACCAACACTAGGGGCGGCGTGCATGGCTATTTTCCCGTTACCCGGCGCACAGACGTTATCGGCGACACAGAGTATAATGTTGTTTCCTATTCTTACACATGCGCTTATGACACCACAGAAGATAATCGTGGCCGGCAATATATCAGAACCGCGAAAGAGACACGTGCCGGCAGTGTAAAAGACACCCATACTTTTAATGAAAAGGGCCGCCTTATACAGCGCATAACAAAGCATGGCAGCAACAAAGTAGCAGACACCACCTATACATATGGCACCGATGAAAAAGCGGCGAACTACAAACTTCCCATAAAAGAAACCACCCTTCGCTTCAATGCCGACGGCAACGAATCCGTCCTGATGAAAAAAGTAATACAGTGGGTCTATACAGCAGACAAAAAGGCCGATATTGCAACCATCACGGAAAGTTATCCGGCCCATTCTGCCCTCGGGCAAACAACGGAAATGACCTATGGCAACTACAGTGTTTTGGCCAGCAAGACCATGAAAAAAAACAGCGACACTTTGCTTATTGAAAAATGGGACATTTCCGACAAAGGACTGCCGTTGGATCATTGCATCTATGAAAAGGGTACTGAAGAAGGTGCCCGAGGCAAACTAAAAGAAGTAACCTGCTATACCTACGGCACCAAGTCACCGTCCAAAAACTGCCTTATAGAAGAACGCAGGGTGTTAAAGCCAACCACCCGCGCAATGGCTCCCACCGCTTCCAGTAATATCATCACCTATGGCTATCTCAATGATAATTACATCCACTCCCCTGTGCGAAAAACCATCACTGGCATTTTCGATGTGGATGACGAATCGGTTGACGACATTACAGAGCAGTACCTATACGACGTGATGGGGCGCACTACGGTAGTGAAGGACGCACTGGGTCATGTAACCACGACAGAATACGATGCCATAGGGCGGCCAACCCAAATCACATACCCGGCCGTAAATGGCATAGCTGCTACACGCACCAATTTATACAGCGATGCAAAAAACTATATCATCACCACCGATGAGCTGGGAAATCGCCAGCGTGTACAATATACGCCGCTGGGCCAGGTATCTCAGGTGTTTTTACTGGAAGACGCCGGCGGCGGTCGCGTGTTTGAGACTCTGCTGGAAGCATATGAATATGACACGCTCTGCCGTGTAGTGAAACAGATTACCTACGATGGAAACGGCTCTGGTGCGGCCAACATCCGGGCAACCACCACATTCAAATATGACCGCTATAACCGCTTGACAAGCAAGATAACAACCGGCAAAGCTAAAATAGCCCCAAATCTGCCTACTTCAGTTGTGGAATTTGCAAATGAAACCCATACTTATATTGACGTTGCTATGCTTGACGCCGCACGGCCTACAGCACAGGCACCAACCATCCGGCCGTTCGCTCTTCACACTGTCACCCGGAAAGGCGACAGCAACGCAAAGGATATCACCACCACAATATGGTCAGACCAGCGCGGCTTGGTTTGGGAAGAAGCCCACATAAGTACGTCGGCAAGGGAAGATGCGCGTGTTTCCACCCGGTATGACAAACTGGGCAACCAGATTTCGCACACCAACGAGTTTGGACTAAAAACAACATTCACAGTGGACCACGCCGGGCGCACCACGGTTACCACCCGCCCGGATAATACAACTGCAACTACGACATACAATGCCGTTGGCAACAAAGTAGTCTCAACAGATTTCGCAGGGGAAAAGACCACATTCCAATATGACGCCGCTGGCCGCTTAATTCGGCAGCTTTCGCCTTTTAGCGGTTCAGCCAAGGCGGAAACCTGCTATTTTTATGACGCTGTGGGTAATTTATTAAAAAGCCGTGTGAAAGTAGACGCAAATACCAACCGTGTCACCATGTACACCTATGACGCGCGCAACCGCCAAACAACGGTCCGCAGCTGCCGGGATGATAGCGGCAAGTCCTATATTGAAACCTCTTTTGTTTACGACAAGGCGGGCAACAAGCTGGAGATGTACACAGGAGGCGCGGGCAATGCGGCGGAACCGCCGCGCTTAGCCGCGCGATATACCTATGGCCGCTTTGGCAATGTGACAAGCTTTACCGACACCATGGGCCAGCGGGAAACCAATGAATATGACCGGACAGGCCTGCAAACCGCCAAAACCGACCGCAAAGGCACACGGTTTACGTATATTTATGATGGGCTTGGCCGCTTGGTGGATGAAACCGCTACACCATCGAAAGACAGCCCCATTGACCAAGTGCAAAAATACACGATTACCCGCACCATTGCTTACACCAAAACAGGCCAAAAAGCATCGGAATGCGTTGTGGAAAATGGCATGGCACTAACGACGGCCTACACCTATGACGCATTTGGGCGGCTTATTGGACAAAACGACCCGGCCAATGTGGTAAAAACATACGAATATGACAATGCCAGTAACCGAATTGCGTTTCACCTGATTCGCGGCAAGGAGGAAATCACCCTTGCATACGGATATGACATGCTGAACCGGTTGGTACGGGTAGACCAGACGCGCCCGCCTGTCCTGACGGTGATTGGCGCTCCCGATGCCCCCCTCGCCTCCGCCGTGTATACTTACGACAACAACGGCAACCGCCTTACGATGACACGGGGCAATCTTGTCACTGCATACACTTACAACGATGCCGGTTTGCTTACCAAACTGGAAAACAAAAACGGTGCCAAGGTTGTCTCGTCTTTCACCTACACATACGCGCTTGACGGTAACCAGATATCTATGCTGTGTGACGACAAGCGAAGTGTTATCTATGCCTATGATGAGTTTGGCCGTTTGCATAAAGAAACGGACAAGGACCGCCGCGCCATCACCTATATCTATGACCGGTTCGGCAACCGGACGTTCCTGGAGGTTGCTGGCGCTGAAACAAACGGCGAAGCCAGTTGGACGGTGGAATATACCTATGACAAAAACAACCGGCTGGAAAAAGAAATCAAACGCCACAAAAAGAACAACAAAAATACCGGCAGTGTGGAAACCACGCTGTACAACTACGATGAGAATGGCAACCAGATTCGCAAGGAGTGGATACAGGCAGGCCCGCAGGACAGGAAAGCCAAGCCTTACCTTGGGTTCTCAAAAGGCCCGCGCAGCGACGGCAACGCCTTTCTTGACACCCGTGCTTACAATGCGTACAATCAACTCATCCAGCTAAACCGGGATGGCAGAAGGGCCGAATACACCTACCGCCCGGACGGCCTGCGCCACTCGAAAGCGGCGCGCGGAGCCAACTGGGCAAATGCCACAACCGTGCATGTTTGGGACGGTACGAACATGGTGGAAGAGGTGAACGACAACGGCCTGAAAGCGCGATACCTGCGCGGCGCGGGGTTGATTGCACAGGTTATCGGCAGTGAACTGTTTTACTACGTGTTCAACGGCCATGGCGATGTGACCCAGCGCATGAGCAAAAGCGGTGTGTTTTCGAAGAAGTGTGATTACGACTCCTTTGGGAATATTACCAAAAAGACGGGTGCAGACACGAAACCTACAGATGGGCTGGATACGGAGCAGAATCCGTTCCGGTATTGTGGGGAGTACTACGACTTTGAGACGAATGAGTATTATTT
>JAVBNG010000055.1:0-17176 GCA_031551695.1 Oscillospiraceae bacterium
TGACCAGAATGGCGTTTTGAACGAAAACTCGTACGTCAACCACGCGCCCGAGACGGTTGATTACCTGCTGGAACATCTGGATGAACTGGGCACCGAACAAGCTTATAACCATTATTCAATCGGTTGGGCAGTGGCCATGGATACGCCATTCATGTGGATGAAAACTGTGGCCAGCAACTTTGGCGGCACCCGCAACGGCATGATTGCCCACTACCCGGCAAAGTACAAGGCAAACGGCGAAGTGCATCAGCAGTTCCACCATGTCATTGATGTGGCGCCAACCGTGTACGAACTTGCCGGCATCCCGATTCCCAAAGAGGTGGACGGCGTGGAACAGCGGCCGATGGAAGGCGTCAGCATGAAGTATGCCATGGACGACCTTTCCTCCAATGGCCGGCGCAAAACCCAATATTTCAACGTGTTCACCAACTTCGGCGTCTACCATGAAGGTTGGTTTGCCGGCGTGGTGGACAAAACCCCCTTTGAGCACACGCCGCTTTACGAGCGCACAAAGGACGCGCCGTGGGAACTGTACAACGTGGACGAAGATTTTAGCATGAGCAACAACCTTGCCGCGCAAATGCCCGGCAAGTTGGAAGAACTCAAAAAAATCTTCCGCGAAGAAGGGCTGAAACACAACGTTTTCCCGATGGAAACGCGCACGGCCGTGATAATGGTGCCGGAACGCGCAGGCCGGCCCACCGCTTTCGGCAACCGGACGGAATTGACCCTGTCCAATGGCATGACCATTCCGAATCTTGCTTTCATCGACGTAAAAAACCGCTCCTTCACCATCACCGCCGAGGTGGAAGTTGCAAAAGGCCACACGGACGGCGTCATCTTCGCCATTGGCGGGCGCTTCGGCGGTATGTCGCTGTATGTGAAGGACGGAAAACCCTGCTTCTGCTATAACTTTGTTAAGCAAACATACTACTATGTCAAAGCCGACAAGCCGCTGACCGACGAGCACAACCAGATCAAGCTGCATTTTGAATACGACGGCGGAGGCCTTGGCAAGGGCGGCACGGCAACCATTTATGTCAACAACGAAAAGGTGGCCGAAGGCCGTGTGGAAAAGACCATCCCGAACCAGTGGTCTTTTGACGAATCCGTGGATGTGGGCCACCAGGTAAGCACACCCGTCACCGAGGAGTACACCATCAAGGACAGCCGTTTCCAAGGGAACATTTTCAGTGTGAACGTAAAAACGGAAGCACCGACACTGTCGTGACCTGACCAACCTGTGGCACGCTGGGAGCCATCCGGTTCCCAGCGTGCCCGCACTGTATTGAAAATATGATTTGGAGGTGCACCGTGCAGAGCTTTTTGTCAATTGCCCAGCCCATTTGCCTGGTTATTTTTGTTTACGCCACCATGGTTGGCGTGGGCATGACCACGACGATGGGGCAGATTTTTTCCGCGTTCAAGCACCCGCGGCCGCTGATCCTCGCGCTCATTTTCAACATGGTCGCCGCCCCTCTCATCGCCAGTATCGTGGCCAATCTGATGGCGGGTTCTATAGGAGACTCCGCCCAAACCGTCATCATCGCGGCGGTGCTCATCAACCTGTTTGCGGGTGCGCCCGCCGGCATCAAGAATGTGCAAATCGCAGGCGGCGACAATGTACTCGGCGTAGCGCTTTTGGGGGTGCTGTCGCTCGCGGTGGTCCTTGTCACCCCCTTTACGGCCTCCCTGTTCCTGCCGGGCGACGTCTCAGTGCCAATCATAAACATTCTGCTCACACTGGTGGTGCTGGTCATCATCCCGCTGGGCATAGGCTTGCTGATACGCACCAAAAAGCCGGGCTGGGTGAAAAAAATCGGCCATCCGCTTGGTGAAATTTCCACCATTTTCATGATTGCCGTGATGCTGCTGTTCCTTGTTCCGAACATCCCCAGCATCATACAAAGCGGTTGGTATGTCCTGTTCATTTTCCTGATCATCTTCGCGCTCAATTTTATTGTCAGCTATTTCTGCACCTTCGGGCCGGTGATCGAGAAAAAAACCGTGTCGATGGTTTCCATGTGCAAAAACTTTGGTGTGGCATTATCGGTGGCGGGCACTGCATTTGCCTCCTATAACCTGACACCTATGCTGATGACGTACGCCATCATCCTGCTGATCGGCGGGCTGCCGGTTGCACTCATTCTCAAGCACTTTGGGGGGGTGTCCGGCCAAAACGCACCATCTGAAAAGCAAGGCGGCGCCTAGCCGCTAAACGTGCATCGCATGGCTGCCGCGGGCACACCAAATGGGCTCAGGTGTGCAGCGCGGCGCCCCGCCCGGCAAACGGCTGGAACAACAGCCAAAAAACACGCAGCGCCGACTCATCATGGCATAGTCGGCACTGCGTGTTTTTGTCGCGATTTGGCGCTGATTTGTGTTTTACTGATGTTACATGTGCGGGTTGCTCCTGCGGAGTTTTTCGGGCGATGTCAGGATTACATCATTGTAGCCGAAATTGTCGCCTGGTTCAAAGCGTTGTTATCCAGTTTTGCAAGTTCCGTCACCTTGGCCATGGAAAGCCCCGCTGCCTTGGCAAAGCGCTCGCCGTATTCCGGGTCGGCGTGATAGCAGTGGACGGCATGCCGGTACTTGATGTTTTCTGTCACAGGGGCAATGTCGGCGGCGGTGTTTTCAATGAGAAGCTGCTTTTTGTCCTCGGTCAAAACGCGCCAAAGGTCGCCGCCGGCGCGGAAGTTGTCGTCGGTGGGGTCGTCTTTCGGGTCAAAGCGGTACATGGCGCCCTCCAGGTCCAGCGGCGGCTCCATCACGTCGGGCTGGGCCATCCACACGCCCTCGCTGTTCGGCGTGTAGGCCACCGTGGCACCGTAGTTGCCGTCCGTGCGCATCTGGCCGTCGCGGTGGTACTCGTTCACCTCCACCTTCGCGCGGTTCACCGGAATCAGGTTGTGGTTGATACCCAGCCGGTAGCGCTGCGCGTCGCCGTAGGAGAAGAGGCGCCCCTCAAGGAAACGGTCCGGCGAAAAGCCGATGCCCGGCACCACGTGGGCCGGCGTGAACGCCGCCTGTTCCACCTCGGCGAAGAAGTTTTCCGGGTTGCGGTTCAATTCCAGCACGCCCACCTCGATGAGCGGGAACTCGGCATGGCGCCAGATTTTTGTGATATCGAAGGGGTTTTCGTAGTGGTTTTTTGCCTGCGCCTCGGTCATGACCTGCACGTACATCGTCCACTTGGGGAAATCGCCCCGCTCGATGGCGTCGAATAGGTCCTTGCCGTGGAACTCGCGGTCCATGCCGTTGATCTTCATGGCCTCTTCGTTCGTCAGATTTTTGATGCCCTGCTGGGTCTTGAAGTGGAATTTGCACCATACGCGCTCGTTTGCCGCGTTGTAGAAGGAAAAGGTGTGCTCGCCGAAAAAGTGCATGTTGCGGAAGGACGCGGGAATGCCGCGGTCACTCATCACGATGGTGCGCTGATGGAAGCTTTCCGGCAGCAGCGTCCAAAAATCCCAGTTGTTCTGGGCGTTACGGCGGCCGGTGTGCGGGTCCCGCTTGACGGCGCGGTTCAAATCGGCAAAATTATGCACATCGCGGATGAAAAAAGTGGGCGTGTTGTTACCCACAAGGTCCCAGTTGCCCTCCTCGGTGTAAAACTTCACGGCTGTGCCACGGATGTCACGCTCGCAGTCGGCCGCGCCGCGCTCGCCCGCAACGGTGGAAAAACGGATGAACAGTTCGGTCTCCTTGCCGGGCTGCAGCACCTTGGCCTTGGTGTACTGCGAAATGTCGTGGGTCACGGTCAGCTTGCCGTAAGCGCCCCAGCCTTTGGCGTGCATACGGCGCTCGGGAATCACCTCGCGGTTGAAGTGGGCCATTTTCTCCAGCAGCCAAACGTCCTGCAGCACAACGGGCCCGCGCGGGCCGGCGGTGATGGCGTTTTCGTTGTCGGCCACGGGCGCGCCCACTTCGTTCGTCAGTTTTTTGTGGTCGTCCATGATGAAACTCCTTTCTGCATGTTGGGGTTGGTGGGGTGGCGAAAGTTGAAGCCAGTTTTGGCAGGCAGCAATGCCGCCAAATAGTATCAGGACCTGATACCATCAAAACAAACGTATTTATCTGTCAATTCACATCTTGCACAGAGTATACCTGCCAACTTTTACACTACACTGTGCACCGGGAAAATATTGTAAAATAATGTGCAAAACCGCAACCGAAACAAAACCGCCGCCTAAATGCAGGCAACACCGCCTTGCGTCCGGCGAAAAGAACAATTCCGCTTGCGGCTAGGCTCGTTATATTTTCCGAAGGCGGCGTTTTTTTCAGCCAAACTGCCTGCGGTACTCCAGCGGCGTAACGCCTTCATACTTTTTAAACACGTTTTGGAAATGGCTTTGGGAGGAAAAAGCCAAGTGCATGGCAATGTCGGCAATGCTTTTGTCGGCATAGCGCAGCAGGGGCTTTGCCGCGCATATTTTTTGCTCCAGGACAAACTGCCCCAGCGGCTTGCCCGCCGCTGCGCGGAAGCGGGTGCTGAGGTAGGCGCCGGACACGCCGAAATGCCGCGCCATATCCGCCACCAAAATGCGGCTGAACAGGTGCTGCTTCACATACCGCGCGCAGTCTTCAAACAATTTTGAATCCTGCGCGCCGCTGTAGCTCAAGGCGCGCACCCGCCCCGTGAAGTCCATCGACATTTCCCGCATCAGGCCAAACACGATGTCCGGGTCGCGCAGGATCTCGCTTTTCTGGATATACAAGTCTGAAAGCTTAAAGGCGGACTGCGGCTCCAGCCCGCCGTCAATGGCGGCGCGCGACATAGTGGTGGCCGCGCAGATAAGCATGTTTTTTGCCTGGCGCAGGTTGTCCTTCGCCATTTTGCCCGCCTTAATGCTGGGCGCCGCCTCAAACAACTCGGCCATCTGCTCCACCTGGCCGTTTTTTACATATAAGTTGGCAATCCGCTCGAAACGGTAGCTGGTGATCACCGATTCAGCAAGGTCGATGTCTTCGTAAATTTCGAAGATCTCCGACGAGTGGTCCCTGGCGATTTCCTGCAGCAGCGGTTCAATTTTTGTTTCGATGTGCACCTCCTCCACGCCGAACACCGCGCCGCCCGCCGCCGTGACAAAAAACGAAAGCATCCACGCCAGATGCTCGGCCGAAACCTGCGGCGAGCAGCACAACCGCCGCAGGTACAGCGGTTTTTCCCCCTCGCTTACCCCCAGCAAAAACGCCAGGGCGTCCATCTCCGCCGCGTCTTCTTTCAGCGCGGCCGTGGGGCCGATGATTACCATATTGTCGCGCCCAAGGCGCGCAAAGCCATAGTGCTGGTACAGCGGCGTCACAATGACGCCGGCGCGGTGTTCACTTGCAAAAATCTCCTCCAGCTGCGGGGCTACCGGGTCCGGCAGCAAATGGGTGGAGGAATAATAATAGGCGGGCAGCCGGTTTTGGTACAGCCGCACGCACAATCCGGTTGTTTTGGCAAAGCTTTTGAACAGGTATTGTGAATATTCGGCCACGCAGCATCGCCTCCTTGCTAATAATTATATAAAAAATACAATAATTTTGCAATAATTATGAAAATGTTCACCATATAATCATGCTATATATCAGCTAATTATGGAGGAATTGACGATGAACCGCAAATATGATGAAGCCCTTGTTACAACGCTGCAAAACACGGTGCAGGAGGTGGAATACGAAGGCCTGCCCGTACAGGTAAAGCCCATCCCGGAAGGTGGCGCAGACGGAGACATGGACCCCCGGGTGTACAAATCCATGAAAAACATGTCGTTGTTGATGAAGTTGACGCCCAAAAGCAAAAAGCCGAAATCTACACTGGAGACCATTTTGCCCCTGCGCAAAATGTTTGGCAAGTACAAAGGCATTGAAATGGTGACGGAAGGCGTGGAAACCACCCATGCAACGGTAAAAGGCGCGGACGGCCACGACGTGCCGGTGCGTGTTTACACCCGCGCCGAGGCAGGCGGCGGGCGGCCGGTATTCGTGTACTACCACGGCGGGGGTTTTTTTGGCGGCTCGCCGGACATTGTGGAGCAAATGTGTAAACTGTTGGTGGCAAATTATGACTGTGTTGCCGTGAATGTGGAATACCGCCTTGGCCCCGAACACCATTACCCCGCCCCGCTGGACGACTGCTTTGCCGCCACGCGCTGGGCCTGCGCCCACGCGGCGGACTTTGGCGGCGATGCCGGCCGTCTTGCCGTGGGGGGAGATTCCGCCGGTGGCAATTTGGCGGCAGCGGTGACCCTGCGGGACCGGGAAGAAACCACCGGCATGGTGAAAGCGCAGGTGCTGCTGTACCCGGCCGTCAATATTTCCGGCAACCACACGGAATTTTACCACGGCGCAAATCCCGCTAAATACCACCGCAGCAACCGCCATGCCAAGGCGCTGAACGCCATGCTGGGCATGATGTCCGGCGCGCTTGGCGACGGCGAAAACCTGCTGGAAAATGTGTACCTGCAAGGGCACATTTCCCCCAGCCACATTTACGCGTCGCCCCTGTTGGACAGCCAGCGGGATGTGCCGCCCACGCTGTTGGTGTTCGGCGAGCACGATTTCCTTGTGTTTGAGGACTTTGCCTACGCCAAAACCCTGCAGGCCGCGGGCCGCAGCGTAAGAACCATCGTGTACCGGGGCCTTGGCCACGGCTTTGCCGACCAAACCGGTGTATGCCCGCAGGCTGAAGACTGTACTTTGGAAATTGCACGCTTTTTGTCCGTCACCGTCTAATTTTACGGCGCAGGCTGTTACACAGCGCAAGGGAGGGAAACCCATGGCCACTGCAACCGAACTGAAACCCGACATGACCCCAAAAGGAAATGGCAGCCTCACAGAAAAAATCGGTTTCCGGGAAAAATTCTTTTATGGCGGCGGCGACCTTGCCAGCAACCTTGTGCTGGTGCTCACATCCACCTACGTCACCTTTTTCTACACGGACGCCCTGGGCCTGAGTCCCGCCATCATCGGCGCCATCATGATGGTCTCGCGCCTGTTCGATGGCTTCAGCGACATCATTATGGGCTTTGTGATGGACAAGACGAAATCGAAGCACGGCAAGGCGCGGCCATGGATGCTGTGGCTGGCGGCGCCCATCGGCGTGGCCACGGTGCTTACCTTTTTGGTGCCGAACATGGGCACGGCGGGCCAGTATGTTTACATCTTCATCACGTATAACCTGGTCACCACCGTTTTGTACACCGCCATCAACATCCCCTACGGCGCGCTGACGGCCCGCATGTCCCGCGACCAAAACCAGCGCATGATCATCAACGTGTTCCGCATGTTCATGGCGCAGGTGGGCTCCCTTGCCATCAACGCCCTCACCCTGCCGCTGGTAAAGGCCGTGGGCGGCGACGCCGGCACCGGCAGCCAGACCGCGTGGGTCGTCGTTGCCTGCATTTACGGCGCTTTGGCGGCTTTGCTGTTTTTTCTGTGCTTTTTCAACACCAAGGAGCGCGTGGACGTGCCCTCTGAAAAAATCAGCTTTGGCAAAAGCCTGAAACTTTGCTTAAAAAATGACCAATGGCTTTTGCTGGTGGCCGTGTGGGTGGTCATGATTCTCGGCCTTTCCATGAGCATGGGTGTCGGCACCTACTACGCCAAATACTGGCTGGGGAACGAATCTTATGTCGGCTTTTTGGCCGCCATCGGCATTTTGGTTGCCCTCGTCGTTATGCCTGTGATGACGATCTTCATCAAAAAGCACGGCAAGCGAAACGTGGCCCTTATCGGCGCCATTATCACCCTTATTGGGCAAGCCATGTTTCTCATCAATCCCACGTCCTTCGCATGGCTGGCGTTTTGCTCCGTCATCAAGGGCATTGGCAGCGCCACGGCCATGGGCACCATGTTTGCCATGATTGCCGACAGCATTGAATACGGCCAGTGGAAAACCGGCACCCGCGTGGAGGGCATGTTGTATTCCACCACCACCTTCGGCGCCAAGATAGGCGGCGGTGTTGGCGGAGCCGTGGCCATGGCCATTTTGGGCGCCGCGGGCTACAACGGCCTGTTGGCTGCGCAAACGCCCGCAGCCATGGGCGCCATCCGCACGCTGTACCTCATTGTGCCGCTGCCGTTCCTGGCCATTTTGCCGCTTATTTACGCCGCTTACAAGCTGGATAAAATTTACCCCAAGGTGATGGAAGATTTGGCCGAAGGGAAAACCAAAGATGACCGGTAACCGTTTATAACCTCCGGAAGGGAGTGGCGTATATGACAAAAAAAGAACGCATCATTGTGCCAATCATCGGCATTGCACTGCTGGCGGTGTTCACCTTCGCCGATTTGCCCATCTCTATGGCCCTGTTCACCAAAAATCTGTTCGGCCGCGTGCTGGAAGTGGTGGGCGAATTACCCTTTACCTTCTTCGCCATTTTTGCCTTCGCGCTGCTGTTTCGCTTTCGCGGCAAAAAAAGCAGGGGCGTGTATGTTGGCCTTGGCATTTTGTTCGCCCTGCTTGCGGCGCTGTTCGCGGCAATGGGCGGCTTCATGTGCTGGAACTACCTGCACGAAAACGGCGTGCCGCTGCCCCAGCCCTTCGCCATTCTCATCGCCCTTGCGCTGGGCGGCGGGGCCATGCTGCTGTCGCGCTGCGTGCCGCAGGATAAAAAGCGCGAATCCGTCACCTTCGCCATCATTGCCATCATTTATTTCGTGTCCGTCATCGTCATTATGAATGTGGTAAAAGGCGTTTGGGGCCGCATGCGCATCCGCGAAATGACGGACCCGCTTACCCAGTTCACGCGGTGGTATGTCATCACCCCGCGCGGCGGGTTCAACAACGCCTATGCCTCGTTCCCCTCCGGCCACGCCATGAACGCCGCTGGCAGCATTTTGCTGTGCCTGCTGCCTTCCTTCATGCCGGCCCTGGCGGGGAAAGAAACTGTTTTAAAAGTCATCGCCTATGTGTGGATGGTGCTGGTCGCCTTCAGCCGCGTCATCATGGGCGCGCACTTTGCCAGTGACGTGACGGTGGGGATTCTGCTGTCCCTGTTGCTGTTTGAAGTGGTGCGCACCATTGTTTGCAACAAAAGAAAAATTGAAATGCCAAAGGGGGCAGCGTAACGTGGTAGACTTAAAAGCGAAGCCTTTTTCGCTGGACGATGCCGGTGTGGCATGGGTGGAGGGCACCCTTGCCGCCATGACGGAAGAGGAAAAAATAGGCCAGCTATTTTGCCCGCTGGGGGCAACGGACGACGATGATGCCCTGCGGATGCTGACGGAAAAGCTGGGTGTGGGCGGCATCATGTACAGGCCCGGCCCGGCGGCCAATGTGCAAAAAACCCACCGGCTGTTACAACAATACTCCAAAATCCCCATGCTTCTGGCGGCCAACCTGGAAGCCGGCGGCAACGGTGCCGCCCTGGAAGGGACCAACTTTGCAAAACCCATGGGCGCCGCTGCCGCCGGCGATGATGAAATGGGCTACTGGCTGGGTAAAATCGCCTGTGACGAAGGCGCGGCCCTGGGCTTGAACTGGGCCTTCGCCCCCATTGTGGACATCGACCGCAACTTCCGCAACCCCATCACAAACCTGCGCACCTTTGGTTCGGACCCGGAAAAGGTCATCCGCATGGCAAAGGGCTATCTGCGCGCCGCCGATGAAGCGGGCCTTGCCGTTTCCATCAAGCACTTCCCCGGCGACGGCGTGGACGAGCGCGACCAGCACCTCGTCACCAGCGTGAACAGCCTTTCCTGCGAGGAATGGGACGCCACCTGCGGCAAAGTGTACCAAACGCTGATCGACGCCGGGGCCAAAACCGTGATGGTGGGGCACATTGCCCAGCCTGCCTGGCAGCGGGCGTTGGCGAATGACCCCGCGGCTTACGAAAACCGCACGGTGCCGGCCACCCTTTCGCGCGAGCTGATGACGGACCTTTTACGCGGGCGCCTTGGCTTCAACGGGCTCATCGTCACCGACGCCACGCCCATGATCGGCTTCACCGCAGGCGGCCCACGGGCTGAAACGGTGCCCAAAAGCATCGCCGCCGGGGCGGACATGTTCCTGTTCAACAAAAGCCTCGAGGAGGATTACGGCTACATGCTGGCGGGCTGCCGCCGGGGCGTGTTTACGCGGGAGCGGCTGAACGAGGCCGTCACGCGCATTTTGGCCCTGAAGGCGTCGCTGCGCCTGCACGAAAAGCAAGCGGCAGGCACGCTGGTGCCGGGGCCTGAGGCTCTTGCCGTTTTGGGCTGTGAAACCCACCTTGCCAAGGGGAGGGAATGCGCCGGCAAAGCCGTGACGCTGGTGAAGGACACGGCGGGCCTGCTGCCCCTTTCCCCGGCCAAAACAAAACGCGTGTACCTGAACGTGCTGGAGCCGGACGGCGCCGTGGACACGCCGCTGAAAACGGCTTTCCGGCAAAAGCTGGAAGCCGAAGGCTTTGCCGTGGAAGTGCGCAACCGGGACGTGAGCGTGGACATCATGGCGGCCTTCGCGGGCCAAAGCGACGATGCCCACGCCCTGGAACTGATGCGCGAGATTTTTGAAAGCGTGGAAGATTTTAAGGCCCGCTATGACCTTGCCATTTACGTGGCGAACTACGAAACCGCCAGCAACAACGTTGTGGTGCGCCTTCAGTGGCAGGGCATGATGGGTATGGGCAACGACGCGCCGTGGTTTGCCGCCGAATTGCCGGTGCTGTTCATCAGCTTGGCAAACCCGTACCATCTGCTGGACGTGCCCATGGTGAAAACGTTTATCAACGCCTACACAAACACGCCGGCCGTCGTCGATGCGGTGGTGGAAAAAATCATGGGCCGCGGCGCGTTTTCGGGCGTTTCGCCCGTAGACGCCTCCTGTGGCCGAAAGGACACCTTGTTTTGAACTGGAAAGCCGTCATTTTTGATTTGGACGGTGTGATTTGCAGCACCGACGAATACCACTACGCGGCGTGGAAAGCGCTGGCAGACACCCTTGGCGTGCCCTTCAGCCGCGAAAAGAACAACCGACTGCGGGGCGTGTCCCGGATGGAAAGCCTCGATATTTTGCTGGAGGACTGCCCCCGCGCGTTCGCACCGGCTGAAAAAGCGGCCATGGCCGCACAAAAGAACGAAGCCTACCGCGCGCAGCTGGCGCAGATGAGCCCGGCGGACCTTGCGCCGGAGGTTAGGCGGACGCTGGATGAACTGCGCGGCATGGGCCTTGCGCTTGCCATCGGTTCTTCCAGTAAAAATGCACCGCTTATTTTGCGGCAAATCGGCCTTGGCGGCTATTTCAACGCCGTGGTCGACGGCAACGGCATCACCAAAAGCAAACCGGACCCGGAAGTGTTTTTGAAGGCGGCCGCCATGCTGGGAACGCCCCCGCCGGAGTGCCTGGTGGTGGAGGACGCGGTAGCCGGGGCTGAGGCCGCCCGCGCCGGTGATATGGCGGTTGCCTGCGTTGGCGACGCCGCGGCAAAAAAGGCCGGAGACTATAACCTGTGTACCCTAGCGGAACTGCCCGCCCTTGTGGCCGGGCGCTGCTGAAAAGGAGAAAGTAGAGCAGACAAAAAAACGCGTGGGCCGTTTTTGCCTGCGCGTTTTTGCTGTTCAAAAGTAAATCACGGCACATCCTGCGGGCGCTTATTCCATGTTTTGCGGCCGCGCTTCACGAGGGCATCTGCATCCAGCCGGGTTCCAGCATGTTGCCGTCCGGGTCTTGCACCTCTAGGCCGTACATCTGCTCCTCCGGAATGCCCATATCCACGTGGTAGGCGCTGCCGCCGTTTTCTTCGGCGATGCGGCCAAATTCTTTTACGGCTGCCGCGCTGGGCAGGGTGAACGCAATAAGCGCGCCGCTGGTGGTATTGGCATCGGCAATTTTTTTACCGCCGATGAATTTGCCGTAAAATTCCGGCTTCAGCAGCATGATCCAAAAATGGTCATTCCACGCCATGGCGCTTGCGTGCTCGTCGGAAAATTGCGGGTTCCGCTTGAACCCCAGCTTTTCATAAAATTCGGTGGAGCGTGAAAGATCGCGCACCGGGAAATTGACAAAAACCATATCCATTGTAAAAGGCCTCCATTTTCTGGAAAATCAAAGTGAGTTGTAGACAGGCAGACAGCCGCCCGTGGCCACAAGTGTAACAGTTTCCTGTCGAGTTCTTTGTCGAAACGGGCATACCGCCTTCATGGCCGTAAACGCGGCAAAATCGTCCTCGCCAAGGGGGGCAACGCGCGCCGGGGATGCATCCGTCTGCCCTTTGTGGTATACTGGGGAAAATATATGCTAGGAGGCCAACCATGCATGACCATAAAAACCCAAAACACGTAAAAATTGTTGTAGCAGACACCCCCATGGGGAAAAACGGGCAACAGCCTTGCGAGCACCTGCACGTGGGCGACGAATTCACCTTTGATTTTGAGCGTTGCCCGTCGGATTTTTGCGCGGCGGCCTTCCACAGCCTGTGGCCGTCGCTGCGCGTTTTGGAAATGGGCGGGCGCCACCCGTGGGACAGCACGGAAGGCGTGACGACCGTCTGCTGCCCGGATGCGAACCGCCCCGTCACCTTCCGCCTGGAAGTACTGTACGACTGATCCCCTCTTTGAAAGGAACCCCTATGGCAACCGGACTCGACATCGCTGTCCTGCAATTTTTCGCAAACCTCGGCACGCCCGCATGGCTCGACAACATTGTTTTGTTCTGGACGCATTACGTGCAGATTGCAATGGTCGCATTGTGCCTGGTTCTGCTTTTTTTCAAGCAAACGCGCAAGGCCGCGCTCATTGCCCTGCTGGCCGTGGTTTTTTCCGTGGTTTTGATAGAACTGGTGTACAAGCCGCTGGTGATGCGCCCGCGCCCCTATGACCAGTTCCCATGGGCAAGGCTTATCGGCAGCGCCGAAACAACCTATTCCTTCCCCTCCGGCCATTCGTCTTTCGCCTTTGCCATTGCTACCGGCCTTTGCTTTATCAAGGCCAAATGGGTAAAAATAGCCGCCATTTTGGCGGCGGCGCTCACAGCGTTTTCGCGCCTGTACATCAGCGTGCATTTTGCCACGGACGTGTTGGCCGGCATGGTGAACGGCATTTTGTGCGGGCTGCTGGCGGCGCTGGTGGTCAACCTTATTTACAAAGCCGTGGGAAAGCGCCGCGCGCTAAAAACCGTGCCACCAGCGGGCTGAATATTCCGCCTTGTTTCGTCTTTTGCATGATGCAAACAATCAAAACAGCCGCTTTCCCAGGACTCCTCGGAAAGCGGCTGTTTTTTATTACGTTCGTGCCACCGGGTGGCGCAGCACGGTCTTCCATTTTTCCGGCGCCGCGCGCCGGGGGTCGCCCAAATAAATTTCGTGGTGCTTGCGCGTAAGGCCCGTTTCGTCTTTCAGGCCGTTTAGCGCCATAAAAGCATGCATTTTTTCCACTGTTTCCGGCTCGGTGGCGTAGGGGCCAATGTGCATCATCTGCACGCACAGCCCTTCGGTAAAGCTTTCAAACCGCGCCTTGGCGTAATCAATTTCCGGCTTTTTTGCCGATGCCTGCTCCACCGCCCAGCGGAACAGCTCCGGCGTCACAAAATCCGGCTGGCGCAGCATGGACGTCCAGCGCCAGTCCTCGCGCCGGTCAAAGTCAAACGGGGGCTTTGTGCACCACCACAGGCCCTCCAGCGGAAACACGGCAAAATCCGTATAGCCGGGCGCGTCCTTGCCCTTCATTTTAATGGTGAAGGCCAGCGAATACAACAGCGGCACGGCCAATTGGTACTCCCCGCCGTTTGGGTCTCCGGCGCCGTCCACCATGATGAAGTTCATCTTCGGCACGTCAATTTCCATGGGTGTGCTTTTCGGCAGGTACAAATCCTTGAAGTCCTTCTTGTAATCGATTTTTGCCATTTTGCTCACTCCTCATCGGCCGGTCCGTGTGGGTCGCCTCTTTTTTTATATCATACCACACCGGGGGCACAAATGGATGATGTGTGGTATAATGATTCTTTGCAAGGCACAATTCCGGGCGCAGCCCGCTTTGAGGAGTGACCATGGAACAGACGGAAAAACTGGTGGCGGCCCAGCGCGCCTTTTTTGAAACCAACGCCACAAAACCGGCGGCGTTTCGAAAAAAACAGCTGCTGCTGTTGAAACAAGCCATTTTGGAACATGAGGGCGACATCCTCGCCGCCCTGAAGGCAGACCTGAACAAAGCGCCCTTCGAAGCGTTTTCCTCAGAGGTCGGCACCGTGCTGGAGGAGCTTTCCTACATGCTGCGCCATGTGGAAAAACTGGCCAGGCCAAAGCGCGTGGCGGCCACCATCACCCAGTTCCCCGCCGGGGGCCGCATTATGCCGGAGCCCTACGGCGTGGCGCTCATCATGTCGCCGTGGAACTATCCGTTTTTGCTCACCCTGTCGCCGCTGATCGGCGCCATTGCCGCGGGCAACTGCGCCGTGGTAAAGCCGTCGAACTATTCGCTCCACACGTCCGCTGTCATCCGCGATATCCTGCGCGACGTGTTCCCGCCGCAATACATCGACATGGTGGAAGGCGGCCGCGACGTGAACACCTCTCTGCTGAACCAGAAATTCGACTATATCTTTTTCACCGGCGGCGTTGCCGTTGGCAAAACTGTGATGGCCTCCGCCGCAAAGCACCTTACCCCGGTAACGCTGGAACTGGGCGGCAAAAGCCCGTGCATCGTGGACGAAACCGCGCGCATTCCCCTGGCCGCCAAGCGCATTGCCTGGGGCAAATTTTTGAACGCCGGGCAAACCTGCATTGCGCCGGACTATGTGCTGGCGCACGCCGGCGTAAAAGACCGGCTGGCGGAGGAAATTTGGCGCAATGTGCGCGCCTTTTACGGTGAAAACACGCATCAAAACGACGAATTCCCGAAAATCATCACGGAAAAGCATTTCAACCGCATCGCCGGACTCATTGCGCCGGAAACCGGTGTGCGCGGCGGCCGCCTGAACGCCGAGACCCGCCAGATAGAGCCGACGCTGCTTTGCGCCGCCACCTGGGATTCCCCCGCCATGCGGGAAGAAATTTTTGGCCCGGTGCTGCCCATCCTCGAATACACAGACCTTGGTGACGCCATTGCCAAAATAAAAGCGCGGCCGAAGCCGCTGGCGCTGTACCTGTTCACGCAAAACGCCGCCGTGAAGCGACGGGTACTTTCCGAAGTATCCTTTGGCGGCGGCTGCGTGAACGACACCATCATGCACATGCCCACCAGCCGCATGCCCTTTGGGGGCGTTGGCGAAAGCGGCATAGGCGCATACCACGGCAAGGCCAGCTTTGCCACCTTCTCCCACATGAAAAGCGTACTGGCGCGCGGCACATTCATGGACGTGCCCCTGCGCTACCCGCCATACAAAAACAAGCTGGGGCTTATCAAAAAGGTGATGAAATAGCCCTTCACATTTCCCCTGCGCCCACTGTGGCCGCTTTTTTCGCCGGCCAGTTTAAAATAAGGATGGCAGACAAAAGCAGCAAAATGCCCGCCACCTTGCCCACGCTCACGGCCTCGCCCCCGGCAAAGCCGATGATGGCCGCCACCACCAGCTCCAGCGACGACAAAATGGACGCGCGGCCGCTGTCCATTTTGGAAAGGCCCTTCGAAAACAGCAGGGACGGCAGCATGCAGGTAACAAGCCCCATGGCCAGTGCCGCCACAACGATATAGGGGCTGTTGAGCAAACCGATCCAGCGGGTGGGCGGCTCAATGACGAACACCGCCACCCCGGCAAACAGCAGGGTGTAAAAGGTGACATTTTCCGGCGAGTTGCGGGAAAGCGGCGCCTTGGAAAACAAATTGTACAGCGAGTAGCCAAACGCAGCCAACAGCCCCATGCCCACGCCGGCAAGGGAAACGCCTTCCGGCGCTTCCACCGCGCCGGTGGCAAGCAAGCTGCCCAGCACCGTAACCAGCAGGGCAACCACTTTCACTTTGGTGATGGGCTCTTTGTAAAAAATGCGCGACAGGATGACCACAATAGCGGGCGACGTGTACAAAAGAGACGCCGCCATGGCAAGGCCGGCTGTAGAAATTGCGCTGAAATAGGCAAAGTTGAAAAAGGCAAAACCCAAAATGCCTGCCCCAGCGCAGAACAAATAGTCCCGTGCCCGCAAGGCGGGAAAACGCTTCCCCCGCACAAAGCAAATAACCAACATGCCGATACACGCAATGCCGATGCGCACGCAGGCCGCCCCCCAGCGCGAAAAACCCGCGCCCATCAGCAGCTGCAGCAACAGCCCCACAAACCCCCAGGTGGCGCCCGCCAGCAACATGTAGATATCCGCTTTTTTCATAGTGCCTCCCTTTCTCCGCTGCCGTACGCCTTTCCAGTTACTGCATTATCATATCGAAATGGTTATAATAACCATAAAGCCGCGGGGCCAAACGGCCCCGCGGCCTCTTCATTGCGCCACCCCATTGCGCAACAAAGCGGTATGCTTTAAACCATATTGCCGTAAACCAGCCGCGGAATGAACAGTGACAGGCTGGGCCAGTAGGTGATAACGAACAGCGCGATGATGCTGATGATGACAAACGGCATCACGCCTTTGATGATGGTGGACATTTTGTTGCCGGTGATGGGCTGCGCCACAAACAGGTTCAGGCCAAAGGGCGGGGTGAACATGCCGATGGCCGCGTTGGCCACCATGATGACACCGTAGTGGATGGGGTTCACGCCCAGGCTGATGGCCAGCGGATACAGCAGCGGCGCCAAAATGACAATGGCGGACGAACCGTCGATGAACATGCCCGCGATAATCAAAATCACGTTTGTCAGCAGCAGGAACATGAACTGCGACACATCGGCAGACACCAGCCAGTTGCCCAGGCTCTGCGGCACCTGGCCCACGGTAAGGATCCACCCGAAGATGGACGCCGCCGCCAGCAGCAGCATCACCTGCGCCGTGGTCTCGGCAGAGTCCACACATGTTTTGATCAGATCCTTCAGCTTCATCTCTTTGTACACAAACATGCTGACAAGGATTGCATAAATGGCCGACACGCCGGAGGCTTCCGTAGGTGTGAACACGCCGGCGTAAATGCCGCCCATAATGATGATGGGAACACCCAGCGCCCAAGCGGCGTCCAGCGTCACCTTGCCGCGCTCTTTCCATGTGGTTTTTTCAGACTGTGGAATCTTCTTCCTGTGGGCGTACCACACGCAATATACAAGGTAGAACACCCCGTACAGAATGCCCGCGCCAAAGCCCGCCATGAACAAAGCACCAACAGACGCGCCCGTTAC
>JAVBNG010000073.1:0-18142 GCA_031551695.1 Oscillospiraceae bacterium
ACCGCCGACGCGCCTGCCGAGGTAACACAAAAATACCCCGGCCAGGCGTCCGGCGCCACCGGCGCCGTACGCCTGTGTACAACCAATCAATTCATCTGGAGGAAACTGAAATGCCGAAACTGAAAAGCCATTCCGGGGCGAAAAAGCGCTTCAAAATGACGAAAACCGGAAAAGTGAAACGCGGCAGCGCGTTCACCAGCCATATTTTGAACAAAAAAAGCACCAAAGTGAAGCGCAACAACCGCCACCCCCAATATGCCGACAAGACCAACGTAGCCGCAGTGAAGGAAATGCTGCCGTACTCGTAAGCGCGGGGAAGAAGCGACAAACCAACAGAAGAAGGAGAAGCTGAATCATGGCACGTGTTAAGGGCGCGATCATGTCGCGCAAAAGAAGGAAAAAGACCCTGAAGCTTGCGAAGGGATATTACGGCGCGAAATCGAAGCATTTTAAAATGGCAAAGCAGCAGGTGATGAAAAGCGGGAACTACGCTTTCGCCGGCCGCAAACAGAAGAAACGCGATTTCCGCCGCCTGTGGATCACCCGTATCAGCGCGGCATGCCACGCCGAGGGCACGAACTACTCCACATTTATGAACGGGCTGAAAAAAAGCGGAATCGAGCTGAACCGCAAGATGCTGAGCGAAATGGCAATACACGATCCCGAAGGCTTCAAGGCGCTGGTGAAAACCGCGCAGGGCGCCCGGTGATTTTGGCGGCGTCCGTTGGTGGCTAAGCGGTGGTGGGAACCCACTGCCGGCGCGCCGGCGGGCGCGCCTCGTTGTAATTGGGCACAAGGGGCTTGTTCCCGTCGTGTGCACACGCCCATACCGTGCAAAGGAACAAACAGATGACAGCTGAAATCACCAGCCGCGACAACCCGCGGGTGAAAGAGGCCAGGCGCGTTGCCGAGCAGCCCCAGTTCCGCAAAGAAACGGGGCTTTTTTTTGCCGAAGGCAAGCGGCTGTGCTTTGATTTGGCCGCCGCCATGCAGCCGGAGGCCGTTTTTTTCACGCGGGATTTTTTAGACGCAAACCCAGAAACAGAAAAAATCGGCGGCGTGCAGTATCTTGTAAGCGACGGCGTGGCGGAAAAGCTGTCCGACACGAAGACGACTCAGGGGCTGTTTTGCCTGTTTCGCAGGCCCGAGGCGAAACTTTCTGCCGAGCGCGTGCAGGCGGGTGTGCTGGTGTGCGAGGCGTTGCAGGACCCGGCGAACACCGGGGCCATGGTTCGCAGCGCCGCAGCGCTGGGCCTTGGGGCCGTGGTGTTTGGCACAGGCAGCGCCGACCCCTTTTCGCCGAAAGCCCTGCGCGCCTCCGTGGGTGCCGTGGCCAAGGTGTGCGTGATGACGGACGCCGACGTGCTAAAAGCCGTTGCCCTGTTGAAGGAATCGGGGAGCACCGTGTACGCCGCCGCCCTGCATGGCGGCGCCGTGCCGCTGCCGGAAACGCAGGTGAAGCGGCCCTTTGTGCTGTTGGTGGGCAACGAGGGGGCAGGCCTTTCTGAAAAGGCCGCCGCCGCGGCGGATGCGCGGGTGTACATACCAATGCGAAACGGCGTGGAAAGCATGAACGCCGCCGCCGCCGCCGCCGTGTTGCTGTATGCGTTTGGGGCGTGGTGAAGCGCGTGACCGCGCAGGACGGTTTCGCGGCGTGCCGCCGCTCTGCTGCAGGATATTCGCTTTCGGCGTTTGCACAAGGGCCTTCATCGAAGATAGGAGCCATTTTTTGGACCGAGCCGCGCTGAAGACGCGAAGCGTCTTTTGCGTGGCGATATTGACCGGCGCGGCACGCGCCCGGAGGTGAATAAGACGGATGTCCGCTGAATTATGGATGTGGCTGGCGGCCGGCATGGGCTATGGCGCGGTGAATATCAGCGATTTGCTGAACGCGTATCCCGGCGGGGCCGGGGACGTGATGAACGACCTTGGTGGGCCGAAGCTGGATGAGATTTTGACGCAAAAACAGGCGGAGCGCCTCGCGGCCTCGCGCCCGGAGGATTTTGCGCTCAAAATCAACCACGCCGAGACCATGGGCATCCACGCGCTTCCGTTCGATTCGCCCTATTATCCGGACATGCTGCGTTCCATCATCAACCCGCCGCCCATTATTTTTGTGAAGGGCGATCTGTCGCTTTTGAACGGGCAATTGTCCGTGGGCATCGTGGGGGCGCGCCGCCCCACGGCCTACGGCGTGGAGGCCGTGAAAACCATCGGCCGCGGCATTGCCATGGGCGGCGCCATCATCATCAGCGGCTTGGCCGCGGGCCTGGACGCCGAGGCCCACAAGGCGGCCCTGGCCGTGAACGGGCCCACCATCGCCTGCGTCGCCTTCGGGCTGGACACCTGCTACCCGGCGGCAAACCGCAAGCTGATGGAAGTGATTGAACGCTACGGCGCGGTGGTGAGCGAGTATCCCATGGGCACCACGCCGGAAAAACCGTATTTTTTGCAGCGCAACCGCATCATTGCGGGGCTTAGCCACGCGCTGCTGGTGGTGGAGGCCCGTAAGGCCAGCGGCACCATGAGCACGGTGAACTTCGCCGCCGACTATGGCCGCGACGTGTTTGCCGTGCCGGGCAGCATTTTTTCCGAGCTTTCCGGCGGCACCAACGCCATGATTCGCGAAGGGGCCTACCTTGCCGCCACGGCGGCGGATGTGCTGGACATGTACGGCGTGAGCGCCGAGGACGGCGACGAGGCTGTGGCGCGGCAGGCCGTGCAGGGGCGCCCCGCCGCGGCGGAGTACCCGTCCCACCCGGCGGCCCATTTTCCCGAGCCGCCCGCCTCCGCCATCCCGTTCGACCCTTACGCCCACCCGGCGGCAGGGGAGGCGCGCCCGGGCAAACGCCCGGTTGAACCGCCCCGGCAGCCCGCCGCGCAAAGCCCCGCCCCGGCGGCAGGCCGCGGAAGTGCGGGCATGGAAGAGCGCTTTTTGAGTGACATGAAACGGGCGGGCGCGCCCGCCGCCGAACCGCGGGAGCAAACACCGCCCAAGGTGGTGCGCCGCATCCGCCCCGCCGAAACGACGGCGGACGCCGCGCAAAGCCGCGCGCTGGACGAGCGGGCGGCGGAAGTGGTGGACAGCGTGTCCTTTTCTTCCGCGCCGCCAAAGGTGCAAACGGTTGCCGGCGCAACCCGCGCGCCGGAAAAACAGCCGGAGGAAACGGCCGGCGGCAGCCGCGTGAGCCTGTTCAACTGGGGCAGCGTGAAGCACTTGAGCCGGGATGAAATCTCCGCCGACGGCACCCACAGGGACGAAGCGCCCGCGCGGGAACCGCTGCTGGGCAAGCCGCTTGCCGCGGCGAAAAAGAAAGTGAAAGAGCTGAAAACGCCGGCCGCGCCGGATGGGCCCGCGCAGGAAGGCCTCTTGTCCTTTTTGCGGGAGCAGCCCCAGGCCCGGCCGGAACCGATATTGTTTGAACTGCCGGAAGACGAAATGGAACCGGCAGCACCGCCCGCCGCGCCGCAGGAAGCGAACCCCGCCGCGGCGTTTGTGCCGCTGGCCGCCGTGACGCCGCAGGCCCCGTCTGTGCCGGCAAACCCCACCGCTGATGCGCCGGAGGAACCTGCCGCGACGCAAGCACCGGACAAGCAAACCATGACGGACGCCATTTTGTCCCGCGGGCCCATTGAACCCGTGGGCCGCGTGACGGGCGTGGAGCCGGTGGTTCCCCTGCAGCCCGCGCGCGCAGCGTCGTCCATCAGCATTCAGGACGCGGCTCAGTCGCTGGCCGCGTCGGTGCTGGGGAAATCGGCCAAGGGAGCGGCGAAAGGGCGGGCAAAGCCCAAAGCGGTTGAAGACGACCGCGCCGTGTTACCAAGCGAACTGAACGCGGCAAATTTGGCGGGCCGCCTGCGCACGATGAAAAAAATGAACATTCAGCAGGAGGAGCCGGTGAAGTTTGGCCAACGGCCCAAAACCGACACCGTGAGCCTGAACCGGGCGGGCGCGTTTAGCCCCGCCGCGCAAGGAAGCGGCGCGGCACAAAGCCCGGCAGCCGCCAAAACCGCACCGGCACCTGTTTTCTCCGCGCCGGCCGCCCTGGCCGCGAACCCGCCCGCTAAAACGTTTGCACCACGGCCGGCCGCTGCAGCGCCGGAGACAGCCGCCGCGCCGGCAACGCAAGCGGCGATTGCACCGCCGGCCACACAAACCCAGCCGGCCACAATCGGGCAGGAGGCAACTGCCGTACCGCAGGTACTCAGTGCGGGCATTGCGTTCGAAGAGGTGAAGCCGGGGGATGAATCGTTGCTGGTGGGCCTGAGCGAATCGGCCAAGAAAGCATACCGCCAACTGGGGCCGAAACCGATGAGTCTGCGCTCTATTTGCGAAAACAGCGGCCTTTCCCCGGGCGAGGCGATGGCTGCCCTTACGGAGTTGGAGCTTGCGGGCCTTTCCCGCCAGCAGGCGGGCAGGCAGTTCATTGCAATCAGCTAGGCCGCGTAAAAAACGCTTTGCGTCTTTCGCCGCGAAACCGCCCGGCCGGGCACCGGCCGCAGCGAAACCGTCCCGCGCGGGCACGCGCATGAAGGAGTTATACATGTCAACACTGGTAATCGTAGAATCTCCGGCGAAAGCCAAAACCATCCGGAAATATTTGGGCAAGGGCTACGAGGTAATGGCTTCCATGGGCCATATCCGCGACTTGCCCTCGAACCAGCTGGGCGTGGATGTGAACGACAATTTTAAGCCCATGTACACGAATATCCCCGGCAAAGATAAACTGGTGCGCGAGCTGAAAGCCGCCGCGAAAAAAAGCGACGACATTTTGCTGGCGACGGACCCTGACCGCGAGGGCGAGGCCATCAGCTGGCATTTGGCGAAAATTTTGGGGCTGGACCCCACGGCCCAAAACCGCGTTACCTTCGGCGAGATCACCCAAAAGGGCATCGCCGACGGCATGGCGCAGCCGCGCGCCATCGACATTGACCTGTTCGATGCGCAGCAGGCACGCCGCGCGCTGGACCGGCTGGTGGGCTACAAATTGTCTCCGTTTTTATGGAAAAAGGTGCGCCGGGGCCTTTCCGCCGGGCGCGTGCAAAGCGTTGCCGTGCGGCTGATTGTGGACCGTGAGCGCGAAATTGAAGCCTTTGACCCGGTGGAGTACTGGAACATCGACGCGGAACTGCTTTCCGGCGGCAAGAAGTTCACGGCCCATTTGCAGCAAACGGCCGCGGGCGAAAAGCTGGAAGTGCACAACGAGGCCGAGGCCACCGCCATTACAGACGCGCTGGCGGGCAAAGATTACGTTGTAAAAACCGTGAAAAAGGGCCAGCGCAAGCGCACCCCCGCGCCGCCGTTCATCACGTCCACCCTGCAGCAGGAGGCCAGCCGCCGCTTCGGCTTTACCGGCACGCGCACCATGCGCGCGGCCCAAAGCCTGTACGAAGGCGTGGAGCTTGCCGGCCAGGGCGTCACGGGCCTCATCACCTACATGCGTACCGATTCTTTGCGCCTTTCCGATGAAGCCATCGCCGGGGCGAAGGAATACATCACCGGGGCGTTTGGCGAAAAGTACCTGTTCGCGGGCAAGCGCGAGTACAAGCGCAAAAGTGCCACCGCCGCGCAAGACGCCCACGAGGCCATCCGCCCCACGAACCCGCTGCTGACGCCGGACGAGGCGGACAAGAGCCTGGACGCCGACATGGCGAAACTGTACCGCCTCATCTGGAGCCGGTTTATCGCCAGCCAGATGGGCGACTGCCTGATGGACACCGTTTCGGCGGACATCGCCGCCGGGGATTATATTTTCCGCGCGTCCGGTTTCACCGTTACGTTCGACGGCTTCACCGCGTTGTATGAAGAGGCCAGCGACGAGGCCGTGAAAAAGGAGACAGCCCTGCCGCCGCTGGAAGAAGGCGCGGCGCTGAAGCTGAAAAACCTGCTGAGCGAGCAAAAATTCACCCAGCCGCCCCCGCGCTACACCGAGGCGACGCTGATCAAAACGCTGGAGGAGAACGGCATCGGCCGTCCGTCCACCTACGCGCCCATCATCACCACGGTGGTGGACCGCGGCTATGTGGAGCGCGAGCAGAAAAAGCTGGCCCCCACGGCGCTGGGCATTGTGGTGAACGATATTTTGACCGAGCGGTTCCCGAACATTGTGGACGTGGCGTTTTCGGCGAATATGGAGTCGAACCTGGACAAGGTGGAGGACGGCAAGGCCGACTGGGTGAAAACCGTGGGCGATTTTTACGGCGGGTTTGCGAAAGATTTGGCCGCCGCCGAGACCGATATGGAAGGCCAGCGGGTGAAGGTGCCGGAGGAAGAGACGGACATCGCCTGTGAAAAATGCGGCCGCATGATGGTCATCCGCACCGGGCGCTATGGCAAGTTTTTGGCGTGCCCGGGCTTCCCGGAGTGCAAAAACACAAAGCAGCTGGTGAAGCAGATGCCGGGCAAATGCCCCAAGTGCGGCGGTGACGTAGTGATGAAAAAATCGGCGCGTGGGCGCGTGTTTTACGGATGCGGCAACTACCCCAAGTGCAATTTTATGTCCTGGGACGAGCCCACGGCCCAAACCTGCCCGAAGTGTGGCAGCACCCTGTTCAAAAAGGGCGGCAAAAGCGGCAGCCTTGTTTGCCACAAGGAGGGATGCGGCTTCTCAAAGGCGTTTGACGCGTCTGCCGCCGAAGCCCAAACCGGCGCGGCCGGCGCATCCGCCGGCGAAAAGGGCGTGGATGAGGGCGGCGCGGACAGCGCTGTGAAGGTTGTGAAGGCCATAAAAAAGGCCGCCCCGAAAACGGCAAAGGCGGCCGCCGCGAAAGCCACGAAGGCAAGCGCGGTTAAGGGCACAAAAGCTGCCGCGCCCAAGGCCGCGAAAGTAAAAACCCCCAAAAGCAAAGAGGCCGGCGCGTGAATGTTTCAATCATCGGCGGCGGGCTGGCCGGGTGCGAGGCGGCCCTTTGGCTGGCAAAGCGCGGCGCCGCCAGCGGCCTTGCCATTACCCTGTACGAGCAAAAACCCGTTCACTTTTCTCCGGCGCACACGTCGCCGGGGCTGGCGGAACTGGTGTGTTCCAACTCGCTGAAGGCCATGCGTGCCGAGACGGCGGCGGGCCTTTTAAAAGCGGAGATGGCGCTGCTTGGCAGCAGCTTGCTGCCGCTGGCACAGGAGGCCGCCGTGCCCGCGGGCGGCGCGCTGGCCGTGGACAGGGACGTGTTTTCGCGGCTGGCCACACAGGCGGTGGAGCGCTGTGAGAATATCACGCTGGTGCGGAAAGAGGTGCCCAGTGCCGCGGCGCTATTGGCACAAGGGCCGGTCATCATCGCCGTCGGCCCGCTGACCGGCGGCGCACTGGCGGCGGAGATCGAAACGCTGACCGGCGGGGAGGGGCTGCACTTTTTTGACGCAGCGGCCCCGGTGGTGGCGGCGGATTCCCTGGACATGGCGCGGGTGTTTGCGGCGTCGCGCTATGGCCGCGGCGACGGCGACTACCTGAACTGCCCCTTTGGCAAAGAGGAATATGAGGCGTTTTACAAGGCGCTGGTAAACGCTGAAACCGCGCCGCAGCACGGTTTTGACGGACGGCACACGGGCTATGAGAAGTGCATGCCCGTTGAAGTGATGGCAAAGCGCGGGCAAGAGACCATCCGGTTTGGCCCCTTGCGGCCCGTGGGCCTTACGGACCCGCGCACGGGCCACCGCCCCTGGGCCAACGTGCAGCTGCGCCGGGAGGATAAAGACGGCCGGATGTATAATTTGGTCGGCTTTCAAACGAATTTGAAGTTCGGCGAGCAAAAGCGGGTGTTTGGCATGATACCCGGCCTTGCAAATGCCGAATTTGCGCGCTTTGGCGTGATGCACCGCAACACCTTTCTCAACAGCCCGGCGGTGCTAAGCGCGGATTTTGCGCTGAAAAGCCGCCTCGGCGTGTATTTTGCCGGGCAAATCACCGGGGTGGAGGGGTATATGGAAAGCGCGGCAAGCGGCCTGTTAACAGCGCGGGCCGTGTGGGCGGCGCTCAGTAGCGGGGCGTTTGCGCCGCCGCCCACAACCACCATGTGCGGCGGTTTGTGCCGCTATTTGCGGGCGGAAAACAAAGACTTCCAGCCCATGGGCGCCAGCATGGAACTGTTAGACCCGCTGGCCGAGCCGATTAAAAACAAACAGGAGCGCAAGGCGGCGCTGAGCGAACGCGCGCTGGCCGCCATGAAGGAATATGTGCGCGAGTGAAATGGGAAGACGTGACTGGTAGCGCGTGTGAGCATATCGTCAGCCGCAAGCTCTGCGGTGAACAGTACGAAGCGCTGTACATGGCAGAGCGCGGAAGGTATCCAGTTCAACGTCAAAAATGTTTCATTTTTGACCAATTGAACGTATGCACAGCTGATTTGCGTCACGCGCTCCAGGCGCGGCTTTTCACAGGCACCAGCCATCATCAAAAGGAGATAACCATGAAAATCATCATTGACGCAATGGGCGGCGACAACGCCCCACTGGCGCCGCTGCAGGGCGCGGCCGCGGCCGTGAAGGAACAGGGCGTGGAGATCATCGCCGTGGGCGACCGGGAAAAGCTGGCGAAGGTTATCCGCGAAAACAGCATCGACATCACCGGCATAGAGCTGATGCACGCGGCGGATGTGATCGGCATGGACGAAGACGCCACGGACGTCATCCGCAAAAAGCCGGATTCGAGCCTTGCCGTGGGGCTGAAAGCCCTGGCGGAGGGCAAGGCGGACGCGCTGGTGTCCGCCGGGAGCACCGGTGCCCTGCTGGTGGGCGGCACGCTCATCGTGAAGCGCATCAAGGGTATCAAGCGCGCGGCCATCGGCACGGTGATGCCCGGCAGCCTGAAGCCGTGGCTGCTCATCGACTCCGGCGCCAACACCGAGTGCCGCCCCGAAATGCTGCTGCAATTCGCCGCCATGGGCGCGGCCTACCAGGAGCAGGTGATGGGCGTGGAAACGCCTACCGTGGCCCTGGCGAATAACGGCACGGAGGAAACGAAGGGCACGGCGCTGCAGCTGGCGGCCTTTCCCATGCTGCAGGAAAGCCCGCTGAACTTCATCGGCAACATCGAGGGCCGCGAAATACCCACCGGCGCGGCGGACGTGGTGGTGTGCGACGGCTTCACCGGCAATATTATTTTGAAGCTGGTGGAGGGCGTGGCGAAGGTGTTCTCCGGCATGATCAAGGACATGTTCTGCAAGAACCTGAAAACCAAGCTGGCGGGCGCCGCGCTTACGGGCGAGCTGGCGGAATTTAAAAAGCGCTTCGACTACAGCGAGTATGGCGGCGCGCCGCTCTTGGGCATCAAAAAGCCGGTCATTAAGGCCCACGGCTCGTCCGACGCGAAGGCTATCAAAAACGCCATCCGCCAGGCGGCGGCCTGCGCCGAAAAGGACGTGGCCGGCAGCATTGAGGCGTGGATGGCCGCGAACAACAAGGCCGAAAAGGGCGGCGGCGATGACGAGTGAGCATGACCTAGCCGCGCTGGAAAAGGTGATTGGCTATACCTTTCAAAATAAGGCGCTGCTGCAAACGGCGCTGACCCATTCGTCCCACGCAAACGAGAGCAAACAGCCGGAGGACTATAACGAACGGCTGGAGTTTTTGGGGGACTCGGTGCTGTCTTTGGTGGCGGCGCGGCGGCTGTTTGCCGAAGTGCCCGCCCTGCCGGAGGGGGAACTGACCCGAAGGCGCGCAGCGCAGGTGTGTGAACCGGCGCTGTACGGCTATGCCCGGCAGATCGGCCTTGGGCAGCACTTGCGCCTTGGCCGCGGCGAAGAGAAAAACGGCGGCCGCACCCGGCCCAGCGTTTTGGCGGACGCCTTCGAGGCATTGCTTGCCGCCATCTACCTCGACGGCGGTTATGAGGCCGCGTCCGCGTTTGTGCTGCCGTTTTTGTCGGTGGGCAGCACAGAGGCGGGGGACTTCAAAACCATGCTGCAGGAGCAGGTACAAAAAGACCAAGCGGGCCGCATTTCCTACGAGCTGGTGGAAGAAACCGGGCCGGACCACGCGAAAACCTTTACCGTGCGCGTGATGCTTGGGGCCGAATGTGCGGGCGAAGGCGAAGGAAACAGCAAAAAAGCCGCCGAGCAAAAGGCCGCCGAGGCGGCGCTGGAACGGCTGGGGCGCGGATGATGTTGTGTGGCGGCATGGCGGTGTAAAGCCGGTTTGCCGCAGGAAATTGGCGTGCTTTGGAACAGCGCCTGCTTGATGTAAGGGTGAACCGGCATTTGGGCAGGGCGATTAGAGTTAGGAATGAAAATGAAAAAACGTATTACAGGCCTTTTGGCCGCCTTGTTGTTGCTGTCCTGCTCGGCCTGCGCACCGCAGGCAGGTCAAAGCAGTCCCAGCACGGAAACTGCCGGTTCCGGCTCTTCGGCGGCTTCTTCGCCTGCTGCGGAAGAGCCTTCCGCAACACCAGACGCCAGTATCGACGCCGCTGCCGACACCACCGCCACCCCCGAAGCGGCAACGCGCCCGGTGGCCGTGATTGTGGACAACCATATTGGGACACGGCCGAACAGCGGCCTGTCCGCGGCGGACATTGTGTTCGAAACGGACGTGTGGGGCGGCATCAGCCGGTTCATCGCCGTGTATAGCAACTACGAAACCATGCCTACGGTTGGCCCTGTGCGGGAGATGTTTACCTCTTTGGTGCAATTTGTATTGCCCGCGCAGCCGCTGATCGTTTCAGATTGTATCAGCAAGCCTTCGGCAGAAATCATAGAGCAATATGATTATGCTTCCTCTGTTTTGGATGAAACTTATGATTCACGCGCTCTATTTATCGACGAAGAGAGGGCCAAAACTTTATCTCTGGAATATTGCCGCTACACAGACGGCGCGCACATTGCCGCAGCGGCGCAGGCGGAGGAAACAGCCGCCACGGACACGTCACCGCAGCCGCTGTTCCTGTTTGAGGAAACAGGCTCCGGCGGAGCGGGCGAATTTCCGGTAGCCACAGCCATCAGCATTCCGTTTTCTGAGCCGTACCAAAGCCAGTTTGCGTTTGACGGCGGCACAGGGCGGTACCTGATGTCGAGAAGCAATGTGGATGGGGAATTTGAAGCGGCAATGGACGGGGGAACAAACGGGCAGCTGGCGTTCGACAACGTGCTGGTGCTGTTTGCGGCGGTGGAGGAAGTGGAGCCCACCGAAGGCGATGTCCAGGCTGACAACCTGCGGTACAAGCTGGACCATGGCGGCGACGGCTATTATTTCCATGGCGGCACGGTGGAGGCCGCCACCTGGGAAAAGGCGGACCCGTTGGATCGTTTTCATATCTACCCGGCGGAAGGCAGGGGGGAATTGGCGCTGGCAAGCGGCACCACCTATGTTGGCGTGATGGACAGCGGGCGCATGGCGAACTTCACATATGATAACGGCGAAGACGATTAGCAGCTGTGCAGTAGCGGCGAAAGCCAACCATATGAACCCGAGCGCCGCAAAGCGGCGCGATACTGACTGGCCGGGCGCCGGCCCGGCGGAGGAAGAATGTTTTTAAAGGCACTGGAAATGCAAGGCTTCAAAAGCTTTCCGGACAAAACCAAAATTTCGGTGGACCCGGGCATCACCGCGGTGGTGGGCCCGAACGGAAGCGGCAAAAGCAATATCTCGGACGCCATCCGCTGGGTGCTGGGCGAAACCAGCGCCAAACAACTGCGTGGCGGCGGCAAAATGGAAAACGTAATTTTTGGCGGCACATCGAGCCGGAAGGCAATGGGCTATTCTTCCGTGCGCCTTGTTTTGGACAACACCGACCGCGGCCTCGACATCGACGCTGACGAAGTGAGCATCGGCCGCAAGTATTACCGCAGCGGCGAAAGCGAATACAGCATCAACGGCCATGGCGTGCGCCTGAAAGATATTTACGAAATGCTGTTGGACACCGGCATCGGCCGCGATGGGTATTCTATCATCGGCCAGGGGCGTATTGCGGAAATCGTGGCCAGCAAAAGCAATGAACGGCGCGAGATTTTTGAAGAGGCCAGCGGCATTGCGCGCTACCGCTACCGCAAAAACGCCGCCGAGCGCGATTTGGCCGCGGCGGAGGAAAATTTGATTCGCCTGCGGGATATTTTGGGCGAGCTGGAAACCCGTGTTGGCCCGCTGGAACGCGAAAGCGCCCGGGCGGAGAAATTTTTGCAGGTGCGCGATGAGCACCGCACCATGGAAGTGACCCTGTGGGTGGACACGGTGCACAGCGCCATGGAGGAGTTGCGCAATCAAAAGCGCAATATTGAGGCCGCCGAGGCGGATTACCGCCAGAAGGACGCGGACCTCCGAAAAATAGACGAGGGGACCGAGGAGACCCGCATGGAGATGGAGCGTCTGTCCATGGAAGTGGACAAGGCAAATGAGGAAATTCGCGCCCTGCGGGAGGAACTGAGCCACCACGACCGCGACGTGGCCGTTTTAAAAGAAAAAATGGACGGCAACAACGCGAACATCGCGGCCTACCGGGCCGACATCGACCAGAGCGGGGACTCCGATTCGGAGCTGGGGGCTGAAATCAAAGCCCACGAGGGCGAAATTGAAAAGGTGGAGGCCGAGCTTGCCGCCGTGCGCGAAAAGGCAAAGGGGTTGGAGCGCGAAATTGCAGAGCTGCAACAAAAAAGCCTTGCCAGCGGCGAAAAGCGCGGCCAGCTTCAGGCGGCCCTGGCGGACATGAAAGAACGCAGCACCCAGCTGCAGGTGCAGCAGGCGTCGGCGGCAAGCACGCTGGCGTCGGCGTCGGCGCGGCTGGACGAAGAGCGCCGGAGCATGGAAAAGGCCGACGGCGATTTAGCCGAACTGACCGCCGAAAAGGCCGACACGGACGCCTATATCAAAAAATTAGACGAAGAGATGACGAAGCTTGGCAACATCAAGGGCGGGCTGGAACTGAAAATAGAGCAGCGGGGCAAAGCGTACACCGCCGCCGAGGAGGACGAGCGCGAGACAAGGCGCGAAGTGGAGACCAGCGGCCACCGCGTTACCATGCTGAAGGAACTGGACCAGAGCATGGACGGCTTTTACGAAAGTGTGAAGCGCGTGATGCGCGCGGCGAAAGAAGGCAAGCTGCGCGGCGTTATCGGGCCGGTGTCCACCATTTTGTCTGTGCGGGCCGGCTATGAAATTGCCGTGGAGATGGCGCTGGGCGGCAATCTGCAGAACATCGTGGTGGAAAACGAGACGGCGGCGAAGGAGGCCATCGCTTTCCTGAAAAACACCAAGGGCGGCAGAGCCACCTTTTTGCCGCTGGACACAGTGCGGCCCCAGCAGTTCGACGCGCGCAGCTTGCCGCCGGACTCTTTGCAGGCGAAAAGCCTTGTCAGCTACGACGGGCGGTACGAGAACATCGTGTCGAGTTTGCTCGAGCGCATCGTGGTGGTGGAGACGCTGAACGACGCGTCCCGCGCGGCGAAGGCGCTGAACTATAAAAACCGCGTGGTAACGAGGGACGGCCAGATCATCAACGCGGGCGGTTCCTTCACGGGCGGCTCGGTTTCGCGCAGCGTGGGGCTGTTCAGCCGCAAAAAGGAAATTGAAGAGCTGGAAGCGGGCATGGCCAAACTGCAGGCGAAGCAGCAGGCCGCCGCCGCCGAAACGGCCAAGCTGAAAGCCGAGGTGGACGCCCTGAACGCCGAATTGACCGCCACGGCCAGCGAAGCCGTGACGGCGAACGGGGATAAAATACGCGCCGTGACGGAACTGGAGCGCATTGTGAAGGCCACGGAGGCGGGCGAGCGATTGCGCGCCCAGCTGGCGGCTGAATGCAACGAGCTGGCGGAGAAAATTGCCGCCGCCGAGGCGGAGCGCAAGCTGGCCGTGAACGAAACGGGCAAGCTGGCCGCGGAAATTGAGCGCGTGACGGCGGAGCTTGGGGCCATTGCGGGTGCGGACGACGGCTTCCTCGCCCAAAACAACGAGATGACGGCAGCCCTTGGCGAAGTGCGCATGCAGGCGCTTTCGCTGGAGGCGGCCATTGAGCAGCGGCGGCAGGAGATCCGCCACCTGATGGCCCGCACCGGCGAAAACACCGCCCGGCGCGAGGCGCTGGCTGCCAACATCGAGCGGCTGATTTTGCAAAACGCCGAGCACGAACACGCCATCCTTGCCATGGCGGACAAGGCCGGCGGCGCCAAGGATATCATCAGCGGCATTGAGGCTTCTATAAAGGAAAAAGTGGACGCGCGGTTTGAAAAAGAGCGCTCCATTCAAACGCAAACGCAGCAAAGCCGCGCCATTTTGGACGAGCGCGAGGGCGTGGGCCGCGAAATTGAGAGGCTGGCAGAAAAGCAGCGCGCCCTGGAAGAAGCCCACGGGCAAACCATCGACCGCCTGTATTCCGAGCACCAGCTGACGCTGAACGAGGCGGAAAAGCTGTGCGTGGAGTTTGAGAGCCTTTCGGCGCTGAAGCGCCGGGTGGGCGAGTTGCAGGCGCAGATGCGCTCTTTCCGAGACGTGAATGTGAGCGCCATTGAGGAGTACAAAGAGGTGAGCGGGCGCTACAATTTCCTGAAAGCCCAAGTGGGCGACGTGGAAGGGAGCAAGGCGGAACTGGAAAAAATGATCGCAGAGCTGTGCGCCGAGATGACGGCGCTGTTCTCGGCCAGTTTTGCGGAAATAAACAACCATTTCAAGCGCATTTTCGCCGAGCTGTTCGGCGGCGGCAGCGCGGAGCTTTCCCTTTCGGAGCCGGACAATTTGCTGGAGAGCGGCATCGACATCAAGGTGGCGCCGCCGGGCAAAATCATCAACAACCTCAGCGCCCTTTCCGGCGGCGAGCAGGCGCTGGTGGCCATTTGCATCTACTTTGCCATTTTGGCGGTGAACCCGTCGCCCTTCTGCGTTTTGGACGAAATTGAGGCGGCGCTGGACGACGTGAACGTGGTGCGCTACGCCCAATACCTGCGCCGCATTTCGAACCAGACGCAGTTCATCCTCATCACCCACCGCCGGGGCACTATGGAAGAGGCGGATGTGCTGTACGGCGTGACCATGCAGGAAAAAGGCGTGTCGCAAATGCTGCGGCTGAACGTGGCCGAGGTGGACGCGGAGCTGGTGCGGTAGGGTCCGGCCACAGGCACACCGGCCTGGCTTTTATATTACCCATAGAAAGGGATTCCTAACAAATGGGATTATTCAGTAAAAAGGACAAAAAAGACAAAACAGGCAAAAGCCTGAAAAAAACGCGCCGGGTATTCGGCGGCATTGGGCGGCTGTTTTCCAGCAGCGAAATTACAGAGGAATTGTATGAGGAGCTGGAGGAACAGCTGATTTTGGCCGACGTCGGCGCGGACGTGGCCATGGAGCTGGTGGACGAGCTTTCCCAAAAGGTGAAAAAGGAACACGTGAAGACCGGCGAGGGCGCGCTGGAGCTTTTGAAACAGCTGATTACGGAAAAGCTGACGGCGGACGACGAGATGGACCTTTCCGGCAAGCCCACGGTGCTGCTGGTCATCGGGGTGAACGGCGTGGGCAAAACCACGTCCATTGCCAAGTTGGCGAACCTGTACAAAAACGAGGAAAAAAAGGTGATGCTGGCCGCGGGCGACACCTTCCGCGCCGCCGCTGCCGAGCAGCTGGAGGTTTGGGCAAAGCGGGCCGACGTGCCCATGGTGCGCCATTCCGACGGGGCCGACCCCGCTGCTGTGATTTTTGACGCGGTACAAAGCGCCACAGCAAAGGAGTGCGACGTGGTGATTTGCGACACGGCGGGCCGCCTGCACACAAAGAAAAACCTGATGGAGGAGCTGGCCAAAATTACCCGCGTGGTGAAAAAGGCCAACGCGGACGCCCCGGTGGAGACCCTGCTGGTGCTGGACGGCGTGACCGGGCAAAACGCCATCAACCAGGCGAAGGAGTTTATTGACGCGGCCAGCGCCACGGGCATCATCCTTACAAAGCTGGACGGCACCGCCAAAGGTGGCAGCGTCATCAGCATCAAAGAGAAACTGGGCTTGCCCGTGCGCTACGTGGGCGTGGGCGAAGGCATCGACGATTTGGAGGAGTTTGACCCGGCGGCCTTCACCGAGGGGCTTTTTTCGGGCGGCGAGGAGGACGGCGATGAAGATCGTAGCGGCGACGAATAACGCCGGCAAGCTGGACGAGATCCGCCGCATCCTCAGCCCCATGGGCCACGAGGTGGTGAGCGCGCGGGAAGTGGGCGTGCTGGACGAGGCCGTGGAAGACGGCGATACTTTCTCCGCAAACGCGCTGAAAAAGGCCGTGCACGTGTGCGGCGCGTGCAAGCTGCCCACCCTGGCGGACGATTCCGGCCTTGAGGTGGACGCTTTGGGCGGCGCGCCCGGCGTGCACTCGGCGCGGTATGCGGGCGAAGGCCACGACGACAAGGCCAATTTGGCCAAGCTGTTGCAAGTGATGGAAAGCGTGCCCTATGCGCGGCGGGGCGCGAAGTTTGTCAGCGTCATCGCCTTTGTGATGCCGGACGGCAGCGCCTTTGAAACCCGCGGTGAAACGGAGGGCGTCATCGGCTTTGTGCCCGTGGGCGGGAACGGCTTTGGTTACGACCCGGTGTTCGAGGTGGACGGCGTGAGCTTTGCCAGCATGACGGACGAGCAAAAGGACGCCCTGAGCCACCGGGGCAAGGCATTGCGCGCCTTTGCGGCGCAGCTGGACGGATTTTTGGAAACGGGCAGGGTGGACGAAAAGCCTGCCTTATAGCGAGGAGATACCATAACATGTTGACAAGCAAACAACGGGCGGCCCTGCGCAAGGAGGCCGGCCAGATGGACCCGGTGTTCCAGGTGGGCAAGGGCGGCATTGACGAAAACCTGACCGACGCCACGAAAAATTGCCTTGCCGCGCGGGAACTGATCAAGCTGCGGGCGCTGGAGACCAGCCCCCTTTCCGCACGGGAAGCGGCGGACGAGCTGGCCGGGGCCACCGGCGCCGACGTGGTGCAGGTGATTGGCCGGGTGTTCGTGCTGTTTTTGAAAAAGCCGAAAGAATCGAATTACGCGGAGATTTTGCGCAAATGAGGCTGCTGCTGTTTGGCGGCACCTTCGACCCGCCGCACATCGGCCACATGGGGCTGCTGCAAAACGCCATCCGCACGGCAAGGCCGGACGCCGTTACCGTGATGCCGGACTACCAGCCTCCGCACAAGGAAAACCACTGCGCGCCGCCTAAGGCGCGCCTTGCCATGTGCGCCTGTTTTGCGCCGCTGTTCCTCGGCCTGCGGGTGAGCGGCATGGAAATAGCGCGCGGCGGCAAAAGCTATACCATCGACACGCTGGAGGCGCTGCGGCGCGAGGACCCCGGCGCGCGGCTGTACCTTGCCATTGGCGGCGACATGCTGTGCAGTTTTCAAAAATGGAAGCGGTACCGCGATATTTTGCGCATTGCCACGCTGGTGGCGCAAAACCGCGGCGAGGCGGCGGATGAAATAAGAGCGGCGGCAGCGGCGTTAGAGCAAGAGGGCGGCTGCGTGCTGATTGCAGAGGGCGACGTGCCCCGCGTGTCCAGCACGGAAATTCGCGCGGGCATCAAAGCGGGGCGCGACATGTCCGCCCTCATTCCGCCGCCGGCGGATGAAATCGTGCGGAAGAGCGGGCTGTACCGGTAAAGAGGTTGGACACCCCGCCCCGCGTCTTAAGTGCAACATAAAGGAGACCACCCATGACATCATCCGAGGCGAAAACCCTCGCCAAGCGCATGCTTTCCGCAAAGCGCTACCACCATGTGAAAAACGTGGCAAAAGAGGCTGAAACGCTGGCAAAGCGCTTTGGCGCAAGCACGGAAAAGGCCGCGTTGGCCGCCTGGCTGCACGACATCGTGAAGGAGATGGGCCGGGACGAAATCTTGCAGATACTGGGTGAAGATGCTATAATACAACAATCTACGCAGGAAAGGCCGTACGCCGTGTGGCACGCGCCGGCGGCGGCTGTTTACGCCAAAAATCATCTGTTGGTGGGTGACGGGGACGTGCTTTCGGCCATCGAGTGCCATACCACGGGCAGGGCCGGCATGACAAAGCTGGACAAGGTGCTGTATCTGGCCGATTATATCAGCGACGAGCGGAGCTTCAGCGGCGTGGAGGACGTTCGGGCGTTGGCCCGGCAGAGCCTTGACGCCGCTGTTTTGGCGGCCATGAGGCAAAACACGGTATATCTGCGCGAAACCGGTAAGCCTGTGGACGCCTCCACGCTGGAAGCGATTGCCAGCATGGACCAAAAT
>JAVBNG010000047.1:0-7491 GCA_031551695.1 Oscillospiraceae bacterium
GTTTTGGGTGGGCGTTGTGTTTACATCCTATAAATTATTATATATACTGGGTAACCCGGGCCGCGGGGCAGGGGCGGGTTTCCGCCGGCAACTGCCCCGGCTGCGCATGTGACAATCATAAACCTTTTCGCGCCGGTTTTCAAGCGATAGATATTTAAAAACCCAACCAAATACACAGCGAAACTACAGGTTGCGCAAGGAGAAATCATGATCTATTTGGACAACGCGGCCACCAGCGTGCCAAAGCCGCAGGCCGTGGCACAGGCCATAACGGCGGCCCTAAACACCTTTGGCAACCCGGCGCGGGGCGCCCACGGCTTTTCCTTGGCGGCGGCGCGCTGTGTGGAGGAAGCCCGCGCGGAGGTGGCTGCCCTGTTTGGCTGCGCCGACGCCGGGCGCACGGTGTTTACCAAAAACGCCACCGAGGCGCTGAACATCACCATTTCTTCCCTGCAGGGCCATGTGGTTACAACGGCGGCGGAGCACAACAGCGTGCTGCGGCCACTGTACCGCCGGGGGAATTTTTCCGTGGTGAAAATGGATGGAAAAGGCCGCGTGCGCGCGGAGGATATTGCCGCGGCGGTGTCCAAAACCGGCGCAAAGGCCGTGGTGATGACGGCGGCAAGCAACGTGACAGGCAACCCCATGCCCGTGGCGGAAGTGGGTGAGTTTTGCAGGCAGCATGACATGCTGTTTGCGCTGGACGCGTCGCAAACAGCGGGGCTGGTGCAAACGGACATGGAGGCCCTTGGCGTGGACGCGCTGTGCTGCCCGGGGCACAAAAGCCTGTATGGGCCGCAGGGCACGGGCGTGCTGTGCCTTTCGGCGCGCTTTTTGCCGCAGCCGCTGGCCGTGGGCGGCAGCGGCAGCCATTCTTTCAGCGAAACCATGCCGCCAGAGACGCCGGACCGCCTGGAGGCGGGCACTGTGAACAGCCACGGCATTGCGGGGCTGCTGGCAGGCATCCGCTATGCACAAAGCCTTGGTGTTAGCGCTCTGGAAAAACCGTTGGCGCTGGTGGCCCTGCTGCGCCGGCGCGTGGCGAGCATACCGGGCATCGAGTTTTACGGCGACCCCGAAATGGCGGGCCGCGTGCCCATTCTGGCGCTGAACCTGCCGGGGTATTCCTCCGGCGAGGTGGCGGATTTGCTGGATGGGGACTACGGCATCGCCGTGCGCAGCGGGGCCCATTGCGCGCCGCTGGTGCACCGGCACTTTGGCACGGAAAAACGAGGCATGGTGCGTTTTTCCCCCTCCCACTTCACCACGGAAGACGAGATGGAACAAACAGCCAAGGCGCTGTGGAATATGTATAAGGAAAGGGCAAACGGATAAATGGAAAAAGCCTTGTTAGAGCTGGCGCGGCACATCCAAAAGGGCGAGGACGCCGCCCTTGCGCTGGTTGTGGACGCGGAGGGCAGTGTGCCCCGCGGCGCGGGCGCCACCATGGCGGTGTTCAAAGGCAGCGTGAGCGGCACCGTGGGCGGCGGCGCGGTGGAGTTCGCCTGCACCAAAGCCTGCCGGAAGCTGCTGGGCGGCGCGGGCGCCTACACCCGCCGGTTCGACCTGTCCCCCGCCGGCGCGGCGGAGCTGGGCATGGTGTGCGGCGGCAGGGCGCTGGTGCTGTTTTGCGGCTTTTTGGCCGCGGATACCGATGCGCAGCGTTTTTGCGGCGCACTGCTGGCGGCGGACGAAAACGAACCGCTGTGGCTGGGCGTGCGGTTTACGGCCGCGCCCGGGGCGGGTGGCTGCGGTACGGCACTTGCCTCCGGCGCGAAGGCAGAAAGTAGCGCGGCGGGCGGCGATGATTCTTGCGAAGAGGCGAAGCTGCCGCGGGGCGCGGTGCCCGGCGGCGTTTCCCTGCTGCTGGCGGACGAAAGCGGCACGTTTGTGGCCGTAATGCCCGGCGAAAACGGCGAAGACCTGGCCGACGGCAGCGGCGAAGACGCCATGTTCTTTGGCCGGATGCTGAGCCGCGCGCCCTATTACGACCCCTACGAGGAAGGTTTTTTGTACACGCAGCCACTGTTTGGGCAGGGCGTGGTGTACATTTTCGGTTGCGGCCACGTGGCGCAAAAGCTGGCGGCGCAGCTAGCGCTGGTGGACTTTGCCTGCGTTGTGGCCGACGACCGGGCCGAGTTTGCAAACGCGGAGCGCTTCCCCACGGCGCGGGAAGTGATCGTGGCGCCGTTTCCCGGCGTGTTCCAGCGGTTTTCCATCAAAAAACAGGACTGCATCATTATCATGACCCGCGGGCATTTGAGCGACCACGGCGTGCTGGTGGACGCGCTGAAAACCGAGGCCGGGTACATCGGGATGATTGGCAGCAAGCGAAAGGTGGCGGCCTCGTTCACGCGGCTGATTGCAAAGGACGGCTTCACCTACGCGGATACACAGCGCGTGACGGCGCCCATCGGCATCGACATTGGCGACGAGACGCCCGCCGAAATTGCGGTGTCCATCACGGCGCAGCTCATCAAAGCGCGGGCCGACGAACGCGGCTGAGTGCCTGCGGCACGGCGGTTGCCTCCGGCGCAATGGCGGTGGGCAGGGCAGCAGGCGGTGGCGCGGGAAGACAAGGAGACCACATGGACGGCGACAAGCAGAAAACCGACAGTATCACCCCGCCCCAGCGCACGGAAATGAACACGGTGTACGGCCACATGGTGCACCCAAACCCCACCGTGGGCCGCCTGCACCTAGACGAAGCCGACACGGTGGACGCTGTGCTGCTGGCGTCCGGGCTCTCCACACGGTTTGAGGGCGCAAACAAGCTGCTGGCGCACTTTTGCGGCAAACCGGTGGCCCAGTACGCTTTGGAACTTTTTTGCCGCTTGCCCTACATCAACCGCGTGTTTTTTGCCACCGCCCACGACGAGCTGGCGGCGCTGTGCGCCCATTTTCCGGCCACGCTGTTAAAAAACAGCGCGCCGGAAAAAGGCCGGTGCGAAAGCGTGCGCCTTGGGGCAAGGGCCAGCGCGGCAAAGCACATGCTGTTTGTGCCGTGCGACCAGCCCATGCTGGACGAAGCCACGGTGAAGGCCGTTTTGGCAAAACGGGGCCTCGGGAAAATCGTGGTGCCCACCCACAGCGGCGCGCACAAAAGCCCGGTGCTGTTTTCGGAGATGTTCCGCGAGGAATTGATTGCGCTGAAAGACGGCGAAGCACCCCGCACCGTGAAGCAGCGCCACCCGGAAGCCGTGGTGGCAGTGGATGCGCCAAACCCGCTGGCGCTGGAAGACATCGACACGGTGGACGACTTGAAAAAGTTGGAAGCCGTGGCCAGGGCCATGGGAATGGGCTTTGGCGGAAGAAGAGTGTAGCGTGTGGCAGGGCTGCCGCTTCGGCCTGCACACTTTTGTGAAAATGTTGAGAACAAGGCGCAGTTTCCGCGCCTTGTTTTTTGTACAATCATGCCAAAACACGGGCGGAATATCCAAAGGAAGCGGGGCTGGATTATGCAAAACGCAGAAATGCCTAAAAAATATTTTTTTAAGCTAAAAAAATGTTGAAATTAGGAAAAACTATGCTATCATAAAGGTGGATATGAAATTAACGAAGGGCTCGATTCTGCCGCGCGGGGCGGCGATTTCCGAAAAGGGGGCGCGGCCATGTCTGTGAAAGAGCAACTGCGCTTTTTGAAACGGTTGGCCATCGGGCTGGCAGAGCAATTTGGCCCAAACTGTGAAGTGACCGTGCACGATTTTTCAAAAGGGAGCGACCACAGCATCGTCGCCATTGAAAACGGGCATGTTACCGGGCGGCACATTGGCGACGGCTCGTCTGAAATCGTGCTGAAAGCCCTGAAAGACCACAAGAAAAACGTGAAAGACCAATACAATTATCTGGCCCGCACCAAGGAAGGGCGCATTGTAAAAAGCAGCACCGTGTATCTGCGCGAAGACGACGGAACGCCTGTGGGGCTGTTCGGCATCAACTATGATATCACGGACCTGATTATGGCGCAAAAGGCCATCGAGGCCATCGCCAGCGTGCCGGAGCCGGAAACGCCCGGCGAAATCGGCACCACCATCGCCACCAACGTCACCGATTTGCTGGATATCCTCATCAAAGAGGCCGACGATTATGTGGCAAAGCCCGTGGCCATGATGACGAAGGAAGACAAGACCCGCGCCATCCAATACCTGAACGACAAGGGCGCGTTTTTGGTGAAAAAGGCGGGCGACAAGGTGTCGAAGCACTACGACATCTCGAAATATACCCTTTACAACTATATGGACGCCGAATCGATATAAAATTCGTTTTCATGTGGAAATTTTTTGCAGGAGGACAAGATGGGCACCGAAATAAAGTGGGTGGAAAACCACATGCCCAAAACGCCGGACCACGACGGCCTGGCCCTGATGGCGACAGACGTGATTGCGCGCGTGCGCAATTTCCACCGCAGTTTCCCGCAGTACAAGCCCACGCCGCTGTACAGCCTGCAAAAGCTGGCGGACATGCACAACGTGGCGGGCATTTACATTAAAGACGAAAGCCGGCGCTACAACCTGAACGCGTTCAAGGTGCTGGGCGGCAGTTACGCCATGGCCAGCTTCATTGCACAAAAGACCGGCCGCAAAGTGAGCGAGCTGGGCTACATTGAACTGACCAGCAACGACGTGCGCAAGGACCTGGGCCACTTCACCTTTTACACCGCCACCGACGGCAACCACGGCCGCGGCGTTGCATGGGCGGCCAATATGATCGGCCAGCACAGCGTGGTATTCATGCCGAAGGGCAGCAGCGAGTACCGCTATCAGAACATCAAAAAAGAAGGCGCGGACGTCACCATTACAGACATGAACTATGACGACGCCGTGCGCTATGCCTACAACGAGAGCCAGAAGGACCCCGAGCATTCCGTGGCGCTGCAGGACACCGCCTGGGAGGGCTACACGGACATCCCGACGTGGATTATGCAGGGGTACGGCACCGTGGCGCTGGAGGCGCTGGAACAGCTGATTGCCGCCGGGGTGGACCGGCCGACGCACATCATTGTGCAGGCGGGCGTGGGCAGCTTTGCCGGGGCCATGGCGGGGTTTTTCGCCAACTACTACGGCAGCGCCAACTGCCCCACCATCATTCTGGCGGAACCCTATGAGGCCGACTGCCATTACCGCTCGGCCCGGCGCGGCGACGGCGGAGTGGAGAACGTGGGCGGCGAAATGAAAACCATCATGGCGGGCCTTTGCTGCGGCGAAGTGAACACCGTGTCCTGGGACATTTTGAAAAACCGTGTGTCCATTTTCACCTCCCTGCCGGACTATGTTGCGGCCAAAGGCATGCGCATCCTCTCCTCACCCCGCACGGGCGACCCGCCGGTGATTTCCGGCGAAAGCGGCGCCGTGGGCATGGGTTTGCTCATGGAAATGCTGTACAACGAGGAATACGCGGATTTAAAGCGCGCGGCCTGCATGAACGACAAAAGTACCATTTTGCTGGTGAGCACCGAGGGCGACACCGACCCGCAGCAATACCGCCGCATCGTGTGGGACGGCGAGTTTCCCGCCCCGTATGTGCGCATTGCCAACGACCGAATGTTCCCCACGCGCACCTATTCCGCCAAATGACAAGCGGCGCCAAACCATTGTAAGCACGTGTTTCAACCAAATATGTTTACGACATTCACACGAATATACACGATTTTTAAAGAGTGAAAGGCAGGTATCGGAAAATGGATTACCAGAAGATCAACGCGGCGGCGGAAGGCTACAAAGCGGACATGACAAAGCTTCTCCGCGATTTGGTGAAGTGCCCCGGCGAAAGCTGCAACGAAAAGGCCAAAGTGGACCGCTGCGTGGAAGAGTGCAAAAAGCTGGGTTTTGACAAAGTGGAAGTGGACCCACAGGGCAACATGCTGGCCTACATGGGCACCGGCAAAACGCTGATCGCGTTTGACGGCCACATCGACAACGTGGGCATCGGCAACATCGACAACTGGAATTTCGACCCCCTCGAGGGTTACGAGAACGACCTGGAGATCGGCGGCCGCGGCACAAGCGACCAGCAGGGCGGCGTTGTTTCCGCCATCTACGGCGCCAAAATCATGAAGGACCTGGGGCTGCTCAATGATCAATACACCGCTTTGGTCACCGCCTCTGTGCAGGAAGAAGACTGCGACGGCGTTTGTTGGCAGTACATCATCAACGAAGACAATATCCGCCCGGAGTTCGTCGTCATCAACGAGCCCACCGACGGCGGCATCTACCGCGGCCACCGTGGCCGTATGGAAATCCGCGTGGACGTGCGCGGCATCTCCTGCCATGGCTCGGCGCCGGAGCGCGGCGACAACGCCATTTACAAGGCGGCGGAACTTTTGCTGGAAGTGGAAAAGCTGAACAACAACGACGCGGCCGATTCCACCGAGATCAAGGGCCTTGTGAAAATGCTGGACCAGAAATACAACAAAGACTTTGAAGCCGCAAACTTCCTTGGCCGCGGCACCATCACCGCCAGCCAGATCTTCTACACCTCGCCTTCGCGCTGCGCCGTGGCCGACAGCTGCTCCTTCTCACTGGACCGCCGCATGACCGCCGGCGAAACATGGGAAAGCTGCCTGCAGGAAATTCGTGACCTGCCCGCCTGCAAAAAATACGGCGACGACGTGAAGGTTAGCATGTACCAGTACGACGAGCCCGCTTACACCGGCCTTGTGTACCCCATCGAGTGCTACTTCCCCACCTGGTGGATTGACGAGAACGACAAGATTACCCAGACGGTTGCCACCGCGCACAAGGAACTGTACGGCGAGCAGCGCATGGGCGCCCCCGAGACCCTGGAGATGCGCCGCAGCCGTCCGCTCATTGACAAATGGACTTTCTCCACCAACGGCGTTACCATCATGGGCCGCAACGGCGTTCCCTGCATCGGCTTTGGCCCCGGCGCCGAGGCGCAGGCCCACGCCCCGAACGAGAAGACCTGGAAAGAAGATTTGGTTCGCTGCGCCGCCGTGTTTGCCGCCATCCCCAGCATCTACACCTGCACCAACGGCGCCTGCTAAGTTTGGCTGTTTTTTGGCCGGCAATTAACCCTAAACCATTATTGGGAGGATACTTATGAGCAACTTTTCCGATCTTGTGAAAAAGCTGGAAGGCCTGAAGACGGCCGACATGTTTGAAAATGACTTTTTGCTGACCTGGGAAAAAACCGACGACGAGATTGCCGCCACCTTCGCTGTGGCCGACGCCCTGCGCGATTTGCGCGAGCGGAACGTCTCCTCCAAGATTTTTGATTCCGGCCTCGGGGTCAGCCTGTTCCGGGACAATTCCACCCGCACCCGCTTCTCCTTTGCTTCCGCCTGCAACCTGCTGGGCCTGGAAGTGCAGGACCTGGACGAGGGCAAAAGCCAGATCGCCCACGGCGAAACCGTGCGTGAGACGGCCAACATGATCAGCTTCATGGCCGACATCATCGGCATCCGCGACGACATGTATATCGGCAAGGGCAACACCTACATGCGCGAAGTGTCGAAATCCGTGCAGGAGGGCT
>JAVBNG010000054.1:0-7685 GCA_031551695.1 Oscillospiraceae bacterium
CCGAGTCTTGCGTGCTGCTGAAAAATGACGGCGCCGCTTTGCCGCTTGCGGCGGGCGCGAACATCGCCGTCATCGGCAAGTTCGCCAAAGAACCGCGCTACCAGGGCGCGGGCAGCAGCAAAATCAATCCCACCCGCATGGACAACGCCTGCGACGAGCTGGCCGCCCTTGGCTTCAACGTCACCTACGCCGACGGCTACAAGGGTGTTTACACCAACGAGCCGCTGGTGGCCGAGGCCTGCGGCGTGGCCAAGGGCAAGGACGCCGTCATTGTTTTTGCCGGCCTGCCCGCTGAATTTGAAAGCGAGGGCTTTGACCGCGAAAAGCTGGACATGCCCGACAGCCACAATTACCTGATTGAAAAGGTGGCCGCCACAAACCCGAACACCATTGTGGTGCTGCAGCTGGGCGCGCCTGTCACCACGCCCTTTGCAGATAAAGTAAAAGCCCTCGTGGCGGCCTATCTTGGCGGCCAGGCCGGGGGCGGCGGCATTGCGGACGTACTGGCCGGCAAGGTAAACCCTTCCGGCAAGCTGGCCGAGACCTGGCCCGCGAAGTTGGCCGACGTTCCCTGCTGCAACTATTTCCCCGGCGGCGAAAAAACCGTGGAGTACCGCGAAAGCATTTTTGTGGGCTACCGTTATTATGAAAGCGCGGGCAAACCCGTGCCGTGGGCATTCGGCCACGGCAAAAGCTACACCAGCTTCGAATATTCCGGCCTTGCGGTGTCCAGCACGGAATACACGGGCGTGGAGGACGTGACCGTGTACTGCACGGTCAAAAACACCGGCCCAGTGGCCGGTGCGGAAGTGGTGCAGCTGTATGTGGGCCTGCCCAAGGGCAAAGTGATGCGCGCCATGAAAGAGCTGAAGGACTTCGACAAAGTGTACCTGGAGCCGGGCGAGAGCAAGGTGGTCAGCTTCCGGCTGAACCGCCGTACCTTCGCCTATTACAACCCCGCCGCAAGCATGTGGTGCGTGGAGGGCGGCACCTACAACATCCATGCCGCCGCCGCCAGCAACGACGTGCGCCTGTCCGCCACCATCCGCGTGGTGGGCGACGGAAAAGAGACTTTGCTGGCAAGCCAGCTAATCGACTGCCCCGAATACTTCAACCTGCCCGGCGCCACCGGCGGCGTGAACGCCAGCCTTGTTATCAGCGACAGTTCCTTCGCGGCCCTGTACGGCAAGGCCCTGCCACCCGCAAAGCGCGACGCGAACGCCCCCTTTGACGAAAACAGCACCCTGGCCGATTTGCAAAGCACCTTCGTGGGAAAACAAATCAAGCGCATTGTGGCGAAACAGGCAAAGCAGTTGGTGCCTGCCACCGGCGAAGACACGGATGACCTTTCCGTGATGATGGACGCCATGCTGATGGACATGCCCTTGCGCGGCATGGTGATGATGAGCGGCGGAGCGCTTACCAATGCGCGCATGAACGGCATTTTGGAAATGGCGAACGGCAAATTCTTTACAGGCCTTGGCAAGCTGATTGCCAAAGAAAAAAACAGCGGCGGGGCCGCCCAGAGTAAAGGAGAGTGACCCATGCACACAGACGCATTCGTCCGGCAGCTTGTTTCCGGCTACGACACCTGGCCCCGCTTTGCCGCCGGGGGTGATTCCCAAGCTTCAAGCGACGCCGCATCATCTTCAAAGGACGGTTCTCCGTCCTTTGGCGCGGCCGCTATGACACAGGACCTGTACCCCTACACAGAGCTGTTTTCCCCCATCCAAATCAACAAAACCATCATCAAAAACCGCATCGTCATGGCCCCCATGGGCAACATCGATATGGCCGAGGAGACCGGCAGGCCGAGCACACAAATGCTGGAATACTTCTTCGCCCGGGCAAAGGGCGGCGCGGGGCTTATCACCACCGGCCTCGTCCCGGTCAGCTTCGGCATCGACAATTCCATCATCGAGCTGGGCGACCTCTCCTATTTCCCCCGCATCGACCGCAGCCGCACCGTTTTGGTGGGCTGGCGCAATCTGGCGCAGGGCGTGCACGCCTTTGGGGCAAAGATTTTTGTGCAGCTCACGCCGGGCCTTGGCCGCGTGGGCAACCCGCAGTGCCTGCTTACCCAGACGAAACTGCCTGTGTCCGCCTCTTTCAACCCAAACTTTTACATTTCGTCCATCCCGTGCTGGCGGTTATCGGACCGGAAACTCAAAAAAATCATCAAAAACGCGGGCCAGGCCGCGGCGGACAGCCACGCCATGGGCCTGGACGGCGTGTACCTGCACGGCCACGAGGGCTATTTGCTGGAGCAGGTGACGAACCCCGCCTTCAACCGCCGCAAGCTTGGCCGCTATGCCGACTGGCAGCGCTTTGGCGTGGACATGGTGCGGGAAATGCGCCGCCGCGTGGGGCCGCACTATCCCATCATGTACCGCATCGACCTCTCCCTTGCCCTGAACGAGACCTACGGCCGGCGCATGGAAGGCGGCACCTTGAAGAAATTCACGAACGGCCGCAGCGTTGACATGACCCTCGACTACATGAAAGCCCTTGTGGCGGCAGGGGTAGACATTTTCGACGTGGACCTCGGCTGCTACGACAACTGGTGGCTGCCCCATCCGCCTTCCTCCATGCCCGCCGGGTGCTTTTTGCCCGTGGCGCGGCTGGTGAAAGAACATTTTGAAAAAGAGGGCATCAAATCCAACGCCGGCGTTCCGGTGCCCGTGGTGGGCGTGGGCAAGCTGGGCTACCCGGACCTTGCCGAGGCCGCTTTGCGAAACGGCGACTGTGACATGGTGATGCTGGGCCGCCCGCTGCTGGCCGACGCCGACTGGCCGAACAAGGCCTACGCGGGCGAGGTGGAGGCCATCCGCCCGTGCATCGGCTGCCAGGAGGGGTGCCTGAACGAGTTTGTGGAGGGCGGCCACCCCCAGTGCGCCGTAAACCCGCGCAGCGGCTTCGAGTACATGCTGCCGGAAATTCCGCCGGACGCCCCGGTGAAAAAGAAAATCGCCGTGGTGGGCGGCGGCCCGGCGGGCGTCATTTTCGCCCTCACGGCGGCACAGCGCGGCCACAAGGTGGAGCTGTTTGAAAAAACCGCCTCCGTGGGCGGGCGCATCATACCGGGCTCAGTCCCCGCCATCAAATTCGACATCCGCAACTACCTCACCTGGATGCAAAACGAACTGAAAACCGCTGAAAAGGCCGGCAAATTGAAGGTGCATTTCAATGCGGAAGCCGACGCCGACACCCTGAAGAAGGGCAAGTTCGACGCGGCGGTGGTGGCCATCGGCACAAAGGTGTCCGCTTTGCCCGTGCCCGGGGCGGACGAGGCCAAAACCGTGCAGGCCATCGACCTGCTGAACGACCCCGCTTTGCTGGGCGGCGCCAAAAACGTGGTGGTGGTGGGCGGAGGCAGCGTCGGGTGCGAAGTGGCCGAATGGCTGTGCTACGAAAAAGGCGCCGCCGTCACCGTGGTGGAAATTCTGCCCTATTTTATGGACGGCGTATGCACCGCGAACCGCGGCCATTTGCTGCATGCCCTGCACGACGGCGGCGCAAAGCTGCTGAACTGCGCCAAAGTGTCCTCCCTTGCGGGCGGCAAAGTGACGGTGCAAAAAAACAACCATAAAAACGTGCCGGACCCATACAATTCCTGGTCCCCCATTTTGCCCGAGAACATCGAAAACCCGCTGGCCCCGAAGCTGGGCGAGGAGCTTACCGATGTGACGCTTGACGCCGACCTTGTGGTGCTGGCCATCGGCGGCAAGGCGGACGACGCCCTGTATTTCGACATCCAGAAGGCAAACGCCGCCGCCGAGGTATATCCCATGGGCGACAGCTTTAGTCCCGGCCGCGTGCTGGAAGCCGTGCGCGCGGCCTACCGCCTTGGCACCACCATCTAGGCCGGTGCCCGGCCGGGCAGTATCGCGCCAAAGACGCGATGCGTCTTTTCCGCTCTGGGTGCAAATACCCGCTTTGCGCCTTCGTTTTTTCGTAACAAGCAAGCTTTAGGAGGCGATGCCATGCAACTCACACCCGGCCAACAGGCCGTTTTGGACGGCCAGGAAGGCGAGACACTGCAAAAGGTGATGAAAACCTTGGTCATGTACGGCGACACCTTCGGCGCCGACAAAATGGTGGACGTCACCGGCAAAAAAGGCCATCTTGTCACCAGCTTCGGCCTTGGCGTGATGAAGGCCGTGTATTCCCTGATGGACGAGCTGATCGCAGGCGGCGCCATCTCGAAGCAGCCCTTCAGCGTGGACCCGCGCCCGCTGGACAAAAACGTGCCGTCGGGTTTTGCGCAAAACCTGTTTTTCAAGGTGATGTACTCGAAACAGGACAGCTATGAAACACAGCTGAAAACCCTCGGCCTGATGGAAGAAAACGCCTTTACCTGCACCTGCTACATGGACGAAGTGGGCAATGTGCCGCAAAAGGGCGAAATCCTCAGCTGGGCCGAAAGCAGTGCCGTGGTGTACGCGAACTCCGTACTTGGCGCGCGGTGCAACCGCAACTCCGGCATCATCGAGCTGTTCGGCTCCATCGCAGGCTGCGTACCCCACTTCGGCCTGCTGACGGACGAAGGGCGCAGGGCCACCTGGGTGGTGGCCGTGCAAACCAGCACTGCGCCCGAGGCCCAGGTTCTGGGCAGCGCCATCGGCATGAAGGTGATGGAGGACGTACCCTACATCAGGGGCCTCGACCGCTTCATTGGAACAGAACTGACACAAGATGCCAAAGATTACCTGAAAGACATGGGCGCAGCCTCGGCGTCAAACGGGGCCGTGGGGCTTTTCCATGTGGAAAATCTTACGCCTGAGGCCGCCGAACAGGGCGACGCCCTTGTCGCCCCCGGTGCAAAGACCTATGTCATCGACGACGCGGAGCTTGCCCGCGTCAAAAACGGCTACCCCTGCATCTGGAAAGACAAAGCCGCCGCGCCGAAGCTCTGCTTCATCGGCTGCCCGCACCTGTCCCTTTCCCAGCTGCACCGCTGGACGGAGCACATCACCGCCGCGCTGGCCGAAAACGGCCGCGCCAAGGTGGCCGTGCCCACGGTGTTTACCGCCGCGCCGCAGGTGGCCGCCGCCTTCCGCAAAACGCCCGCCGCGGCACAGCTTGCCGAAACAGGCGTGGTGCTCTCCAGCATCTGCCCCCTCATGTACATGAACAACCCGCTTTGCGGCAAAATGCCCGTTATCACAAACTCCAATAAACTGCGCACCTACACCTCCGCGCGCTACCACACGGACGCGGACATCCTCAGCCAAATTACCGGGAAGGGGGCGATGTAAATGGCACAGACTTTCAAAGGCCGCGTGGTGGTGCCGGGCAACTGCACCGCCGAGGCCCTCGTCACCAAAAACGGCTTCAACACCCTGGCCAGCTACCAAAAAAGCCTGATGTTTGGCGACAAAGCCGCCAAATGCTCCGACCAGAACAACCCGGATATCTACGAAAAGCCCATGGCGGGCAAGGCCCTGTGCCTGCCGCAAACCATCGGCAGCACCACCGGCGGCATGGTGCTGTACTGCGCTGCTTCCATGGACCGCCAGCCCGCGTGCCTCCTGTTTTCCCAGCCCATTGATTCCCTCGCCGCCGCCGGGGCCATTCTGGCCGACGTGTGGACGGACAGCCTTCTCCCCACCATCGACAGCCTCGGCGACGACTTCCTCGCCGCCGTGAAAACCGGCATGTCCGTCACCGTAAAAGAGGACGGCACGGTGGAGTTGGCCTGATTTTTACCCGCCCAACCAACAAAAACGGCCCGCCCCGTTCATCAGAACGCGGCGGGCCGCTTTGAAACTCAACTTCACGATTTCAGCACAAACCGGGCCATAGACCTCTCACTCACCTCATCAAAAATTTCTAATATTTTTGCCATTACATCAGAGAGGTCTTCAGGCAGTGAAGCTGTCCCATAGATTTCAATGGTTCTGGGGTCGTCCCAAAAAAGACCATCAAGGCTGTCCCACAATGCGTCCAGGTTTTCGCCGTAATCATAGGGAAGTCCGAACTGCCTCTTCAATATCTGATAGATCTCACCCCAATATTTGCAGCCTGTAAAATCCAGAATAATCGGGCCATCCGGGATCTTTCTGTAGGAATTGGGATCAGAAGGATCATAATATTCGTATTCCATATCGGCCACCTCCTCGTATGATTTCTCCAAGCAGGAAACTGTATTGAAACTTCACCTCACGATTTCAGCACGTATCGAATCTTTGAAATATTGCTTGCCTCATTAAAAATCTCCAATATTTCTGCCATTTCCTCAGAGAGGTCTTTGGGCAGTGAGGTAGTTCCATAGATTTTAATTGTAATGGGGTTGTAAAAGTAAAATCCCAAACAATCCCACAATGCAGCCAGGTTTTCACCGTAATAATCGGGAAATCCCAGCTGCCTTTTCAAAACCTGGTGGATTTCACCCAAATATTTACAGCCAGTAAAATCCAAAATCACCGGACCTTCCGGAATCTTTCTGGGAGAATTGGGGTCTGAAGGGTCATAATATTCGTATTCCATATCGGCCACCTCCTCGTATTATTTCTTGGGCAGGAAACAATATTAAACTTCATTTCACGACACAAGCACGAACCGGGCCTCTGAACTCTCACTCACTCTATCAAAGATTTTCAATATTTTCGCCATTATATCAGAGAGGTCATTGGGCAGTGAAGCAGTTCCGTAGATTTCAATGGTTCTGGGGTCGTCATAAAAGAAACCATCCAGACAATCCCACAAGGCACTCAGGTTTTCACCATAGTAGTCGGGAAATCCAAACTGCCTCTTCAATATCTGGTGCATCTCACCCAAATATTTGCAGCCTGTAAAATCCAGAATAATCGGGCCATCCGGGATCTTTCTGTAGGAATTGGGATCCGAAGGGTCATAATATTCGTATTCCATACCGGCCACCTCCTCGTATTATTTCTTGAAATGTCCCGTAATGGTCATAGGTTACAAAAACAAGACCGTCATTGGAATAAACGATGCGTTGCGTGTTTCGACGGCCAGCGGTATAGTTGATATCTGCTTCATACCATCTGCGGCCAAGGGCATCAGGAAGCTTGCCATCATCATTCAAATACCTGTCACCTCCAATCATTTTCCCCGGCGCCACCAAATGGAGGTTGCCACGCTTACGCCGCCATCCCAGAGCTTCCGCCTCCGCCTTGGAAATATAATAATCCGGCAATTTGCGATAATATATCAAATAGTAATCGGCTCCATCCTTCCCTTTATCAGTGGCCTGCCCGGCGGGAATAGTTTTCATAAAAATGATACTACACCGGCAACGGTCGTGTAAAGGCGGCCCCTCTTCAATAAACCCGTTCATCTCATACACTTTGCCATTCCGTTCCCTGCATCGCGCGCATGTTCTCAGGTCTAGAATCGTGCTCCACGTTTTCCATCTCGTGCTTTGCCCCAAATCCTCCTCCTCCTTCTCCAGTCCCCCTGGAACAAAAAAACAGCCCGCCGTGTGAACCATCACACGGCGGGCTGTTTTGGCGCACGCCGCCCGCGCGCCAAGCCGCAATTTCACAGCTCCCCGTCCTCTTCGCGGCCGCCTTCCGCGGCATCCTCCGCAAATACGCCCGCAAAGTCCTCTGTAAAATACACGGCGGTGCCGTCTGTTTCTTCCGTCTCGTCAACCTCCGGCACAGCCTTTTCCACCGTCCGCTTCACCCACTTCACCAGCGGCAGCAAAAACGGCACCT
>JAVBNG010000059.1:0-37192 GCA_031551695.1 Oscillospiraceae bacterium
TTTTTGCGCAGGCGGGTGGCCATGAAATCGCTGCCCAGGGTGTACAGCACAGCCACCGTGGGCACGCCCAGCAGCATACCCATGAAACCGAACAGCCCGCCGCCCACGATGATGGCCACCAGCACCCACAGGGCGGGCAGACCGGTGGAATCGCCCAAAATCTTCGGACCGATGACGTTTCCGTCCAGCTGCTGCAGCAGGATGATGAAAATAACAAACACCAGCGCGCTCAGGGGGTTCACCATTAAGAGGATCATGGCGCAGGGAACGGCCCCGATGAACGGCCCGAAAAAGGGGATGATGTTTGTGACGCCGATGACCACGGAAATGAGCAGGATAAACGGCATGGGAATGAAGAAATTTGCCACAAACAAGAACACGAAGCAAATGATGCCGATGATGGCGCTATCTAAAATTTTGCCGCTGATGAAGCCGGAAAACACCCGGTTGGAAAGGTCTGCCACGTAGTACACACGGTCTGCCTTTGGCGCCGGCAAAAAGGCGTAGGCCACCTTGCGCATTTGGAACAGCAGTTTTTCCTTGCTGGCCAGCATGTAGATGGACGCGATGAAGCCTGTGAGCACGCTGATGATGCCGCTGCCGAACTGGAAGGTCCAGTTCAGCACGCTGGGCAGGCTGCTGCGCAACAGATTCATCAGCCGTGTCACCACGTCCTGATAGCTCACCATAATAAAATCAAGATTTTCGGGGGCGATATCATAGGTGTCGGAAAGCCATTGGCCAAGGTTCTGCATATTATTCAGGTATGCCGGGATGTTTTGCATCAGCGTGCGCAGGGAGTTGATGACTTCCGGCAGCAACAGCCGCACGGCCAGCATCAGCAGGGCCAGGGCCAAACTATACACGATGAGGATGGAAATGACCCGCCGGTATTTTACCTTTTTCAAAAAGCGGTTTTCCAAAAATACCAGGGGGATGTTCAAAAGATAGGCGAGAACAAGCCCGCCCAAAAACGGCGCAAACAGCTTCACAAACCAGAGGATGGAGGACCAGACCTGTTTAAAATTAAACAGCAATATGAACAAAACAACACCCACGCAGACAAGGATGAGGTTCGGCAGCAGTTTTTTCCATAGGATTTTGCGGTCGCTGTCTTTCAAAACTCAATCCCTCCGCGCGGGTGTTTACGATTTAATGAATCTATGGCGGCGGGTTCGCACCGCCTGTTTACCATACGGTTTGCCTGCTACACGTTTTCACCAATGTCTTTGATGGCGTCGTGGAAGGCGGTGTTTTCGCTTACCAGCAGGATGGGCTCGGTGAAATCCAGCGCATACATGCCGATGTAGCTTTTCGCGTCGATGATGATGCTGCCGTCCTGGGAGTGGATACCCACGTCGTCGGGGCATTCCACGGCTTTGCGTTGGATGTCCTGCAGCTCGTTGATATAGTTGATTTTCTTTTTGCTGATCATAACCGTATTCTCCTTACGCTTTTTCTGTTGTTTATTTTCTTCCGTGTTTTTTAGTATAACACGGAAGAATGGCAAAAGGAAGCCGGAACAACATTTTTGGCTTCACAAGGATATTGCGGCCAATCTTGTGAAAATGTGCGCCGGAAGGAAACAACCATTTGTATATTTCTCCAAAAAAATTTGTGATAACTTGGTGTAAAACCTTCAAATAGCCGGAATTGCGGCCATGGATGCCGCAAAGCATTGCATATTTATAAAGAGGATAGTATAATTTGTAACTATCATGAGAACACAAGGAGGAAGAAACCCATGAAAAAAGTATTGAGCATTTTCCTGGCCGCCATGCTCGTTTTCGCGCTGGCTGCGTGCGGCGGCACCACCTCTTCCAGCAGCGAGGCTGCGAGTGAAGCGACCTCGGAGAGCGCCGCGCCCGCCGAGGGAGATTCGAGCACTGCCGAAATCGGTGGCGAAGCCGCTGCCCCCAGCGGTGACGCCATTGTCATCGGCGGCTTGGCGCCGCTTACCGGCGATGTGAGCGAGTACGGCATTGCGTCGAGCAACGGCAGCAAGCTGGCCGTTGAGGAGATCAACGCAGCCGGCGGCGTTTTGGGCCGCCCGGTGGAGTTCCCGTTGTACGACGAGCAGGGCGACGCCACCGAAGCCACCAACGCTTACAACCGTTTGGTGCAGCAGGACAAGATCATCGCGCTGGTTGGAGACGTGACCACGAAGCCCACCATCGCCGTGGCGCAAAAGGCCGTGCAGGATGAAATCCCCATGATCACCCCCACAGGCTCCGGCGCCGAAATCACCAAAATCGGCGACAATATCTTCCGCGCCTGCTTTACAGACCCCTACCAGGGCGAACTGATGGCCCATTACGCGCAGGACAAGCTGGGCGCCAAAAAAGTGGCCCTGCTGTACGACACGGGCGACGACTACTCCGCCGGCATTGCCGAAGTGTTCAACCGGGTTGCCGGCGAGCTTGGCATGGAAGTGGTGGCGAACGAAGGCTACCAGAGCGGCGCGACAGACTTCAACAGCCAGCTGACGAAAATCAAGAACGCCGGCCCGGACGTGGTGATGGCCCCGTGCTACTACACCGACGCCATTAATATTTTGGTGCAGGCACGCGGTATCGGCATGGAAATGCCCTTCCTCGGCCCGGACGGCTGGGACAGCGTTATTCGCGAAATCGATTCGTCCAACTACGACGCGCTGAACAATTCTTTCTACTGCAGCCAGTATTCCAGCCAGAACCCCAGCCCCGAGCTGGAAGCGTTCATGACGAAGTACAAGGACGCCTACGGCATTGAGCTGAACATGTTCGCCATCCTGGGCTACGACGCCATGCACATGATGGCCAAGGCTATCAACGAGGCCGGCAGCGAAGACCCGGCGGCCATTGTGGCGGCGCTGCAAAACCTGGAGTATGAAAGCCTGACCGGCCCTGTGGATTTCCGCGGCGGCAACGACCCCGCCCGTACCGGTTACATCGTGGAGTTCAAGGACGGCAGCGAGGAAGTGCTGGGCGCTTACAACTTCTAGAGTAACCTGCCCACTTTGTTTTCATTGTTTCGAAAGCTTGCGTAAAATGTTTCACCCGGCCGCCGCATAACGCGGCCGAGTGCTTTAAGCCCCGCAGGAGTGCGGGGCTTAAAGCGCAGAATGCGGCTTGCTTTTGTTTTTAAAACGTTAAATTTTTGGCACTCTGGTGCAGCCGGTAAGGGGTGGTGCTCTTGTACTTTTTGTCTCAACTGTTCAACGGCCTTGGCGTGGGCAGCATTTACGCGCTTGTGGCGCTGGGCTACAGTATGGTGTACGGCGTGGTGAAGCTCATTAACTTTGCCCACGGCGACATCATCATGGTGGGCAGTTACATGATTTTGATGGTGCTGGGCATGAACGGCCCGCTGTGGGCCGCCATTTTGGCGTCCATCGTGTTTTGCGCCGTTGTGGGCGTGGTGATAGAGCGGGTGGCCTACCACCGTTTGCTTACCCACGGCGCGCCGCGCATTGCGCTGCTCATCACCGCCATCGGCGTTTCGCTGTTTTTGCAAAACCTGTACCAGCTCATTTTCGGCTCCAACTCCGTGAGCATGCCGCGCATGTTCAGCCTGCCGGAAATCCACTTTGGCGGCGTGCCCATCCAGAATACCATCCTGAACGTGGTGGTGGCCTTGGCCATGATGGCCGTGCTGGAGCTGCTGGTAAACAAGACAAAAATAGGCAAGGCCATGCGCGCCACCAGCGAGGACCCCGGCGCCGCTATTTTGATGGGCATTAACACAAACCAGGTGATTTTGTTTACCTTCGCCGTAGGCTCGGCCCTGGCGGCAGTGGGCGCCGTGCTGTACACCAACACATATATGCAAATCCGCCCCTACATGGGCGGCATGCTGGGGCTGAAGGCCTTTGTGGCGGCCGTGTTTGGCGGCATCGGCAGCATTCCGGGCGCCATGGTGGGCGCCTTGGTGCTGGGCGTTGCTGAAAGCCTGAACAATGCCTACGGCCAAAGTACGGTCACGGACGCCGTTGTGTTCGCGCTTCTCATTGTCATTTTGCTTGTAAAGCCCGCCGGGCTTTTGGGCAAGCATGTGAAAGAGAAGGTGTAACATGGCGCAGAAACCCATGACCAAAACAAAAAAACGCGCCATTGCAAGCGGTGTTACGTTTTTGTTTGTACTGGCGGTGTATTTCCTTGTGCGCACGCTGATTATTAAGGGCATTATCAACACCTATGTGGGCGACCTTGTGAACGTGGCCTGCATCAACATCATTGCTGCGGTAAGCCTGAACATGGTGACGGGCCTGTTGGGCCAGCTGGTGCTGGGGCAGGCGGGCTTTATGCTGGTGGGTGCCTACGCGGCGGCCATGTTCACCCGGGCAATGGGCGAGGCCGGCTGGGACCTGCACCTCTCCTTGCCGGTGGGGCTGGTAATTGCGGGGCTTGTGGCGGCGGTGTTCGGCCTGCTCATCGGCATTCCGGCCCTGCGCCTGCGCGGCGACTACCTCGCCATCATCACGCTGGGCTTTGGTGAAATCATCCGCGTCATTGCCAACAACCTCACCTTTACAAACGGCGCTAAGGGCTATTACGGCTTTCCCACTTTTTCCAGCCGCACCCAGCCCACGGGCATGTTCGATTACCTGTTTTTGATTGCTGCCTTCGCCATCGCCTTCAGCTATACATTCGGCACGTCCCGCCACGGTCGCGCCGTGCGCAGCATCCGCGAGGACGAAATTGCCGCCGAATCCAGCGGCATCCACACCACCTATTACAAGCTGCTTACTTTCATGCTCAGCGCATTTTTTGCGGGCGTGGCCGGCGGCTTGTACGCCCACCAAGTGGGCGTTATCGACCCCGCCCGCTTTGATTTCAACCGATCGGTAGAGATTTTGATGATGGTGGTGCTGGGCGGCATGGGCTCCATCACCGGCAGCGTCATCTCGGCGTCGGTGCTGTCCATTTTGCCGGAGGTGCTGCGCGGCTTCTCCAACTACCGCATGCTGGTGTACAGCGTGGTGCTGGTTGTGGTGATGCTGTTCCGCCCGAAGGGGCTGCTTGGCCGCGCGGAAATCAGCATCATTGGGCCGTTTGAAAAGCTGAGGGCCTGGTTCACCGGCAAAAAGGCCGAAGGCAAAGGAGGCGGCGCATGAGCAAGATGGTGCTGCAAGTAGAGGATTTGAGCGTCTTTTTCGGCGGCCTTGTCGCCGTGGACGGCGTGAGTTTTTACATTAAAGAAGGCCAGATTGTCGGGCTCATCGGCCCAAACGGCGCGGGCAAAACCACCATTTTCAACCTGCTTACCGGCGTGTACGCCCCCACACGGGGCGATATTTACCTCGACGGCAAGAGCATTTTAAAGAAAAAGACCTACCAGCGCAGCCAGCTGGGCATTGCGCGCACCTTTCAGAACATCCGGCTGTTCAAGGATATGTCCGTTATCGACAACGTGAAAACGGCCATGAACGGCTTGATGAACTACAATATGTTTTCCGGTGCGTTCCGTGGCCCGGGCTACCGCGCCCAGGAGCGCAAAACCAGCTTCAACGCCCACGAGCTATTACAGGTGATGGGCCTGGACGAGCACGCCCACGACATGGCGCGTAATTTGCCCTATGGGCAGCAGCGCAAGCTGGAGATTGCACGGGCGCTTGCGTCGAACCCGCACGTGCTGCTGCTGGACGAACCCGCCGCCGGCATGAACCCGACGGAGACGCAGGATTTACTGGACACGATTTTAATGATCCGCAAAAAGTACGATTTGAGCATTTTGCTTATCGAGCACGACATGAACTTTGTGATGGGCATTTGCGAGTATATTTTTGTGCTGGACTATGGCCGTATGATTGCGGCCGGTGAGCCGGAGGCCGTGCAGCAAAACCCGCAGGTAATCGCGGCGTATCTGGGGGGTGAGCAAGTTGACGATGCTTGAGGTGAAAAATCTTGAGGTGTATTACGACGCCATCCACGCTATAAAGGATATCAGCTTTACAGTGGAGGGGGGCGAGATCGTCACACTCATCGGGGCCAACGGCGCGGGCAAAACTACCACGCTGCACGCGGTTTCGGGTTTATTAAAGCCGCGCAGCGGGGCCATTGAATTTTGCGGCGAAAACCTGCTTGCCACAAAGCCTCACCAAATCATTGGCATGGGCCTTGCGCAGGTGCCGGAAGGCCGCCGCGTATTCGCCAGCATGACGGTGAAGGAAAACCTTGAGATGGGCGCCTACAGCCGAACAGACCCCACCGGCGTGCGCGAGGATTACGACAGGGTGCTTACCATGCTGCCGCGCTTAAAAGAGCGCCGCCGCCAGATGGCGGGGACCTTATCGGGCGGCGAGCAACAGATGCTGGCCATTGGCCGCGCGCTGATGGCAAGCCCGCGCATGCTGCTGCTGGACGAGCCGTCCATGGGCCTTTCGCCGCTGCTGGTGCAGGAGATTTTCCGCACCATCCAGGACGTGAACAAAAGCGGCGTGACCATTTTGCTGGTGGAACAAAACGCGAAAATGGCGCTGGATATCGCCACGCGGGCCTATGTGCTGGAGACAGGGCGCATCGCCATGAGCGGCCCGGCGGCGGAGCTTAGCGACAATCCTGAAGTGCGAAAGGCGTACCTTGGTGGATAACAAACAAACGGCGCGCAACGTGATGAAAGCGGCGTTCCCGCTCACCGTGCCGGTGATGACAGGCTACCTGTTTATGGGGATGGCCTTTGGCATTTTGCTTGCCAGCAAGGGCTATGCCCCGGTGTGGGCTTTTTTGATGGCGCTGGTGATTTACGCCGGCAGCGGCCAATTTGTGGCCGTGGGGCTGATGGCGGCGGGGTTCCATCCAGTCACCACCTTTTTTATGACGCTGGTGGTGAACGCGCGGCACATTTTTTATGGCATCTCCATGCTGGACAAGTTCAAGATATTCGGCCGCGAAAAATGGTACATGATTTTTTCGCTTACGGACGAGACCTTTGCGCTGCTCTCCTCCGCAAAGGCGCCGGAGGGCATGAGCGAACGCAAATTTATGCTGGCCATCGCCATGATGGACCAGAGCTATTGGATCACCGGGTGCACCGTGGGCGGGCTCATCGGCTATTTTTTGCCGTCCGCCGCCGGCGGCATCGACTATACCAAAGGCATCGATTTCGTGATGACGGCGCTGTTCGTTGTCATTTTTCTGGAGCAATGGAAGGTGAGGCAAAACCGCACGCCCGCGCTCATCGGGCTTGGGGTCTCCATCGTGTGCCGCCTGGTGTTTGGGCCGCAGTGGTTCATTTTGGCCGCCATGGCCGTGATGGTGGTGGTGTTCAGTTTGTTGAAAAAGCCGTTTGAGAGGAGTGAGGACAATGCCCGCAACGCCGACAACCTCTCTTGAAACGGCCATTCTGGTGGCGCTGATGGCCATCGCCACCTTCCTCACACGCTCGGCGGCCTTTGTGGCCTTTCCCGCCGGGCGCAAAACGCCGCGGTTCATCACGTACCTCGGCCGCGTTTTACCCTATGCCATCACCGCTATGCTCATCGTGTTCTGTCTGAAGGACACGGTGATTCTGTCTTGGCCTTACGGCATTCCAGAGGCCATCTCTATCGCCGTGGTGGCGGGGGTGTTTTTGCTGTCGAAAAATTCGCTGCTTGCCATTGCCGGCGGCACGGTGCTGTATATGGCCTTGGTGCAGATGGTGTTTGTATAAACAAAGGCCCCCGGCGGTTGACAACATGGCTGCCGGGCCGATATACTTTGTTGTGTGGGGTTTTAAGTCATCATAACTGTGTAGAAGGAGCGGTCATATGAAAAAACTGGGAGTCCGTACCATTGTCGCCATCGGCGTTGGCGCCGCCATTTTCTTTGTGCTGGGGCGGTTTGCCGCCATTCCGGTGTTTGCCAACACCAGCATCATGCTGCAATATGCTGTGCTTGGGTTTTTCGCCGTGGTTTTTGGGCCGGTGGCAGGGCTGTTCATCGGTCTCATCGGCCACGCGCTCATCGATTTTACCTCCTATGGCCCGTGGTGGAGCTGGATCATCGCTTCCGGCGTGGTGGGGCTGCTCATCGGCCTCGGCTGCATGGGCATCGATCTGGATTCCGGCGAATGGAGCGCCAAAACAGCCGTGCGTTTTTGTGTGGTGTCCGTCATCGCAAACCTGATTGCCTGGGTGGGCGTGGCGCCGGTGCTGGATATTTTGATTTATTCGGAGCCGGTGGAGAAAATTTTTGTGCAGGGGCTCATCGCCGCAACATCCAACGCGGTTATCACCTGTGTGCTGGGCACGTTGCTGCTGTTTGCCTACAGCAAGACCCGCACGAAACAAGGCTCGCTGGATAAAGAATAAGAAAGCAAAAACACACAAAACCATCGGAGGCAGCTTCGGTGGTTTTGTGCGTTTTGAAAAAGGGGAAACATGGGCGAGATCATCCGGTTCGAGGGGTTCAGCTTTCAGTACAACGCCCAAAAGCAGGCCACGTTGCACGACATTGGCCTTGTGGTGCGCGCCGGCGAAAAGGTGATGATCGTGGGGCCGTCCGGCAGCGGCAAAAGCACCATTGCCAGCTGTATCAACGGGCTGGTGCCGTTCAACTACAAAGGCGAAAGCACCGGCAGCGCGCAGGTGGGTGGCAAAGAGACAAAGGATTTGAGCCTGTTTGCGCTTTCGCGCGTCGTTGGCACCGTGCTGCAGGACCCGGACAGCCAGTTCATTGGCCTGACGGCGGGCGAGGACATCGCGTTTTCGCTGGAAAACAACTGCGTTGCCCAGGGCGAGATGCTGGAAATGACCAAAAAAGCCGCCGCCCTTGTGGGCGTGGGCGGTTTTTTGGCGCACAGCCCGTATGACCTTTCCGGCGGGCAAAAGCAGCGGGTGTGCATGGCGGGGGTGATTGTGGACGCCGTGCGGCTGCTGCTGTTCGACGAGCCGCTGGCCAATCTGGACCCTGCCACTGGCAAGCAGGCGATGGAACTGATCGACGACATCCGAAAGGAAACGGATACCACGGTGCTCATCATCGAGCACCGGCTGGAGGACGTGCTGCACCGGGACATCGACCGGGTGGTGCTGGTGAACGACGGCCGCATTGTTGCAGACATGCCGCCGGACGACATGATGTGTGACGGCTGCCTGCACAGCACCGGCCTGCGCGAACCGCTGTACCTGACGGCGCTGAAATACGCGGGCGTGCAGGTGACGCCCGCCATGCGGCCCGGGCGCATTGCCACCCTGGCCCTGGCGGAAAGGCAAAAGCAGCAGGTGCGCGGCTGGTTTGCGAACACGAACCCGCCGCCGCTGCCCCCCTGCGGGGACGAGCTTTTGCGCGTGGAAGGGCTTTCGTTTGCCTACGGCGCGGGCACGGAGGTGCTGCGGGACGTCAGCTTTGCGGTGAACCGCGGCGAAATGGCGGCCATTGTGGGCACAAACGGCGCGGGGAAATCCACCCTGGCAAAGGTGATATGCGGTTTTGAAAAAACCGGAGCCGGGCGCGTGCTGTTCAAAGGGGAAGACATGGCCAAACTGAGCATTGCCGAGCGGGCAAAGCACATTGGCTACGTGATGCAAAACCCGAACCAGATGCTGAGCAAGCCCATGATTTTTGACGAGGTGGCCATCGGCCTGCGCAGCCGCGGCATGGATGAGCCGCAAGTGAAAGAGCGCGTTGAGGAAACCTTGCAAACCTGCGGGCTGTATCCCTTCCGCAACTGGCCCATTTCCGCTTTGTCCTTCGGGCAAAAAAAGCGCGTTACCATTGCGTCGGTGCTGGTGATGCGCCCGGAGATCATCATTTTGGACGAACCCACGGCGGGGCAGGACTTCCGCCATTACACCGAGATCATGGAGTTTTTGCGGCGTTTAAACGAAGAGGGCGTGACGGTGCTGATGATCACCCACGATATGCACCTGATGCTGGAATACGCCCCACGGGCCGTCGTGTTTTCCGAAGGCCGCCTGCTGGCGGATTCCACCGCTGCCAAAGTGCTGACGAACCCGGCCCTTGTGCAAAAGGCCAGCTTGAAGGAGACCAGCCTTTATCAGCTTGCCCAGCTGTGCGGCATTGCAAACACCGCGGCGTTTGCCCAGCATTTTATCGACTATGACCGGGAGGTGCGAGCCCATGGGAACTGACGCCGCCGGCCTCGGCTACATCAAGCGCGACACCCCGGTGCACCGGCTTTCCGGGGCGGCAAAACTGCTGATGACGGTGCTCGTCAGCATCGCGGCCATGATCACCTACGACACGCGGTTTTTGCTGGCCATCATCTTGCTGTCGTTTTTCATGTTTTTCCTGTCCAAAATCAAGCTCCGTGAAATCCGCCTGGTGCTGGTGTTGATCGCCGCTTTCATGCTGCTGAACAATGTTATCATCTTTTTGTTTGCACCGGAGGAAGGCGTGGCCATTTACGGCACGCGCCATGTGCTGGCACATTTGGCCGGGCCATACTATTTAACGCAGGAACAGCTGTTTTACCAGCTAAATGTCACCATTAAGTATTTTTCCATTTTGCCCATTGCGCTCATTTTTATTTACACCACACAGCCCAGCGAGTTTGCCGCCAGCCTTAACAAGATTGGCGTGCATTACAAGGTGGCCTACTCTGTGGCGCTGGCCCTGCGGTATATTCCGGACGTTCAGCGTGATTTCCGCGAGATCAGACAGGCGCAGCAGGCAAGGGGGATTGATATGTCGCGGAACGTGAAGCTGTCCCGTCGGCTGAAAAGCGTGTCATCCATCCTGTTCCCACTCATTTTTACCAGCATCGATAAAATCGAAACCGTGTCCAACGCCATGGAACTGCGCAGCTTTGGCAAGGAGAAAAACCGCACGTGGTATTGTGCCAAGCCATTCAGCGTGGCAGACGTCGCCCTTGTGGCGCTAAGCGCCCTGCTGGTGGCCTGCGCCGTGTGGCTGAATTTTGTAAACCACGGCCGGTTTTATAACCCGTTCCTCTAGCCCCGGCCGCGCGCCCTGTTCACAAAAAATTTACCGCAAATATCTACAAATAGTGTTTGTATACGCCCATGTACTCTGATAAAATAAGGCATATTGGCATTTTTCGGATTGTGGGGGTGACACGGACGGACGCCAAAAACCAGAGCATTGCCGGTGAAATGCAAGGGCAGGGGAAGCGGCGAAAAGCCCACATGCCGCCGGCACAGGCCATTGCCCTCAGCTTCGCACTGATGATCTTCATCGGCGCGGGGCTTTTATGCCTGCCGTTTGCAAGCGTGCCGGGCGTAAAGGTGACATTTTTGGACGCGCTGTTCACGGCGACGTCTGCCAACTGCGTGACAGGCCTTGTGGTGCTGGATACGGCCACAACCTGGACATGGTTCGGCCGCCTTGTCATCATCGTGCTTATACAGCTGGGTGGCGTTGGTTTTTTCACGGTGTTGAACCTTTCGGCCGTTTTGCTGCGCCAGCGGGTTAGCCTGCGCAACCGGCTGGTGGTTTTGGCCATGTACAACGAAGAAAACATCGGCGGCATCGGCCGCCTGCTGCGCAATGTGCTGAAGGTGACGCTGGTTGCCGAGGGCATTGGCGCGGTTTTGCTCACGGTCGTCTACTATTTTCAGCCTGTAAACGCTGAAAACAGCAACCGTTTTTTGCGGGCGCTGGTAAACGGGTTGTTTCATTCAGTGTCTGCCTTTTGCAACGCGGGCTTTGACATTTTGGGCCAAAACAGCCTGATGGACTATGTGCAAAACCCGGCCATGAATTTGGTCATTTCGGCGCTCATCATCAGCGGCGGCCTGGGGTTTGTGGTTTGGACGGACATCGCCGAAACCATGAAAAAGCATAAGGGCAAGCGGCTGCGGCGCAAGCTGGCGCACCTGGGTCTGCATTCGAAGCTGGCCATCACGGTGACGGTGTTTTGGATATTTTTTGGAGCGGCGGCATTTTTTGTGATGGAATATACCAATCCCGCCACCTTGGGGGCATTGCCTTTATCCGGCAAGGTGCAGGCGGCGTTTTTCCAGTCCATCACGTTGCGCACCTGCGGCTTTGCCACCATCGACCAAGCAGGTATGTTCGACGCTTCAAAGTTTTTTTCAAGCATCCTGATGATGGTCGGCGGCTCGCCGGCCAGCACGGCGGGCGGTTTTAAAACAGTGACGTTGGCGGTGCTGGCTGTCACTATCTTCTCACTGTTCAAGGGGCGCGACCATATCGAGGCCTTTGGCCGCACACTGCCGCTGGAAATTTTGCAAAAGGTGCTCACCGTGTTTTGCACCATGGTGGCGGTGGTTATTTTTGCCACCTTTGCGCTCACGTTTACGGAGTACGGCCAGCCGTATGACCACAATTTTTTAAACCTGTTTTTTGAAGCCGCCAGCGCGGCGGGCACCGTGGGCCTCACCACCGGCGTAACGCCAAACCTGACTGTGGCGGGGCGTATCGTCGTCGTTCTGTGCATGTATATTGGGCGTTTAAGCCCTGTTACGATGGTGGTGGCCCTTACGTACCGCAAAGCGCGGGTGAACAACAAAACAAGCTACCCGGAAGAAAACGTGGTAGTTGGGTGACAAGTTAACACGGAGGCGCGGAATGAGCGAACAATCGAAAAAAGAGATGCAGTATGCCGTAATCGGCCTGGGGCGGTTCGGGTTCAGCCTGATGAAAACACTGGCGGAGTACGACGCCAATATCCTGGCGGTGGACGCGGACGTAGCGCACCTGCACGAGGCGGAGGAATTTGCCACCCACGTGGTGCAGGCCACGGTGAGCGAAGAAGGTGCGCTGGAACATTTGAACCTTGGTGAATATGACGCAGTTGTGGTGGCCACAGGCGAAAATTTTGAGGCCACGGTGCTTGCCACCATGACGGCGAAGGAACAGGGTGCAAAATATGTGCTGGTGAAGGCGCAAAGCATGTTCCAAAAGCGCATTTTGGAAAAAATAGGCGCGGACACAGTAGTGCTGCCGGAGGTGGAAATGGGGGCCAGCATCGCCCGCAAGCTGGCCACCGGCGAGGACGTGGCGGCGCAGCAGCAAGAAACCCCAACAAAAAAACTGCCCGGTTAGGGGCGGCATCATAAGACAGTATTTGTCTTGTGCGTCAGACCGGCGTAGTTAACAGCTACGCCGGTCTTTCGTTTGCGCTGGTTTCTGGTGTGTTATCTTCCGGGACGGTAAGCGCTGGCAAAATCCCCACGAAGTCATAACTGATATGGATTGCCTGCTTGCGTTTGCCGCTGGACTTGTCCGCAGCGCCTACAAATACCTTGTGGATAAGGTCGTTTAGCACCGTCGCCGTCAATTCTTCCAGCCCTTCATGCTGATTGCACTTTTCAATGAACCGCTCCACGCCCTCGGTGCGTTCACTCTGCTCGTCGAGCTTGGCTTGCCATTGTTCCAGTTTGCTTTCCAAATCGGCTTGCTCGGCTTCGTAATCGGTAGAGAGTTCCGCAAAGCGGTTGTCGGGCAATTTCCCGCTCACATTGTCCTCATACATCCGCTTGAATAGCCGGGACAATTCCAGCAAACGTTGTTCGGCCTTTACCATCTGTTTTTTTCGCAAGGCCATTTCCCGTTTCAACTCTTCCGTGCGCTTCGCATCCACCCTGCGCCGAAACTCGTCCTCGTAATGGGAAACAAAATAAGTCACAGCTTGCAGATGCCGCAGCACCAATTCTTCCAGAACGACTGCGCGGATGAAATGTGTCGGGCAGATTTCCTTGCCCTTTAGCCTTGACTTAGAGCAAACAAAGTGGTCTTGGTTCTCGTTGAGATTTTTGGCGGTGCAAAAATATAGCTTGGCTCCGCAATCAGCGCAATGGGCAATGCCTGAAAAAAGACTGGTCTTGCCCGTCTTGGTCGGCCTGCGCCTGTGTTTGCGCAGCTCTTGCACCTTCTCCCAAGTCCCTGTGTCCACGATGGCCTCATGTGTGTTCTCAAACACCATCTGCTGGTCTGCGGGATTTGCTACGGTCTTCTTCAATTTGTAGGATGTGCGATGCGTCTTGAAGTTGACAGTATGGCCCAAGTATTCCCGGCGTTCCAAGATATCTACCACAGAATAAGCGCGCCATGCACATGGGTTATGGCTGGGGATTGCATGGGTAGCTTTGCGGCCCTGTGATACCGTATAGGCTGTTGGAATCAGTACGCCGTCTTCTTTCAGCACCCGCGCAATTTGCGACGGCCCCTTGCCTTCCATACAGAGGGCAAAAATACGCCGCACGACCGCCGCAGCTTCTTCATCCACAATGTGTAAGTGCGCTATGGGGCAACCGCACGATACCACCGCTATGGTATGTAAGTGCGCTGTTGGTAGAACGATGCGGTTAGTTGCTTAAAGCACCTTTCGCAATTCCGTGCCGTTTCTCAATTTCTGCAATCACATCATCGGCAGAGGCTTCACCGCGAAGGATGCGGCGCATATCGTCTTTTTTCCGCTCGTCTAAGTCCATATCTTCAAACGACATGATGGCCGCTATATTGCGTACTATTTTTTCAATCTCCGCTTCGCTTCGAACCGGTGTTTTTGCTTCTTGCATGAGTGTCTCCCAATCTCAAAATAGTCGATTGTGCTAATAATATTATACTATAAATTCGTTTGGCATGCCATGAAAAAGCCATGTGTTCAACGCTCCACTTCCACCACAAAAATACCCAGCTTTTTATCCCCCGGCAAATAAAAGGGGAACTGCCCATCGTTGCGCTGCTGCAAGGTTGCAGCTAAAAACGCGTCCACTTCACCCGGCGGCAAATCCGGTGCGTTACACGTTACAAAATCGCGCGCGTCCTGTATGGAGCGCAGGGGCTGGCCGAAAGAAAATGTGTCTTGCAGCAGTGTGTATCGAAAGCCGTTCCGTTCGAGGATGCCCGCCACATCCCGGACGGTTTCTTTTGGCAGCCGGTGCCCCTTCGGGCGCATGGTGCCGTTTGTGTCGGCATTCACCACGCGCACAAACAGGCGGGTGGCGTGTTTCACGCAGTTCAACATCAGCTCGGCAGGGGTGCCGAAAAACGCCATCAGCACCACGTCATACATGCCCTGCGCATTGCGCGCGTCGGCGCAGATGGTTTCGATGTTCTGCACACCCGCTTTGGCGGCCTCTTCCCGCAGGGTATACAGCGCTGTTTCATCCACGTCCAAACAGGCGGCGCGGCGCACCAACGGCGCAAGCTGCACGTCAAGAAGGCCAAGCCCGCAGCCCATGTCGCACAGTGTATCCTGCGGGCGTAAATATGGCGCAATTTTAGCCGCCAGCGTTTCGTAAAAATTGCTGCCGCGCGCAGCGTCCAAGTACCACTGGATGCGTTTGGCCGTCCAAGTAAATGCCATACATTTTCTCCTTGCCGGATGCGTGACCGTTATGTATAATAAAACATAACGGGAGGGATGCCGGTGTTTTTCTTCTTGCAGGGCCAGCGGCTGGTGGGCAAGTCTTCTTTGCTGCGTGATGCGTTGCTGCCGTATGAGGCGCGCGTGGCGGGGTTTCTTGTGCAACGGCTCTATGAAAACGGCGCGCCTTGCGGCTACCGCGCCTGCGCGGTGGGCGAAACCCTGCCGCCGCTGGAATATCCGTATGCGCCTGCGCTGGATAATGTGTTCCTGTACAACGGCGCCACCGCGCCGCACATCTTGGATGAAGCCATTACAAAAGCAAGGTGTTTTTGTGAAGCAGACCGCTGCAAGTTCATTATACTGGATGAAGTGGGCGGAATGGAACTGCTGCGCGACACATTCATGGAACAGCTGACGGCCATTTTATCGCTGGGCAAGCCCTGTTTCGGGGTCATCAAGTCCCGTGAAAATTTGGCCGAAACCGCAAGGAACCTTGGCTTGCCGGCCGAAATACTGGCCCGGCGGGACGCGCTGCACCGGCTGATTTGCCGAAACGGCGCGGTGCATACCTTGACGGTAAAAAACCGCAACCAGATGCAAAATATGCTGGCGCAATTTATGGATGAAACGATGAACAACCAACGAGAAGAATAGAATGGAGGAGGAACAGGATGCGGACATTTGCACAGGATTTGGAAGAAGCGGTGGCCTACCACGGGCATGTATGCTCCGGGCAGGTGATTGGCGTGCGCATGGCGCGCCTTGGCAGTCGCCTGCTGGGGCTGGACGACCCGCGCGCTTGCCGGGATTTGATTGTATATGTGGAATGTGACCGCTGCATCACCGACGCTATCGGAACCGTTACCGGCTGCCAATTGGGCAAGCGGCGGCTGAAATGGATGGACTATGGCAAAACGGCGGCCACATTTTTGAACTGCGAAACCGGACAGGCGTTCCGCGTATTACGCACCAAGCACGTGTACCCGCCGGACGGCGACAACGACATCGCCGGGTTTTTTAACAAAATCTCGGACGAAGAACTGTTCACATGGGCACCCGTAAAAGTGCATTTCCGCCCGGAGGATTTGCCCGGCAAACCCTTGCAGGCCACGTTTTGCCAGCAGTGCGGCGAAGAGGTGATTGACGGGCGGCAGGTGGAGGAGGGCGGCAAAACCCTGTGCAAAGCCTGCGCGGACGGCGGGTATTACGAGGCGCTGGGCTAAAGCTTATTTATGCCAGCGCGCCCACCGCTTTGTGTGAACCCTGCGCGGCTACCTCGCCGCCGTGCATTGCGCTTAAGACCGCGCGAAAATGCCCCCTGTCAGCTTTGGCAGGGGGCTTCTGTGTGCAGCGCGTACACACGCGGCGCGGCCTTGTCGTCCACGTTCCACAGAATATAGCCGTACCGCTCGCCGGTTTCCCGGCGCAAGGTGCCATTTTTGCCACATGATTTTTGCAGGTACGCCAGAATGCGCCGGGTTTCCTGTTCCAGTTCCGGGCCGTCCTTTTTCAAATGTCCGGCGTAGCGCCGGGCAAGCGCTTCGTCCGACCTTACTTCGTCACAAGCGGTTTGTTCGTAATAAAAAGTCTCCGGGTGGTAGCCGCCCAAAAACAACAGGTTGAACACCGCGTAAAATCCCCGGCCGTCCCAATGGCCCGCTTTTGCACCGGGTTCGCCGTACACCTCCCACGCGATGCGCTCCTGCAGGCTGTCGTGGGACTGCACAAAGGAAACGTACAGGCAATGCCCACGGCTCAGGCGCATCATTTCATGCAGCTCTGCCACGCAGGTGATGGCCGGGGTGATGCAGCACATCACCAAATCGAAGGCGCCCGGCCCGCCAAGTGCCTGTGCACCTGCCTGCCGGAAATCGCAGGCGGCGAAGGATGTGTTTTGCGCCCCTTGCACCCTCGCATAGGACGCCGCATGCTCCACCATGCGGGGCGACACATCGATGCCGGTGGCGAACGCGGCGGTTTTGGCAAATTCTACGGTGAACAGGCCCAGCGCACAACCGATGTCCAGCGCCGTGGTGCCTGCGCCAAGCAAGCCACGCTGCCTAAGCGCATCACCAGTGGCCGCCGCGCGCGCCAGCATGCGCCTTTGGTGGGCTTCGTCTTTTGCAAACCGCACGGCCCATTCATCGGCCCGCGCGTCCCATGTTTCGGCGGCGCAAAGGGACACCGCCGGGCGGGGCTGCTCCCAAAGGGTTTGGAAGGGGCCGGTGTCTATGAACTGGGCGCTGTTTGCGTTTGGCTGTTTCATGTGCGTGTTCCTCCCGGAAATCGAAAAAGAATGGGCCGCCACAAAGCAAACAGCTTGCGGCGGCCCGATGGTTTATATGCGTGGGCCTAAGCCGCAGCGGGCTGTTCCTGTGTTTTCAGTGTAGAATTGCCCAGCAGCTCGGCCACTTCTGTGTCCGTCAGGTCATAGCGATAGAACAGGCTGTAAAAATCCTTCACTTCCTGCGCGATGTCATAATCGAACACGTCGGGGTAAATGAGGTTGCCCAGCCACCGCACACCGATCATCCGGTTCGGCCCCGGCGGGCGGCCCAACCAGTTGTACGGCTCAGTGGGTATTTCGTAATAGGCACCATTCTGGATGGCGGAAAGCGCGTTCCATGAAGCGTCGTCTGCCACGGTGCCATAAATGCTGCCGCTTACAAACATGATTATATCCGGGTTCCACGCCATCACCTGCTCCATCGAAACGGTGCCGCCGCCCTGCTGCACTTGGGCGCTGTCGGCGTCCACCACGATGCTTGCGCCAACCAGTTCATAAATCTGTGAATGGATGGTGCCGCTTAAAATGGTGGAAAGGCCCGTTTCGCCCTCGCCGTAAAATACGGTTTTGCGGTCTTCTTCCGGAATGGATGCGGCCTTTTCCTTCGCGTCGGTCAGCACGTCTTCACAGTAGGTGGCCAGCGCTTCGCCGCGCTGTGCTTCACCCAGCAGTTCGCCAATGGTGCGGTAGGCCGAGGGGTTTTGCTCCAAATTTGCCTCCACCAGAATCACCGGGATGCCGATTTGCTCCTGCAATTCATCCAACTGCGCCTTGTATTCCTCGTCCCACTCGCCCACGTCAATCACCACGTCCGGTGCGCTTGCCATCAGGGCCTCGCGGTTGAAGTCCTCGGAATTGCCGAAGAATTTGCCGTATTGGGGCAAATCCCAATAGGCTTCCTCGATATACTTTTTGGCCGCGTCGCTCGGCGCCGACGACCAACCCACCAGCACCTCCGGTTTCACGGCGTACAGCATGATGTTGGCGAGCGGCCCGCCGCTGGCCACCTTGGTGATGGTTTTCGGCAGTTCCACTTCGCGGCCGGTGGAATCGGTGAAAACGAAGGTACCGCTTTCCTCCTCCGCTTCCGGCGCGGCCGGTTCAGAGGGCGCCTCCACCGCATCAGATGACGATGGTGCCGCCCCCGCTTCGGTTCCGCTTACGCCCCCGCCGCCGCATGCCGCCGCCGAGAGGACAAACAGCAGGCACAGCGAAAGGCAGGCCAGTTTGTGCAAGATTCCCTTCATGTACACTCTCCTTTGCATTTGCTCAGTTATATGCTCATCGGCACGCATAGTTTCACGCACCGCCGTTCCCGTTCCACCGGAATGCTGGCAAGCCGGATATCGATACCATAGAGTGCCAGCAGGCTTTTTTCGGTCAACACTTCCTCCGGCGCACCAGCGGCAAAATAATGGTCCTTTCCCACGGCCAGCACCTTGTCTGCGCACAAAAACGCGTGGTTCGGCACGTGGGTAATCATCACGATGGTGTAGCCCATGGCAGCCAGCTTTTTCACCTGCGCCAGCACGCGGGTTTCGTTGCCGTAGTCCAGGTGGGTGGTAGGCTCGTCCATCACCAGCAAATTCGTGTTTTGCGCCAGCGCCCGGGCAATCATCACCATCTGGCGCTCGCCGCCGCTGATTTCGGTGTAATCCCGCCCGGCCAAATGCTCGATGCCCATCAGCGCCAGCATAGCTTCAGCGGCGGCATAGTCCTTTTCGCCGGGGGCGGACAGCTCGTGCAGGTTGGGGTTGCAGCCCATCACCACCACGTCCCGTACGGTGTAGGGGAACGGCGGGATATGACCTTGCGGCACATAGGCCACCATGCGGGCAAACTGTTTGGCAGTGTAGGCGCGGGTGTCTATGCCGTCCACGGCAATCTGGCCGCCCAGCGGCTTTAACAGGCCCAGAATGGTTTTAAACAGCGTGGTTTTGCCGATGCCGTTCGGGCCGATGAGGCATGCCACTTCGCCCTGTTCCACCGCGAAAGACAGCGGCCCGATAACAGGTTTTCCCGGCACATAACCGCAGACCAGGTTTTTTACTTGCAGCATTACACAAACCCTTTCTTCGAGCGCACCAGCAGGAAAAAAAAGAATGGTGCGCCGATAACGGCGGTGAGGATGGAGAGCGGCACCTCCACGGTGAGCAGCATGCGGGAGGCGGTGTCCACCAGCAGCATGAACGACGCGCCCACCAGCATGGAGGCGGGCAGCAACTTGCCGTAGTTGGAGCCTACAATCATGCGTCCAAAGTGCGGCACCACAAGCCCCACCCAGCCGATGTTGCCGGAAACACTGACCGAGAGCGACGTGAGCAGGGTTGCGCAGCCGATGATGAGCCAGCGGTAAAAATGGACGTTGACGCCCAGCATGCGGGCTTCGTCGTCGCCAAGCGATAAAATATTCACTTTGAAGCGCACCAGCAGCAAAATGACGCAGGCAGGTAAAAACAGCCAAAACACGCTTAAATCTTTTAGTGTGGTGGCGGACAGGCTGCCCATCAGCCAGAAGGTGATGGCGGGCAGCTTGGTGTCGGTGTCGGCCACAAACTTGATAAACGAGATAAACGCGTTAAACAGGCTGGACACCAGCATGCCGCACAAAATGAGGTTGACAACGGAATTGGAGCGCTTGGATATGATGCGATTCATCAACGCCACCAGCGCCACGGCGGCAAGGCCGCTGAGGAACGAAAAAAGCTGGATAGCCAGTGCCCCCGCGCCCATCAAAATGGACAGCGCCGCGCCGAAGGACGCGCCGGAGGACGCGCCCAGCAAGTCCGGCGACACAACCGGGTTTTTGAATAGCCCTTGGTACACCGCGCCGGAAAGGGACAGAGACGCGCCCACCACCATGGCAAGCAATGTGCGCGGCAGGCGCACCCGGATGAGGGCAAGTTGGGCGGTGTCCAGCTTTGCGCCGGTAATTTGCGCCCACAGCGCGCTGAACAGGGAATCGATGCTGACAGGATAGCGCCCGATGGAAATGGAAATGAGGAACACGCAGACCGGCAGCAAAGCAAAGAATGCCGCCGTCCCCCATTTTTTTCGTCGCTTTGCCACGGGCATTCCCTACACCTCAGTTCTTTTGGATGTAACAACTATACTGCATCAAGCAAGCGGGCGATATGTTTTTAAAAACATATCGGTGGCTACGGTTATTATAAAAGCGATACGGCTTGTTGTCAATGCCTTGGTTGCAGGCCGCAAGGAAATAATATGCATAATTATGTTTAAAATAGCGATATATTTTGTAAAATATATCGCTCGTAGGCAATTCCCCTCAGCGCACTGAAAAAAGAGGCCTTTGGTCCCTTCGGAACCAGAAGGCCTCTTTTGACACCCTGCTTGGCGGCTGCTCTGTGACTATTTGGATCAACCTGTTTTACGGAGTGCGGCCTTTAACCGGGCAGCTTTTGCGTTTCAAATAATCGTTCAATTAGTTCGTCGCCGTTTTCCACCATGGGGCCCTTGGCGCATTCGGCCTCTGTGTAGGCCGCGGCGCCAAAGGGGTTTGCCTTTGCGGCGGTGCGGCTGTCGTACAGCAAAAACGGCACAGGGTCGCCGTCGTGGCGGCCGTTTGCAATGAGGGTCTTGTGGTCGCTCAAAATCAGCAGGCGGTAGGGCTCTCCCAAAGCGTCGAGACCGTCCACAAGGGTTTTTGCCGTGCGGGCGTCCAGCCGCTCGATGGCCTCGATCTTGCCTCCTGCATCGCCCGCGTGGGTGCATTCGTCCGGGCTTTCCACGTGAACCACCACAAAGTCGAAGTCGGTTTGCAGGGCGCGCACAGCGGCGGCGGCCTTGCCTTCGTAGTTGGTGTCCAGCTCGCCCGTGGCGCCTTCCACCGGGATGAATGTGAGGCCGCCCAAATTGGCAATGCCCTCCAGCAGCGGCACCGCGCTGACGACAGCGCCTTTTTTGCCATGGGATTTTTCAAAATCCGGCAGTTCCATACCCTGGCCCTCGGCCCACAGCCAGATGCCGTTTGCGGGCAAATGGCCCGCTTGCCGCCGCGCTTCGTTTATGGGGTGATGGTCCAGCAGTTCATTTGCAACGCGCATCACTTCCACCAGTGCTTCGGCCTCGGCGCTTCCCGCGGGCAGCAGCGGGCCGGCGGTTTCGCCCAGGTGGTTGTGCGGCGGGGCAAGGGGCGGGCCGGCGTACACCGTGTTTTTTTGTACGGCAATGTGCCGGAAAGAACGCGTGGGGTGGATGACCATGTCGTGTTTTTCACACAGGGCGGCAAAGCGCGGTGCGCTGAGCAGGTATTCAGCCAGCGCAAATGACTCCTCGCCCTCGATGCCCCCCGCGTTGTGGGACAAAATCTTCCGCTCTTCCAGCGGCAAACTGCCGTCCTCCAGCGCCACCATATTGCAGCGGAAGGCGGTGTCCCCAGCCGAGGGCAGCACACCAATGCCCGCCGCCTCCAGCGGTGCGCGGCCGGAATAGTATTTGCGCGGGTCATAGCCCATGATGTTTAAAATGGCGGTGTCGCTGCCGGGTGCGCAGCTTTCCGGCACCGTGCGCGCGCTGCCGGAAAGGCCGTAGGCGGCCAAATGGTCCATCACGGGGGTTTTGGCAAATTCCAAGGCGGTTTTGCCGCCGTAGGCGGCGGCGGGATTGTCTGCCATGCCGTCGCCAATCAAAATAACAAATTTCATCTTTTCACCTCCGGGTGTTTGCGTGAGGAAGAGCAAATGGCCATTTGCTCAATAAACGGAAAACAGCACACCCCGCGCGGGATGTGCTGCACTTATGGAGCTGGTGGACAGATTCGAACTGTCGACCTGCGCATTACGAGTGCGCTGCTCTACCCCTGAGCCACACCAGCATTTCGGCGCCCTGTAAAAGCGCCTTTCTTATTCTAATTTGAAACGGGCCGCAAGTCAAGAGAAAAATGCGCGCATATGCGGCGGCATGTCTTGCCAAATGCCCCTATTCCGTTTATTATAAAAGAACGACGCAAAAACCGGAACGGGTGTGAAGCAGTGATTATCGAAAGCATATTGATCCTCGGCGCTTTGGCCATTGCCAGTGTTGTGATGATGGCCACGGGCCGAAGAAGGTATATCGACTACACCATTCCTTTGTGGCTGGTGCCGCTGGCGGACCTTTTGGGCAGCATGTTTTTCTCGTCCGTGGGAGACAACGACCTGTTCGGCATGCACCCGTCTCTTATCCTCACGGTGGTGGACATCATCGCCATGCTGGCGGGTATTGCGGCGGCGGTGGTTATCGGCGGCACGGTAAAAAACTATAATGTGCGCAATTTATACCTCACGGCGGTCATTATCACCGTGGTGCTCATGTGCCTTATGTACATCTTCAGCAAGCTGGAATTTGTGTGGTTGATATAAGCTGCTGCCCTCATGCCCGATGAAGGTCTAATCGACCAGGAAGCTAAAGTTCGAAATCCTCCTTCGAGTATTCCGGCAGCTTTGGCGTGCGCACGGGCACGCGCTTCAGCGGGTCGTATACATATTTTCGGCACTTGAACTGCGGCGCCACAGGGCCGTATTTGCGGCAGTGGATCATGATGCCGTCCGGCGCGGGACGCCCCTTTTGGCAATAGGCGCACGCAGGCTCCACCGTATTGCCGAACAATTTGTTTTTTTTGGCCATTGTCACCCCGCCAAGCCCAAAGTTTTACAAAGGGAACGCGCTTTTGGCACGTTCCCATTCGTCTTTTCAGTATACATGATTTCTTCGTTTTCATCAATCGTTTTCGCAGTTTTAGTGATTATGCCGAAATGTGTGCCGCCCCGGTTTAATTATGTGAAAACTGTGGTATAATATCGTTGATTTAATGAAAATTCTATAAGAAATACATAAAATAAGAGGTAAAGCACATAGACAGGGCAATCAACGTAAACGATGTGGACGTGGCACTGGCCGTGTTTGGCAGCCAGGACGCAAACCTGAAGCTGATTGAAGCCGAGTACGGCGTGCAGATGGTGTGCCGCGGCACGGAAATTAAGATCATCGGCGAAGAGGAAGCCGTGCTGCGCGCTGAGAAAACGCTACAGGCGCTGGTTTCGGTTTATGAAAGCGGCCTGTCGCTGGACGAACAGGCCGTGCGGTATTGTATGGCGCTGGCCACGGAGGGCGACGAGGGCAAGATCACGGAGCTTTCCGGCGATTTTTTGCTTATCACCGACAAAGGCCGCCCCCTGCGCCCGAAAACGCTGGGCCAGAAAACCTATATTGACGCCATTAAAAAACACGCCATCACTTTCGGCGTGGGCCCAGCGGGCACGGGCAAAACCTACCTTGCCGTGGCCATGGCGGTGAAGGCGTACAAGGCCCACGATGTGTCGCGCATCATCCTGACGCGCCCGGCCGTGGAAGCGGGTGAAAAGCTGGGTTTTTTGCCGGGAGACCTGCAAAACAAGGTAGACCCGTACCTGCGTCCCCTGTACGACGCTTTGTTCGATATGCTGGGTGCGGACGGGGCCGGGCGCCTGATGGAAAAGCAGATCATCGAGGTTGCGCCGCTGGCATACATGCGCGGGCGCACGCTGGACGATGCGTTCATTATACTGGACGAAGCGCAAAACACCAGCCGCGAGCAAATGAAAATGTTTTTAACGCGTATGGGCGTGGATTCTCGCATGGTGGTGACAGGCGACGTGACGCAGATCGACTTGCCGGAGAAATCGAAAAGCGGGCTTGTGGACGCGCTGAATGTTTTGAAAAACGTGGAGGGAATTGCGCGGGTGTATTTCACCGATAAAGACGTGGTGCGCCACAAGCTGGTGCAGGATATCATTAAAGCATACGACCGTTCATCGGCGAAAAATAAACGATAGGAAGTGGGAATCGTGGCACACAAGGTATATATCACAAACCGGCAGAAAGCAGTGAAGATCCCGTCAGGATTACGAATTTTGATTCGCCGTTCCTGCAATGCCGTTTTTGAGTTGGAGGGGTTCAAGGACCCGGCCGAGGTGAGCGTATCTTTCGTAGACAACGCCGAGATCAGAAAACTGAACGAGCAGTACCGCCATAACCCGAACCCCACCGACGTGCTGAGCTTTCCCCTTGGCACCGGCGGCAAATACGACAAAAACGAGGACACCGGGGCTTATATGATCGGCGACATCGTCATTTCGATGGAAAAGGCCGTGGAGCAGGCGGGTATCTATGGGCATTCGCTGCAGCGCGAGGTGGCCTACCTCACCGTACATTCCATGTACCACTTGCTCGGGTACGACCATGAATCCGGCGGCATCGAGGCCGTGCACATGCGCGAGAAAGAAGAAAATGCCCTGATGAAACTGGGCCTGCCGCGCACGGTGTCTTACACCCAGCCGGACAGGGGGTAGCAATGCTCGCGTTTTTTCGCAATTTCGGCTATGCTTTTAAAGGGGTTTACGTCACCATCTTGAACGAACGGAATATGCGCGTGCATGTTTGCGCGGCGTTTTACGTTTATATCTTTTCGTTTTTTTATGATTTTTCCAGAACGCAGTACGCCGTTCTCACGGTGGTCGTGGGCGGCGTGTTTGCGCTGGAACTGGTGAACACCGCACTGGAGCGTGACGTGAGCAATCCCCCGCCGGACCGCTACCAGGTTGCGGGCGTGGTGAAGGACATCGCCGCCGGGGCCGTGCTGGTGTTCGGCATTGCCGCCGCTGTGTGCGGCGTGTTGCTGTTTTGGGACACCGCTGTTTTTTTGCGCATTTTTGCGTATTATAAGGCCCATTTAGGCATGTTGGCGCTGCTGGTTTTGTCCCTTGGAGCGAGTTATTGGTTTATTTTCCACATCCGGATGCTGAAGCCGTTTTTGAAGAGCATCCGCTGACCCGCTGCGTGGGGGGCATTCCCAATTCTTTCGGTTCACGCTTTGCGGATTTATTGTGCTGTTGATCTGTTCAAATGATAGTTATTATGAATAACGAGGGTAATATTATCGATACAAAATCTGTTTTCGCGGCCATTACCGGCAGGCCGAACGTGGGGAAATCGTCCCTTTTGAACCTGCTGGTGGGCGAAAAGGCGGCCATCGTCACGCCAAAGCCGCAAACCACGCGCACGCGGGTGACGGGCATTTTAACGAAAGGGGCCGTCCAGTTCGTGTTTTTGGACACACCGGGCTTCCACACGCCGCGCACAAAGCTGGGCCAGCGTATGACGCGCGCCGTGACGGGCGCGCTTTCTGATGTGGACGCGGCCGTGATGGTGCTGGAGCCGGGCGAAGGTTTTACCGAGGCGGAGGCGGAGCTGATCGACGGCATCAAGTCGGCCGGCATTGGCGCTGTTGCCGTGGTGAACAAAATAGACACGGTGAAAGACAGCGCGGCGCTGGCGGCACGGGTGGCCGAAATAGAAAAGCTGGATGTGTTTGCCCGGGTGCTAAAAACCAGCGCCGTGGAGGGCACCGGGGCGGAGGAGCTGCTCGGGGCCATTGCGGGCTACGCCGAGGACGGGCCTCACTATTTCCCGGACGACGCCTATACCGACAGCCCGGAACGCGAACTGGTGGCGGAGATTTTGCGCGAAAAACTGCTGTTTTTCATGAGCGACGAAATCCCCCACGGCACGGCGGTGGAGATCGACAAGTTCAAGGAGCGCGAAGGTGCGCCAATCATCGACATCGACGCCGTGATATACTGCGAAAAAAAGAGCCACAAGGGTATGATCATCGGCAAGGGCGGGCAGATGCTGAAAAAAATCGCTTCGGCCGGGCGCAAAGACGCGGAGGAGATGCTGGGCTGCAAGGTGAATTTGCAGTGCTGGGTGAAGATCCGCGAGGACTGGCGCGACAACGACCGTCTGCTGGATTCAATGGGATTCAAGGCATAAGCGGGAGATTTGCATGAGTGGCGGCACAAAGAAAAAAGAAAATGGCCTGGTGCTGCGCGAAGTAAAAGTGGGCGAAAGCACGCGGATGCTGACCATTTTAACGGCACGGCACGGCGTTGTGTCGGCCTCGGCAAAAGGCGCGCTGAACCCGAAAAGCAAGCTGTTCAGCGCCACGGGGCTGTTTTGCTACGCGGAGTTTTTGCTGCGGGAAGGCCGCAACACCTATTTTGTGGACGAAGCCGATGTGATCGACGTGTTTTTTGGCCTGCGGCAAAGCGTTGAGGGCATTGCCCTGGCCACCTATATCGCCGAGCTTGCCATGATATTGTCACCCACAGCGGCAGAGAGCGCCGCGCTGCTGCACTTGGTGCTGCTGGCGCTGCACAGCCTTGCCGGCGGCAAGCAGGCCCCGGGCCTTGTGAAACCAGCTTTTGAACTGCGCGCCCTGGCGGACAACGGCTATATGCCGAACCTTGTGGGCTGCGCCGAATGCGGCCGGTATGACGGCATCCCTTTTTACTTTGACGCGCAAAAAGGGGAGCTGCTGTGCGCAGGTTGCGCCGGGGACTACAAACAAGAGCCGAACCTGTCTCCGGGGGCTTTGGCGGCCCTGCGCCACGTGGTGCTGGCGGAAGAGGCCAAGGTTTTTGGCTTTGCCCTTGGCGCCGGCAGCACGAGGGAGCTGAACCGCTGCGCGGAAGAGTTCATGCTGTACCATATCGACTACCCGCCGCGCAGCCTGGCCTTTTTGAAAACACTGGAGGGAGCGGACGGGCAGCTTGGCCCGGGCGCGCCGGAAACGGGCGAGAAACCAGACGCGGCGCAACACACCAGCGAAGAGGAAAAAGCGGAAAACTGAAGAAACTATGATACAAAAACATCTGAATAACGTAGAACTGAATAAAATTGTAGCCATGGCGGCCGAGCGGGCAGTTTGCCCCGAAGCGCGCCTTCGTTTGTTTGCGGAAATGCCGTTTACCCGCGCGGAGGACGTGCGGGTGTTGCTGGCGCAAACGGACACTTTGGCTTCCCACATCATCAAAAACGGCAACCCGCGCATCACGTCCTGCGAAGGGGCGGACAAGATAGCCAGCCGCGCTGCCAAAGGCGGGTTGCTGTCCATGGGTGAGCTGCTGGCAGTGCGTGGAGCTTTACAGAACTTTTCATCGTTGACTAGCTGGTTTAAGGCCGGTGAGAAAAACGCGACCCCGATGGACGATTTGTTCTTTTCCATTACGCCGCAGCCGGTGCTGGAGCGGGCCATCACGGACGCGATCATCTCGCCGGAGGAAATGGCGGACAGCGCCAGCGACGAGTTGTACCAGCTTCGGCGGAAGATCCGCCAGACAGAGGGCTCTATCCGGGAAAAGTTGGACGCCATCATCAAGAACCAAAACACCAGCAAGTACCTGCAAGAGGGCATCGTGTCCCTGCGCAATGGGCGCTATGTGGTGCCAGTGAAGGCCGAGCACCGGGCGAACGTGGCGGGCGTGGTGCACGACGTGTCCTCCAGCGGCGGCACCCTGTTTGTGGAGCCCGCCCCCGTGGTGGAGGCCAACGCCAGGATTTTGCAGCTGAAAAATCAGGAACAGGCGGAAATTGAGCGTATTTTGAGCGTGTTTTCCCAGCAGGTGGCGGACATCCACCCGTTTTTTGCGGCGGGCTATGAGGCGATGCTGCAAATCGACATGCGCGTTGCCAAGGCGGAGTTGGGCCTTTCCATGCGGGGCGTATGCCCCACAGTGAACGAAGAGTTGCGCTTTAACCTCGTGAAAGCGCGCCACCCGCTGCTGGATAAAGATAAAGCTGTGCCGGTGGACATCGCCCTTGGCGGCGGCAGCGACACCATGGTTATCACCGGGCCGAACACCGGAGGCAAAACCGTCACGCTGAAAACAGCGGGCCTTTTCAGCGCTATGGCCCAAATGGGCTACCTGCTGCCCGCGCATGATTCCACGTCTGTGTGCTGTTTTGATCAAATTTTGGTGGACATTGGCGACGAGCAGAGCATTGAGCAGAGCCTGTCCACCTTTTCGGGCCATATGAAGAATATCACCGAGATTTTGGGCCTCGTGAACGCGCGTTCTCTGGTGCTTTTAGACGAACTTGGGGCAGGCACGGACCCAGCCGAGGGCGCGGCGCTGGCCGTGGCGGTCATCGAGCGGCTGCGGGAGAGCCACGCCCTTGTGATGGCAACCACCCACTATGCCGAGCTGAAAATGTTCGCGCTGGAGACCCCCGGCGTGCTGAACGCGGGCAGCGAGTTCAATGTGGAGACCCTGCGGCCAACCTACAAGCTGATTGTGGGCGTGCCAGGGCGCAGCAACGCGTTTTTGATTGGCGAAAAGCTGGGCCTGCCGGGGGCGGTGATTGAAAGCGCGCGGCAACATATGTCCACGGAGCAGCGCCGGTTTGAGAGCGTTTTGACCCAACTGGAAGACATGAAACTGGCCATGAAAAGCCAGGAGGACGAAATAGAACAGCTGCGCTACGCCGCCGAGCACCAGATGGAGGAGGCAAAGGCCAAGCGCGACGCGCTGATAAAGCAGGGCGAGCAGGAGCTGGAAGCCGCCCGCAGCAAGGCGAAGGGCCTTGTGGACGACGTGCAGAACCAGGCCTACGGCCTGATGGACGAGATGAAAGCCCTGCAAAAGAATGAGCGCGTAGCCAGTGCGCAAAAGGCCCAGCGGGCGCGGGAAATTGCAAAACTGGGCGCGGGCGATTTGGCAAAGCGCGTGGCCTCCGGCGAAGTGGCGGCCCCGGTGGGGTTTGTGCCGGTGGAAGCCGTGCAGGTGGGCCAGGAGGTATGGCTGGCGGACCTCTCCAAGGCCGCCACGGTGACGGCCCTGCCGGACAAGAACGGTCAGGTGGAGGTGCGCATGGGGGCTATGCGCGCGAAATACCCGCTGGCAGAACTGGGGTATGTGCCAAAAAAGCAAAATAAAGACGCGAAAACCCGAGGCAAGACCGCCGTTTCGCGCAGTGGGGCCACCGGCGGGCGCAGCGCGCGCTCGGAGCTGAACCTGATTGGCAAAACCGTGGACGAAGCACTGCTGGAAGTGGACCAGTTCATTGACGAAGGCGTGATGGCCGGGTTCGAGACCATTTATCTCATCCACGGGCGCGGCACGGGCGCCCTGCGCGCAGCCATACAGCAGCACATGCGGGGCCATAAAAGCGTGAAAAGCTTTCGCCTTGGCCGCTATGGCGAAGGCGAAGACGGCGTTACCGTGGTGGAACTGAAATAGTGGCGGCAGGTGCTGTTTGTGAAAGGCCCGCGCTACCTGCACTGCGCGGGCCAGCCTTTTTTTGGCATCACGAATGTGGCCACCGGCCCGTAAAATAATATCCGAGGTATGATCCCATGGACTTTGAACAGGCAAAATGGCGCGCCAGTGAGCTGCGCGCCGCCATTGAGCAAAACGCGGCACTGTATTACGACGAGGACGCGCCCGCCATTACGGACGCACAATATGACGCATTGACGCGGGAGCTAAAGGCCATTGAGGCAGAGTTCCCCCAGCTTTCCGGCGCCGATTCCCCCACGCAGCGGGTGCTGGGGGCGGTGTCCGCACGGTTTGCCAAGGTGCGCCACGACGTGAAAATGGACAGCCTGGACGACGTGTTCAGCGAGGACGCACTGCGCGACTTTGACCGCCGGGTAAAGACGGAGTTCCCGGACGCGGAATATGTGGTGGAGGAAAAAATAGACGGCCTTTCCGTGAGCCTAGAGTATGAAAACGGCGTATTGGTGCGCGGCAGCACGCGGGGCGACGGTGTGGTGGGTGAGGACGTGACGGAAAACCTGCGCACCATCAAGGACATACCGGAAACCTTAAACGACACCATCGAATTCCTGGAGGTGCGCGGCGAGGTTTACATGACAAAGGCGGCGTTTTCCGCCCTGGTGGCGGAGCAGGAAAAGGAAGGCAAAACCCCGGCCAAAAACCCGCGCAATGCCGCCGCGGGCAGCCTGCGCCAAAAGAACGCGGAGATTACCGCCGCGCGCGGGCTTTCTGTTTTCATCTTCAACGTGCAGCAGGCGCGTGGCCGCGTTTTCGGCACCCACAGGGAAAGCCTGGATTATGTGAAAGCCGCCGGCCTGCCCGTGAGCCCTCTTTACAACCTGTTTGAAAACATGGAAGACGCCATTGCAGAAATCAGGCGAATTGGCGAAAAAAGGTTGGATTTTGACTTTAACATCGACGGTGCAGTTGTGAAGGTGAACAGCCTTACACAGCGTGCCGCCCTGGGCAGCACGGCTAAAGCGCCGCGCTGGGCCGTGGCGTTCAAGTATCCGCCGGAGGAAAAAAATACGAAGCTGCTGCGCATTGAAATCAACGTGGGGCGCACCGGTGTGCTGACCCCCACGGCGGTGTTCGAGCCGGTGCAGTTGGCCGGAACCACCGTGGCGCGCGCCAGTCTGCACAACGAGGACTTTATCGAAAATTTCGATTTGCGCATCGGCGACACCATCTGCGTGAGCAAGGCCGGGGACATCATCCCCGAGGTGATGAGTGTGGTGGCGCATAATCTGGATGAGGCACCCTATCAAATGCCGGAACAATGCCCGTCCTGCGGCGAAACGGTGACGCGGCTTGCAGACGAGGCGGCCATCCGCTGTGTGAACCCGGAATGCCCGGCGCAAATGCTTCGGAATATCATCCATTTTGCAAGCCGCGACGCCATGGACATCGAGGGCCTGGGCGAGGCCGTGTGCGGCCAGTTGGTGGAAAAAAATTACGTGAAAAACGCCGCCGATATTTATTACCTGACGAAAGAACAGGTTTTGTCCTTGGATAAGTTCAAGGAAAAATCGGCGGGCAACCTTCTGGCGGCCATCGAGGCGTCTAAAAGCGCGAATTTGGACAAACTGGTGAACGCGCTGGGCATCCGCAACATTGGCGCAAAGGCGGCGGCGGCACTGGCCGCGCATTTCGGCAGCATGGATGCCATCATGGCGGCCAATGCGGATGAACTGTTGCAAATAGACGGGTTCGGAGCCATCATGGCGGAAAGTGTGTGTGACTTTTTTGCAAAAGAGGGGACAAAAGACCTGATTAGCCGCCTGCAAAATGCGGGTATGAACATGGCGTATGCGGGCGCAGCGCGCACAGACGCGCTCGGCGGCGCCACCATTGTGGTGACGGGCACGCTGCCCACGCTGTCGCGGGACGAGGCCGAAGCGCTGATCACGCAAAACGGCGGCAAGGCCACGTCCTCCGTGAGCAAAAAGACCGGCTATGTGCTGGCCGGGGAAAACGCCGGCAGCAAACTGGCAAAGGCGAACGACCTGGGCATTCCCGTCATTACGGAAGCGGAGCTGTTTTCCATGGTGGAAAGGGGCTGAAAAGCATGGAACTCGACTTTTCACAGCTGGCACGTCTTGCCAAATTAGACGTGCCTATAGAAAAACAAGCTGGTTTTATAAAAGATGTGGAAAACCTGTTGAATCCGTTGGAAAACTCGCTCATGGTGGAAGCGGAAAATATGGAAAGTGCGGAAAATGTACACTTAGGCGTGCAAACTATGATGCACCTGCGGGCGGATGAGGCACAGCTCTCCACATCAAGAAACGAGCTGCTGCAAAACGCCGCAAACACGCGCGACGGCTGCTTTTTTGTGCCGAAGCCATCTGGGGAGAAAGCGGCGAAGTGAGGAAAATGGCAGAGCAAGCTTTTACCGCGTGTGAGATTCGCCATATGATAGAGACCAAAAAAGCCAGCGCCCGGGAAATCGCCGGGGCGCTGCTTCGCCGTGTGGAACAAGCGGACAAAAAGGTCAACGCGTTTATCACTGTAACGCGCGATCAGACGCTGGCGGAAGCTGAAAAAATTGACGCGAAGGTGGCAAAAGGGGAGGCACTGCCGGCTTTGGCGGGCGTGCTGGTGGCTCTGAAGGACAATATTTGCACGAAGGGCGTGCCCACCACCTGCGCGTCGCGCATGCTGGCGGATTTTGTGCCCTTTTACAGCGCCACCGCAGCGGAAAAGCTGGCCGCGGCGGGCGCCGTGCTGCTGGGCAAAACAAATATGGACGAATTCGGCATGGGTTCCACAAATGAGACGTCTTGTTATGGCCCGGCGCGCAACCCGTGGAACCCGGCGCACACGCCGGGCGGGTCCTCCGGCGGCTCGGCGGCGGCGGTGGCGGCGGGATTTGTGCCCTGCGCCCTTGGCACGGACACCGGCGACAGCGTGCGGCTTCCGGCCGCACACTGCGGTGTGCTGGGCCTGCGGCCCACATACGGTGCGGTGTCGCGCTACGGCTTGGTGGCCTTCGCCTCGTCCATGGACCAAATTGGCCCCATGGCGCGCACGGTGGACGATTTGGCGCTGTTGTTTGCCGCCATTTGCGGCGCGGACACGCCCCGGGACGCCACCAGCCGGGAGATCGGTTTTGACGCGTGCCTGAATTTGGTTGTTAGCGGCTTGAAAATAGGGATACCAAAGGAATATTTTACAGGCGATGTGGACCCTTGTGTGGTTAAGGCGGTCCACGCTGCTGTAAAAACACTGGAACAGGCCGGGGCGTCCGTGCTGGAAGTGAGCCTGCCCTCCACGCCCCACGCGCCCGTGGTTTACCATGCGCTTTCATCGGCGGAGGCGTTTTCAAACCTTGCGCGGTACGACGGCATTCGCTACGGGCATGCGGCCAAAGTTGATAAAAAAGCGGAAACACCAGTGGACATCGTTGCAAAAAGCCGGAGCGAGGGCTTTGGCGACGAGGTGCAGCGCCGCGTTTTGTTTGGCGCGCTCCTGCTGTCCGGCGGCGATGCTGGCACGTACTTCAGGCGCGCCCGGCTGCTGCGCAGGGCCATCGCGGCCGAGTTTGACGAGGCCTTCGGCAAATGCCACCTGCTGGTGACGCCAACCGCCGCGGCCCCGGCGGCACGCTTTGGCAGCGGCGTTGCAACTATAAACGCGGCCCAGCACTACACGGCCCCGGCAAGCCTTGCGGGGCTGCCCGCCCTCAGTGTGCCTTGCGGCCTTTCGCCACAAGGGCTTCCGCTTGGCATGCAGCTGATCGGCCCCGCCGGCAGCGAAAACAGGCTGCTTAGCGTTGCAAAGCGTTTTGAGAGCGAAACGGGTGGCTTCCCGCTGCCGGAGGTGCTGCCATGACTATATATTTGGACGAATTTGCCGTGAACACGATGGATGCCGCAAACGGGCAGCCACAGCGTTTTGAAATGGCGGTTGGCCTTGAGGTACACGCCGAGCTTGCCACCCGGTCCAAACTATTCTGCAGGTGTGAAAATGCCTTTGGCGGCGAGCCAAACACCCGCTGCTGCCCCGTATGCACCGGCATGCCCGGCGCGCTGCCCGTGCTGAACCAAACGGCGGTGGAGGATGCCATGAAGTTGGGCCTTGCCCTTGGCTGCCGCATCAACCGTGTGAGCCAAATGGACCGCAAGCATTATTTTTACCCGGATTTGCCGAAGGCGTACCAAATCAGCCAGCAGGACGTTCCCATTTGCGAGGACGGGTATCTGGATGTGCTGGCGGGCGATGCGGTGAAGCGCGTGGGCATTACGCGCATCCACCTGGAGGAGGACGCGGGCAAGCTGGTGCACAATGCCGGTGAAGGCACCCTGGTGGATTACAACCGCTGCGGCGTGCCGCTGGTGGAAATCGTCAGCGAGCCGGACCTGCACAGCGCCGACGAGGCAAAGGCGTATATGGAGGGCATTGCCGCTGTGCTTCGGTGCCTTGGCGTGTCCGACGTGAAAATGCAGGAAGGCTCCCTGCGGGCGGACGTGAACGTGTCCGTACGGCCGGGAGGGCAAACTGCGCTTGGCGTGCGTGTGGAAATGAAGAATTTGAACAGCTTTTCCGCCGTGCACCGGGCCATTGTTCACGAGGCGGCACGACAGGAAGCAATCCTTGCGGCCGGCGGTGCCGTGCCGCAGGAAACCCGCCACTGGGACGACACCGTTAACGAAAGCCGCCCCCTGCGCGCCAAGGAAGCCGCCGGGGAATACCTCTTTTTCCCGGACCCGGACCTGTTGCCCTTTGTGGTGGAAGAAGGACTCATCACGGAACTGCGGGCGCAGCTGCCGGAATTGCCGCTGGCCAAAACCCTGCGCTACCATAAAGAGCACGGCCTGCCCCTGCACGAAGCGGGCCTGCTTGCCGGAGACGAAGGCCGTGCGCGGTTTTTTGACGAAACATTGGCGCTGGGCGCCTGCGCGCCCAAAACGGTGGCAAACTGGCTGCTGGGCGGCGTGGCAAAGCTGTTGAACGAGCGCGGCAATTCCCTGTGTGAAACCAAGCTGACGCCGCAAAACCTGTGCGGCATGATCCGTATGGTGGAGACCGGCGCCATCTCCGGCACGGCGGCAAAGGACATGCTTCTTCCCGTGCTGATGGACACCGGCACACCGCCGGAAAAAGCCGCCGCGGACATGGACCTGTCGCAAATCAGCGGGGAGGCGGCGCTGGCGGCGATCGTGGAGAAAACTCTGGCGGTAAATGAAGCCGCCGTGGCCGATTACCACGGCGGAAAGCAAAACGCGCTGGGGTTTTTGGTGGGGCAGTGCATGAAAGAAAGCACAGGACGTGCAAACCCCGCCATGCTGAAAACACTGGTGGCGCGTGCGCTGGAAAAGGCAAAGCCTTTTTAGGCGGTTTTAGATTGAGTTTTAACCCCGGCAATGCTATAATAAGTGTCTGATTAAAAAACGAGCGGCAAGCATAAGGAGACGCACATGGACGGATTCAATTCCCACTCTTCCGGTGGCAAGCTGAAAATTTCCAGCGAAGCAATCGAGAAAATTGCCAAACACGCGGCTTTGGAGATCGACGGCGTGTGTGGGCTGAAGGTGGTTCCATCGGCCACGAACAGCGTTCTGGGCCGGCTTGGCACGGTGCGCCCGGTGCAAATTGTGATGCTGAACGACGTGGCCGACGTGGAAGTTTCCATTGTGGTGCGCTATGGCAGCAAAATTCCGGAAATCAGTGAAAAAGTGCAAAAAAACGTGAAAAATTCGATCCAGAATATGACCGGCATCACCGTGGGCCTTGTAAACGTGGTGATAACAGGCGTTGAAACGGATGACGCTGCCAAATGAAGCAAGCGGAGACACTGAGTAGGCATAAAGCGCGGGAAAATGCCTTTTTGGCGCTGTTTTCCCTTTCTTTCATCGAGGACCCCGACGAGGTGCTGGCCCAGTGCGCCGCGCCGGACGCGGAGCATCCGCTGGACGAGTATGGCCGCCGGTTGTTTCAAGGGTATACCGCCCACGCGGCTGAAATAGACAAAACCATCGACGGCAACCTGAAAAACTGGCGCGCGGAGCGGCTGGCCCGGGTGGATTTGGCGTTGCTGCGCCTTGCCATAGCCGAAATGCGCTATGGCGATGACGACATTGAGAGCATCGCCATCAACGAGGCGGTGGAACTGGCGAAAAAATACGGCGAGGACGAGAGCTACCAGTTCGTCAACGGCGTTTTGGGCTCGGTGGCCCGTGCGGCGAAGGTGGGGGAATGAAGGCGCTCGGCGTGGATACCAGCAATTATGCAACCTCTTTGGCGGTGGTGGATTTGCACCGCGAAGAGGTTGTTTGCGCGAAAAAGCGATTTTTAACGGTGAAAGAGGGCGAACTTGGCCTGCGCCAAAGCGACGCGGTGTTTCACCATACGGTGGCTTTGCCCGCCCTTCTTGCACAAATGCGGGAAGAGGGTGTTTTGAACGGCATAGGCGCGGTGGGGGTCTCCGCGCGGCCGCGCCCGGAGGAAGGCTCGTACATGCCGTGCTTTTTGGCGGGCGTTTCGTTTGCGTCGGCCTTCGCGGCAGGGGCGGGGGTACCGCTTCGTCAGGTGTCCCACCAGGAGGGGCATTTGCGCGCGGCGCTGTTCGGCGCGCGGAATGTGTTTTGCCCCGGCAGCGGGGAGGAACTGTTGTTTTTCCATGTGTCCGGCGGCACCACGGAGCTTTTGCTGGCGCGCGGGTTTCAATTGGAAAAAACCCTCGGCGGCAGCCTGGACCTGTTCGCGGGCCAGGCGGTGGACCGCCTTGGCGTCAAACTGGGCAGTACCTTTCCCGCCGGGCCCGCGGTAAGCGCCCTTGCGGCGGAATGCGGCGAAGAGATAAAGCCCAAAATCTCGGCAGACGGGTGCAACTGCCATTTGTCCGGCCTGCAAAACACTTGCGAGCGCTTGCTGGCGGAAGGCAGGCCGCCCGCATACGCGGCAAAATACTGCCTGCTGGCCGTGGCGGACACCATGGCGGCCATGGTGCAAAACGCGCGGCAGGCGCGCGGCAATTTGCCCCTGCTGTGCGCGGGCGGCGTGCTGGCCAGCGCCACGGTGAAGGATCGGCTTGCGGCGCGGCTATCCGATGTATTTTTCGCGCCGCCGGAATATGCGGCGGACAATGCCGTGGGCGTGGCCATTTTGGGTGGCAAAACGGGAGGTGCGGCGCGTGAACCATGACAATACCATCACCGTGTCGGCGCTGAACGCCTATGTGCGCACGCTGCTGGAAACAGACCCCGTGGTGACGGACGTGGCCATCCGGGGGGAAATCAGCAATTTTAACCGGCATTTTAAAACAGGCCACTGCTATTTTACGCTGAAGGACGAAAAAGCCGGTGTAAAGGCGGTGCTGTTTCGCTCCCATGCGGACAATCTCTCATTTCAGCCAAAAAACGGCGACCGTGTGGTGGTGCGTGGGCGGGTGTCCCTGTACGAGCGGGACGGCGCGTTCCAGATGTACGCCGAGTGGATGTTTTTGGATGGGGAGGGCGCCATCCATCTGGCCTTCGAGCGGTTGAAGGAGCGGCTTGACGCGAAAGGATTTTTTGCGCCGGAGCACAAAAAGCCCCTGCTGCGCCACCCGCGCACGGTGGGTCTTGTCACGTCCAAAACCGGCGCG
>JAVBNG010000066.1:0-10376 GCA_031551695.1 Oscillospiraceae bacterium
TGCCCACCGTCAGCGCCACGGCCACAGGCACCACCCACAGGACGGCAAGGCCCATGCGCCAGTTCATCACCAGCATCATGACAGCGAAGATCCCGGTGGAAATGCAGGCCGCGATGAGCACGGGGATGTGGTGGGAGAACATCATGTCAAGGTGGGCACAGTCTGCAATCATGGTGGAGGTCAAGTCGCTCAGGTCCCGTTTGCCAAAAAAGGACAGGGGCAAACGGCGCAGGGTTTCGGCCAGGCCGATGCGGCGGTTTGCGCTTTCAAGGTACGTGGCGTTGTACAACGCCGCGTACTGGAAGTAGTGCAACACGAACAATACCGCCAGCACCAGCACCGCGGCCCCGGTGTAGAACCAGAAGTTCGTCATCGGGCTTTCACCGGTTTCCGCGCTGTTCAAGAGATGCCGGATGGTGGCCATAATCACCCAGACGGGAAGCATCAGGCTGAGGTTGCAGGCCACCGTCCACAGGGTGGATTTGACCAGGTCTTTTGCGCCGCGCTCACTGAGGGCGAACACATGCTGTATTTTTTTGATCATACCGCCGCCTCCTTGTCCACTTCCAATGCGCCAACCTGCCACCGAGCCGCCTGCCGGTAGTCCGCCCACATGGCGGCATATTTGCCTTGCTGTTCCAGCAGCTCGGCTTGGGTGCCGCGCTCGATGACTTCGCCGCCGACCAGTACCAAAATTTGGTCGGCATTTTGGATGGTGGACAGGCGGTGGGCAATCATCAGCACCGTTTTCCCACGCGTCAGTTCCTCAAACGCCTTTTGAATCTGGTACTCGTTCTCCGGGTCGGCGAAAGCCGTTGCCTCGTCCAGCACGATGACGGGTGCATCCTTCAAAATGGCCCGTGCCAGGGCGATGCGTTGCGCCTCGCCGCCGGAGAGGTAAACGCCCTTGGTGCCCACCACCGTGTCGATGCCGTCCGGCAGCTTTTCCAAAATATCGTCGCACTGGGCGGCGCGGGCCGCCGCCAGCACTTGCTCACGCGTTGCATCCGGACGGGAGGTGCGGATGTTCTCGTACAGGCTTTTCTTGAACAGCTTGGTATCCTGGAACACAAAGGCCACCTGCCGCATCAGCGCGTCCTGCGCAACCTCGCGCACGTCCACACCGCCCACCAGCACGGCGCCCCCCTGCACGTCCCAAAAGCGCGGAATCAGGCTGGCCGCCGTGGTTTTCCCCCCACCGGAGGGACCGACAAGCGCCACGGTGCCCCCCTCCGGCACCGAAAAGCTCACATGTTTCAGGGCCTCTTTTTCCATGCCGGGATAGGTGAAGGTTACATCCCGGAACTCGACGCCGGCACCAACCGGCATCTTGGGCGCCGCCGCCTGCGGCAGTGTGGTTTCGTCCAGGATGCGATTCAGCTTGAACATGGCCTCCTGGGTTTGGCGGATGGAATCGCTGGCGTACATGATGCGGTTGATCATGCCGCCGCAGGCCGGGGCGAACAGGGCGTAGAAGATGAAGTTGACCAGCACGGCAAGCACATTGCCGCCAGAGGCCAGTAGCAGCGCCGCCGGAACAAGCAGCGCAAACGCCCCGTGCACGCAGGTAAGGAAGATGGTTTGCCCGGTGCGGCAGCTCATGGCGTATTTGCCGGCAAGGTCGGAATAGGACAGGATGGCGTTATAGAACGCCTTGAAGGAGTAAATCGTCTGCTGGAACACCTTCACCACCGGAATGCCCCGCACATATTCCACGGCCTCGCCGCTCATTTTTTCAATCTCCTGCTGGTAGCGGTGGAAAAAATTGGCGTTGTCGCCGCTCATCATCATCAACATGGTGATGATGGCAATGAGCATGGTGAGAAGGCACAACAGGCCCATCACCCAGTTGAACACGAACAGCAATGCAATGGCGGCAATGGGCGTCATGATGGCAGCCGTCAAATCCGGTAGCTTATGGGCCAGCATATCCTCGGTAAGCCCGGCGTTTTCATCGATTTGCTTGCGCAAAAGGCCCGACTGGTTGCCCACAAAAAAGCCCAGCGGCAGTTTCACCACATGGCGCATCAGCGCGTTTCGGATATTGCGTGCAGTGCGGAAAGCCGCAAGATGCGTACACATCAGCGCCGCAAAGTACACCACCACATTGGCTGCGGCAAACCATACGGCCATCCAGCCCCAGCGGGCCAGGTTCGGCGCGGCCGCCAAATCGGGGAACACTGCCAGAGCGTCCCTTGCAACCAGCCACACACAGATGTATGGCACAAGCCCCAATACCGCCGCCACGGCGGACAGGGCGCAGCCCAGGAAGATCAGGGGCTTGCGCCTGCCCGCATAGCCGATGGCCTGCGCAAGGCCACTCTGCTTTTTTTCTTTCGTTTTCAACATTTCCGGCTCCTCTCTATGCTGTGTAAAATACTGTTTCACCCTCTCCGTTCCAGTCGCATCCAGTGGGTAATACGCCGCCACCCTGCCGCCGGCCAGGTGCAAAACGCCGGTGCAGCACCCCAGGATAAACTCAAGGTCGTGGGTGATGACAAGGGAAAGCTGGGCGTTTTGCGCTGCGTTCCGAATCAGGCCGCAGGTGGCGCGCATGTTCAAATAGTCCTGCCCGCTGGTGGGCTCGTCGTAAATGAGGATGTCTTTGCCCGCGCACACAGCGCTGCCGATGGCCACCCGCTGCTTTTCCCCGCCGGACAGTGCCAGCGGATGGGTGGCGGCATATTGGGCAAGCCCCAGGGCGGAGAGGGTTTTTGGCACAAGCTGTTTGCGCTGCTCGGGCAGGTTCAGCCCCAGCTCCTCGGCCACGCTTTCGGTGAACAGCTGGTGGTTCACGTCCTGCATCACCATGGCGCTTTTTTGCAGCCGCTGTTTGGCGGAAAGAAGTTTGCCGTCCACCCGCACGGTGCCATTGCATTTGGCAATGCCGCACAGGCACCCGGCCAGGGTGCTTTTGCCGGCACCGTTGTGTCCAATGACGGCGACGACACCACCGGCCGGAAAGGAGAGGCGGTCGATGTCCAGCACGGATTTACCGCCATAGCTGCATTGCAGCTTTTCTATTGAAATGGCCTGCGCACAGTCATTTTGCGCCTGTGCGAACGAGGACGGAAACTCCGCGGGCGGAGGTGCCGGGCGAAGCGCCTCCGTAAACGGGGATTCCGGTTGCAGGGCTTCCGGCCACAGCGTCCGCAGGCCCGCCGCTTGCAGCCCGGCCGGCCCGAGGGCCTCCACCTCCCTCACGCCGTACTCCCGGCTGATTTTGCCGTTTTCCAGCAGGATATACCGGTCCGCCAGTTCGGCAAGGTATGCCAGCCGGTGCTCGGACACAACGACGGTTTTCCCGGCCGCTTTCAGGGTGGCCAGCACCTTTTGCAGCTTGTGCACACCGGCCGCGTCCAGGTTGGAGGACGGCTCGTCCAGCACAAATACATCCGGGTCTACCGCACACACCGACGCGCAGGCGATGCGCTGTTTTTCCCCGCCAGAAAGCTCAAAAATGCTCCGGCCCAGGAGGGCCTCCAGGCCAAACGCATCCACGGCGGCGCCAATGCGCTGTGTGATTCGCTCCGGTTCCATTGCCAGGTTTTCGCAGCCGAAGGCCAACTCACTGGTGGTATCCACGTTAAAAAACTGGCTGCGTGGGTTTTGGAATACAGAACCCACCTGCCGCGCCGTTTTGGCCAGGGGCTGGCCGGGGATGCCTTTCCCGCCAACACGCACGGCGCCCTGCAGCCGGCCTTCGTAATAGTGCGGAATCAGGCCGTTGATTAGGCGGGTGATCGTTGTTTTTCCGCAGCCGCTTTTGCCGCAAAGCACCACAAATTCGCCTCCCGCCACCCGCAGGGAAACATCCCGCAGGCTGTCCGGCGCGTTTTTGTCCTCGCCATAGCGGTAGCTCACATGCTCCATTTCAATCAATCACGTCACCCCCAAGGCCCCGGCCACCGCAAGGCACACGCAACCTAACAGCAGCGCGTAATCGAGAGGTCTCATCCGCACCTGCGTTATGCAGGTGCGCAGCGCGCCGCTGTCAAGCCCACGTGCCAGCGAGGCCGCCGCCAATTCGCCGGATATAGTGGCCGTGGACATAAGCAGCGGGACGAGTATATACTCCAGTGTTTGCACGGGCCGCTTCAACACGGCTTTCGCCGAGATGCCGATTCCGCGAAAGCGCATAGCGTCCCGGATGGAGTGCCATTCCTCAGTGACGGTGGGGATGAAGCGGAACATCACCGAGAGCGGGATGATGACGGCGTCAGGCAGGTGCAGCCTGCGGAACGCCGCGATAAATTCGCTCACCGTGGTGGTGCGTATCAGCAGGATGGCTGCGAGGTAGATGGGAAACAAAAGCCGCGCCAGCCGCACAAGCGTGTTGAACAGGAAGCTGGCGGTGCCCGACATCATGGGCGACAGGCCCATGTCCAAAGCCACCATCACTGCAAAAGCGATGCCGAACTTTGCGGCCGTACGCCCCTGCCTGTTCTGGGCAAGAAGCAGGCCCAGCGTACAGAAGACCCCTGCCTCCACCGAAAGGCGCGGCACGGTGAAAGTGAAATAGCCCACAAAAAAAAGCAGTGCAAATTTTGTGCGCGGGTCCAAGGCAAAGGCTGTTTTTTGGCAAGTTGCCGCCAGTTGCATGCTACACAACCCCCGCTTTTTTAAAGTGCTTACTCAGCAGCCGGCGGCCCAACGCGCCGCCAAAGAAGCCTCCAATCAGTGCAATGGCAAGCAACACCAGTACAATCCAGCCCGGCGTCAGCGCATCAATGGCAGCGGCGTACTCGGCGCCGTAATAGTCTACGCAGGAGGCAAGAAACGCGTCTTTCGCCAAAATCAAGCCCCAAAACGGCCCCATGTTGGTGCAGGCAAACACACAAAAGCTGGCATGGTACAGTTTGGGAGACGCGTATTTCCCGGCCCGCGCAATCAGTTCCGCGGCAAGACCAAGCGCCGGCGCCCATACCAGCGAAAACCACATGCCGCCCATGCTGGTGAGCAGCCCCACCAGAACAGACAGAATCAGGATGGCCCCGGTTTTCGGCACCTTCATCACATACAGCATGTACACCGGCCCAAGAAGAACTGACACAAAGAACGGCGCCGCCAGGTAGAGGACGGGCACAAAACCCAATACCGAGACGCCGAACATCAGCACCACAAGGTACAGCGCCGCAAAAGCGCCGGCCACAATCAGGTCTTTCGTTTTCAACTTGCGTGTTTTCCGGTTCATTATGGTTCCTCCTGAATTGGAAATAACTGATCAGTTAGCAATAGCTAACCGATAGGACCAATAAATGCCCGCAATAACGGGCTTCACTCATGGTATTGGTAAAAACAGCATGGTTAGCAAAGACTAACCGCTACGCACATGATTTTATCACAGTTGAGATACTTTGGCAAGACTATACTTTTCTCTACAACCAAATTTTTGTCACAGTCGCAAATGGAATCAGGGCATGGTGTGAGTCCGGACCTAAAATATCATATTTAGCCCCATGTATAAACACGGAGGTTAGAATACATAAAAAACGGACGTTTCATCGTAACATGAAACGTCCGTTTGTCTTTATTGGATGGTTCAGCTTTCGTCCCACAGGTTGATGCCGATCCGGTAGGTATCCGGCGACATGGCGCGCTGGAAGGCGGCGTTCGCGTCGTTCAGGCCGTACATGCCGGAAAGGTATAGCCGCACGTCCACCAGCCCGTAGCTCAGCAGGCGGGAGGCTGTCCAAAATCCTTTGCTGGTGGGGCTGTACGCCCCGGTGATGACCTGCTCCGTATAGTGGATGTTGTTGGGGTTTACCTGAATGGGATCCTTGGGGTTGAAGGAGCCGTAGTAGACCATGCGCCCCAGCTTACCCAGCGCTTTCAGGTATTCCTCCGCCAGCTTGGGGGACGAAATGGTGTAGAAAACCACATGGGTTCCGCGGCCGCCGGTCAGCTCGCGGATGGCCTCCACCGGGTCACAGTTGTTCGCGTTCAGCACCTCGTCGGCACCATTTTGGGCGGCGTGTGCAAGGCGGGCGTCATCCATGTCCACAAGGATGGTGCGCGCGCCCCGCTTTTTGGCCAGCAAATTGTGCAATTGGCCCATGATGCCCGCGCCGACGATTGCCACGTCCTCGCCCATTTGGATATCCGCGCGGTCCAGACTGCGCAGGCAGCAGGCCACGGGCTCCGCAAAGGCTGCGATTTCCGGCGCCACGTCCTGGTTCGGCAGGTAATACACCCGGCTTACGGGCAGGGCGATGAACTGCGCCAGCCCGCCGGAAGAGGCAATTCCGTTGTAAAAGCGCTTTTTCGGGGTACCGATGCAGTTGTTGTCTTCACCGCGGTAGCAAAATTCGCAGTGGCCGCAACTGTCCAGCGTTTTCGCCGTTACACGCTCGCCCACTTTGAAGGATGTGACCGTACCGTCCGGGATGGCGGCAATGCTTCCGGCAATTTCATGGCCGGGGATAAAGGGAAGCTGCATACCTGCGCCATCGCGGTAAATACGCTGTTCCCAGGTGCACAGCAGGCAGGTGTCAATTTTGACCAGCACCTCGCCCGGCTGCGGCACGGGCGTTTGCACTTGCATCACTTCCGCTTTGCCCGGCGCCGCCACAGCGATAACTTTCATTTCCTCTGGGATCATGCCATTCACCCCTCCAAGCCCTTGATTTCAAACGCCTTTTTATTGCCATGGACCAAATCCACCAAGGCGCGGGTGACCGCTTCGGGGTCTTTGTGTTTCCAAACGTTGCGGCCGATGGCAACACCCGCCGCGCCCACGCCGACGGCCTTTTCAATACAGTCGAACAATGCGGGCAGCTCGCTGGTGGCCTCGCCCCCCAGCACAATAACCGGTTGGTAGGACGCGTCGATGACCTGCTTGAATTCCTCCGGCGTGCCGGTGTATGTGGTTTTGATGATGCTTGCGCCGTATTCACAGCCTGTGCGGGTGGCAAGGCGCACATTCTCCACGTTTTTCGGCACGTCGTTGCCAAAGCCGCCCGGCAGCATCTCGGCCATCAGGGGCACACCCCAGGCACGGCCCTGGGCGGCCAGCGTGGCCACGTTTTTCATGCACTCCTGCTCGTCCGGCGTGCCGGGAAAGCCGTTGCAGGCCACCGCGTCCGCGCCCACCTTCAGGGCGTCTTCCACACTGAACAGCAGGCGGGGATATCCCCCGGCGGCGCTGGGTATGGCGGAATAACCTCCGTCACATCGCAGAATAACCCCGATATCCCCGAGGATATCCGCGTATTTGGCAGCAATGCCGTGGGAAACCAGCACCGCGTCGGCGCCGCCGGCCACAACAGCCTTCAATATCTCGCCCGTGCGGTCCAGCGCCGGGTTCACGTTCATGCCCATACCGTGGTCCATGGCGATAATCACGGTCCTGCCGTCCGGTTTAAAAATGCGGTTCAGTCGTTTCATAATGTATATTCCTTTCTTCTTATAAACTCTAGTTCTTGTTAAAACACGCGGCAACCGTCAGGCGGGCGTCGCAAAAACAGCCCCGGTGTCCGGGTCGAACAGCTTGGCACGTTTCAAATCCAGCGTGAACTGCACTTCTTCCCGCTCGGCCAATTGCTCGGGGATATCCATATGGCAGCAGATGGGCTTATCTTCCCATGTCATGTAAACAAGCGCATGGTCGCCCAAAAGCTCTATCTGGTCTACCTTGGCGCGCAAGGGGGTCATCTGGCCGTTCGGCGCAAGGACAATGTCTTCCGGCCGGATGCCAAGGGTATAGGTGCCGTCCGCCGGGACGGCGGGCAGGCCGTTTACACACACGCCGCCCACGGTAAGCACGCCGCCTTCGCTTTTCGCGTCCATGAAATTCATGGCGGGCGTGCCAAGGAAACCGGCTACAAAGCTGTTGGCGGGGTTACGGTACAGCTCCATGGGGCTGCCGATCTGCTGCAATGAGCCATTTTTCAAAATGGCGATCTTGTCGCCCATGGACATGGCTTCCTCCTGGTCGTGTGTAACAAAAACGGCGGTGATGCCAAGCCTTTGCTGCAGACGGCGGATCTGCTGGCGCGTTTCCACGCGAAGTTTTGCGTCCAGGTTTGACAACGGCTCGTCCAGCAACAGCACCTTTGGTTCCATCACAAGCGCGCGGGCCAAGGCCACGCGCTGCTGCTGGCCGCCGGAAAGCTGGGTGATGGCCCGTTTGTCCAGCCCCTCAAGGCCCACCAGCACCAGCGCTTTCATCACCCTGTCGGTGATTTGGGCGCTGGGCATTTTCTTCAGCCGCAGGCCAAAAGAGACATTTTCAAACACGTTCAAATGCGGGAAAAGGGCATAGCTTTGGAACACCAGCGACGTGGGACGGCGATCCGGCGGCAGTGCCGTCACGTCCGCACCGCCCATCCGCACCGTTCCTGCGTCCGGCTCCAAAAATCCGGATAAAATTCGTAATAATGTGGTTTTTCCACAACCGGAGGGCCCCAGTAAGCAGAGCATTTCCCCTTCTTCGATTGTCAGGTCCACATTGTCTACTGCTTTCACGGCCCCGAAACTTTTGCAGAGACCTTTTATTTCAAGCTGCGCCATTGCAAGCGGTCCTTCCTTCCGTCAAATTTTGAATTTGTTCAGGCCAATCAACCGGTCGATCACCAGCAATATAATCAGGGCGAATATCACCAGCAGGCTGGAAATGGCGGTGATGGTAGGCTCGAGGCCGTACTCCAGCTGGCTGAAAATACGCACAGGCAGCGTTACCGACTGGCCGCCCACCAGGAACACGCTCACCGTCGTCTCATCGAGGGATGTGATGAAACTGAACAGCCCCGCCACGATGATGCTGGGCCGGATGATGGGGAACGTGATCTTCCAGAACGTCTGCCACGGGGATGCGCCAAGGTCGCGTGCGGCCTCTTCTATGGACGCATCGAAGCCGATGAGGCTGGAGAGCACGGTGCGTATCACATAGGTGCTGCAAATGATGATGTGCACGAACAGCAGGGCCCGGAAGGACGCGTTCCAGCCGATGCGCGCGGCAAAGCGGACCGCGGCCAGGCCAAAAATGACGCCGGGAACCATGAGCGGCGAAAGGAAGAAGGTGCGCAGGGCGTTGGTGAAGCGAAACTTGAACCGCGTGAGGGACACGGCCACCATGGTGCCAAACACCAGCGCCACACCCACCGCAAAAAAGGCAAGCCGCAGGCTGACGAAGAAGCTTTTGAGGTATTCCGTCTTGTTCGCAAGGCCGATATACCACTTGAGCGAAAAGCCCTGCGGCGGGAAGTAGACGAGGTTCGCCTCTGTGAAAGAGCTAATGATGACGATGGGCAGCGGACAAATGATAAAGACGATGCCCAGCACTACCAGCACTTTTACAAGAACGGTACCCACCTTCTCAAATCCGGTGCTGCACCCGGCAAGGAACTTCCGCATGCCGTCTGATTTTTCCAGTCTCCGCATGATGGAAGCGTAAATGTCGTAGAAAAAGTCTTTGATTTTTGTGGTGAACTGGTGCCACGCGTTTGTGTAGTTGGCGTTGCGGTAGATGCCCGTACGGTCGTTCATGCGCTCAATGCGCGAGGTCATCTTGTTGTACAGCGTCACCAGCACAAGGCTAACCAGCAGCAGGATGATGGCCACCGCCGCGGCAAAGGGCCAGTCCATCAGGCCCATGCCCTGCTGGTACACATACATGGACATGGTCATGATGCCGCCCTTGCCCATCAGCTTTGGCGTGATATAGGAGCTGAAACTGAGCAGGAAAACAAATAGGCTGCCCGCCACAACGCCGGGCATGCTGAGGGGCAAAATGACCTTGCAAAATGCCTGCCATTTGGAACAACCCAGGTCTCGGGCGGCCTCTTGCAAGTTGAAGTTCGTGTTTTCCAGCACCGCCTTGATGGACAACACCATGTAAGGCGTATACACCTGCACCAGGCCCAGCACAATGCCGAACTCCTCGCCGAGGAACTTGATGCCGGAAAAGCCCAGCATTTTGATGACCTGGTTCACCGGGCCGTTGTTGCCGAAAATAATCATCAGCCCCAAGGTGCGCGCCACAACGTTCGTCACCAGCGGCGTGAGCAAAAGCGCCAGCATGATGCCTTTTTTTGCGTTGCTGCCCTTCGTCATGGACAAAGCGATGGGATAGCCCACAACAAGGGCCACTACCGTTGCCATAAACGCGATGCGCAGCGTGCGTAAGAGCACTTTCAGGTTATAGGGATCCATAAACCGGACGAAGTTGTCCATGTTAGGGTTGGAATAGTCGATGAGCCCGCTGCCGGGAATGCCGTGGTACACGCACAGCGCAAACAGGTACACAATGGGAACGAAAAATGCCAGCAGCAGCATGATTGTACTTGGCGCAAGAAGCAAATACTGCGCCGGTTTCAGGCGGGAGCGGGAACGCCTTGTGCCCATGGAAATCACACCTCCATATTATTTTAAAAGCG
>JAVBNG010000060.1:0-29878 GCA_031551695.1 Oscillospiraceae bacterium
GAAAACAAAAAGCTGACGGCCAGCATCAGCCGCCTGAAAGCCGCCGCCGCGCGCACCGAACACTGGAGCGACAAGGTGGAAAAAAGCAAAAAGGGCGCCGGTGCCAAACGGGCAGACAGCGGCGGCAGCGCCGGGGCGGACAAGGGCTACATCGGCCACCAGGCCGCCAAAATGATGCAGCGCTCGAAATCTATCGAGCGGCGGCGGGAAAAAGAGATAGAGGAAAAGGCGGGCCTTTTAAAAAATGTGGAAAGCGCCGAGGCGCTGAAATTTCCGGTGCTGGAAAGCGACAAGCAGCGCCTTGTTACTGTGCGGGACGTGGCGTTTTGCTACCCGGCGGTGGGCGGCGCAGGCGGTGCAGTGGCAACTGTGGAGGCTGCCAATCAAGTTATGCCCTGCGAAAAACCGCTGTTTTCCGGCATTTCTTTCGACATCGACGTGGGCGACCGCATTGCCGTGGCCGGGCCGAACGGCAGCGGCAAAAGCACGCTGCTGAAGCTTGTGCTGGGGGAAGAAGTCCCGGCAAGTGGTGAAATCGGCCGGTTTGGCGGGCTGGTTACCAGCACGCTGCCCCAAAACGCGGATTTTTTGCAGGGAGGCCTGCGCGCCTTTTCGGCGGAACGGGGCCTGGACGACAGCCTGTTCCTCGCCATTTTACGCAAGCTGGATTTTGAGCGCGAGGCCTTCACCCGGCCGATGGAAAATTACTCCGCCGGGCAAAAGAAAAAGGTGTGCCTGGCCGCGTCGCTTTCCACGTCCGCCCACCTGTACGTGTGGGACGAGCCGCTGAACTACATCGACGTGATCAGCCGGGAGCAGATTGAAGCCGCCGTGGCCCTTTCGCAGCCCACCATGCTGTTTGTGGAGCATGACCGCGCGTTTTTGGAGAAGGTGGCTACGAAGACGGTGGAACTGTAGTACGGCAGGAACCACGGCGGGCGGCATTGGGTAAAATGTGCGACTGATAAAGTCACTTCACTAATTTACTTGACTAAAGTAGTAAAGTGTGTTATTCTGTTACCCATAACGAGAAAAAGGGGAACACGCCGATGGAAATGCCCGCGCTTACCAAAGTGGAGCTTGCCACGCTGAGCCTGCGCGCTTTATATGAAAAAAACGGCTACCAGCCATACCGCGTGGGCGGGTTTGAAAATTACGACCTGTACATGCAGAACAAAAATTTTTTGCAAAGTGGCGATATCATCACCTTCACCGGCGCAAACGGCGGGCTGATGGCCCTGCGGCCGGACGTGACGCTATCAATCGTGAAAAGCACGAAGGCGGGCGAAGAGCGGCGGCTGTATTACGCGGCGGACGTGTTCCGCAAGGACAACAAAAGCGGCGAGTACCGCGAAATCAACCAAATGGGCGTGGAATATGTAGGGGGCGAAGGCATTGCGGCCGAAAAAGAGGTGCTTTGCCTTGCCGCCAAAAGCCTTTCCGCCATTGGCGGGGCAAGGCTGGACCTTTCCCATATGGAGCTGATTGAGGCCATGCTGGCCGTGTTTGCACAGCCGGAAGCCCGCGCTGCGGCGCTGGACGCGCTTGCGAAAAAAAGCCCCCACGCCATGCGCGCGGCGGCACAAAGCGCGGCCTTGGACGAAGCGGAGACGGAGCGCCTTGTGCGCTTTACACAGATAAACGGCGGCTTTGACGAGGCCCTGCAAACGGCCCGCTCCATCGTGGCCGGCCTGCCGCGCAGCCGGGCACCCCAGGTAGCGCAGGCTGCGCTGGACGAGCTGGCGCAGCTGGCCGAAGCTGTGAAGCAAACTGGGTTTACAGCCATCGGCCTCGATTTTTCCATCATCAACGACGCGGCGTATTACAACGGGCTCATTTTTCAGGGCTTTGTGCAAAGCGCGCCGCGCCATGTGCTGGGCGGCGGCCGCTACGACAACTTGATGGCCCGCTTTGGCAAACCACAGGGGGCCGTGGGCTTCGCGCTGTACATGGACGAAATTATGCGGGCGGAGGAACAGGCTGAAAACGGCGGCGAGGGCGGCGGGTACCTGAACATCGCGCTGCCGAAGGGCCGTCTTGGCGAAAAGGTGTACGCCATGTTTGAAAAGGCGGGCCTTTCCTGCGCCGGGGTGCTGGGCGAAAGCCGCAAGCTGGTGTTTGAAGACGATGAAAACCGCGTGCGGTACTTCCTTGTAAAGCCCACGGACGTGGATATTTACGTGGAGCACGGCGTGGCGGACATCGGCGTGGTGGGCAAGGACGTGCTGCTGGAAAACGGCAGCGACGTGCTGGAGCTGCTGGACATGCGGCTTGGCAAATGCCGTCTTGCCGTGGCGGCGCCGTGTGGCTTTGCCGAGGACACAGCCGTACCCCTGCGCGTGGCGACGAAGTACCCGAATGTTGCCCGCGGCTATTTCGCCGCCATGAGCCGCGAGGTGGAAATCATCAAGCTGCACGGGTCTATGGAGCTTGCACCGCTCATCGGCCTGTCCGACGTGATTGTGGACATTGTGGAGACCGGCTCCACCTTAAAAGAGAACGACATGGAAGTAACGGCCGACATCGCCGAAAGCTCGGCCCGGCTGGTTGCGAACTGCGCGTCCTGGCGGTTCAAGGGCGTTACCATCCAAAACCTGCTTGCAAAGATCCGGGAGGAAGTATGATAGAGATCATTGACGCGAAAACCACCACGGTGGAGGCTATCACTGCGCGGCGGGACGAAACGGCGCCGGACGTGAGCGGTGCCGTGGCGGAGATCATTGCCGAAGTGCGGCGGCGGCGCGACGCGGCCCTGCTTGATTTTTGCGAAAAATTTGACGGTGTGCGCCCGGCGCGCCTGCGGGTGAGCATGGAGGAAATCGCCGCCGCCCGTGAAGAAGTGGGGGCGGAGTTTCTTGGTATTTTGGAAGAGGCGGCGGCCAATATCCGCGTCTTTCACGAAAAGCAGGTACGCCAGGGCTTTACCATGGCGGAAAAACCCGGTGTTTTGATGGGGCAGAAAATTACCCCGCTGGAAAAAGTGGGCGTGTACGTGCCCGGCGGCACGGCGGCCTACCCCAGCACCGTGCTGATGGACGTGATCCCGGCGAAAATTGCGGGCGTAAAGGACATTGTGATGGTGACGCCGCCGGACAAAAACGGCGGTGTGGCGCCAAGCATTCTGGCGGCGGCCAGCGTGGCCGGCGTAGGTGAAATATACAAGGTAGGCGGCGCGCAGGCAGTGGCGGCGCTGTGTTTCGGCACCGAAAGCGTGCCGAAGGTGGATAAGATTGTCGGCCCAGGCAACCTGTATGTGGCCACGGCAAAGCGCATGCTATATGGCAAAGTGGACATCGACATGATTGCGGGGCCAAGCGACGTGCTGGTGCTGGCGGACGACACGGCCAAAGCGCCTGTGGTGGCGGCGGACATGCTGGCACAGGCGGAGCACGACCCCAACGCCGCGGCGGTGCTTGTTACCACCAGCGCCGCGCTGGCAAGCGCCGTGAACGAAGAGCTGGCGGGCCAGCTGGCCACCCTGCCGCGCAGGGAGATTGCGGAACAATCCCTGTTGAACAACGGAAAAATCATTCTGGCCGAAAATGCACAGCAGGCGATGGACATTGCCAACGCCCTTGCGCCGGAGCATTTGGAAATTTGCATGGCGGACCCTTTTGCCCTGCTGCCCGCCGTGAAAAACGCGGGCAGCGTGTTCCTGGGGCACAACACGCCGGAGGCGTTGGGCGACTATTTTGCCGGGCCAAATCACACCCTGCCCACAAACGGCACCGCCCGGTTTTATTCGCCCCTTTCCGTGGACGATTTCATAAAAAAAACCAGTTTTTTGTATTATTCACAGGAGGCCCTTGCCGCCGTGGGCGATAAAGTGGCAAAATTTGCCCGTGTGGAAGGGTTGGACGCCCACGCGCGGTCTGTAGACATCCGCGCAGGGAAATAGGAAAAAGGAAACGAACATGTCAAAATTCCTGAACCCCCGCCTTGCCGCCCTTGCCCCCTATGTGCCGGGCGAGCAGCCGCGGGACGATGATATGGTGAAGCTGAATACCAATGAAAGCCCCTTTGCGCCCTCGCCGCTGGTGGCGGCCGCCGTGGCCGAAGCGGCCGGCACGCTGAACCTGTACCCGCCGCCTGACGCGAACGATCTTGTGGAAGCGCTGGCAAAGGAGCTTGGCGTGCAAAAAGGCCAATTGCTGGCAGGCAACGGCAGCGACGAGTTGCTGGCCTTCTGCTTTTTGGCCCTTTGCCCAAACGGCGCTGCTTTTCCGGACCTCACCTACGGTTTTTACCCGGTTTACTGCGGCCTGTATGGCGTGGAAAGCGAAATTATCCCGCTGGAAGATGACTTTTCTATTGACGTTGCAGCCTACGCGAACACGCAAAAAACGCTGTTCATCGCAAATCCCAACGCCCCCACGGGCATAGCGCTGCCGCTGGCAGCCATTGAAACGCTGCTGGGGCAAAACCCGGAGCGCCTTGTGGTGGTGGACGAGGCCTATGTGGATTTCGGCACAAAAAGCGCCGTGGCCCTGCTGCCAAAACACGAAAACCTGCTGGTGGTGGGCACCTTTTCCAAATCCCGCCAGCTGGCGGGTGGCCGCCTTGGCTATGCAGCGGGCTGCGAAGCCCTGATTGAAGATCTTGCCCGCGTAAAGTACAGCTTTAACCCCTATAACGTGAACACCCTGACGCAGAAGGCCGCCCTTGCCACCCTGCGGGACGCGGCTTACCACGACGAATGCCGCCGGAAAATTATGGCGACGCGCGCCCGGGTAACGGATGAACTGCGCAAACTGGGCTTTACCTGCACAATCAGCATGGCCAATTTTGTGTTTGTTACCCACGCGGGCAAAAGTATGCCGGAGTTGTACCGGTTTTTGCGCGGGCGCCATATCTACGTGCGCCGGTGGGATTTGCCGAGGACAAAAGACCATTTGCGTGTTACAATAGGAACAGACGGCCAGATGGACCAATTTTTGCAGGCAGTGAGGAACTTTTTGGAGCCCGGTGTAAGTTTTGAAGAGTGAAAAAATGAGGTGAAGCAGATGCGGATGTCGCGGCAGGTACGGGAGACAAGTGAGACGGAAATTCGCTGCACGCTGGAGATAGACGGCTCCGGCGTGCGGGAGATCGACACGGGCTGCGGGTTTTTGAACCACATGCTGGAGCTGTTTGCCACACATGGGCGTTTTGACCTAACGCTAACCTGCCGGGGCGACGTGCACGTGGACTACCACCACACGGTGGAAGATTGCGGCATTGTGCTGGGGCGCGCTTTTTCCGAGGCGCTGGGCGACCGCACGGGCATCAACCGCTACGGCAGCATCACCCTGCCCATGGACGAGGCGCTGGTGCTGGTGGCGGCGGACATCAGCGGGCGGGCGCTGCTGTGTTACGATTTGCAGATGCCCACGGAGAAAATAGGTGATTTTGACACGGAGCTGGTGCGGGAGTTTTTTGCCGCCTTTGCGCGGGAACTTGGCGCCACGGTGCATGTGAAGCAATTTGCCGGGGCCAACAGCCACCACATTGCCGAGGCGGCCTTTAAGGGCTTTGCCCGGGCGCTCGGGGCTGCGGCGGACATCGACGACGCCGCGCCGGACGACGTGCCCTCCACGAAAGGGACTATCTTGTGAAGAATTCCGTGGCAATTGTGGATTACGGCGTGGGCAATTTGTTCAGCCTGTCGGCGTCGCTGGCGGCCCTTGGCGTGGCCGCCGTGGTGACGGCGGACGAGAAGGAGCTGGCGGCCTGCCGGCGCGTGATTTTGCCGGGTGTGGGCGCCTTTGGCGACGCGAAGGATAAGCTGGACGCCACGGGCCTCGGGGATGTAGTGTGCCGCCTTGCCGCCGGGGGCAAGCCGCTGCTCGGCATTTGCCTTGGCATGCAGCTGCTGTTTGAAAAAAGCCACGAGTTTGGCGAAAAGGCGGGCCTTGGCCTGTTGCAAGGCGAAATTTGCCCGCTGGAGGCCGACTTGCGCACGGGTGGCTGGCCCTACAAGGTGCCGCACATCGGCTGGAACCGGTTGGAATTCCGCCGGCCGGAGAGCACAATGCTAAAAAACACGACTGAAAGCGAATATTTTTACTATGTGCACAGCTTTTACGCCAAAAATTGTGAAAGCAGCCTGGTTGCAACCAGTGAATATGGCGTGGATGTGCCCGGTGTGGTGCAGCGCGGCAACGTGTTTGGCACGCAGTTCCATCCGGAAAAAAGCGGCGAAGCCGGCCTGCGGATGCTGCGGGCGTTTGTGGAAGCGCCCATTTAAAAAATCAAATGTTCAGGAGAAACCATGATACTATTCCCCGCGATAGACCTGCTAGGCGGCCAGGTGGTGCGCCTGTATCAGGGCGATTACGACAAGAAAAGCGTGTTTGGAGAAAACCCCGCCGCCGTGGCCAAAGGGTTTGAAGCGGCGGGCGCAAAGCACCTGCATTTGGTGGATTTGGACGGTGCCAAAACCGGCGTGCAGGCGAATTTTGGTGCTGTGGCCGAAATTGCGGCTTGTACCGGCCTGTTTATTGAGCTGGGCGGCGGCATCCGTGGCGAGGCCGCCGTGGAAAATTGCTTTGCCGCCGGGGTGGGGCGGGTCATTCTTGGCACGGCAGCCCTGCAGGATAAGGCGTTTTTCACCCGCATGGTGCAAACGCATGGCGGCGAAAAAATTGCCGCCGGGGTGGATGCCCGCGACGGCAAGGTGGCCGTGGACGGCTGGCTTGCAACCTCTGCAACGGACAGCTTTGCCTTTTGCGAAGAGCTTGCCGCCCTTGGTGTAAAGTATATCATCTATACAGACATCGCCCGGGACGGAACGGGCCACGGCGTGAACGCGGCGGCCTATGAAAAGCTGGCGGAGATAGAAGAAGTGAAGTTTACGGCGTCCGGCGGGGTGTCGTCCCTTGCAGACATTGAAACGCTGAAAGCTATCGGTGTTTACGCGGCCATTATGGGCCGCGCGCTGTACGACGGCAGTGTAGACCTGGCGGTGGCGCTGGCCGCCTGCGGCGAAGCCTGAAACAATACGAAAGAACGGAGCGGCCATGATAGCAAAAAGAATCATCCCGTGCCTGGACGTGCGCGACGGACGTGTTGTAAAGGGAGTTAACTTTACAGGCGTGAAAGACGTGGAAGACCCGGTGGCCCTGGCCGCTTTTTACAACGCGCAGGGCGCGGACGAGCTGGTGTTTTACGACATCACCGCCTCGGCGGAAAAGCGCGGCATTTTTACCGATGTGCTGAAACGGGTGGCGTCCGAGGTTTTCATCCCGCTCACGGTGGGCGGCGGCATCTCCACGCTGGCGGATTTTGACCGCGTGCTGAAATGCGGGGCGGACAAAGTGAGCGTCAACTCCGGCGCGGTGGACAACCCCGCTATCATTGGCGAGGGGGCGGGGCGCTACGGCAGCCAATGCGTGGTGCTGTCCATGGACGTGAAGCGTGTGGATGGCAAGTTCCGCATTTTCACCAGGGGTGGCCGGGTGGACACCGGCCTTGACGCACTGGACTGGGCCGCAAAGGGCGAGGCCGACGGCGCGGGCGAACTGGTGGTGAACAGCATGGACACGGACGGCGTGAAAAACGGTTTTGATTTGGAGCTTCTGGAGGCCGTGGCAAACCGGGTGAAGCTGCCCATCATCGCTTCCGGCGGCGCGGGCAATATGCGGCACTTTGCCGAGCTGTTCCGCCTGCCCGGTGTGGACGCGGGCCTTGCGGCCTCCATTTTCCACTTCCGGGAAGTGCCCATCCCCGAACTGAAGCAATACCTTGCTGGGCAGGGCGTACCCATGCGCATTTAGCGCAAACACCGCACCCGAGCGCAAGAGACGCATTGGGTCTCAAGCGATAATGATCGGCCGGGCACCGGCCAAAGGAGAAACTGCCATGCAACTGACAGATTTGAAATACGACGAACACGGCCTGATTCCCGCCGTGGTGCAGGATTTTTACACGAACGAAGTGCTTACCGTGGCCTACATGAACGCCGACAGCCTTGCCATCACCATCGCCGAAAAGCGCACCTGCTTTTTTTCCCGCAGCCGCCAAACCCTGTGGCGCAAGGGCGAAACCAGCGGCAATGTGCAGCATGTTGTCAGCGTAACGGCTGATTGCGACGGCGACGCCGTGGTGGTGAAGGTGATCAAGGATGGCCCCGCCTGCCACACCGGCGAAGAAAGCTGCTTTATGAACCTGCTGTATAAAGACGAGGAGCAGCAGAACTTTTCTCTGGAAAGCCTGTACGGGCTGTTGAAGGGCCGCAAGCAGGCCCCGCAGGAGGGCAGCTACACCAGTTATTTGTTTGAAAAGGGCGCGGATAAAATCCTGAAAAAAGTGGGCGAGGAGAGCACGGAGGTCATCATTGCCGGGGCCAAGAACGACCGGGATGAGATTATATACGAAGTATCCGATTTGTGCTACCACGTGCTGGTGCTGATGGTGGAAACGGGCATTACGCCGTCTGAAATTATGAAAGAGCTGGCAAGCCGCCACGTGGTGGACAAAAAAGTGAAGCAGGAGACGATGCAGTGAGCTTTCCAGCCGGCTACCCGAAACAAATTTCAAACGTCCACACACACACCACGTTTTGCGATGGCGAAAACACGCCGCGGGAAATGGCCGAGGCCGCCGTGGCCCTAGGCTTTACGGATATTGGCTTTTCCTCCCATTCGCCCGCCCCGTTTGACCCGGGCTGCCCCGGCATTACAGACGAAGCGGCCTACCGCGCCGCCGTGGCCGCCGTGAAGGCGGAGTTCGCCGGGCGGCTGGGCGTTTTGTGCGGCGTGGAACAGGATTTTTACGCCCCTGTGCATCGCCGCGAGGATTATGATTATGTCGTCGGCTCGGTGCATTACCTGCGGTTTGCCGCCGGGTCGTCTATCAGCAAAGAAAACAGCGTAAAATCGAGTCTATTCCTGCCGGACAGCCCCTATGAATACGGCTGCGTAGATGCCGCCCCGCGCCTGTTGCGCGAAATGGCGGACATCCACTTCGGCGGCGATATTTATGCGATGATAAGCCGGTATTATGAGACTTACCTGCAAAATGTAAAAACCCACCGCCCGGAGGTGGGCGGCCATTTCGACCTGGTGGTGAAGTTCAATACGGGCATTGGTTTGTTCGACGAAGAAAGCCCCAAATACAAAATCGCCGCCCTTGCGGCGGCGGATGAAGTGGCGGAATGGATGCGCGATTATGGCGGGTGCATTGAGGTGAACACCGGCGCCATGTGCAGGGGCTACCGGGAAACGCCGTACCCGGCGCCGTTTATTTTAAAGCATTTGGCCGCCAAAAAAGCGCGGATGATCATCACGGCGGACAGCCACGCCGCCGCCACGCTGAATTATGGCTACGAGGCGGCGGTGGACGCCCTGCGTGGGGCGGGCTTCCGCTCCATGGCCGTTTTACAGGGCGGCGCGTTTGTGGATGTAAAGCTGTAGAATTTTTGTTTACTTAAGGCGAAGCATGCCTCTAGTACGCCAAAAGCGCATTCATACTCAAACAATCGGTTCTGTTCCCTCGGGCCGGTAGTCGTTCGGGTCGATCTCGTAAATCGCCAGCACCTGCAAAAACCCGTCCCGCACTTCTTCGCGGGTAAAGTTGCAGCTGGCCAGTTTCGCATCGTTCATGGAGTTGAGCTTTCCGTAAAAGTCGAGCGCTGTTTTCAAATAGCGCTCGCTTTTTGTTTCGCCTATTTTTTCAAACAGCAGGTTTTCTGCCTCGTTCAGGCAGCCGTCGTACACCAGGTTTTTTAAGGCGTGTAACAGCAGCTCCTCTTCGCCCACGTCGCCGTCCTCGTCGAACACCACCACGTCGATTTCCACGGGTTTGTTGAAAATGATGGCCGCCACCATTTTCGTGATGGGCTCCACGACGGTGCGCAAAAACCAGTCATTCGTCATGGCTTCCACCTGTAAAATATTCCCGCGCCTGGGCCGCAAGGTACAGCGAGCCAAACACCAAAACGCCGTTTCCGGGCGCGCTCTCGGCCGCCTGCAGGGCGCTTTGCAAATCGGCGCAGGGAATCACATTCCCCGCGGGCATGGTTTTGCGCGCAATGGCGGCAAGCTCCTCGGCCGAGAGGGCGCGCGGGCTGTTTGGCGCCACGGTGTACAACGTGCGGATGTACGGCGACATCATGGCGAGGATGTCATCCGCGCTTTTGTCGCGCAAAATGCCCGCCACCGCCGTCAGGTTTTTGGCGCCGGCGGCAAGCAACGTGGCGGCGAGGGCGGTGGCGCTGTCCAAATTGTGCGCGCCGTCCACGATGACAAGCGGGTTTTGCCGCGTGATTTCAATGCGGGCGGGGAAGCGCGTTTTTTCAATGCCGCCGATGATGGATTCGTCCGTGATTTTATCAAAACCGCGCCGCCACAGGCACAGCGCCGCCTCCAGCGCCACCGAGGCGTTCAGCGCCTGGTGGCGGCCGGGCATGGGCAGGCTTAGGTCATACCCACCATAGCTAAAGCGGTTTTCAAAATGGCGGCTTTTGAAAAAGTTGAAATCCGCCATGGACGGCAGCACCAGCTCCGCGTCCATTTCGGCGGCCGCCTTGATAATCTCATCCAGCGCTTCGGGCGGCTGCTCCGGGTATGTCACCACGGCGCAGCCGGGCTTGATGATGCCCGCCTTTTGGTAGGCGATTTCGGCATAGGTTTCGCCCAAAATCTCCGTGTGGTCCAGCCCGATTTTTGTGATGCAGGCCACCTTTGTATTCTCAATGACGTTGGTACAGTCCATTCGGCCGCCGATGCCGCTTTCAATTACCGCGATGTCACAGTTTTCCCCGGCAAAATACAAAAACGCGGCGGCGGAGACGGCGTCGAACTCGATGATATGGTCGGAAGTGGAAAGAGCCTCTACGGCGGCGTGTACGCGTGTCAAAATCTCCGCAAGGCGCTCGTCGGCAATCATTTCGCCGTTTATCATAAAACGTTCGTTAAAACGTAAAATATATGGGCTGATATTCATGCCCGTTTTGTAGCCCGCGGCGGCCAAAATGGACGACAGCATGGCCACGGTGCTGCCTTTTCCGTTGGTGCCCGCCACATGGGCAAAGGCAAGGCGGCGCTGCGGGTCGCCAAGGGCGGCCATCAGGCGCCGCATGCGCCCGAGGCCCGGTGTTGTGGAAAGGCGCCCCAGGGAATGCACCCAGGCCACTGCTTCGGTGTAGTTCATATAATTGTGTCCCTATGGATGGGCGGCCTTGCGGCGGACGCTAGCCTTCACAAACCTGCCGCAAGGCTGCATAGTTTACGAAAGCGCCCCAATGCTCCCTTCCAGCTTGGCCGCTTTTTCCTTCGCGTTTTCCAGCTTGTCGCGGATGTCCCGCACCACTTTTTCGGGCGCTTTTTCCGTAAAGCCTTTGTTGGCAAGGCGCGCCTCGTGGTTTGCAATCTCCGCCGCAACGGCCGTTTTTTCCTTTGTCAGCCGCGCCAGCTCTTTTTCCGGGTCGATGAGTTCGGCCAGCGGAATAAACCCGCGCGCCGTGGTGGTGGCCAGCTGCACCGTGCCCTTGGTGTTGTCTGCGTAGGTTTCCACAATGATCACATTGTCGGCTCCGGCCAGTTTTTGGATGGTGGAAATGCCCGCTTTGAACGCCGCCTTGCGTTTTGTCTCAATCACGATGTTTGTGCGCTTTGCAGGGTGCACGTTCATGTCGGCCCGCACGGTGCGCACGGCCTTCACAAATTCAATCACGTCGCCAAAGTCGCGCTGCTCCGCTTCAAACTGTAATGCCGGGTTGAAACGCGGCCAGCTTTCCATCATGATACTTTCGCTTGCGCCGTCGCTTGCACTGGGCAGCGCGCGGTAAATCTCCTCCGTGATGAAGGGCATAAACGGGTGCAGCAACCTCAACGCACCGGTGAGCAGCCACACCAGCACGCAGCCCGCCGTGGCAGCGGATTTTTTGTCATTGCCCGCAAAGCGCGGCTTGCAAATTTCGATGCACCAGTCGCACAGCACATCCCAGATAAAATCATTTATTTTTTGTGATGCCAGGCCGAATTCAAAGCGCTCGATGTTTTCCGTCACATTTTGCGCCAGTTCGTTGAACAGGCTCACCGCCCATTTGTCGGATAACTCCAGGCTGCCTTCCTCCGGCAGGCCGGGCTCGCAGCCGGCGGGCAGGTTCATCAGCACAAAGCGCGCCGCGTTCCACAGCTTGTTGGCAAAGTTGCGGGCGGAACGCACCTTTTCGTAGGAAAAGCGCATGTCGTTGCCCGGGGTGGAGCCCGTTACCAGCATGAAGCGCAGGGCGTCCGCGCCAAACTCGTCGATGATTTCCAGCGGGTCGATGCCGTTGCCCAGGGATTTGGACATTTTGCGGCCCTGTTCGTCGCGGATAAGACCGTGGATGAGCACGGTGTCGAAGGGGGCTTCGCCCATCTGGTGCAGGCCGGAGAAAATCATGCGGCTAACCCAGAAGCCGATGATGTCGTAGGCCGTCACCAGCGTGCTGGTGGGGTAGAAGTATTTTAAATCCTCGGTGTCATCCGGCCAGCCAAGGGTGGAAAAAGGCCACAGGGCGCTGGAAAACCAGGTGTCCAGCGTGTCTTCGTCCTGGTGGACGTTTTTGCTGTGGCAGTGTGCGCACTCCGCCGGCTGTTCCACGCTCACGGTGATCTCACCGCAGTCGTCGCAGTACCATGCGGGAATGCGGTGGCCCCACCACAATTGGCGCGACACGCACCAGTCTCGGCTGCCCTCCATCCAGTTCAGGTAGGTTTTGGCGAAGCGCTCCGGCACATAGCGGATGGTGCCGTCCTTCACCGCCTCGATGGCGGGCTTTGCCAGCGTGTCCATGGCCACGAACCACTGCAGGCTCACCATCGGTTCGATGACGCTGCCGCAGCGGTAGCACGTGCCCACGGCGTGCATGCGGGGTTCCGTTTTAATCAGTAAATTGGCGGCCTGCAAATCGGCCAGCACGGCTTTGCGGGCTTCTGCAAGGTTCATCCCCGCGTATTTGCCGCCGTTTTCGTTGATGTGGCCGTCCTCGGTGAACACGTTCAGCACGGGCAAATCGTGGCGGCGGCCCACCTCGAAGTCGTTGGGGTCGTGGGCGGGGGTGATTTTCACGATGCCGCTGCCGAAGTCCTGCTCCACATATTCGTCGCACACCACGGGAATTTCCCGCTCCACCAGCGGCAAAACCACACGCTTGCCGTGCAGGTGGCTGTAGCGCCGGTCCTCCGGGTGGATGGCCACGGCCACGTCGCCCAGCATGGTTTCCGGCCGGGTGGTGGCAATCTCCACAAACTCGCCGCTGCCCACAATCGGGTACTTCACATAATACAGCTTGCCCTCGCGGTCCTCATGCTCCACTTCAGCGTCGGAAATGGAGGTGAGGCAATGGGTGCACCAGTTTACAATGCGCTCGCCCCGGTAAAGCAGCCCTTCGTCGTACAGGCGCTTGAACACGGTGCGCACGGCCAGGGAACAGCCCTCGTCCATGGTGAAGCGCTCGCGCGTCCAGTCGCAGCTGGAGCCCAGCTTTTTCAGCTGTTCCACAATGCGGCCGCCGTAGGTGCGTTTCCACTCCCACGCGCGCTCTAAAAACTTGTCGCGGCCAATGTCCTCCTTCGTCACGCCTTCTTCGCGCATGGCCGCCACAATGCGGGCCTCCGTGGCAATGGAGGCGTGGTCTGTGCCGGGAAGCCACAGGGTGGAAAAGCCCTGCATGCGCTTGTAGCGGATAAGGATGTCCTGCCAGGTGTTGTCCATGGCGTGGCCCATATGCAGCTGCCCCGTGATGTTGGGTGGGGGCATCACAATGGTGTAGGGCAGCTTGTCCGGGTCGCGCTTTGCGGTAAAATAGCCGCCCTTTTCCCAAAAGGCGTAAGTCGTGTCCTCCACGGCCTTCGGGTCATACACTTTTGCCAGTTCTCTCATGGGAAATGTCACTCCTGCTTGATTAAGAATATCGGGATAAACTCCGGGGCAGTACCCCGGCATAAAAAAACGTCCCTGTGTGCTGCGTTTACAAACTCAACACAAGGGACGGAAATTCCGCGGTACCACCCAAGTTGCCGCGAAAATACAGCGCGGCCATCTTCATAACCCGTTAACGCCGGGAAACGGGCGGTGCTTGCCTTGGTAAAACAGGTTCACAGCGCCTGCTCGAAAGCGACAATCTTTTCCGCGCCAGCGCCGCTTTTTCAGCCCGCCGGAAACCCGGCCCGAAGCGGCTCTCTTGGGAAAGCGCAAATGGAAAGAAACTCTTCGTCACAGCATTTCAGCTATTAAAAATTCTGCAAAAAACAGGCGGCGCATAGCCGCTAATTTACGCAAATATAATACCACAGGACGGGGGAATAGTCAAACAGTTTGCGCCCCTCGCCAATTTGATGTATAATTATTTGCTGGAACACATGTGGGAAGTAAAGTGAAAGGCCCAGAATGGATATTCACGTTGGCGACAAATTGCTTGTGAAAAAGCCGCACCCCTGTGGCGCGAAGGAGTTTTTGGTGCTGCGCGTGGGGGCGGATTTTAAAATCAAATGCGCTGGCTGCGGCCATGAAGTGATGGTGCCGCGGGCGAAAATTGAGAAAAATATCAAGAGCGTCGTTCAGCCAAACGGGGACTGACGCCGTTAAAAGGATGGTACCATGTTCGAAAATTTGAGCGCGGTGAAAAGCCGCTATGAAGAGATCAACCGCCGGCTGATGGAGCCGGATGCGGCCAGCGACCCCGCCAAATATCGCACGCTGATGAAGGATTATAAGAGCCTTGCGCCCATTGTGGAAACCTACGACGAATATACCGCCGCCCAAAAGGCGCAGGCCGGGGCGAAGGAGATGCTGGCGGAAACGGGCCTTGATGACGAACTGAAGGAATTGGCGAAAGAGGAACTGGCCGAAAGTGCGGAGAAAATTGAACGGCTGGCGGGGGAGCTGCAGATTTTACTGTTGCCGAAGGACGAAAACGACGACCGCAGCGTCATTATGGAGATTCGCGGCGGCACCGGCGGCGACGAGGCAGCCCTGTTCGCGGCCAACTTGTTCCGCATGTACAATTATTATGCCGAGCGCCGCGGCTGGGCCGTGGAAGTGCTGAACGCCAACGAGACCGAGCTTGGCGGCATGAAAGAGATCGAGTTCAGCGTGGAGGGCGACGGCGCGTTCAGCCGCCTGAAGTTTGAGGCGGGAACCCACCGGGTGCAGCGTGTGCCGGACACGGAGACCCAAGGCCGCATCCACACTTCCGCCGTCACCGTGGCGGTGATGCCCGAGGCCGAGGAAGTGGACATCGATGTAAGCCCCGCCGATTTGAAAGTGGACACCTTCCGCGCGTCCGGCGCGGGCGGCCAGCATGTCAACAAAACCTCCAGCGCCATCCGTATTACCCACCTGCCCACCGGCATGGTGGTGGAGTGCCAGGACGAGCGCAGCCAGCACAAAAACCGCGACAAGGCCATGAAGGTGCTGCGCAGCCGCCTGCTTGCCAATAAACAGGAGGCGCAAAAAAGCGAGATCGACGCCCAGCGCAAAAGCCAGGTTGGCAGCGGCGACCGCAGTGAGCGCATCCGCACCTACAACTACCCGCAGGGCCGCGTGACGGACCACCGCATCGGTCTGACGCTGTACAAGTTGGACGGCGTCCTCTCCGGCGCGCTGGACGATTTGATTGACCCGCTGATTGCGGCGGACCAGGCGGAAAAGCTGAAAGCCTCGGCCGACGCGTGAAAGCGCGCCATGCGGGCCCTTGTTTGGAGATTAAATGACACTGCCAGCTAATCATAAAACTGAAGACAAAACAAAAAACAAAACCGAAAGTGCGGCGACGCACCGCGCGACAAACCAAGCCGTGCCCCGGCGCGGGGAACGGGCAAGCTTTCAAACCGAAACCCTGCCCGTTTCGCCCGCCGCCGTGGCGAAAGCGGCCGCTATTCTGCAAAGTGGCGGCCTTGTGGCCCTGCCCACGGAAACGGTGTACGGCCTGGCGGCGAACGCGCTGGATGAGGCTGCCGTGGACGGCATTTTCCGCGTGAAGGGCCGCCCGCAGGATAATCCCCTCATTGCCCATATTGCGGATTTAAATGATTTGCATAGTTTGGTAAAAGAAGTCCCGCCAGCGGCCGAGACCCTTGCCGAAGCCTTTTGGCCTGGGCCGCTTACGCTGGTACTGCCCTCCAGCGGCAAAGCGGCAAAAAACGTCAGCGCGGGCCTTGGCACCGTGGCCGTGCGCGTGCCGGCTTCGGCCGTGGCAAGGGATGTGATCCGCGCGGCGGGTTTTCCGTTGGCCATGCCCTCCGCCAACCGCAGCGGCAGCCCCAGCCCCACCAGCGCCGCCCATGTAGGGGCGGATTTTAACGGCAAGATTCCCCTCATTTTGGACGACGGCTTTTCCGCCGTTGGGGTGGAATCCACGGTGTTGTCCTTGGCAGGGGAGCCCACCATTCTGCGCCCCGGCTTTGTGACGAAAGAAGAGCTGGAAGAAACCCTCGGGCAACCCGTGGCGCTGGCAAAGGCCGTGGAACGACCACTGGCGGACGGCGAGGCCCCCATGAGCCCCGGCATGAAATACCGCCATTACGCGCCGCGCTGCGCGCTCACCCTTCTGGACGGCACGTTTGCCGCCTTTGAAAAATATGTGGCAGATTACGCGAAAACACAAAAAGAGGCGCAAGAAAGCAGCCGCGTGTTTGCCCTGTGCTTTGCGGGCGAGGAGGAACAGCTGAAGCGGCTGCCCGGCCTTTGCGGCGCCATTGCCTACGGTTGGGAAGGCGACGCGCCTTCCCAGGCGGCGGGGCTGTTCGCGGCACTGCGTATGCTGGATGAAATCGGCGCCGAAACCGCCTTTGCGCGCATGCCGGAGAAAACGGGCGTTGGCCTTGCCGTATACAACCGCCTGCTGCGCGCGGCGGCCTTTAAGGTGAAACAGCTATGAGCAATTTCAGGATCATCGGCATCACGGGCCGTTCCGGCAGCGGCAAGTCCAGTGTCCGGCGCTATTACGAGCGCCGGGGCTATGCCGCCTGTGACGCCGACAGTGTTGCCCACGAGGTGTGCGCCCCGGGCACGCCCTGCCTGGCAGAGCTGTGTGCCGCCTTTGGCGGCGACATTCTAAATAACGATTCTTCGCTGAACAGAAAAAAACTGGCCGAGAAAGCCTTTTCTTCGCCAAAGAAAAATGAGATGCTCATCAGCATCACCCACCCGCACATTTTGCGCGAGGTGCTGCGGCAGGCGGAGGACGCAAGACAGGATGGGCAAGGCCTGTTTTTTGTGGACGGCGCCATGATCGTCGGCGGCATTTTCGCGGCCCACTGCGATAAGATCATCGTTGTCACCAGCGACCCCAAGCTTTCTGTTACACGCATCATTTTGCGCGACGGCATTTCCAAGATATCTGCCGCCCGCCGCCTTTCCAACCAGCCGGACGAAGCAACCCTGTGCCGCGCGGCCGATTTTGTCATTGCAAACAACGGCAGCCAGCAGGCGCTGGAAGAACATGCGGCCGCTGTGCTGGCAGAACTGAACATAGAAGAAAAAATCGGGAAACACCCCATAAAACCAGAGAAACGGAGAGAACCCATCATGCCGAAAGAGAAAACCGCCGGAAAAAAGCTTTCCGAAACCTTGTTTGAAACGAGGCGCCACACTGCCGACGCCGCACCCGCCACCGTGAAAAAGGCCTATGATTTTTGCGAGGGCTACAAGGCGTTCCTCAACGATTCCAAAACCGAGCGGGAATGCGCCGACACCAGTGTGGCCATTTTGAAAAAGGCTGGGTACAAGGTGTATGAGCAGGGCAAAAAGTATAAAGCAGGCGACAAAATTTACACCGTGAACCGCGGCCGCGCCGTAATGGCGGCCACTATCGGCAAAAAACCGCTAAACGCCGGCATGCGTTTTTCCATCGCCCACATGGACGCCCCGCGCCTGGACCTGAAACCCACACCGCTGTATGAGGCGGAGGAGTTGTCTTTCTTCAAAACCCACTACTACGGCGGTATCCGCAAATATCAATGGGCCAGTATGCCCCTTGCCATGCACGGTTTTGTGGTGAAGGCGGACGGTAAAGCTGTGGACATCGTGATTGGCGAGGAACCGGGAGAAGCCGTATTCACCATCACGGACCTGCTGCCTCACCTTTCGAAGGAGCAGGACAAGCGCAGCCTGAAAGACGGCCTGAAAGGTGAGGAGCTGAACATCCTTACAGGGTCCCAGCCGTATGCGGACAAGGACGAAAAAGACCGCGTGAAGCTGGAAACCATGCGCCTGTTGAACGAAAAATACGGCATGGTGGAAGGCGACTTCAAATGCGCCGACATTGAGTTTGTGCCTGCGGCGAAGGCGCTGGACGTGGGCTTTGACAAAAGCATGGTAGGCGCCTATGGCCAGGACGACCGCGTGTGCTGCTACACCGCGCTGATGGCCGAGGTGGAGAAAAAAGCCCCGGCGTACACGTCGGTGGTGGTGCTTTGCGACAAAGAGGAAATCGGCTCCGACGGCAACACCGGCCTTGCCAGCGAGTATTTTTTCTACTTCCTTGAGGACCTGTGCGCCGCCCACGGCGCCCATTTTCACAAAATGCTGGAAGCCTCCGCCTGCCTGTCCGCAGACGTGAATGTTGCCTATGACCCCACGTTTCCCGACGTGTTTGAAAAGCAAAACACTTCTTTCCTGAACAAAGGGGTGTCCCTGAACAAATATGGCGGCAGCGGCGGCAAATACTCCGCCAGCGAGGCCTCGGCCGAGTTTATGCACATGGTGACGAAAATTTTCAACGACGCAGGCGTGGCGTGGCAGGCCGGCGAGCTGGGCAAGGTGGACGCCGGCGGCGGCGGCACCATTGCAAAGTTTGTGGCCAAGCACAATGTGGACGTGGTGGACGTGGGCGTGCCGGTGCTGGGCATGCACTCCCCGTTCGAGGTGACGTCGAAGCTGGATGTTTACCACACGTACCTTGCGTTCCGCGCGTTTTGCGAGGCGGACTGAGCATCATTTTCACAGAAAAGTACCCGCCGTGTTTTCATACGGCGGGCTTTTTTTTCAAGCCTTGACGAAAGAATACCCGGTGTGCTAGAATATACGTCGTGGCCGGAATGCACCGGCGCGCAAAAACAGGAGATGCGGAAGTGCTGGAATCGGCAGACAGGCACGTTTGAGGGGCGTGTGTCTTATGGCGTACGGGTTCAAGTCCCGTCTTCCGCACCAGTGTGGATAATCTTACAGCAACCGAGTTTCGGGATTGTAAGGTTATCCACTTTCTTTTTGTCACCGGGCTTTGTGGCCTTTGGATTGCGGGGGCGGCGTGCGCACAGTATGCCGTACCTGCTTTTTCTTTTTGCGCTTGAACATGGGCGCAAGCGCGGTGTGCATTTCCCGCATATCCTGTTGGAAACCCGGTGTGTCACGGCAAAGCACCGTCACGCCTTTTTTGTCCATGTGGCTGTACCACCGGCCCCCACTGGCAAAATCCCGCCAAAAGCGGCTGGGGTCTTTGGCTATCACCACATCCACCCGCCCCGCTTCAATGTCGGCGTTTAGATTGGCAAAAGCGAGGCGGTCTGCATTGAGGCCGCTGTACCCATTGTCAAGGTATTCGGCGGTTTCGGTGTAGCCCATCTTCCGCGCATACGCCAGAATGATTTGCCGTTGTTGCTCAATGGCCGCGCCGGGGGCTTCTTCATCGTCACGCGCCACCCGGCAGTATATGGCGCACCTTGGCTTGTTATCAGGCAATTTGCTCCACCGCCTTTCCCGGCTCGTAGGCCACCATCACGCCCTTGCGGGTGTTCACCACCACGTCAGGCACAGGCAATTCCAGTTCTGCGGGAATGTCAATGGTGCCAATGCAGTTGTAATGGATGGTGATGCGCTGGACGTGTACACCGTCCACCTTCTCGGCGTGGCTTACCTCGATGCGCTCCACCAGTTCATTCAGCATCCGTGGCGTCAGCTTGCGGGCGCGGGTGTACTTGCGGACGATGGCGAGGAATCCGTCGGTTGTCAAGGCCCTGTCACGCTCTTTTTCCAGTTCCTTTTCCAGCACCCGGATGTTTTGGCGTACCTCGGCCTGCTCGGTGTCGTAGCGGTCGGACGCTTCTTTGAAACGAACGTCCGATATGGTGCCCGCCATGTTCCCGGCCAGCGCCTTGTCGAACAGGGCGGAGAGTTCATCATCGCGCCGCCGCAGGGCCGCCAAATCGCGCTTTTTCTGCCGCTGCTCCGCTTCCCTCACGTCCAGCGCGTAACCCGCCATCGCCTGTTCAAACTTGGCCTCGTTTTGGGTGACGTACCGCGTCAGGCGGCGAATTTCGCCAAGCACCACCCGCTCCAAAAAGTCCAGCCGTACATAGTGGGTGGATTGGCAGGTGCCCCGGTTGCCCTTGTAGTTGGAACAGACAAAATACTTGATGTCGTGGTTGCGCTGGTTGAAATGGTAATGGAGGTTGCGCCCGCAGTCGGCACACACCAGGATGCCGCCAAAGATATGCGGTTCTTCCTCATTTGGCTTCAAAAATTGCGGGAACAGCAGTGCGGGCGCGATGGGCAGGTAGCCCGCTTTAAACAGCTGGCGGCAATACTCGCGAATGTTGTTCAGTTCCGCCGCATTGCCGCCCTTGCCCGGTGCGCACACATAGGCAAACGGGTATTTGGTCAATGTTTTCCTCCAAATAAACATCCGCCAATGGCAGATGTTTTTAATAGGTTTATTTTAGATATGGGAAATTGTAATTGACATTTTTATTATAACAATTTATAATAATTTATAGAATTCCGCCGATGATAATATACAAGGAGGGGCTGTTATGTGCCCAAACACAATACCTCTGGGGAACCCTGACATACAGAAGGGAATGCTTTTTATAAAGCGCGCCGCACAAAGTGGCAGCCTTATATACACTGACCATGCACAAGAGCGCATGGCCGAACGCATGATTGAAACAGCCAAAGTAGAAAATTGCTTATGCAACGGTGTCTTTATTGAACACCAAATGCCTCGTGTGGGCCAGAATCCTCGATTGGTTATTTACGACCGTACCGATGATTTTTACGTTGTTGTTGCACTCAACCTGCCGGAATGCGTTGTACTGACAGCAGCTAATGTTGATTGGAATGAGTGGGAGCGCGATGGTGAAAAAATCACAAGGAAGTCACGTAACAGTCCGTAAAATCGGACATCATTTAATATAAAATAGTGTTACATAATAATTGTTAATTAATGTGAGGTTATTTGAGATGAAAGATAATACATTGATGAGGTGCTATTCTTGTGGAGGAAAGATGGTCCCGATTGATATTGAGAAGGAGATACGTTGGGGAGACTTTACAATTGTGGTCAAGGGAATCAAAGCATATCAATGTGAAGAGTGCGGCCAACAAGTGTATACAAGTGATGAAGTTAAAATGATGGAGAATTTAGCAAAGGCATTGTCTGAAAGTGACGCGCCAAAACCACAGCACGGTGAATATCTGAATTTAAGTGAAACGGCCAAAATATTAAGAGTAAGTAATCAGACCGTATATAATATGATTAAAGATGGACGAATCAAAGCACAAAAAGTGGGCCGCGAATGGCGTTTTCTGGCAAGTGATTTGTATTCGAATACGGACTCCTTATCAGACCAATTACAAATGGCAGCTAAAGGTGGAAAAATTAGTGAACAAGACAAAGCTATCATAGAAAAAACTCTTAAAGACAATGAATAAAAAATATATAGAGCATAAAGCAAGTCAAATTCGGCAAGATTATTGTTTTCAATATCCATTACATCCAGAAGCCATTTGCATTCGCTTTGGCATCAATCTCATTGATATTCATCCTTTGACAAATGATGGATATTACATTAGCCATCATTTCAATAAATATATTTATTGTTCAAGTCATATACGTGGAGTTCACAGAAAATTTGTTATAGCACATGAGTTGGGACATTATTTTTTGCATAATAACGAAACTATTCAAATTTGTTCAGGCATAATTAATGCTTTTAATAGGCATCTACTAATCAGCGAGTCTGAAAGTGAAGCCAACGCTTTTGCCGCAGAAATACTTTTGCCTAGTCAGTTTGTCAAAGAACTCTTGCCCCCGAAACAATCAGTTACGTTGTCAACTATTAATGCTATTGCCAAGCAATTTGAAGTATCCTTAACAATGACAGGCATTAGATGTATAGAGAACTCTAAAACTCAGAATGAAATCTTATTGTGTTACTACAAAGGCGGATTAAAATGGCATGCTTACAGCGACGATATCGAATATGGGAGATTAGATAGAACAATACCACCGGGATCACTAGCTTCTGATATTATTGAAAATCCACCCACCCAAAGGCAAGTACTGCATACTTCCAATAAGGGTATATGGAATTATTCAGAGGATAATCAAGTAATCGAAGAGTGTATTATGATTGCAAAAGATACAGTTCTTGTTTTGCTGATTATCGAATAATTCATGCCAGTGTACTTTGCGCTCTTAAATGACCAGATAAGTAATGCCGCTAAATTAGGCGGCATTACTTATCTCAACCTCGTAACATAATGTTACAAGGTCGCGTCACACATGGCCCATCTTCATTTTGCCTTGCCAGGCCCTTTTTCGGGTTCGCCTTTGCTCTTGCCGGGACGTGGCTTATTTTTCAAAAAATCGTCCAGCGCCTTGGTGCCGCTGTTGGGTGGGTCGGGCTTGGCCAAAGCGGTGACGGTGGTTTTCTCAGCCTTGGGCGGTTCGGCAGATGCGGGCGAGGTAGCTGGGGCCTTGGCGTCCGCCTTGGGCGGTTCCGGGGCCGGAGGCGGAGTGGACAGGGTCTTGGCAGCTTTTTCAGCGACCTCCCGCGCCTCGACCCGGTTGATGATCTCCGTGGTCGGTGTGCTGACCGCATTCAAAGGGCGGGCAGGCTTGGGTTCCACAGCTTTTGCCCCCTGTTCCTTTCCCTTCGCCAGCGCCGCAGTGATGGCGGCCACATAGTCGCTGTTGGTGTAGCAACCCGAAACATATCCCTTTATCTCCACCTTGGGAAGAATCACGTTATCCTTGCGCAATTCGGCCATGTATTCCGTGCGGATATACGATTTCGTGGCATCAACCGCCGGCCCGGCCTGCGGTACGGGCTGGCCCGCAGGGGGTTCCGGGGCAGGTGCCGCCGAGTTATAAGTGGAGCGGCCCGGCTCCGGGGTGTTCACCGTCTGGAAGGGGATGGCTTTGGCGTCTGCCGCCGCGCCTGGCTGGGCCTGTCCAGCGCCCTGCTCACCCTGCGCGGGCACCTGTCCGGCGATGGCGGCGGGGCTTTCCACCTTCGCCGCGCCAGCGGCGGGGGCCTGCGACCCTGCCGTTTCTTTTTCCGCCTGTGCCTGTTCTTCCTTTTCCGGCTCCGGGGGCGGAAAAATCTCGGCCAGGCGCTCCCCGTTCATGATGCGGTCGATCTGATCTTCGGTCAGCAGGGCGTCTTTTTCCTTCCCCTTGCCGGTGGTTTTCACCAGCTCCTGCTGGTGCTGGCGCACGGCGATGGCCTGGGCCACCGTGGGCGCCCTGTCCTCCATCATCATCCAGTCATAAAAAAGTTCCTGCACGGCGGCAGGAAGGAAAGCGATCTCATAGGCGGGCGTCTCGGAAAGCGTCTTGTCATTGACGGCATTCTTCAAATCCGGCGCCAAATCCAGCAGCTTTACCTTGCGTTGCACATACATGCGGTTTTTGTTGATCTTTTCCGCAATGGCCTCGTCGGTGCGCTTCAGCTTGCCGTTCGGGTCGCGCTTGCCCATGCGGTTCATGGCGTCCATCTGCATCTTCAGCGCCTTGGCCTCGTCCAGCGGCAAAATGTTCTCGCGCTTGAGGTTGGCGTCCACCATCAGCAAAATGGCCTGGTCTTGCGTCAGACCGTGCTTGATGAGCACCGGCACTTCCTTGAGGCCAAGCATCTGGCAGGCCCTGTGGCGGCGGTGGCCGGACAGTATCTCAAAACCACCCTCCTTGCGGCGCTGCACCACAATGCGCTCCAAAAGGCCCTCGCGCTGGATGCTGTCCACCAGCTTTGCCATGTCATTGTCGTTTTCATCCACCGTGTAGGGGTGGTCTGGAAAACCGTGCAGCGCCTCGGTGGGCGCCAGGGCCAGCTCGTCCTCTTTTTTCTGGACGCCCGGCTGCTGGGGCGTTTGCCCAGCGGGTGTGGCTTTTGTTTCCTCTTTCTTGTGTTGTGCTTGGACGCAGACGAGCCGGGGCAGCTTGCCGCCGAGCGGATAGCGGAGATTTTGCTTTTGTCAAGGCCCTCACTGGAAATTAGATGTGAACCACCAAGAGTTGGCAATGACTACAATCAATATTTGCGATTAAAAATCTCACACTTAAAAATAAAACAATATGGACTACCAAGGGGTGGCTCTCGCACCCTAATCTACTAAACTAAGCCTTCGCTGGAATCTTGTTACATTATGTAACAAGATTTAGATTAAAGGGCAATTACGAGACCGCATAGTACATCAGAGATTAGGTAATTTAGACTATCACACCAATATCTGTTCATTGAGTCGTATAATTTGCGATGGTATACGAGCCTTTAAATACTTATAGTGCGCAAAATTTGAAAATGAATCTTCATGCGTTGATACTATTAACTGGACATCGGAAAATTCGCTTTTCAACAATTCAATGAAAGATATGATATTCAACTCATCCATACTTTGTACAGGATCATCAATAAACAGTGCATTAAGCTTTGCATCTGAAAAAGTCTTATAAAGAGCCAAAGTGAAGCTAAGTAGCACTCCAGAGAGCTGTCCAGAGCTCATTGTGTATAAAATGTCATGATCTTTTCCAGGTGCAACAAACCTAATACTGTCAATGCCCACACTCAGTTTCGATGTTTTGTTAGTCTGTAAAATCACTCCATGCCTATAGATGTCTCTTCCTTCTGGATATGATTGTAAAACTCTTGAGCTAAAAATAAAGAAAGGGATTTCGATGGCCGCAATTATTTGCTCACGGTACTCGGCAATGCTCTCGTCATAATATTTTTGATAGATTGATAGTTGGCCATCAAGTTTTTCAGTTAAAAACGATTCCAAATTTTTCAAAGCGGTAAGCTTTTCGCGCTTGTCCTGCTGATTAGCAATGAATCGGTATTTGATGTATTCGATTTTCTTGTTAATTGATTTGATTGTTGTGTTTTTTGTGTCTTCCTTGTTTAAATAAAAAGATGTAAATACTTGGCTGAAGTTGAATTTTTCATTGGAACTATAATAGGTATCTGATACCTTCTCTTGTGCTTTGTTTAATACCTCAATGAGTGCTTCAACATTCTTTGCTATAGGCCGCTCAGCATCGACACTTACAACAATGCAATTTATACCAAGTTCTTTAAGTTGAGCAGTAACAGGAATTGCCTCTTTTTCTATTTGTTTATGGTTTTCGCTATAATAAGTGAATATTTCATTTTCTTTAGCGGTGTCCAAATGTGAAATAATAACTGGAAGATATGATATTTCAATCCGCTGTTTTAGCTTTTCCTTATGCAATAGTAGTTCTTTCCCAGAAGATTGCATTTTGCTCGATAGCTCACCTTTTCGATTTTCAAACATAGAGTCAAGAATTTTTTCGGATTCCCAGGGTTGCCCACAATAAGGGCATGCATTGAGTTCCTCTGTAATCGCTTTTCGATATGCTACTTGCAACTCATCACGCAACCGGATTAATTCAATTAGAGAGTTTTGAGCGTTAGAAGACGTTTTCTCTAGTTCAGTGATTTGCTTTAAAAGAGCAATCTCTTCTGAAGACTCAATATAGTTGCCGAGTGTTTGAAAATCCAGTTTATCATATTGTTGTTCTGTAATTAGTTTCTGCTGAGCAGACCAAAAAAGAAAAGATGTAATCCAAGCGTCATAAATCTCTTTGTTTGAATTAATAAGTTCTTTATAAATATAGGATTTGAGTTTTTCTTCACTCTCTAGTAATTGTGAGATTTTCTGATTCTTGTCATCTGCGAAAAAAGATGTGAGGTTCTCTTGAAAGACTCTTATTGACATCAACTCTTGTATGATCGCATCGCGTTCTTCCGTAGTGTTAATTACAATATCCTTTTCATCCCATTTTTTTTCGATTGATAATAGTCTAAAATAGTCCTCCACGATTGTATTCGAACCAGCATCTTCTGGTGAAAGTTGTTCACTTAACATTTTGCAATGATTTGTGATTGTCTTCACGATTTTTTTTAGTTTACTAATTGCATCATTTATCTCTTTGGCGCGATCTAACTCATCCTTAATACCAAAAAGAAATTCCAGATTGTCTACACGCGCTTTCTCATTAAACTTAAAGAAATTCAAGCGGTCTTCTTGTTCAATGTAATAAATCGTCTGATAACGAGACTGAGAATTATCACCGAGCAATTTACTTAGTTCATTTGCCGGGTGTTCTTCGTATGCCATACCTTTTTCTATGGGATCATCAAATGAATTCAATATATACGTTGTGGTTATGTCTTTCAGGCTCTTTGGGTTATTAGATTTACTCGCACGGCCCTGATGAACTCTTTTAACAATTGTAAACGTCTCCTCACCAGAAGGCCCAGGTGCTATGAATTCTCCCTTGATAAATACATCTTTGCTCGGATTGCGCGCGAGAAAATTGGTGCGATATGACTTTTTTCCATCAATTGCATCATTTTCTTTAATCCTTCGCATATTACCGGTTATCAAAAATTCGATTGCATCAAAGAAACTTGTCTTTCCATATCCATTTGGACCAGAAAAGATATTCATCCCACCATTGAGTTGTATAACTTGATTATCAAATACCTTATAGTTTGACAACTGAATCTTATTTAAGCGATATTTCATCATATCCCACTTCCTTCAAAAATAGCAGCAAGTCCTCGTGAAAAGTCAATAAGTCTCTCAATGTTTTGCGTCTCATCATCAGGATATTTATTTATCGCATCGATTATTCTCTCAATATTAGTGCGTTTCGCCGCAGTATACTCACGGTCATATTTTTCGGAAAAATGTGACGCCACATCAAGTAAATCGTAACTTTTACTTGCATCCAAAGGTAAGATCGGTATTTTCGTGGTTAGATTAGTGATCACACTGTATAATTGATTGTTTTCCGGCTCACTTTTATAACTATTGAAATGGTCTTTATCATAGATATAACGCTTGAGAGTATCAAGAAAATCGTCACTTCCTTTGAGATACAGATTCAACTCTTGAATCTCGTCTTCTGAATGAATCAAAACATATTTCTTAAAATAGAAAGGATCATCTTCTAGCCGCCGTTGTTTGTCAACAGATACAGATGCGTTCTGGTTTCTCTTGACGCATATAATAAGTGAAGTATTCTTATCCATTTCAGGCTCATAGCACTCACAAGTTCTAAAGCCCGAAGCCATATTAATAATCAATTCTTTGTCATCAATATCAAGAAAGTTCTTCTCATCTATATAACAGACCAGTATGCAAGTACCATTCTCATGTGTGGAGACAAATGGGTACATATCAATTTGCCTGCTTTCAAGCTCATTTTCAAACTCATAGTTGACAGTGAAGCTTGTTTTTGGCAAATACTCCATCTCATTTAAAAGTTTCCGAATAATGTATATCATTTCACACACTCTCTTTCAGTAATTGTCAACTGGGATAATTTGAATATCTTTCAAGTAATAAATATGCTCTCTATATTGTTCTTCCATTTCGGTCTTAATAATTTCCCAAAAACTTCCGGCCCCTCTTGAAAGAGTGGTCGGGGAAAACCCTTGACATACTATGGAATTGTATTCATACAGAATTTCGACAACATCAGTATTCTCAATAATATTGCGGCAGAACCATTCTAATTCTTGTTCTGGTCTACGACTACATCGCAATGTCGATAAGAGGTGTAGTTCTTTCTTTTGGTTTGTCTGTATAACAAAACTCAAAGGGATTTTTTCACTTAAAAATATATGGCTGTTCTTTTCGAGCATTTCAAAAAACGGAGTTTCATACCCGTTATCATGTCGTAAGTACTTTTTATATCCGCTTTCTTCCGTAGGTTTCCCATTGATATGTGGAAATGTCATTGATAAGAAATGTTCAAACTGTTCATTTGAGTAGTTTCTGATTTTTTCAACTGCTAGCGGCACATTGCAATGATTACACTCGACCACCGGGTTTGACGCCTTGCATAATTGACAGTTTTTCGTTGCCAACTCATAGAAATCGCTCTTCAAGTTGTATAAATAAAATTCGGAACTACGCTCAATCATAGAGCGTTCGTGTAATAGCCCATCGATTATTGATAAGCAAATTCTTTTTTCGCTGCTTCCTGTATGTCGCGCAAGTATATGCTGATCAAGAAAAGCTAGCAGAAATTTAATAGCCCGCTCACCGAATTTAGTATCTCCCTTCACCTCAGGTAAGGAGTTTGAAATATTATAATATTCATTTATTTCGCTTTCGAGCAAAGTATTTATGTCTTTTGCCGGGCAGTAGCCCTTATAGTGGCCATCCAGCAAATAGTCATAGCAAGATATTTTTGTGAATACGGAGTCGTCGATGACACGCTTAAAATCATCGACACATTGCTCAAGTTCTTCTTCAAACTCCTTCAATGCCGGAACCAAAGTCGCCTTATTTATTAGCTTGTGTGGCACACCATGCTTCTCGCGGTAATGTGTTAGTAAGCTTCCTGCGTATTTTGTGCGTCGCCCCTGTCGCCCCTGCTCATATTGCTCTAATAGTAAGTCCTGCCGTGCGGTATCTGTAATGTGCTGTTTTGTTATTCTGAGCATACTTACTGCAGAGTTACACGAATGAACAGTGTCTCGAACCGAATCAAGCCATGGCTTTGATTTTAAGTCGAGTTCTGTTTCCGTATGAAGATAGGCACATTCAATGTTGGGATTTTTAAATAATTTTCTAGCCAGACTCTCAAGGGAATCAGAATAGTCTTCAACATTATTGTTTATACGAGCTTTTACTTGATGTATTGAAATATATTCTGGAACAGCATCTTTTGAATATAGGATTGAAAAATCTTCCAACCATTCAATTTCTAAAAAGTATTTGCCAATTTCATCTACCTTTGATTCCAGATAAAGTTTGTTCAGTATCTTAAGAGCAACAAAGAAAGACACTTTACCTTGATATGCATATCCATGCCAACTATCGGTAGCGTCATAATAATCATCTTTGGCCCCTACAAAAATATACGACATAAGTACCTCCGCAAGGTGCTTACAAGACAGATTATACATATCGTACTGTACCAAAAGATGGACAACTGGCTTCCATATTTGCATATATATTTAAGAGCATAGGTAAACAGGCAAAAACACGCAGTTTACCTAAAATGCAAATAGCCAATTTTATTATACCATACCCCACATCATTTTATCTCCGGCAATCGACAATTCACGCCAACCACCTCGTCACATAATGTTACACACTGAAAATGTTTTTACGGAAGGAGAATCCAGATCGGAGGAACCATTTGGAAGTAATAGCCATCGTAAACCAAAAAGGCGGCGTGGCAAAAACCACCACCGCCGTCAACCTGGGAATCGGCCTTGCCAAAAGCGGCAGGGCCGTTTTGCTTGTGGATGCAGACCCGCAGGCCAGCATGACTTCTCACCTGGGCTACCACCCCGGCGATATGGAAAACACCACGGCCACGCTGATGCAAAAGGCGGTGGACAATATTCTCATTGCACCAGGCGAGGGCGTTTTGCACCACTGGGAGGGCGTTGACCTGCTTCCCGCCAACATTGATTTATCCGTGATGGAGCGGGATTTGTGGCGGGAAAATCAACCAAGCAGGGCGCTGGCAATAATGCTGGCGCCTTTTTACCACCATTATGACTATATCCTTTTGGATTGCGGCCCCTCGCTCGGCATCCTCACGCTGAACGCATTGGCGGCGGCCAACAGCGTCCTCATCCCGGTACAGGCCGAGTTCCAGGCCCTGCGCGGTTCAGGACAGCTCTTGTCTACGGTACAA
>JAVBNG010000058.1:0-37214 GCA_031551695.1 Oscillospiraceae bacterium
AATCACGCGATTTCTCGCGTGATTTTGGCGGAGAGGGAGGGATTCGAACCCTCGTGCGATTGCTCGCAAACTGATTTCGAGTCAGCCCCGTTATGACCACTTCGATACCTCTCCGAGTATCAATTATCCAATTTGTATAACTGCTTTGAAATTGTCTTGATTTTTGCTTCTTTTGCAAAGTGTTAGAAATTTGTTAGACGGAGGCGCTTGTTTTGCCGAAAACGGCCTTGCGTTTCATCGAACTTACGCCGTAAACTGTGGGTTCGAATCAATCTGCTCTGTCCGATTTCGAGTGCGGCTCGTTATGACCACTTCGATACTCTTCCATATTCAATTTTGCCGATTTTGAGCCGATTTCGAATCAAAAAAATTTGATTTCGAGTCAGCCCCGTTATGACCGCTTCGATACCTCTCCGTATTTATCTTCACATCAGACCCCCGGAAAAAGGAGAGAACTGATGGAGAGAACTTGAACAATTCGCCTGTTGATGATGGCCCAAAACCCCAGTAAAATCAAGGTTTCTTGGCACTACGCTTCCGATTACCACACTCGATTTCGAGTCAGCCCCGTTACGACCACTTCGATACCTCTCCATGTAGGAATTATTCAATTTGTATTAACAGTTTGCGAAAGCAAAGCGCGCCCCCTTGGCAACATTGCCGGCAAGGGGGCTCGCTGTGTGCGCGCTTTGGCGCGCTTTCATCAACTCTTAGACCGGCTGCACGTTAATGGCACGCAGTTTGTCAGCGTTCTTCGGGTCCTGCTCCACGTCGTAGGTCACGTGCTGGCCTTCCTGCAGGGTTTTGAAGCCGTCGACCATGATGCTGGAGAAATGGACAAAGACGTCGTCGCCGCCCTCATCGTTCGAAATGAAACCGTAGCCCTTGCTCTCGTTGAACCATTTGACAGTACCTTTATTCATCAAAGATACCTCCTGAAATAATATTGCATTTCTCCTGCCGCGCACAAAAAAATCGCCCTGCGTTGCTTCGTCATGAAACGAACTCATGATCCACAGCATAGGTGCGAAATCAGGTCGTACATTCAAAACACTACCCGGATTATATCATCATTTTTGAGGATTGTCAAAGATTTGTTGAAAGAATTTTTGCGAAATCGTATACTGGCATGGGAGGTGGCTGTTATGAAGAGTTTTCGGCGGGAGCTTCGCTTCAATTTACCCACGCGCAGGGGTCTCGTGAACATCACCGGCGACGTGCAAAACGCCGTTACGGAAAGCGGCGTGAAGGAAGGCCTGGTGTTGGTGAACGCCATGAATATCACGGCCAGCGTGTTCATCAACGACGATGAAAGCGGCCTGCACCACGACTATGAGGTGTGGCTGGAACACCTGGCGCCGGAAAGGCCCTACGACCAGTACCACCACAACGGCTTCGAGGACAACGCCGACGCGCACCTGAAGCGCACCGTTATGGGCCGCGAAGCCGTGGTGGCCATCACGGGCGGGAAGCTTGATTTCGGCACCTGGGAGCAGATTTTTTACTTCGAGTTCGACGGCAAGCGCCAAAAGCGCGTATTGGTAAAAATCATCGGGGAATGACAGGAATAACACCCGGCAGGGCCGCTCTCACGGGCGGCCCTGCTTTTCTGTTACATTTTTTCCGGCGCGCTCACCTTCAGCATAGCCAGGCCGTTTGCAATCACCGTTTTGGCGGCCATGCACAGAGCCAGCCGCGCCTGCTGCAGGCCTTCCGCCTCGCCCTTGATGCGGCAGGCGGTGTAAAACCGGTGAAAACCGCTCGCCAGCGCCATTAGGGCCTGGTTGATGCGGGCGGGGTCATACCCCTCAGCCGCCGAAGTGACGGCCGTGGGAAATGCCGCAACCAGACGGATAAGCTCGCGCTCTTCCGGCGTTTGCAACAAAGCCAGTTGCTTGTAAGCATCTGCTAACTCCAGCCTTACTCCCTCGCCCTCCAACGTGCGCAAAATGGAGCAAATGCGCGCGTGGGCATACTGCACGTAATACACCGGGTTGGCGGAGTCCTCTGCCACTGCAAGGCCCAGGTCCAGCTCAATTTGGCTGCCCGGCTCGCGCATATTAAAAAAGAAGCGGGCGGAGTCCACCGGGATCTCGTCCAGCAAATCACTCAAGGTAACAGCCTCGCCGGTGCGCTTGCTCATACGCACGGCCTCGCCCTCGCGCACCAGCTTCACAAACTGCATCAGCACAATGTCCAGTTTTTCCCCCGGCAGGCCCATTGCAGACAGCGCGCCCTTCATGCGGGCCACGTGGCCGTGGTGGTCGGCGCCCCACACGTCGATAAGCCGCGTGAAGCCGCGGGCAAACTTGTCTGCGTGGTAGGCGATGTCGGCGGCAAAGTAGGTAGGCACGCCGTTAGCACGCACTAACACCTCGTCCTTTTCCTCGTCCGGGTTCGGGCTTTTGTACCAAACGGCCCCTTCCTTTTCGTAGGCGTTGCCGCGCTGTTTCAGCTCTTCCACCGCCCGCTGCACCGCGCCGCTTTCGTGCAGGGCGCTTTCCATAAACCACACGTCGTAACGAATGCGATATTTTTCCAAATCCGCCTTCATGGCGGCGATGTTCAGCGGCAGGGCGTAATCCACCAGCGCCTGCTCCAATTCCGCCCCGGGCAAGGCCGCCGGGGCGGCGCCGTTTTTTGCGCGGAACTCGGCGGCGCGCACTTTGATGTCGCCGCCCTGGTAGCCGTCCTCCGGGAACGGCACGGCGTCTTCGCCCTTAACCTGCTGCAAATAGCGCGCCGCAAGGCTTTTGCCGAATTTGTTGATCTGGTTGCCCGCGTCATTGGTGTAAAACTCGCGGGTCACGTCATAACCGGCCCAGGAAAGAGCTTCGGCCAAAGTGTCGCCCAGGGCGCCGCCGCGGGCGTTGCCAAGGTGCATGGGGCCCGTGGGGTTAGCAGAGACAAACTCCACGTTCACCCTTTCCCCCTCGCCCGTTTTGGTGCGCCCATAGTGTTCACCCGCTTCACAGGCGGCCTGCACAGCCCCCGCATACCAATCCTCGCTGAGGAAAATGTTCAAAAAACCGGGGCCGGCAATTTCCACCCGCGCAAAATTGCCCGCGCAGGGGAAATGGGCGACCAGCGCCTCCGCAATTTTGCGCGGCGGCATGCCAAACGCCTTGGCGGACACCAGCGCCGCGTTGGACGCCAAATCGCCGTGAGTCGCGTCCGCGGGCACCTCCACAATAAAAGCCGGGGAAACGGCATCCGGCAACTCCTCCGCCGCCACAGCGGCGGCAAGGGCCTGTTCCACCGCCTGCTTCGCGCCGTCTTTGGCGGTTTGCAGCGGGTCGTAATATAAAAATGCAGTTTGCTCACCCATCTGGTTCACAGTACCTCTTTCACCGAGATTTTAACTTTATTACGCGAAATATGTGCATCTCCGGAATCCAGCGTGTAGCTAAAGGAAAGGTCCCCGCCTGCCTTTGTCAGCCGGTTGTCCACTTCGTCGGCGGCCACGCCAAGGCTCAGCACGCCGTAGCCGGTGTCGTAGTGGCACACGTGGCGGCGGCCCGGCTCAATCACCAGCGTGCTGGGCATGGTGCCGTGGCGCAGCATGGAGATCTTATCGCCTTTTTCCACCTTCACCGTGGTGATATTGCCTTCGTACCCGGTGGCGTCCGTCTCTTCATAGCTGATGAAAAAATTACCGCCGTTCAGCGTAAAGTTGCCGCGCGTCATCAAACGCACGGAGTCGCGGTCGCCGTCAGTGTCCATCTCGCCTTCGATATTGATGAGAAAATTGTTTTTCATGCCGTTTGCCCCTTCCTAATACGGGCGGCCGTGCTTTGTTGGTTATCCGTTCCAGGAGAATTTCTCGATATCTACCCGTTTCGTGCGCGTGGTGGCGGGCAGCTTTGCGCCCAAAAACACGCTGGCCAGGCGGTTGAACTTGGCCGGGTCGTCGCTTACAAAATAGCTGGTGCGCCCGCCCGTCTTTTTGCCGTTCAGCATGTCCCGCGCCTCCAGCGTCTGTTTCAGCGCCAGGGCGGCCTCGCGGCCGGGGTCCACAAACACGGTGCGCGGGCCAAAAAACATGCGCAGCGTGGGGTACAACACGGGGTAATGCGTGCAACCCAGGATAACGGTATCCACACCGTCCTCGCGGACGCGCGGCAGGTATTCCTCCGCCGCAAGGCGCACCATTCCGTCGTCCGGGGCGGTGTGGCCGTTTTCCACCAGGGGCACAAACAGCGGGCACGCGGCGGCGGCGCACATCACCGTGGGGCGAATGGCCTTCAGCGCCTTTTCGTAGCTGCCGGAAGAGACGGTGGCCTCCGTGCCCAAAATGCCCACCCGGTTTTTGACAGTGGCCTTCGCCGCGGCCTCGGCCGTGGGTTGCACCACGCCGATGTACGGCACGTGCAGGGCGTCCGCTTTTTCCTGTGGAAACGTGCTGCTGACGGTGCCGCAGGCCGCCAGGATGATTTTTACGTTTTTGGAAAGCAGGAAGTTGATGTCCTGCTCCGCGTAGGTGATGATGGTGTCCGCGCCGCGGGTGCCGTAGGGCACGCGGCCGGTGTCGCCAAAATACACGATGTCCTCGCCGGGCAAAATCTTCATCAGTTCCCGCACGGCGGTAAGGCCGCCAAGGCCTGAATCGAACACACCAATGGGTCCCGCGTTCACAATCCCGCCTCCTCAAACGCCAAACTAATGAGCCTGTCGCAAATTTCCGGGAACGGAATGCCCTCGTGCTCCAACAGCTTTGGGTACATGCTGATCTCCGTGAAGCCCGGGATGGTGTTGATCTCGTTCAGCAGCACACGGCCCGTGCCGTGCTCCACGAAGAAATCCACCCTCGCCATACCCTCGCAGCGCATGGTTTTGTAGGCCCGCGCGGCAATGTCGCGCACCTCGGCCAGTTTCCCTTCACCCAGCCGCGCGGGAATGTGCAACTGGCTGGCGTTACCGCTCTGGTACTTGGCCTCGTAGTCGTAAATTTCGTTGCACGGCACAATCTCACCGGGATAGGTGGTGATCATATCACTGTTGCCCAGCACGGCGCACTCCACTTCCATGCCGTTTATGGCCTGTTCCAGCACCACGGTGGAATCGTTAGCGGCTGCTAACATCAGCGCGTCGCGCAGGTCTGCCGGGTTTTTCACCTTGGTGATGCCCACGGAGGAGCCGCCCACAGCCGGTTTTACAAAAATGGGGTAGTGCATTTTTGCGTCGATGGCCGCCAGCAGGTGGTCGAACTCTTCAATGTCCGAAAGCCCCGCCGACAGCCATGGCGTTTGCGCAAAGCCCGCCGCGTCGAACACGGCGTTGGCGAGGGCTTTGTCCATGCAGGCGGCGGAAGCGCGCACGCCGCAGCCCACGAAGGGGATGCCCGCCAGCTCAAACAGGCCCTGGATGGTGCCGTCCTCGCCGTTGCGCCCGTGCAGCACGGGAAAGGCCACGTCGATTTTGATGACGTCGAAGGCGCTGCCATGGCTAGTAACGATGCCGCGGGACGTGCGGTCCGGCGAAATAAAGGCGGGGGCGCAGTCCGGCGAATCGTGCCAGGTGCAGTCCCGCATTTTCTCCGTGCCGCCGGGATACAGCAGCCAGCGGCCTTTTTTGGTGATGCCGATTTTGAACACTTCATACTGTTCCGGCGACAAATTGTCAAAAATCGCCGAGGCGGACAGGCACGAGATCTCGTGCTCGCTGGAAACGCCGCCGAAAATCAGGGCCACGCGTGTTTTTCCCATCAGGTTCTCCTTTATGGTTGGCCGCAGGGCCGCGCCCCACTGAAGTTAGCAATCGGCAATCCCCCGTCAGCGCGGGCGTTTTTCGCCAAGGTAGGTGATGGCGATGGCGTCCGGCCCGGTGTTTGTGGCCACGGCCGCGCCCAGCTTGAAGGTGGTGACAGGCGGCGTTTTAAACGATTTTTCGCAAAGTTTTACCAGCGCGGCAATCTGGTCGTCGTTGGTGCCGCCAACGGTATAGCCAAAGTCCGGGTCCATGCGCTCTTTGGTGCACTCCAGCATGGCGGGCAGCACGGCTGCGTCGCCGCGCACCTTGCGCAGCACGGTGGTGCCGTCGTCCACCATCAAAATGACGGGTTTCAGCCCCAGCAGCTCGCCCGCGAAGGCCGCCGCCGCGCGGATGCGCCCGCTTTTCTTCATGAACTTCAGGCTGTAAGCCGCAAGGCAAATTTCCGTGCGGGAAAACACATCCTCCAGCCACTCCACAACGCCGGTCATCTCGGCGCCGTTTTGCAGTTTTCGCGCGGCCTCGGCCACGTACCAGCCGTAGGCCATGGAGTAGCACTTGCTGTCCACCACGTGGATGCGCATTTTGCTTTCCGGGTGCTCCGCGGTAAAACGCTCCTTCGCCATCAGCGCATTTTCGTAGGTGGCGCTGCCCGCGCCGTTGATGGTGACGACCAGCACATCCTCCACGCCCTCGCCGCCGTAGACGGTAAAAGCGTCCAGAAAGCGTATGGACGTGACCTGCGACGTGACGGGCAGGCCTTCACAGGTGCGCAGCATATCGTAGTATTCGTCAAAGCCAAAGTCCTCGCGCTCGGTGTAGGTTTTGCCATCCAACGTAATGATAAAATTCATGATGTCGACGGCATATTTTTCCGCAAGGTCAAAGGGCAGGTCGCTGGCGGAATCGGTAAGCACGGCAAATTTCCGTTTCTTCATGCGGTGCTGTGTTCTCCTTCACTTTTGGATTAAAATGTGCCTTCGCCCCGTTTGGCGCATGTTCGCTTTAACCGAGGCCCGCGAACGCAAACTGGCGCAATACTTCATACACACCCACGGCCACGGTGTTGGACAGGTTCAAACTGCGCAGGTCGCCCCGCATGGGCAGCCGCACACAGGCGTTTGGCGCGCCGGCCAGCAGTGCCTCCGGCAGGCCCGCGTCCTCGCGGCCGAACACGATGTATGCACCGTCTTCGTAGGCAACGTCGGCGTAAAAACGTTTGGCCTTGGTGGTAAAAAAGTAATAGGGGCCGCCGGTTTTTGCAAAAAAGTCGGTCAGGTCCGCGTAATGGGTGATGTCCAGCTTGTCCCAGTAGTCCAGCCCGGCGCGTTTCAGGCGCGCCGCCGTCACCGCGAAGCCCAGCGGGTGCACCAGATGCAGCCGCGCGCCCGTGCAGGCGCAGGTGCGCGCGATATTGCCCGTGTTTTCGGGAATCTGCGGCTCCACCAGCACGATATTCACGGTTGGCAAGCGGCATCTCCCCTTTTTGCGCGTTCGCGCAGGCGTGTTCTGTTCCTATAACTAACGTCAGCAGCGGCGGCTTTCTTTCGCAAAATCGCGCGCGGCCTGCGACAGCAGCGGCAAAAATTGCTCAAAATGGATGCCGTGGCGGCGCTCGGCGCCGGTTTTGGCCGTGGCGTCTATGGCGGCGCCCACAAATTCGGCGGCAACCTCGGCGGCCTCCTTCAGCGGCGCGCCGGCCAGCAGCAGCCCTGTTACCGAGGACGTGAACAAATCGCCCGAGCCGGGAAAGCCGTGTTTTTGCGGCACATAGGTGACGGAAAAAGGGTCTTTTTCCCCAATGGCCAGGCCCAGCACGCGGCGGGTGGCGCCGTTCTCGCCGTCGGCGCTGGTGGCCAGCACGCTTGCCCCTTTCTGCGACAAAGCGGCAATGCGCGGCAGCGCGGCCACCTGCTCGGCAACGCCAAAGGCCGCGCCCGGGGTTTGGCCCGTCAGCAGCGCGCATTCGGTCACGTTCGGCGTCAACAGGTCCGCGTCGCGGCAAAGGCCGCGCATCAGCTCCACCGTGGCCGGCGTGATGCCGCCGTACAGGCGGCCGCCGTCGCCGAGGGAGGGGTCCACAATTTTAAACGCGCCCGGATACTGGGCGAAGGCGGCCCCGGCCGCGGCAAACTGGCCCGCACCGCGCAAATAGCCCGCGTACACCACATCAAAGTCGATGTCCTCATAAAAATATTGCTTCAAAGCGTCCAGGCAAAACTCGGACGCGTCGCGCACGGCCACGCCGGCAAAGCCGCCCGTGTGTGTGGAAAACAGCGATGCCGGCAGCGGACAGCCCTGCACGCCGCAAGCGGCCAGCACAGGCAAAATAACGGCCAGGCTCGCGCGGCCCACCGCTGTCAGGTCCATAATGCAGAGCGCGCGCTTCGGCACCGGCATGCTGCTCTCCTTCTCCCGTGCCGCAGCGCGCATGAAGCCTATGCTTCGCCGCATGCTGATTGGCCGGAACGCTATAATAACAGCATATATTATATATCAAAACCATGCGCCTGTGCAACACAAAGCGGCTTTTTTCGCCCGCTTTGCGCCGCGCCGCAAAAAAGACAGGGTTCCCTTTACAGATGGCCCCGCTTTTTCTATAATAGGTGCAGGCTCCGTGCCGAACGTTATTCTGAGGGCTAACACGCCCTAAAATATGGAGGCCCCATGGTACTGTTAGACGATGTGAAACATGAGATATCTGCGCTGCGGCCCGAGGTGGACAATTTGGGCGACGCGCTGGGAATAGAGGGCAAAAAAAAGCGGCTGGAGGAGTTGGAGACCCGCTCTGCCATGCCGGAATTTTACGATGACGCGGGGGCCAGCACCAAGGTCTTCAGCGAGATGAGTGCCTTACGCGGCGACATTGAGGGCTATGCCAAGCTGCGGGAGCTTTTGGCAGACGCCGAGACCTTTTTGGAGCTGTGGGCCGAGGGCGGCGAGGACGCCGCCGCCGAATGTGAAACCGCGGTGGAGCAGCTGGCGGCGGAGGTGGAACGTGTGCGGCTTGTCACGCTGCTTTCCGGCGCCTACGACAAAAACAACGCCATCCTCACCTTCCACGCGGGCGCCGGCGGCACCGAGGCGCAGGACTGGGTGGAAATGCTGGTGCGCATGTACCAAAAATACGCCGCGAACCACGGCATAAAAACCACGGTGCTGGATTTCCTCGACGGCGAGGAAGCGGGCATCAAAAGCGCCAGCGTGCTGTTTGAGGGCGAAAACGCCTATGGATTTTTGAAAAGCGAAAACGGCGTGCATCGGCTTGTCCGCGTGTCGCCGTTTGATTCCTCCGGCCGCCGCCACACCAGCTTCGCCTCCATCGAGGTGATGCCGGAGATCGCGGAGGACAAAACGGTGGACATCCGCCCGGACGACATTAAAATGGACGTGTACCGCGCTTCCGGCGCGGGCGGCCAGCACGTGAACAAGACGTCGTCGGCCGTGCGGCTCACCCACATTCCCACGGGCATCGTGGTGGCCAGCCAGGCCGAGCGCAGCCAAGTGCAGAACCGCGAAAACGCCATGCGCATGTTGGTTTCAAAGCTGGTGCAAATCAAAGAGCGGGAGCACCTTGATAAAATCGACGACATCAAGGGCGTGCAAAAAGACATCGCCTGGGGCAGCCAGATCCGCAGCTATGTGTTCATGCCGTACACGCTGGTGAAGGACCACCGCACCGGCTATGAAAACGGCAATGTGAACGCCGTGATGGATGGTGACATTGACGGGTTCATCGACGCCTACCTGAAGGCCGAGAGCAAGGGCGAACTGGAAGAGGCCGTGGCGGCGGAGGATTAGGCTGGTTGCATAAAACGGTGAAGGGCCGGTGTGTCCGCAATGGCAAGCGGCTGGCGAACGGCGTGTGTTGGCGAAGCGTCAGCCGCAAGTTCTGCGGTGAACTGCGCTTGCGCCGTACACGGCAGAACGCGGAAGGTGGCTAGCCAATACATGCCTTCGCCAATGCCGCATCTGCCTGGTACAGACCGAAAACGCCGCCTTTCGCCCAAGTTGCATTTTTTTACTTCTAGCTGTTAAAATTCAGCACCCACACGTGGTGGTACCCCTGGCCCGGCCAGCGCAGGGCGTTGGCGTGGGTGTCCACGGCAATGTCCAGCCGCTTTTGCTTGATGGCGCTGCCGCTGTCTTCCACGCGGCGCAGGCCCACGCCCTCAATGTACAGCCAGGTGCCCGGCGGGAACACGCTCCAGTCCGCCGCGCAGGTAAGGCCCGGCGTCGGCACTGTGCCGCTCGCCGTAACGCCGTTGCCGCCGCAAATGTGCGGGTACACCTCGCAGCAATAGCTGGTGGCGTAAAATTCGCCCTGGTAGCTCAGGGTCATGGCGTCCATAATGGAAAGCTCGGCGTTTTCCATGCGCTCTTTGTCTTTTTCAAGGGAGTCTTTTTCGCCTTCCAGGGTCCGGTTTTGCCGGCGCGCGGCGGCCAGCTGCTCTTCCAGCCCCTCCACCTGCGTGGCAAGGGCCTGCTCCTTGGCCAGTTGCTCCTGCTGGGCGGCCATCAGTTCGCCGCCGGAGACGCCCGCCGCCACCGGCTGCGAGACGGCACCGAACACAAAAAACGCGCACAGGAACACCGCCATGCCCGTAAGGGTGACAATGGCGGTTTTTGCTGTGTGTTCGTTGACGATGCGTCTGCGCATGGAACACGCCTCCCCAATATGCGATGCGCGGCGTAAAAAGCCGCGGCGGATATAATGAAATAGTTAGATGGAAAAACCGTTTTGCCATTGTACAGCAAAACGGCCTGGTTGTCAAAAAAGATGCTTTATGACAATTTTCAGCTCTTATTGATATCCAAGACAATCCATATATACGGTAATGAATTCCATGTGCTGGTTGATTATGCTATTATGTATTCAAATGTTTATTAGTCGCTAATAATTTTCGCAGGGCCATATACACAGAAAGGAAACTCCATATGGGATTGTTTTTCAATCAAATCCGACAGATGAAAGAACTTGAGTGGCGGCTACAAGCCCTGGAAAGCGAACTGGTACAATTAAAAATGGCACAAAAAACCCGTGATATCCAGTGGCAAGCCCAAATAAGTGATTTAAAGTTGCAAATAACGGAGGAAGCCAAAAACCTCATTGAGCAGGCACAATTCCAAATAAACGACAAAGCGTACCAACGCGACGTGGAATTCGTAGATATTGAAATGATGATGTGTGAAATGCGCTTCCCCGGTAATAAGACTCAATGGGAAGCTTTTCGTGAATTGCATAAAGGGGAACGCTGCATCATTATCGGCAATGGACCTTCACTGCACGCAGAAGACCTTCAACGATTGCACGAAAAAAACATATGCTGCTTTGGTTCAAATCGCATCCACTTGATTTATCCGCAGACGGATTGGCGGCCGAACTATCTGATGTGTCTGGATTCGAAAGTATTGGAGCATTCGTTTGAGGAAATAAGCCAGGTCGATTTTGCTGGAACCTGGTTTTTCCCCTGCACGGCATTTACAGAAGGTGGGCATGTGGCGGAAAGGAATGCGGTTTATTTTCCGTTCAAGTACCGAAATCCGTTTCCCATTTGGTTCCCTAATGACCCATCCCGGATTATTCATGAAGGCATGTCGGTTACATACGCCCTAATACAATTAGCGTACTTCATGGGCTTTTCAAACATCTATTTACTTGGAGTAGACCACTTCTATTCTACAAAAATAGATGAAAATGGCCGAAAGGTTATGGACAGTGACGCACAAAGTCATTTTACCAAAGATTATTTGCCACCTGGCAGTATCGAAAACAGCCCACAACTGGAGACGGTAGAAAGCGCTTACCACTCAGCTTTGGATTTTTCCCGCTCTCATGGATTTGAAATTTTCAATGCCACCCGCGGAGGTGCACTTGAGGTGTTTCCTAGAGTATCATTTGACGAACTTCTTTCGCAGTGGGAGTAAATTTTTTCTGCAGCCTTTCGGCTCTGATTGACAGAACGGTCCAGGTCCAAGCCCCGTGCCATCTCCACGACAGGTTTCGCCGTCAGTTGGCCGGTATCAATATCACTGCGCCGTTTGCTCTTCCCCTCCGCTCAAGGGCGCCTCAAACCAGAAGGCAGAGCCTGTCCCCACTTCCGACTCCACGCCGTACTGGAAACCGCTGATCTCGAAAATCGCCTTGGTGATGGACAGGCCGAGGCCTGTGCCGGGCTTGCCGGAATCGGCGCGGGCGCGGTAGTAGCGGTCAAAAATATGCTCCAGGTCCTGCGGCGAGATGCCGGGGCCGTGGTCGACCACTTCCACGCGCACCATATCCGTCTCGGTTTTCTTCACACGCAGGCCGATATACCCGTCCGCCCCCACGTGGCCAAGGGCATTGCCGAGGAGGTTGTGCAAGGCGCGGCCCACAAGGCCGGGGTCCGCCATCACCATGCAGCCGGGTTCGCCCACATAGTCGAAGGTGTAGCCCTCTTTTTCGCACACGTCCTGGTAGCGCTCCTGCAATTCGTCGCAGAACTCCGAAAGGTCGAACCGCACCGGCTTCGGCTTTTCCGCGCCGCTTTGCACGCGGGACAGTTCCATCACGCTGCCCACCAGGGCGGACAGCCGGTCCGTCTCGTCCACAATGACATTCAACTGGCCCGTGCGCTTTTCCGGCTCGTCGCCGGTGAGGTCGCGCACAGTCTCCGCGTAGCCCTTGATGAGGGTAAGCGGCGTGCGCAAATCGTGGCTCACGTTGGCCAGCACCTCGCGCTGCAGCTGCTGCGAGCGCTTCACCTCGCCCGCCATGTGGTTGAAGTCATGGGTCAGGTCCGTGATCTCGTCCGAGCCGTTCTCCTTCACGCGCACGTCGTAGTTGCCACGGGCCAGTTCCTTGGCCGCGGCCGACAGCTTCGTGATGGGCCGCGTGAACCAGTAGCTGAACACGTAAGCCGCACATATGGCAATCAAAATCAGCATCATGGACGTGAAGAACATCAGCCGCTTCAGCACGTTTACCGCCTGCGGCACGCTTTCCAGGTTTGCGGAAATCAGCACCGCCATGCTGCCGCCGGCGGCCGTTTTGCCCATCACCATCTGGGAAGCGGTTTCGTAAGAGACCGTCCCCTTGGCAAACACTTCCTGCTGCAGCGTCACCAGCGTTTCGCTGCTTTGCCACACCTGCTGGCCTAAAATATTGTTGGACTGGTGCAAAATGCATTGGGACGGCAAATTTTCCTGCAAAAACACGGTGCTGAAGCTTTCGTCAAAAATCTCGATGCACAGGCTGTCGATGCGCACATTTGCCGTGGCAATGCCCCGGTTCAGCAGGCTTACCGTGTCCTCCGAAAGGCCCTGCACCGGCCCGAGGGCGGTGTCGTAAGTGGACGAAATGGCCACGCCGTCTGCGTTGGCGGCGTTCAGCACAGAGGCAAACGTCTCCACCGTGCGCGAAAGCTCGGCCCGGATGCTGGCGTTGTACGCAGGCTCCAAAAGCTGCACGCCAAACAGCCAGAACATGAGGATGAGCATGACGCAAACAGACACCACAAACAGGGTCAGCTTGCGGCGGATACTGCCGGACACCCAGCTGTGCAGCCGGCCGCGGCCATTTTGCAGCGCTTCCAAAAATCAACCGACCTCCGCGTCAAACTTGTAGCCGATGCCCCACACGGTGGCAATGCAGTCCCGGTAGGGTCCAAGGTGGCTGCGCAGCATTTTGATGTGCGTGTCCACCGTGCGGTCTTCACCAATATAATCGTAGTTCCATACTTTTTGCAAAATTTTCTCGCGGGAAAGGGCAATGCCGCGGTTCGCCGCCAAAAACACCAGCAGGTCAAATTCCTTCGGCGTCAGGTCCGCTTCTTTGCCGTCGATTTTTACCGTGTGGCTCACCGTGTCGATGGCAAGGCCGCCGAACACATAGCTTTCGCCGTCGGTTTTTTCTTTCGGCAGCGTGCGCGCCAGCACCGCCTTTACGCGGGCCACCAGCTCCCGCGGCGAAAACGGCTTTACAATATAGTCGTCGCTGCCGCCCTCAAGGCCGGCGATGCGGTCATACTCCTCGCCCCGGGCCGTCAGCATAATAACGGGCACGTCCATTTTGCGGCTGCGGATCTCGCGCAGGGTGGTCATTCCGTCCACAAACGGCATCATCACGTCTAAAATCACCAGGTCGATGCCGCCCTTTTGCAGCGCCACCAGCGCCGCCGAACCGTCGGACGCATCCTCGCATTCATAGCCCGCATGCTCCAAATGCTCGCGGATGAGCTCGCGGATGCGCGGCTCGTCGTCCACAATCAAAATTTTGACCATTCTTCAAGGCACCTCTGTCTTTCCGGCGCAAAATGCGCGCCCTGTCTGCCTGTGGCCGCCTATTTTTCCAGTTTCTCATTTGAGTATATCATATTCCCGCGGTATGTTGTAAATGTGAAATAAATGATTTACAATAGGTGAGGTAGTGATGAATGTTGGGTTGCGCATTCGGCGCTCTGCCGGAAGGTGGCGGCCTTCTGCCATCAGTATACCGCACGGGCGGGGAAGGATTCGTCGATGCTTGTCACATTTGTGTTGGCCTTGTGTGCCATTTTGGTTTTGTCGGTGTTTTTGCTGATGCCGGGCGAAAGCAGTGCCGTGCAGCGCGCGCCCTTTTGGGGGCGCTATTTTGCCCACCGCGGCCTGCACACAAAAGACCAAAACGTGCCGGAAAACAGCCTGGCCGCCTTTACCCTGGCCATTGACGCGGGCTACGGCATTGAGCTGGACCTGCGCCTGACGAAAGACGGCGAGGTGGTGGTGTTCCACGACGACGGCCTGCAGCGCATGTGCGGCCTTGCCGCCGACGTGCGTGACAAAACGCTGGAGGAACTGAAGCGCCTGCCACTTGCCGCCTCGAACGAGCGCATCCCTACCCTGCGGGAAGTGCTGGCGCTGGTGGACTGCAAGGCGCCGCTGATCATCGAGTTCAAAATGATGGGCAGCCGCAACACGGAACTTTGCGAAAGCGCTTGGCACATTTTGCGCACCTATGACGGCGACATTTGCATTGAAAGCTTTGACCCGCGCATTGTGCGGAGGTTTAAAAAAAAAGTGCCGGGCGTGATGCGCGGGCAGCTATCGGCCCGGCCAAGAACGCTGAACAGCGGCGCGCAGGGGGCGCTGGTGGGCACGCTGTTCACCAATTTCTTGGCGCGGCCCCACTTCATCGCCTACCAGGAGGGCACAAAGCCTTTCACGGTATCCTTTGCCGAAAAGTTTGCCATGCGCGTGGTGTGGACGCTGCGCCCCGAGGACGAGAAGCTGCTGTATGAATACGCAAACGACGCGATTATATTCGAATATTTCGAGCCGGAGCCGCAGTATAAGGAAATGACGGCACAGGCGCTGACCGGCGGGGAATTTACCGATGTGCAGCCTGCGGACGCCATGAAAAGTGCCGACGAATACGCCCGTGACGCCGCAAAAGAGCAGCAAAAAACGGCGGATGACGGCGAAGCGGCGGAAACAGGCGGCGAAAAAGGAGGTGGGAACGGCGCAAAATAAAACGTGCCCGCGGAAAAGGCGGGTTCAAGACTGAAAAGCGACAAAAACTAATATATGCGGGCGTGGTGGAATGGCAGACACGTTGGTCTTAGGAACCAATGACACTATTGACATTTGCTGCCTGACGCAGCGGGATAACAACGATTTTATAAGGTTTTTTCTTGCATTCCCGCCACTGTTTTGGATGTTTCTAAAGCCCAATTCTAAAATCTGAAACAGAGGCCCAATTTCATATGCCGCCGTGGTGGAATGGCATACACTCGTGCATTAGGAGCACTTTAACTACTTTAGTGCAGGTTAAAGTCCTTTCGGCGGCACCAAATTTGTCGAATACTGTCGATTGTGTTATAACACAATCGACAGTATTTTGCTTTGTATGATATAATATCATCAATAAGCGAACGATTCTTGCGCCTCGAAATATGTGAGGATATTCACAAGGGTCGATCATGGAGTGACATTTGTAAATAATTAGACAGAGTATCTTTGCAAACAGGTACAAAAAATGAAAAAAATATTGGTTGCGGTTGCTATTTCGGTCGTGTTTTTGGCAGGCTTTTTTGTTATTCAAGCAGTTCGCACTTCTTCAAACTATGGCCAAGAAATCGAATCAGCCGTGTTAGAAGCAATATTGACATTTAATGAGAATAGGTATTTAAAAGGTGAAACTCAAGCCGAAGGGCACAAGATTTTAGACTTAGAAGACAGCGGTGGCCAAACAAAAGTATATTGTATCGCTAGTTATTGTGAATATGGCTTTGAGAATGATGTCTTTACGCAAATAAGTGGTTGCTCTTCTATTCCTGTGCTTATTATTTTTTCTGGAAAGGAATCTACGGGATACAGCTTGTTAAGCTATCGAGAACCACTTGACGGCAATCATTATCAAAAATCTGTCCGCGAAATGTTCCCTGGTTCAATATATATTGCTTTTCAATTCAGTGGGCGGTATCACAAAAATTTACAACTGCAGGAAGAAGTCTATGCAAAGCAGTATCTTGCCTCTATTGAGCGGGAAGGCTATAAAATATCCAATGGCTCCCTCCCGAAAATTTTACCAGAAATGAATGTGCAGGCGTCTAACCAGCTGATTGGTTTGTTCGGGGAATATCCATATTGGCTCGGAACGCTGGAGCGATTGGAAAATGGCACAAGGTATATTTACTGCAAAGAGTTTGATCAAGCTAATCAAATTGTTACATATACGAAAACAAATGCAGATGGTGCTGTCGTTGAAAAATATGTGATTGACACTACCGATGGAACTCTCATTTTTCTTGAAGGGCAGCGGCAAATGAGCAGATTATAAATCAACGCGTTCCAATTTTGATGATAATTTGTGTGGTTTTTCCGGCAGCCTTTTTGTAAGCATTATACACAATTTAAACGATAACCTGTTAAATTTTTGGATTCGATGGGCTATCGTTCCTTTGTAATAGCCCGTGCATAATGTTTGCAGACCGTTATTTTTGTATTGTAATCCAGATGGGAATATATATCCGCTGTAGTGGAAAAGTTACTGTGGCCAAGCCATTCTTGAATATTTTTCATGTCTACACCGTTTGCTAAAAGTAAACTGGCGCAAGAATGCCCTTACGGTATAATAGGGACAAATCGGAAAATCCCCGTAGTGACAAGGATTTTAGGGTTTTCGGCTTGCTTTTTCATCCTTTTCCAAATGAAAAAACGCCGTAAAAAATCAGCACGAAAAGGAGGCATGTTTCATTAGGGACAAAAAACCGTATACCCATCCGGCAACCTAAAAACTTTTTAGTTGTGCCGGACTTGCCGGGGGCGCTTCATCTTCATAGGTGATGCGCCCTTTTTCTATTTCAAAATAACCGAGGAAGGGGGGGGCTAGATATCCCACGGTCTTTATTAAGCATATGCAACACACATCAATAACTTCATAACGAACAAATCGAACCTGTTCGGGAAAGGCCTTGCCGTCAGGTTTACGATTTTCGTCCATATAATGACTGTGCGCGCGGCGCATCGCCATGGAGGGTTTGTGAAAAGCCGCCACTCGATTGTGACGGCTTTTTGCGTGCCTATATGCAAATCGAGTCTTAATATTCCTCACTCAGCAGAAAATTCGCAGTGTGCATGGTTTCACGCCTTCGTAATTCCCGCCTGCAAAGGCATCGGTGCGAAGGACATTTTGGATAGTTGTCGCGTATATCGAGCAGTCTGCCATGAGTTTGTCCACCATTACCGGGGGCATTGCCGCCGAAAGTTTTAACCCCGTCGAATCATTGAATCATGGCGATTGTACGGCCGCTGAGATTTTTCATCTCCGCGGTAAAATCGCTCCCTTTGTCAAAATCGATCAGCGCGCCGCAGTTGGCCTCCACCTTGTGGAAAGCTTCCGCATACTGTTTTATCAGGTCGGGGCAATCGTTCTCAAAGCGGGGCGCCGCCAAGAAGGCCTGGTGGGCTAGATGCTCGGTCACCGGCAAGCTCACGGGTGTGGCGCGCTTGCCGCAATCGCCTTCAGGACCGCCTTGCATCGCAAGGGGAGACTGGTGCAGCCGCCCATAGCCACAGTATCCGCAGCTGACGCCCTCTGCCGCCAGCGCCTTCAACAGGGCAAAGGTGCGCACGTTTTCCAGCTTCGCGTTGTCGAAGTACATGTAGTGGTAGCTGTACACCCGCCGCGCTTCGGGGTAAATGGCCTGCTGTTTCAGCCAGGGGATATCGGCCACCAGGTTTACCAGCAGTTCGGCGTTTTTGGCGCGGATGGCGTTGCGCTCGTCCAGTTCGTCCAAATTGGCGTTGGCAAAGGCGATGCCCACGGGATGGGGGCGGAACTTGTAGCCCATACCGGTGAGCATGTACTGGCGGTAAGCGCTGTCTTCGCCCAGCTCGGCAAGCCTGTCGTACTGGCCAAAAGCCAGGGCCCGCTCATAATATGCGCGGTTGTTTGTCACCAGCACGCCACCCTCACCCGCAGGCAGTGGCTTACTCCCTTGCAGGCTGTAGCAACCCACGTCGCCAAACGTGCCCACCTTTGTGCCGTTCCAGGTGGCGCCATGGGCGTGGGAGCAGTCCTCGATCACCTTCAGGTTGTTCTTTTTGGCAACCGCCATGATGGCGTCCATGTTGCAGGGGGCACCCCACACATGCACCGCCATGATCGCCTTGGTTTTGGGGGTGATGCGCTTTTCAACATCTGCGGGGTCTATACACTGGGTGGCCGCGTCCACGTCGCAGAATACCGGTGTGGCGTGCTGGCAGTAAACAGGACCCAGAGTGGCCCAAAATGTAAAAGAGGGTACAATGACCTCGTCGCCCAGGCCAACCCCCACAGCGTACAGGGCGGTGTGCAGGGCCGAGGTGCCGTTGCAGGTGGCTACGCCATATGCCGCGCCGATGTAGGCGGCAAACTTTTTTTCAAACGCCGGAACCGTGGACGATTGGGATATTTCGCCTTTTTTGATGAGGGCAATGGCGTCCTCCAGGCCTTTTGGGTTTACCAACGGGCGGTTTGCGATTTTCTCATAGTCCAGCGTTACGGCTTTGCCGCCACCAAACAATGCCAGCTTATCCATGAAATGTACCTCACTTTAGTTTTGTGTTTGTGTAGATTCGCTAAAATGTAATCGTTTTCCCGGTTTGGGAGGATTGATAGATAGCAAGGATCAAATCTACCGCTTCACGTCCCTCCTTCACGCCCAGCAGGGGTTTGCGCCCGGTCTGCACCGCGTCGATGAAATCTTCCAGCTGGCGCTTGTGAAGTTCGTAAGTAAAAGCGGTGGGGTCGTTGGCGGAGTCGTTCACCGTGCTCACGGCCACACCCGGCCCGTCTTCGCCGGGAACTTCCCAGCGGGAGATGCTGTTCTCGGTCAACTCTATGGTGCCATTTTCACCCTGGATATTGAACAGGCGGGGCATGGCGGGCTGCACGGAAGTGGTCCCGATGAGATTGCCCAGCGCGCCGTTCTCAAATTCCAGCAAAGCCACGGCGGTATCTTCCACCTCGATGTCGTGCACAAGGGTGCGCGTGAGGGCCGCAACGCTTTTCACCGGGCCCATCAGATACAGCAGAACGCTCACGCCGTGGATGCCTTGGTTCATCAAAGCGCCGCCGCCGTCCATGGCCCATGTGCCGCGCCAGCCGCCGGCCTTGAAATATTCCTCGGAGCGGTAATACTTCATTGCCACATCGCCCAGCACCAGCTTGCCCAACTTGCCCTCATCCAGGGCTTTTTTGGTGGCCTGCACTGCGTCGCCAAACAGGAGCTGCGATATGGCGGTGAATGTGACGCCGTTTTGCCGGACGGCCGCTTCGATGTCGTCTAGCTGCCGTGCGGTGATGCCGATGGGCTTTTCGCATACGATGTGTTTGCCGGCGTTTGCCGCCCGCACCGCCTGGGAGGCGTGTAATCCGCTGGGGGTGCACAGGCACACGGCGTCTATGCCGCTGGCCAGCAGGGCGTCATAATTGTCGTAGGCCTCGCCGCCATATTTTTCCGCAAAAGTGCGGGCGGCCTGCATGTTGATGTCATCCAGAAAAGCGATTTGGGAGCCCTCGATATGATTCAGTGACTCACCGTAAAATTTCGAAATCGTTCCGCAGCCAACAATGCCAAACTTCACGCTGTTGCCTCTCTTTCTTATGTCAGATGGTTCAAACGGACGGTGCCACCCACCATCACCAAACCGATGTTGATGTTCTCGTCGAACAGCAACAGGTCGGCATCTTTGCCGGGGGCAATGCTGCCTTTTTTATGGTCTATGCCGATTACGCGCGCCGGGGTGAGCGTCATCATTTTCACAGCGTGGTGCAGCGGCGCGCCGGCCAGGCGCACCATGTTGCGCACCAGCCGGTCGTCGGTGGCAATGCCGCCGGCGAAAGCGCTGCGGTCGGGCAGCTTTGCCACGCCGTCTTCAATGATGATTTCCAGCCCGTTTTCCCGGCTGCCGATGCATGCCGTGTGGGGCGCGTCATCCACGGCGGCCATCCGGATGGCGTCGCAGGTCAGGCAGGTGCGGTCCGGCCCGATGTGACGGTACACCATTTTCATCAGTTCCGGCGGCAGATGACAGCCGTCGGCAATAATTTCGCTATACAGGCCTTCCACCACGTAGGCGCTTTCCACAATGCCGGAGCAGCGAAAGCCGCCGCGTCGCACAATGGTGGAGCAGGCGGAATACAGGTGGGTGATAAGGCGGTAGCCGTTGTCGAACGCGGCCAGCACCTGGCTGTATTCGGCGCTGCTGTGCCCCATGCTGGGCAAAATGCCGTGCCGCAACAGATACACGCCCATTTCAAGCGCGCCCGGGCGCTCGGGGGCGATGGTCCACCGCAAAATGCTTCCTTCGGCACAGGCCACCAGTTCCCTGTATTCCGCAGGGTCGGGGTCGCGGATGTGGCGCGGGTCGATGGCGCCCGTTTGCTCCATGGCAAGGTAAGGCCCCTCCAGGTGCAGGCCCGGCAGGTTGGGGCCGCCGCGCATGGTATCACGGACGGTCTTGAAGGTATCGATGAGCTTTTTCAGCTGCACCGTTTCGGCGGCAACGCTGGTGGGCAGCAGGCTTGTTGTTCCGTGGGCCATGTGGGCCTTGGCCGCCGCTGCCATGCCGCCGGGGTCGCTGTCCATAAAATCGAACCCGCCGCCGCCGTGCACGTGCAGTTCCACAAACCCGGGAGATAGGTACCGCCCGCCGCCATGGAGCAGCGCCGCGTCGGGCGGGGGCGCCGCATCCGCGCGCAAGATGGCCTCGATCGTGCCGTCCCGCACCAGCAGTTGGCCGGGGGTTATCCGGTCCTCCAGCACAAGCTTCACATCGGTAAACAAGGTGAGCACAGCGTTCCTCCTATGGTTTTTCAGCCGTTCGCCTCGGGCAGCAGGGCGGCGCTTTCCGTGTCGAGGAGCAGGTGGACGTGGGACAAGGTGCGCAGCACCGTGCCGGGACACGCGGCGTTTACAGGCAATGTCAGCATGTCGTATACGGCCCGGGCCTTGGTGGCCGCCGGCACCATACAGAAGTGCCGGGCGCCCCGGGTGATGCTGGGGACGGTGAGTGTGATTGCTTGCTCCGGTACTTCGTCCAGTTCGGCAAAGCAGCCGTCGTTCACCTGTTGGATGCGGCTTGCTTCGGCCAGATGAACCACCTTGACGGCCCGCGGATCGCTAAAATCCGCTATACCGGGGTCGTTGAAGGCGATGTGGGCGTTTTCGCCCAAGCCCATGCAGACGATGTCTGCCGGGTTTTCCGCCAGCAGCTCGGCGTAGCGGGCACACTCGGCCTGGGGGTTTTCGGCCTGTCCGTCGATCAGGTTCACACTGCGGAAGCGGACCTTGTCAAAAAGATGCCGGCGCAAAAAATTGGCAAAGCTTTGGGGAGCGCTGGGCGCAAGGCCGATGTATTCGTCCATGTGGAAGGCGTTGATATGGGAAAAATCCACATCCCGGCGCCGCACCAGGGCCGCCAAAAACTCGTTTTGCGAAGGTGCGGCAGCAAAAATGATGTTGATGGTGCCCTTTCCGGCCAATAATTCGTTGATTGCGCCGGCCACAAGTTCGGCGGCATCCTCGCCCATGACCCGGCGGTTTGGATAAATGCCAACTGCCACCCCGTCACGAGTAAATTCCTTCATGCTTTTCTCCTTCGGTGTTGTTATAGAGTCATATCAGCGCGCAAGGTTTATCACGGTGGCTGCTGCATCGGCCCGCAGGGTGGCCAGGGTGGCTTTCAGGATATCCTCGGCGCGAACCAGGTGTTCCCGGCCGTCTATCCGTGCAAGGAAGTCTTCCATCAGGCCGGCGGGAGGTGTTTGAACGGGCAGAACCGCGCTTTCCACCGTGCCGCTGCTGTAAACCACGCAGGCGGCCGCGCCCAATGCAGGCTCGCCGGTGCCGTACACCTCACAGCGGCCCAGTGTGCCGGTGGCCACAATGCGCAAATTGCCAAAGTGGGGAAAAGCCGCAGGGGTCCACCAGTCGGAATGCAGCACGGAGGTGACGCCGTTTTCACAGCGGGCCAACACACGCGCGTCATCGTACAGTTGGGGATAGTCCGGGTTTTCGCCGACTTTCATGACGGCGGCTGTTTCGGCTATTTCGCTTCCGGACAGCCAGCGCAACAGGTCGAAATCGTGGATCAGCAAATCGATGATCGGCCCGCCGTTCTGTGTTTTATCGAAATGCCAGCCTTCCCGGGTGGAGGCGTTCAGCTTGTGGGGTTTGTCGAAATCCACGCCGACAAGCCTGCCCAGCGCGCCCGAAGCGAGCTGTTGCCGCAGTGTCCACACCACCGGAGAGAAGCGCTCGGTCAGCATCATGCCCACCTGGATGTGCCCGGCCTTCATCACGGATTCCAGGCGTTTGTAGCCGGCCAAGGTGGTGACGGCCGGTTTGTCTATCATGATGTGCAGGCCTTTTTCCGCGCATAGCTCCACCACGCCGATTTTCTCGCTGTTGATGGAAGAGCACAAAATCATTTCGGCACCGCGGGCCAGCAAAGTGTCGCGGCTCTCCAAACGTTCCAAACCGAATTGTTCCGCCAGCCTGGCCGCCAAGGGGCCGTCAGGCTCGCACACGCCCACACACATATGGCCCAGCTTTTGCATTTCGGCAACAGCCTCGGCAATATGAAAATGCCTGCAGCCCAATACACCAAATTTCATCGCACTGTCTCCTGCGTTGTCAGTTTTTCATGCCTGTGGTGGCAATACCCTCCACCAAGTGTTTCTGGAAGAAAATGAAGATCAGGAAACTGGGGATAAGCGAGGCTACCAGCATGGCGAACAGGGCGCCCCAGTCGGTGCTGGCAGAGGGGTCGGAAAAACTTTTCAGCGCCAGCGACACCGTGTACAGCTTGGGGTTTTGCAGATAAAGCAGCGGGCCCATGAATTCGTCCCATTTCCAATAAAAGGAAAAGATGGCCGAAGTGATGATGGCGGGGCTGGCCAGTGGCACGATGATGCGGAAGAAGGTGGTGAGTTTGCCGCTGCCGTCGATGTATGCGGATTCATCCAGCGTGCGGGGGATGCCACGGATGAACTGGATGATGAGAAAAATGAAAAACGGAAGCCCGGTGAAGGCGGGCACCACCAAAGGCGCAAAGCTGTTGAGCCAGTTGAAGTTTTTGAACATGATATATTGCGGGATCATCAACACCTGGGCAGGTAGCAGCATGGTGGCCACCATGCACGCAAACCAGAAAGCCTTGCCCCGGAACCGGATGCGGGCGAAGCCGTAAGCCACGATGGTGGAGGCGGACACCTGCCCGATGACCGTGAGGATGGTGATGATAAAAGAGTTTTTGAAGAACACCGAAAAATCGGTGCCGCCAAACCCCTTCCAGCCGTTGACATAGTTGTCGAGTATGAAGGTTTCGGGAATCAGCCGGGCGGAATTGACAAAGATCTGGTTGGAAGGCTTGAAGGAGGTGAGGATGAGCCAAGCCACCGGATACAGCATGATGATGCCCAGTCCGATGACCAGTATCTGGAATACAACGGCCCCCAGGGCTTTTCGCGCCTTCATTTTTTTCATGTGTCTTAGCATCTGCTCATCTCCTCAGGTTTCGTCTTCGTAGAATACCCAGTTGTTGGAAGTTTTGAAGATGATAGCGGTGACAATGGCGATGATCACCACCATCACCCAAGCCAAAGCGCAGGCATAGCCCATTTTCTGGTATTTCATGCCCTGCAGGTAAATGTACAGAGCGTAGAAGAGGGTGGAATCGCTGGGGCCTCCGGTGCCGTTGGAAATGATATAAGTTTGGGTGAAGGCCATAAAGGCGCTGATGAGTTGCATGAGCAGGTTAAAAAAGATGACCGGGGAGAGAGATGGCAGGGTGATGGCGAAGAACCGGCGGAAAGCCCCCGCGCCGTCTATCTGCGCGGCCTCATAGTAAGTTTGCGGAATTTGCTTTAGGCCGGCAAGGAAAATAAGCATGGGGCTGCCGAACTGCCACACCGCCAGCACGATGATCATCCACAAAGCGGTGTCGGGCGAACCGATCCAGCTTTTGGTGGTTTCAATGCCAAACAGGCCCAAAATATCGTTGAAGGGGCCGTTCGCGCCGAACATGTATATCCACATTACCGACACGGCAATGCTGCCGCCAATGATGGAAGGCAGGTAATACAGGGTGCGGTAAAGCCCAACGCCGCGGTGCTTCAGGTTAAACAGCATGGCAACGCATAGCGCGAAAAGCAATTTTAGCGGTACATGCACCAGCGCGTAAGTGAAGGTGATCTTCAAGCTGTGCCACACGCGGGGGTCTGCAAACACGGCTTTGTAGTTTTCCAGCCCGATCCAGAAGGGGGCGTCCAGCAGGTTAAATTGCGTGAAGGAATAATACAGGGAGGACAACAGCGGATAAATGGTGAAGACAAAAAAACCGATGAGCCAAGGGGCAATGGTGATATATCCGGAGATGTTGTCCGTGCCGAAGTCCTTTTTCCTTGATTTATGTATCGAGTTCATAGCAATAGCTCCCCGTTTTAGAAGAATAATGTAGCGATGGGGACGACAGGCTTGCCGGAACGGACATATTTTAAACAAGGCCCGGGGTCTGCAGGGCAGGCCCCGGGCCGGTTCAATATGCACTGTGCGCCGGGTGTGGCGGTTTTTACTTGGCGGCGCCGGCAGCCAGGATGGCGTCGGCCTCGGTGTTGAACTGTTCGGCGGCGGCTTCAATGGTGATGTTGCCGAACATCATGTCCTGCACCAAGCGGTTGTACAGGTCCACCATTTCGCCGTGGGCCACAGGGTAGATGTTGTCATAGGGGGCCACCGTGGCGGCAACGTCGCCCACGTAATCGGCCACAGCCTGGCCGGTGGGGGTGAGCAGCGGTGCAACGGCGTCGCGCACGGCGGCGCTGGCAGGCACACCCTTTTCCATCATGGATATTTTGTTGGCTTCCACATCGTTCAGCATAAAATTCATGAACTTGGCGGCTTCTTCCGCGTGGGCAGTGCTCTTTGACATGCTGAGCAGCATCGTGGGGCCGATAAAGGTGCCGGGCTGGGACTCGCCGTCTTTGTGGGGGTACATGGTGACGCCCAAATCTTTGCCAAGGGCGTTGGAAGCGGCCACGGCCTGATTGCTGTTGAGGGCCCCGTGGAACGCGGCAACGCCGGTGGCAATGCCCATTTGCTCAGCGCTTTGCATGTTCACGGCTTGGTCCATGGGCACCAAAGTGCCGGCGTCCATCTGCTTTTTCATTTCGGTAAAGTATTCGATCCAGATATCGGTTTCCTTGTAATCTAAGCCGTCGCGGGTGTCGTTTACAAGCTGTTTGCCGTTTTGGCGCAGGGCCTGGATATAGCCTTCAATGATGTGCATGGGGTAGTTGCCGTCGCCATAGTAATCGGTTTTGTCGGTGACGGTTTCAATGGCGTTGGTGTAGTCGTCCCAGGTCCATTCCAGGGTGGGATTTTCCACACCCGCCTCGGCAAGCATCTCGGGGTTGTAAGCCACACAATAGGCGGAGTTGCCCAGGGTGAGGCCGTAGTTGCCGCCGTTGACGACGGCCAGATTTGTGAACACGTCTTCCCAGTCGGACAAGTCAATTATGCCGCTGTCGATATAGGGCTGGAGGTCGTTGAGCTGGTTCTGATAGGCCAGGACATAGGCCACGGACATTTGCCACACATCAGGCAGATTGCCGGCGGCCGCCATGGCGCTGGCCTTGTCCCAGTAGCCGTCCCAGCCGGTATACTCGGGCTCGATTGTCACATGGGGGTTCTGCTCCATGTACATGTCAATCATGGCGAGGTTGTGGTCGTGCCTGGTTTGGCTGCCCCACCACATGTAACGAAGGGTAACCGGCTCGGGCTCCGTTTCAGATCCTGGCTCTGCCGTGGTGCTTTCGGCAGCTGTGCCGCTGCCGGGGGTGCCGCTCTCGGAAGCTGTGTCGTTGCCGCAGCCGGCCAAAACCAGGCTGAGAGCCATCAGCAGCGCGAGGGCGAGTGCAAGTGTCTTCCTCATAAAAATCTCCTTTTCCGATATTCTGCTTTGGAATCATATAACAAGTATGTACGCATACCTGTTAATTCGGTTGAGGGGCAGACTTACGTTTCCATTGTGGGAGCAATCAACTTTTCTGCGTTTTGATGGTAGATTTTTTCCAGGATGGTTTGGGGTAACGCCAGGCTGTTCAGCAGCTGCTGGTGCTGGTTGCCGAACAAATCCCGCGCGTACAGCACCCGGTCCTGGAATTCGTCCAAAAATTCTTTCGCGAAGCCGTGGTCCCGGTTCATAGCGGTGTAGCCGGAGGTGGCGGACATATCGCAGTAAAGGTTTGGATAGCGTTTCAGCAATTGGGGAAGCTTGCCGCCGGGCAGGACGGGCCCTTCAGGGTAGCCCTGGGTTTCGCCCAGCTTGTCGTTTGAAATTCCGGCCCAAAAAGCCAGGGCGTGCCCCAGAAAGTTGGTGTCGGGACATTTTTGCAGCAAGCGCTCCAGGGTGTCCAGGTCGCCGCCATACCAGTCGTGCGGGCGGGGATACTTTATGCCCAATGGGATGGGCGTTTGCATATGCAATATTACCGGGAGGCCCAGCTTGCCCGCGAGGCGGAACAAATCCAGCGCGTCGAAATTGTCGTACATCATGCGGAACTTGCACTCGCCGCACACCCGCACACCGTGCATCTCCACCGCAATCTCAAGCCTGTCCATGGCTTCAGGCTTGCGGGGGTCCGGGCAAAAACCCAGGATGAAACGGTCGGGATTGGCCTCGGTATATTGCAGGCATTTGTGGAAGGGCACAGTGCCGTAAGGGCTTTGGCAGGTATCCACGTCCATTGCCCGTGGGTCGCTGGTGCTCAGCTCGTCCCGGGGCTGCTCCACCGTCAGGATCCAGGCCTTGTCGATGCCGAAGCGATCCATGTTTTCCAACTGCTTTGCGCGGTTGTGTCCCCACCAATCGGGGTGGTTGTGGGCGTCAATAACCATTCCTGATATTCCCTCCTCCCGTGTGCAAATCGGCTGCATTTATGGCTGTACCGTTTGCACGGAGCTGCGTTCGGCGATGGTTGGTTTCAGCAGGGTGCAAGTCGAGGAATCATTTCGATCGGGGTTGTCCACCTTGTCTATCAGCAAATCGGCGGCTATTTTGCCCATGGTGAAAGAGGGCTGGCGTATGGTGGTGAGGGGCGGCGTGCACATGGCCGAGAAGTTGATGTCGTCGAACCCCATCACCGAAACGTCCTGCGGCACCCGGAAGCCCGCTTCGGTGAAACCGCTGATTACGCCCAAGGCCACAATGTCGTTGATGGCGAAAACGGCGGTGGCAGGGCATTTGTCCCGAAGAAAATCCTCCGCCAGTGCCCGCCCGGCGTTGAATTCATACAGTCCGTCGGAATAGGTGTCCAGGTCTGCGGACTTCACATAAAGGCGGCTTTCATCAAAAGTGATTCCGGCGCCGGCAAGGGTGTCACAAAAGCCGCTGTAGCGCAATTGGCGGCTGCGGCGGGTGATTGGAGTGGAAAGGTAGGCAATGTCGGTGTGGCCCTTGCGCAACAGGTATTGGGTAGCCATTTCACTGGCGGCATAGTAATCGAACACCACCATATCGCAATCGCACAGCGGGTTTTGCAGAGGTTGCTCTATCAGCACCACGTTGCGCTCTTCCGATAAAAATTGCAATAAATCGTCATTTCCTTCATTTACTGCGGAAATAATCAGCCCGGCCACACACTTCTGGCGCAGCAGTTCCACATACTCCCATTCCTTGTCGGGTTTGTTTTCGCTGGAGCAGAAGATGGGGCTGTAGCCGCGCTGGCGGCAAGCGCGTTCTATGCCGGCTACCGTTTCGGCGTAGAAAGGGTTCTGCAAAGAGGGAACCACCACGCCAATGTCATTGCTGACGCCGCTTTTCAGCATACGGCCCAGCATGTTGGGGGTGTAATGCAGCTCTTTAGCAGCGGTGAGGATTTTGTTTTTCAAAGCGGGGGTGACGGGGTAGTCTATCTGGTTCAGCACGCGGGATACCGTAGCCGGGGAGGAACCGGTGGCACGGGCAATGTCGGTGATGGTGATACGCTGTTTTTTAGGCAAGTTGCCACCCCCTTATAGAAAACGTTTTCTATCACTGTAAACCAATGTTACCACATGAACATATAATATGTCAACAAAAATACTCATATATAGATTTTGATTTTATGCATAATACTATATATATAATATAAATAATAGCAATCGTTTTCTATAGCGTATTTGCGATTGCATGTACATAAAAAGGGGTGGTTTCAAAATGCATGCCGGTCTGTTCCGCGCATACTCGTGCCGCGGCGGTGTGTGCGCTTTCTTTGGCAGGGGAGAAAAAAACAACCTCGATATGGCAAATGCCTGTCGAAGTTGTTTTGAATTTGTTTTGCCCGGGACATTATCCGCCGCGGGGTGTGCCGCCCAGTGATTGCCGCGGGCCGGTTCAGCTGCTTTGACGAACCACCAGCTGCGGTTCCACTATCATGGAGGCGCATGCTTTCTCGCCTTCAATCAGGTTTTGAAGCAATTGGGCAGCCAGAAAGCTGAAAGATTGCACCTTGTTGTCCACCGTGGTCAACTCCGGAGTGCAAATGAGAGAATAGTCCGAATTGTTATAGCCCACAACAGCCGCGTCTTTTGGGATATGCATTCCCGCTTCCATAAGCCCTTTAGCCACGCCGACCGCGGTCAGATCCTCACCGCAAAGCAACGCGCTGAATTTGCGGCCATGGTCCAGAAGCTCTTCAACGGCTCCGCGTCCCCCGTGCAGTCCATAGGTTGCACGGGCAACATGGGCATATTCTTCAAGGCCTCTTTCGCGCATGGCGGATCGGTACCCGGACTCTTTTCTGCAAGCGCTTTCAGTGTCGAGGTCCTTTACATAAACGATATTTCTGTGCCCTTTTTCGGCCAGATGGTCGACGGCCAACCGAATGCCCAGTTCGTCGTTGACAGCTACGGAATAGGCCCGCGGAAGCTCCAGCCGGCCGTTGGTCAGCACCACGGGCACATCCCGCAAGACATCGAGAATATCCGGTTCATTTTGTATTTTGTTAAATATCGAACCGACAAACAGGATGCCGTCAACCTGCTTGTCGGCCAGGCTGCGTATGTACCGACGGTTTTTTTCCATAGAGCCGCCGGTGTTGCAGACGATGACATTATACCCGGCTTTGCTAAATTCCTGCTCTATGATATATGTGGTGCCGGCGTAATGCGGAACCCGGATGTCCACGGAAAGAATGCCGACGGTCTTCATCGATTTGCGCACCAGGCCGCGGGCGACGGCGTTGGGCTTGTAATTGTACTTGTGCATGACCGCTTCAATTTTTTGCAGATTTTCTGCGGTTACATTTTTGTTGTTGAGCACCCGCGAAACGGTGGAGATGGAAACCCCGGCCTCCTTTGCGATATCGTAAATGTTCATGCAATGCCCTGCTTTCGTAAAAGTTCTTTCTTTTCACTATATGGGAAAAGCATTGTGGTGTCAATAAAATGTCCAGATAATTTACAGCATCCAATTGATTTTTCAGACGAGAGCTTTGCCGGTGCGTGGGTGCGAGACGCCGAAGCCATTAGATTATTACTAAAAGCGCTATTAGTAAATATCGGATAATTGATATAATTGCACATGGGGCTTTTTTAAAAACAGCGATAAATTATTGATAATATGATTTAATGTTGACAAATCGGATACAAATTGCTAGGATGGGGACAAGAAAGCGCTTTTATAAACCGAATGATGTCAGGATGTGTTGTTTCTTCACAAGTATGTCGGCAGGCAGTGTTAAAATTGACCGAACATGGAACGGCTGGCACAGTGTTTTGTGCAAAGCGGATGGGTGGATTTACTGTTGAGGCGGCCATAGTATTCCGTGCGGGGGAATTGCGATGATGAATCATTATGAGTACCTTTGCAGGCAACCGCTCCGGCTTCTTCCCAACAGGGTGCGCAGGACGTATATCGGCGGAAAAATGCTGGACCGGAGGCGGGGAGATTTGCTCCCTCAAGATTCCGGCCGGCCGGAAGAATGGATCGCCTCAGTTACGGCGGCACGGAACCCCGGTTTTCAAGCCATTGAGAATGAAGGGCTTGGCCGTGTTGCGCTTGGCGGTGGCGAAACGGCGTTGTTAAGGGATGTCATTCATGCAAGCCCGGACAAGTTCCTTGGCCGGAAGCACGTTGAAAAGTACGGTGACAACCTGACTGTGCTCGTAAAAATCATTGATTCGGCGGAAAGGCTCACCATTCAGGTTCACCCGGACAAAGCCTTTGCAAAAAAAGTGTTTGGTTCGGATTTTGGCAAAACAGAAGCATGGTATGTGATTGGCACCCGTGAAGCAGATGGTATGGAGCCATATATGCTTTTGGGTTTCAAGCCCGGTGTTACAAAAGAGGAGTGGGAGCGGGTGTTCCATGTTCAGGATATACCGGCCATGGTAAGCTGTCTGCACAAAGTGAAACCCACGCCCGGCGACGTTTATCTGATTGAGGGCGGTGTTCCACATGCGATAGGCCCGGGATGCTGTTTGATTGAAATTCAAGAGCCCACCGATTTCACATTGCGAACCGAGAGGATAACGCCGGGCGGCGCCGAAATCCCGGAACCGCTCATTCATCAGGGGGCCGGGCCGGACAACCTTTTTGACTGTTTTCATTACGACGCCAGACCGCTTGCGAAAACACTCGAAGATTGCAAGGTGATGCCGTTCATTGTCCGCAAGGAAGCAGGCGGCACCACAAAGCGGTTGCTTGGTCCAAACACCACGGATAAGTTTTCCATGGAAGAAATCGAAGTGTCGGGCTGCGTTGCCTGTTCCCGGAATGATTCTTTTTCCATTGCGGTTGTGCTGTCGGGGTACGGAAGCATTGCCTGGGACGGCGGAACATACAAAATAAATGCATCCGGACATCTGTTCATCCCGCACGCGCTTCAGCAGTTTTCCCTGGAGAACAGCCCCGAATCGGACCAGCCGTTAAGAATAGTGCGGTGTTGCCCACCGTCCGCAAACCAGATAAAAAATCAGGGTTCATATGAACACACAGATTGGAGTAATCAAAAATGAAGCTGCCGTTTGAGATTGACCTGAGGGACAAGGTGGCGGTGGTAACTGGAGCGGGCGGCGTGTTGTGCGGCGTATTTGCCGAGGCGATGGCCGCCTGTGGGGCCAAGGTGGCGCTGCTGGATTTGAACGTAAGTGCGGCCGAAGCCGCGGCAAAGAAAATTGTGGCGGAAGGCGGCATTGCCAAAAGCTATGCCTGTGACGTGCTGGACAAAGAGGGATTGCGGAAGTGCCGCAGGAAGGTGATTGCCGACCTTGGCTCGTGTGACATCCTGCTGAACGGCGCGGGCGGCAACAGCCCCAAAGCCGCCACAGACAAGGAGTATTACGAGCAGGGTGACGTGGATGCCGATACAAAGAGTTTTTTTGACCTGGACGCCGATGGGGTGAACTTTGTGTTCAATCTGAACTTTTTGGGGACACTGCTGCCCACCCAAGTTTTTGCGGCGGACATGGTGGAAAAGAGGCGCGCCGTTATCCTGAACGTAAGTTCCATGAACGCCTTTCGCCCGCTGACCAAGATACCCGCCTATTCCGGCGCAAAAGCGGCGGTGAGCAACTTTACCCAATGGCTGGCGGTTCACTTCGCCAAAACGGGCGTTCGGGTGAATGCCATTGCGCCGGGGTTTTTCGTGACGAACCAGAACCGGGCGATGCTTTTTGGCGAGGCTGGCCGCCCAACCCCCCGCGCGGGCAAGATTTTGGCGGCCACCCCAATGGGCCGGTTCGGTGAAGCGGAAGACCTGCTGGGAACCCTGCTGTGGCTGCTGAGCGACGAAGCCAGTGGTTTTGTCACAGGTGTGGTGGTGCCGGTGGACGGAGGGTTTTCAGCCTACTCCGGTGTGTGACCGGTGAAGGTATGGATGTATGGTGCGACGAAGTGTTCGCATGGAAATAGGAGGTAAAAATGGAGTTACGGCAAAACGCGTTGGTGGACATTGCCACCGTGAGCAGTATGGGTGTGCGGCTGGTGCCGGATGGACGGCAGCCGGTGCATGCAACAAACCGGTTTACCCTGCAAAGCACATCGGCGGAAACGAACGTGCTGAGCATAGCCGCGTCTTTGGGCTTGCGGGCGAAAGTTTTCACGCGTTTTGTGGCGGGCAGCCCGGTGGCGGCGTTCATTAAAAGTGAGCTGCGCCGCAGGAACATCACCTGTGAGGGGCCGGAGATAGAGCCGGAGGGGCCATGGGGTGTGCGGCATCAGTTCAACATTGCGGACGCGGGGTTTGGCCCGCGCGGACCGCGCGTGTATAACGACCGCGCTGGCGAAGTGGGCCGTACCATATGCGCGGAAGACTTTGACACGGAGCGCATTTTCGGTGAAGAGGGGTGCCGCATCGTGCATCTGTCCGGCTTGATTGCCGCCATGAGTGAAAGCACCGGCGAGGCCTGCCTGTCACTGGCCCGCGCGGCAAGGGCACAGGGTGCCGTTATATCGTTTGACCTGAACTATCGGGCTTCTTTCTGGGCCGGGCGCGAAGCCGAGCTGCGCGGTGTGTTTCATGAAATCGCTTCGCTTGCGGATATTTTAATCGGCAACGAGGAGGATTTCCAACTGGCGCTGGGCTTTGCGGGGCCGGAAGCTGGCGGCAAGAACATTTCTGCCAAGATAGAGGGCTTTCAAGGAATGATTGAAGCCGCGGCGAAGGCTTGCCCGCATGCACGGGTGTTTGCCACCACATTGCGCGAAGTGGAAAGCGCAAACCGCCACAGATGGGGCGCCATTTTGCGCGCGGAAGGCGAGTGGTTTGTGGAAGAACCGCGTGCCATCGACGTGTTGGACCGCATTGGCGGCGGCGACGGTTTTGTGGGTGGCCTGTTGTATGGCGTTTTGCGCGGCTGGGAGCCACAGAAATGGCTGCAGTTCGGCTGGGCCACGGGGGCGCTGGCAGCCTCTGTGGAAACGGACTATGCAATGCCGGCCGACGAGGAGCAGGTATGGAGCATTTACAGGGGGAACGCCCGCGTCAGACGCTGATTTTGCAAAATTGAGAAAAGAGGATTCATCTATGAAGCAAAGTGACATTGGCCTTGTGGGCCTGGCCGTAATGGGCGAAAACCTGGTGATGAACATGGAGAGCCACGGTTTTTTTGTGAGCGTATATAACCGCACCATCCAAAAGGTGGACGATTTTGTGAACGGGCGCGGCCAGGGGAAAAACATCATGGGGGCGCATTCGCTGGAAGAACTGGTGGGCCAGCTGGCGGCGCCGCGCAAGGTGATGCTGATGGTGAAAGCAGGCAAGCCGGTGGACGACTTTATTGAAATGCTCGTTCCGCTTTTGGAAAAAGGAGACATCATCATCGACGGCGGCAACAGCCATTTCCCCGACACCATCCGCCGCACCGCCTATGTGGAAAGTAAAGGCCTTTTGTACATTGGGACGGGCGTGTCCGGCGGCGAAGAGGGTGCGTTGAAGGGCCCCTCCATTATGCCGGGTGGTTCGCCCGCCGCATGGCCCGCCGTGAAGCCTATTTTTCAGGCCATTTCGGCCAAGGTGGAAGACGGCAGCCCTTGCTGTGAATGGGTGGGCCAGGGCGGCGCGGGGCATTTTGTGAAGATGGTGCACAATGGCATTGAGTATGGCGACATGCAGCTCATCTGTGAGGCATATCAGCTGATGCGGGACGTGCTGGGCATGAGCGCGGACGAGATGCACGAAGTGTTTGCCGAGTGGAACAAAGGCGAATTGGACAGCTATCTCATTGAAATCACCCGCGATATTTTGGCCTGCAAAGATGCCGACGGCAGCCCGCTGGTGGACAAGATTTTGGACACCGCCGGGCAAAAGGGCACCGGCAAGTGGACGGCCATAGCCGCACTGGACGAGGGTGTTGCGCTGACGCTGATTGGCGAGGCGGTGTTCAGCCGGTGCCTGTCCGCCGCCAAGGACGAGCGCATGGCTGCGGGGACGATTCTGGCCGGGCCGAAGGGCGCATTTGTCGGCGACAAAAAGGTGTTCATCGAAAGCATTCGCCAGGCATTGCTTGCGGCTAAAATTGTTAGCTATGCGCAGGGATACGCGCTGATGCGCGCCGCTGCGGAAACCTACGGCTGGGAACTGGACTATGGCGAAATTGCCATGATGTGGCGGGGCGGGTGCATCATCCGCAGTGTGTTCCTGGGAGATATCAGGGCGGCTTTTGATAAACAGCCGCAACTGGCCAACCTGTTGCTGGACGATTATTTCAGGAGCAGGATGGATGCCTGCCAGGGCGGCTGGCGGACAGTATGCGCTGAAGCGGTGAAGCGGGGCGTTCCGGCGCCCGCCATGACGAGCGCGATCAGCTACTACGACGGATACCGATGCAAGCGTTTGCCGGCGAACCTTTTGCAGGCCCAGCGAGACTACTTCGGCGCCCACACCTATGAGCGGCTGGACGCGCCCCGTGGCGAATTTTTCCACACGAATTGGACCGGCGAAGGCGGTGACACGGCTTCGACGGTATACGACGTATAGGAGGCATTCCGTTGGATGGGTTTTCTGTTGTGGAACAGGGCGCGGAAGGCATTTCCGACGCCGCGCTTGCCGTTGCCGTGGAGCGCTCTGTTGCCGGCTGCCGGCAATCCTTGAAAAAGGTGCTGTTGATTGTGCCCGACTTCACCCGCTTCCACTCGAACGCGGGCCGCATTGCGAATTTGTACTATCATTGTTTGAAAGGTGAAGTGCAGGTGGACCTGCTGGAAGCCCTTGGCACACATGTGCCCATGAGCGAGCGGGAGTGCGCCAAAATGTACGGGGATATTCCGTTTGAGCGTTTTATTGCCCACAACTGGCGCACCGGCGTGGTGCGCCTGGGCGAAGTGCCCGGAACGTTCGTTGCGGAGGTGTCGGAGGGGCTGGTCGGCACACCGATTGCGGTGGAGGTGAACCGGTGTATCATGGAGGGCGGTTACGACTTGATCCTCTCCATTGGGCAAGTGGTGCCGCACGAGGTGGTGGGCATGGCAAACCACTCAAAAAATATCTTCGTGGGCTGTGGCGGCGCGGCGATGATCAACGGGAGCCATATGCTGGGGGCTTTTTATGGCATGGAGCGCATGATGGGCAAAGACCACAGCCCGGTGCGCAAGGTGTTTGATTACGCAGCCGAAAGCTATCTAAAAGACCTGCCGCTTTGTTATGTGCTCACGGTTACCAGCGCGCCGAGCGGGAATATCCACACCCATGGGCTGTATATTGGCAGCGAGCGCAAATGGTTCGAGCAGGCGGTGGCGCTGGCCCGAAAAACAAACATTACCCTTGTGGACAAACCGCTGCGGAAGGTGGTGGTGAATTTGGACGAAAGTGAGTTCAAAAGTACATGGCTGGGCAACAAAGCCATTTATCGCACGCGCATGGCCATTGCGGACGGCGGTGAACTGATTGTGCTGGCCCCGGGAGTGGAGAAGTTCGGCGAGGATGCCGCCATTGACCGGCTCATCCGAAAATACGGTTATGCCGGGCGCGAGGGCATTATCCGCATGTGTGGTGAAAATGAAGATTTGCGCGATAATCTGTCCGCTGCGGCCCATCTCATTCACGGAAGCAGCGACGGCCGTTTTTTCGTCACCTACTGCCCCCGGCATTTGACGAAGGACGAGGTGGAGGGGGTTGCTTTCCGCTACCGGGCGTATGAGGAAGCCGCCGCCGAGTATGACCCTGCGAAACTGGCCGATGGGCCGAATATCCTGCCAAACGGCGAGGAGATATATTTTATTCCGAACCCGGCGCTTGGGCTATGGGCAGTTAAGGAGTGAAGCTTTAACGGCAGTGTCAGAATCGGAATAGATCCTATGCTATGTGCCGGGCCGGCAGCGTACTTCTTTCAATCTGTTCCCCAAGGTTAAGTGAAAAAGTAAAATCCGGTTTAAGAGAAATCCGGTGATGCAAAAGAAACATCGGATTTCAGAGGCGGATCGCAAGAAAAAGTAGAAAAAATAGCCTGCCACGTGTTAAAACCAGGTTGTTGTCACCCAGACACAGCAGAAAATGCCACGGCAAACAGAGCGGCCGGAAGAAAATGAGCAAGAGAAAAATCCGGCCACCCTGAAAATCGATAAACCAACCTGCCGCGGGATTCGATGTTTTAGAAACTTCTACACTGCTATGGCATTACGGGTGACTGAGCAGCCGCGTTTTAAGCAGGACATCATCGTGTGGGATGCGCTTTGCGCCGATGGCCTGCAAGCCCGCTGCGCGAAGAGGACAGGGTTTCCGGTAGCACTCATCGGCATGTTGGGCACGGTAGTAGTATTTGGTGTCCTGCCGATAACTGCGCACCCCACAGCCGTTGCACACATGGGGCGCACGTTCCAGTCGGCGGCAAGTGGCTGCCCGGTATTCATCGCAATATGCGTGGCAGCTCCTTTGGGTGCATTTCCCGCAAGGCTTTTTGCCGCAATAGCTGTATCCGCACATATTGGTTTTGGCACACTGCTCCCGGTGGATGCACAGGGCCGTACGCCGCTTCTGTGTTTTCTCCATCCGATGCCTCCGAATCTCTTTCGATACCGTGGTTGGGTCTTTAGTGATGAACGCAGCGATGTCTTTCAGGCTCAATTGCCTTTCCAGGCCCTGTTCGATGTATATCCGGTCTGAGAGCGTCAAGTGTTGGTGCTTCCCTTTCGGCGCCTTGGACATTGCCGTCCTCCTTCCCCGCAGGCAGGCGCCATACTATTCTATCGGAACTTTGTATCAAGGTAAATTCCACTTCTACGCCTAAACCGGATTTTACTTTTTCACTTAACCATGGGATGGGCATTTAGGGTTGAAAAGTATGCAATATTATGATAGAATAATGTAAGAATATTGCGCAAAGGAGGTTGTCGATGTTTACAAAACCAATTATTAAACCGTCTACCGATATTCGGAAAGACTATGGCAGCATTTCGAAGCTGGCAAAAGATACGGGCTCACCTGTTTTTATCACGAAAAACGGAACGGGCGACACCGTGATCATGGATATCGACACATACTCGAAACGCGAAATCGCGCTTGACAGGCGGCAGGAGCAGCT
>JAVBNG010000050.1:0-29754 GCA_031551695.1 Oscillospiraceae bacterium
ATTGTTTGGGTTTTACACTGGCTTACGGCGCCTTGGGCGCGGTACGCCTGGCCTGGTTAGTTTTGTGTTCCCTCGGCAGGCGCTTCGGCTTTCGGGGCGGCTTCCGGTTTTGTGGCGTCCCTTTCCTGCTTCGGCGGCTTCGGCGCGCTCTTTTTGGCCGGCTCTTTGCTGGCGGCCGGTGCCAGGAACATGATCATGCTGCGGCCTTCCAGCTTCGGCGGTTTTTCCACGATGGCGTCGGGCAGCGCCTCGGCGAAACGGCGGTGCACGTCCAGCCCCATGCTTGCGTGGGCCATTTCGCGCCCGCGGAAGCGGATAGACACCTTCACCTTGTCGCCCATTTTCAGAAATTTTTCGGCGTGGCCCAGCTTGGTGTTAAAATCCCCCGTGTCAATTTTCAGCGACAGGCGGATCTCTTTGATCTCCACCACTTTCTGGTTCTTTTTCGCTTCTTTTTCCTTTTTCTGCTGCTCGAAGCGGTACTTGCCGTAATCGAGAATTTTTGCGACAGGCGGGCTTGCCTGCGGGGCTATTTTTACAAGGTCAAGGTCCCGCTCCTCGGCAAGGCGCAACGCGTCCCGCGTGGGCATCACGCCCAGCTGGCTGTTGTCGTCGCCGATCACCCTCAGCTCTTTGTCCCGGATCTGGCCGTTGATTTCGAGCTCTTTTTTGCCGCTTTGGTTTGCGATATTTCAGCACCTCCTGCCCATATCATAAAAAAACACGGCCCGCAGCAAGCGCGGCCATGCCCAAAACCGAACGCGCCGAAACCCGGCGCCGCTCGATATTGACCCGGCGCCCTTCTGGCCCCAAGGTGAGCATGGCAAGCTGCCACGGCTGCTTTATTGACGAAATGAATCTTACCATATGCCCGGCGGGTTTGTCAAGGCGAAAGGGCAGCCTAACCAACAAGCACATGCCAGTGGGGCGGGCGCACGGTGCGTCTGCGGTGAGCGCACCCCCGGGTGGCTTCATCTCGGCCCAAGAGCCGCCGCGTTGCGGCGGTTGGCCTCGAAACGCCGCTGCGGCGGCAGTCTTGCCCCTGCGGGGCAATTCACCGGCTCAGCCGCAAGGCGAATCGCGAACAACGTTCCTGCGTTGTACGCGAGGCGCCGCGGAAGGTAGCTCTCCGGAGACGCACCGGGTGACTACGGAACCTGTTACGCCTTCTTCGGCGCCAACCACTTCCGCAGCGTCTCATACAAAATCTCCGGCTCAATGGGCTTTGTCACATGGTCGTTCATGCCGGCCTCTATGCTTTTCTCGTAATCCCCGCTCATGGCATGGGCCGTCATGGCAATGATGGGCAGGTTCCGGTACTGCGGCAGCTTGCGGATCTCCGTCGCGGCGGAAATGCCGTCCATCACGGGCATTTGGATGTCCATCAGCACCAAGGCGTAATCACCCAGCAGCAACTTGTCGATGGCCTCCTGCCCGTTGGAGGCAACATCCACATGGTAGCCCTTCATGCCCAGCAGCTCCATGGCGATGATCTGGTTGATCTCATTGTCTTCCGCCAGCAAAATGGGCTTGATGCCGGGGGCGGCCATGCCGTCGTCCCGCGCGGCTTCTTTGCGGGCGCCGGCAAGGGCTTCTGCCGCCTCGCTGCCGTCCAGCACTTCAAACTCCGCCGTCAAAATAAACTCCGAGCCCTCGGACGGCACGCTGTTGCACCAAATGTCACCGTGCATCAGGTTCACCAGCTTTTTGCTGATGGCAAGGCCCAGGCCCGTGCCGCCATACTTGCGCGTGGTGGACGTATCGGCCTGGGTAAACGGCGTAAACAGGCGATTTATTTGCTCCGTGTCCATACCGATGCCGGTGTCTTTTATCGAAAACTGCAGCAACGCGCGGTTGTCCATGCGCGCGTTCTCCTCCACGGCAAGGGTGATGCCGCCCTTCTCCGTGAACTTGATGGCGTTTGAGATCAAATTCATCAGCACCTGTGCCAGCCGCAGCGGGTCCCCCCTCAGGGTGGCGGGCAGGCTTTTTGGCGCGTCGATTTTGAACTCCAGCCCCTTGTTTGCAATGTCCTGGCCGAACATGTCGGTCATCTGGCGCAGCACGTCGGCCAGCGTGAAGCTGACGTTCTCCATCTCCAGCTTCCCGGCTTCGATCTTGGAAAAATCGAGGATGTCGTTGATGATGCGCAGCAGGGTCTTTGCCGATTGCTCGGTCTTCGTCAGGTAGTCGGCTTGCTTCGGCGTCAGGTTGTCGTGGGCGTTTTCACTGATAAGGTGCAACATGCCCAAAATGGCGTTCATCGGCGTGCGGATCTCATGGCTCATGTTGGCCAAAAACTCCGATTTTGAACGCGCGCTCTCCTCCGCCGCGTCGCGGGCAAGGCGCAAATCCGCCTCCACCTGCCTGATCTCACCCATCATTTTCCGGTACTCGCGCATGTCCCGCGTGTAGCCCGTTACCAGGTACTTTTCGCCGCGCTTCACGCGCACCAGCGTGATCTCCGCCGGAATGGGCGTGCCGTCCAGCTTTTGGTGCATCCACTCGAACACCACGCGCCCGCCTTTAAACGCCTGCCGGATATACTCGGCGGCCATTTGCCCGCTGGGGCGACCGTTCGGCTGCCGCTCGGGCGAAAGCTCGAAAAACCGGTCCAGATATTCCTTTTTGCTCGAAAGCTCGAACAGCTTCACGGCCTCTTCGTTGCAATCGACGTTGTTGAAGTTCTCGTCCCACATATTGCAGCACAAGGGCGTGGCGTCCAGCATGATCTGCGTGCGCTCGTTTGCCTCATTCGTCTCGGCCATCATTTTTTCATACTCGCGCAAATCGCGGGTGTAGCCGGCCACAATGTCCTTGTTGCCCTGCTTTACCCGCACCAGCGTAATTTCAGACGGCACCGGCTCGCCGTCCAGCTTCTGGTGCATCCAGTGGAACACCACCCGGCCCTTCTCAAAGGCCTCGGTGATGTATCCGATGGCCTTTTCGCCGCTGGGCTGGCCGTCCGGCTGGAACGGCGGCGATAGTTTGTCAAAATTATCCAGGTACACCTGCTTGCTGGGCAGGTCAAACAGCTTGGCCGCCTCTTCGTTGCAGTCGATGTTGTTGAAGCGCTCGTCCCACAAATTGCAGCACAGGGGCGTGGCGTCCAGCATGATCTGCGTGCGCTCGTTGGCCTCTTTGGTGGCGGCAATCATTTTTTCGTACTCGCGCATGTCCCGCGTGTAGCCCGCCACAATGTATCCGTCGCCGCGCTTCACACGCACCAACGTGATCTCCGCCGGAATGGGCGTGCCGTCCAGCTTTTGGTGCATCCAGCGGAACACCACCCGGCCGTTTGCAAACGCTTCCTTGATATACCCCTGCGCCATCACCGGGCTGGGGCGGCCATTCGGCTGGCGCGCGGGCGAAAGCTCGAAGAACCGGTCCAGATATTCCTGCTTGCCGGACAGGTCGAACAACTTCACGGCCTCTTCGTTGCAGTCGATATTGTTGAAGTCCGCATCCCACAGGTTACAGCACAGCGGCGTTGCGTCCAGCATGATCTGTGTGCGCTCGTTGGCCTCGCGCATGTCGGCCATCATTTTGTTATACTCGCGCAAATCGCGGGTATAGCCCACCACAATGTCCTTTTCGCCGCGGTTCACGCGCACCAGCGTCACCTCGGCGGGCACCGGCTCGCCGTTCAGTTTCTGGTGTATCCAGTGGAACACCACGCGGCCTTTCTCAAACGCCTCCTTGATGTGTTCCTCGGCCAGTTCACTGCTCAGGCGGCCGTTTGGCTGGTACTCCGGCGACAGTTTGTCAAAATTATCAAGATACGCCTGTTTGCTGGGCAAATCGAACAGCTTTGCCGCCTCCAGGTTACAGTCGATGTTTTTGTACGTTTCGTCCCAGAAATTGCTGCACAGGGGCGTGGCGTCCAGCATGATACGCATGCGCTCGTTGGCTTCATTCATCTGGCCGGTATAGGCCAGGCTGTCCTGCACGTCCTGCGTGCTGCCCAAAATGAACGCCCCGCCGGGGGTGCCGGTGTCGTAACTTTTGCCAAAGCAGCGCACCCAGCGCCATTCCCTGGTCTCTTCGCTCCACACGCGAAACTCCATCATCTTGCTTTTGCCCAGGTGCAGCACCAGGTCCCGCAACTCCACCATGATGCGCTCACCGTCGTCCGGGTGGCAGCGCTCCACGGCCTCGCGGAAGTCCACGGTGTGCTCTGCGTCCTCAAGGCCCAGCACCACGCTGGTGCGGCCGTCCATGTGCATGGTGGCAAGGGTGCCGTCCACATATAGCTCCCACAAGCCGATATTGGCGCAGTCCAGAATGGTGGAATACGCCTCTTCCCGGCTGTGCAGGTATTTTTTGTCCAATTCCATAGGAACCGCTCCGTAAATTTCACATAATTTGGCCCCATAGGACCCCACCTTGTTAAAATGTGTTTTATTATAGCATAAATCCGGTGCGCAAACAATACAAAATATCGCCCTGCTTTGCTTGATGATTCCGTCTCCGTGTGCTATGATACGCACACGCCGCGCAGGTACGCGCTTCTTTTGCGCGGCGGCGGCGCTTTGATGGCAAAAGCGCGGCTTACATCAATTCATTGCCAAGGAGGACCGCGCCATGCACACGGAGCTTGGGGAGGTTTTCGAAGTGTTCCCCCGCATTGAAAACCCGGACAAAAACGCCGCGCAAAAGGTGTTTTTCGGCGGCAACCAGGCGTGGTTTTCCCGCCACACGGCGCAAATGAGCGGCTGCGGCCCCGTGGTTGCGGCCAATTGCTTTGCGGCCCTTGCCGCCACGCGCCGCCCATTGGCGGAAAAATGCGGCCTGCGCTACAATGAAAACGGTGTCATCCCCTACGCCGTTTGGATGAGTTATCAGGACCGCGTGTACGACACCGTGGGCACGCTGCAGGTGCCGTGGTTGGCAAAACGGGTGGACCACCAGCACAGCCTTGCCCGCGGCATGAAGGCGTCGGAAAATCCAGCCCTGCGCGAAAAGGGCGCGGCCCTTGAAAAAAGCTTGCTGGCGCATCTGCCCGGCAGCTTTGGCAACACCATCTGGACCTGGCGCCACGGCGTAGACCGCTATGCCAAAAGCCTGCGTGAAACCGTGCGCCATTTCACAAAGCCCACGTTTTTGGCCGCGGAGGGCGACGCGCTGCTGTTCATCCGGGAAGGCCTTGCCAAGGGCTCACCGGTGGTGCTGCTCACCAGCCTGAACCGCCACGAACTGCACACCTACGGCGAAACGCCTGCCGGCAACCCGTCCATCTCCAAAAACAAGGAGCCCCACTTCATGGCCATCACCGCCGTGCGCGAAAGCCCCAAAACAGGCGAGACCGAGCTGGTCATCTCCAATTACGGCAAGGTGGCGGGCATTCCGCTGGCAAACCTGTGCCGCACCTGGCAAACGCCGCTGGCCGCCGCCAGTGTGCTGACGTATTTTGTGCCGGGGTAACGGGCCGAAACAACAAGCACAGAACAAAGCGGGCTGGATTCTCCTGCCCGCTTGTTTGCGCTTATCTATCTCATTTTCACAACCTGCTGTAAAATTCTTTCAGCACTCCACGTCCACTTCCGCGCCCAAGTCAAAACTCCACAGGGTGGTGCGCGCCACCGGCACGCCCAGCCGCTTTTCAATGGCCCGCTTGTACAGTGCCAGCTGGCCTTTGTACTGTTCGGCAAGCTGGGCCGGGGTCTTGCCGTGGTCGGTTTTGTAGTCGGCAATTTCGGCATAGCCGTCGAACACCAGCACCGCGTCCGCAATGCCCTGCACCAGCACCTGGGCCGCCGCTTCCTCCGGCGGCAGGCTTTCGTCCACCTCGCCCGCTGGGATGGCCGTGATGAAATCATATTCCCGCAGCACCTCTTTGGCCTGCCCCATGCGCCCCGCCAGCGGCGAGGCAAAAAAGCCCCGGATGCCAGCCACATCCAGCGCCGTCGCCGTTTCCCCGTCGATGAAGCCCTGCGCCGCAAGGCGCGCGGCCTCTTTGGCGGGGTCTTCCTTTGCGGCGGCATAGTTTGCCATTTGCATGAACAGGTGCATGGCCGTGCCTTTTTCCACGGCGGTCAGCCCGCTTTTGTACATGAACTGCGGGCGTCCCCGCACGGTGTCCATATGCGGCTTTGCCAGCTGCGACACGCTGATTTTCGCCGGCACGTCCCGCAGCGCCAGCCGCCGGGGCCGCTTTGCAAATTCCGCCAGCAGCGCCGCCAACAGCGCCTCGTCCGGCCGGGCCGTCAGTCGGTAGGCCGTTTGCTCCGGCGGGACCTCGGCCTCGGCGTTTTGCGCCACCCGCGCCAGCACAAAGCCCGCCCCCGGCGCGCCTGTGCCCGTGCCCGCCACCGCCGCCAACACCCACGCCGCAAAACTGGAGGCTCGCGAAAGGCCGTACACCCCGCCGCGCTTCGCCGCCATGGCGTCGTCCAGGGTCTTCTGCGCGTCCTTCGCCGCGTGGGTGATGATCATTTTCTCCTTCGCCCGGGTAAGGGCCACGTACAGCACGCGCATCTCTTCGCTTAAGGCCTCGCGCTGGCGGCGCTGGCGGATGGCCGCCGCCTGCAGCGTGGGGTACAGCGTGCCGCCGCTGCGCAAAAACAGGCCGATGCCAAGGTCCCTGTGGGCCTGCACCTGGCTTTGCAGCTCCAGCTTGTTGAACCGGTGGCCCGCCCGCGCCAAAAAGCACACCGGGAACTCAAGGCCCTTGCTCTTGTGCACCGTCAGCAGGCTCACATGGCCTTTCAGCGCCTTGTACGCGCCGCCCTGGCCCGCGGCGCCGCTGTCCAAAAGGCGCATAAAGCCCGCCAGCCCGCCGCGCAGGGATGCGCTCACTCCGTTCGCCCAACCGATGAACGCCAGCACGTTCTCGCTGCGGGCCGCGCCGCCGTCCATGGCGGCCACGGCGGAAAGGTAGCCGCTTTTCACGGCAACCTCCTCGCACAGCCGCCCCACCGGCGCTTCGCAGGCAAGTGCCCGCCAATAGCGCAGGCGAAGCAAAAAGCGGCGCACTTTTTCATTGCCGGCCGCCTCGGCCGCCTGCACCGCGCCGTACAGGCTGCCCTTCGGCGTGGCGGCGCGGATGGCCGCCATGTCGTTTGCCGAAAAGGCGAACAGCGGCCCCATCATCACGGCGCACAGCATCACGTCGTCGCCGGGGTTGTTCACCGCGCCAAGGGCCGCCACCAGCGGCTGTATCTCCGGCGAGGCCGTGGTGTCCGCACTGTTTGCCGCCGCCACCGGAATGCCCCGCGCCGCCAAAGCGGCCGCGTACTCCGGCATGTGGCCGTTGGTGCGCAGCATGATGCAAAAATCGCCGTAGTCACAGGGCCGCGTGCCGCCGTCCCGCTCGCGCACGGGGTATTCCCCGGCCACCATGGCCGCGATGCGCGCGGCCACATATTCCGCGTCTCCGCGTTTGTCCGGGTCGTCCACCAGGCACAGCTCCATACCCTGCACGTCGCCGCCTTCGCTGCCCTGCAGCAGGCGCTCGTTTTCGTCGTAGGCCACTTCGCCAAGGGCCGGACTCATCAGGCAGCTGAACAAATGGTTCACCCCGTTGATGACCCCGGTGCCGCTGCGGTAGTTGTACCCCAGGTTGATGACGCGCCCGGCCTGTTCGCTCCCGTCACCCGCCCAGCGCGCCCGCTTTTCCAAAAACACGCCGGGATTCGCGCTGCGGAAGCGGTAAATGCACTGCTTCACATCGCCAACATAGAACAGGTTTGTGCCTTCCTCGTTGGCCAGGCTCTCGTACAGGGCGCTCTGCAGGTCGTTGGTGTCCTGGTACTCGTCCACCATCACGGCCTCGTAGCGCCCGCTGACCCGCTTTGCCACGTCGGTGCGCTTGCCCTCTTCCACCAGCAGGCTGTAGGCAAGGTGCTGGAAATCGCTGAAATCCAGCGTTTTGTCGGCCAGCTTTGCCGCCGTGAACGTCTCGCCAAACAGCCGCACCGCCCGCACCAGCGCCAGCACATAGGGCTTTGCCGCGCGGCTGTCGGCCATGTATTCTTTTTCAAAGCAGGGCAGCAGGCTTTTTTCCAGCTCTTCCCGTATCTTCTTGATGTCCGCCCGTGCCGCATGCACATATTCCTTTGTTTCGGCGCTGTATTCGCCCTTTGCGCGGCCCAGCGCCAGCGGCTTGTAGTTGCGCACGGCGGCCACGGCGCTGTCCCATTTGCCGGCGGCCACCGCCGTTTGGATGAGGCCGATGGAGTAAATATCCGCCTTCAGCGTGTTGCAGTAAGGCGCAAGGCCCTCCTCCGTCTCGGCGGCCTCCAACGCGTTTTGGGCAAGCTCCGCTGCCGCGGCGGCCGCAGAGGCCGCCGCTTCCAGCAGCTCCCGTCCCCAGGGCGTTTCGCCCAAAGGCCGCTTGTCGCAGGCGGCTTCGGCAAAGCCCTCCAGCACGTTATCCGGGTTTGGCAAACTGCGCGTGAACGCGTAAATATCCAAAATGGCTTCTTCAATTTTTTTGTCGCTGCGGGCGCTGCCGTACAGGGCCAGCAAGCCGGCAAAGTCCTCGTCTTCGCACATGGCCTCCATCGTGTCGGCCAGGGCGTCTTCCCGCAGGCGGGCCGTGGCGGTCTCGTCGCCCACCTCCACATCCGGCGGCAGGTTTAGATGAGTAAAAAACTCGCGCACCATCTGCTGGCAAAAGGCGTCCATGGTGCCGATGAACGCGCGTTTCAGCCGCAGGCGCTGCTTTTGCAGGGCGGCGCTGCGGTCTGCTTCCAGCACCGCCTTTTCCACCCGGGCGGCAATGCGGCTGCGCAGCTCCGCCGCGGCGGCGTTGGTAAAGGTGAGAATGAGCAGCCGGTCCGCCGGGATGGGGTCCTCCTCGCGGGTGATCAGCCGCACGGCGCGCTCCACCAGCACGGTGGTTTTGCCGCTGCCCGCCGCCGCGTTCACCAGCATGGAGCCGCCGGCGTCCTCAATGGCCGCCAGCTGTTGTTCGTTCCACTCAGGCATCCGCCGTCACCCCGCTTTCCGGCGCGGCGGCTTCCGCCGCGTTCGTACCCGGGCCGCCCGCACTTGCCCCCGCCATTTTTTCATCCGGCTTCACCGCGGCCGTTTCTATCGTTTTTTCGCCCGGCCCCACCGCGCCTGTTTGCGCCTTCTCCGCTTCTCCCGGCTCCGGCGGCGCAAAGGGGTCGCCCTCCGGGGGCGGGGGCGCCTCGCCCCGGCCGTCCTCGTGGCGGCAAATGACGCGGTAGGCGCAATAGCCGCAGGGCGACGCCTGGGTGCCCGCCTGTGGCCGCGCCGGGAACTGCCCGCTGTACACACCGCCGGCCATTTCCCGCACCATATCCTCCACCCGGGCGGCAATGCGCCCGAACTTTTCAAGGTCATACAGGGCGCGGGAGGCCTGCAGCTCGCCGCTCTTTTTTGTTTTCACCGGGATGGCAATGCCCGCCGCCCCGGACAGCAGGCTTTGGGCCACGGCGGCGTCGCTTAGCACAATGCCGTCAAAGCGGTACACCGTTTCCGGCGTTTCTTCGCCTTCCGCCGGGCGGTCTCCCGCTTTGGGGGCAGGGTCCGCCGGCAGGTACAGCACGGCGGCGGGCACCGGGTTCGCCCAGCGGCCACCCGCGTTATCGCACAGGGTCTGCATATACAACAGCATCTGCATGTTCAGCCCGCAATACACGTCCCGCAGATTGAACGCCTTCTGGCCGGTTTTATAGTCGATGACGCAAAGGTAGGTCTTGCCGTCCCGTTCCATCACGTCCACCCGGTCCACCTTGCCCACCACGGCCACCTCGCGGCCCTCCGGCGTTTGCAGTGTCATGGGGCGCACGTCCCCTTCGCCCCGGCCAATCTGCAGTTCCAGCGCCTCCGGCTGAAAGCCGCTGGCGGCGGAGTAATCCCGCAGGCGGCACACCAGCTCGCCCGCGTTGTTTTGCACCCGCTGCAGCATGCGCGCCGCGCGGGCCTGTTGCTTGCCAAAGTTTTGCTCCACAAATTCGCCCGCCAGCCGCGCCGTCAGGGCCAGCAGTTCTTCGTCGGCCATGCCGCCGAACGCCGCGCCCGCCTCGCGCAGCACGGCCTCCAGCACAAAGTGCACAAAGGTGCCGCTTTCCAGCGGCGAGATCTCCGCCCGGCGCAAAGGGCGCACCTTTAAAAGCCGGTCTACAAAATAGGCAAAGCGGCATTTGTAATAGTCCTCCGCGCGGGAGGGCGAAATGGTGAGCCGCTCGCCCACCAGCGCCCCCAGGGCGGCCTTGTCCGTCACGCAAAAATCGCCGGGGTTGTCCACGTCGTCCAAAAGGGCAAGCCGCGCGGCTTCGGCGCCGCCGCTTTCTTCCACCGCCGCATACAGCGCCGCCGTGACCGGCGCGTCGTAGCGGTAGGCCGCGCCCAGCAGGTCGAAAGCGGCGGCCGGCGTGGCGGCAAGGGCGGCCTCGTCCAGTTCCAGTGCCGGGGGCAAAAGCCGCTCCACCAGCGGCACCAGCGACGGGCTCATCTCCATGGCCGTGCCGCCCAGCCGCTCCGGCCAGCTGATGTAAAGGCCGCTGCGGGCGGTCGTCATGGCGCGGTAGAAAAACATTTCCTCCAGCAGCACCCGGTTTTCAAAGCTGCCGGGCATCTCAATGCCCCCGGCCACCAGCACTTCGCGGTCCGCGTGGGTCAAAAGGCCGCTGTAGCCCACGTCCATGGGAAACTCGCCCGCCGCCGCGCCCACCACAAAGCAGTATTCCGGCGCGGCAAGGCGCATGCGGTCCGCCGCCGAAAAACTGGCGCATTCCAGCGCCTGGGGCGCGGTGCCAAAGGCACTGGCCCGCACAAACACCAGCAACGTCTCGTCATACTCCCGCGCGTCCAGCACTTCGTCGTCGCACAAAAACGCCATTTGGCCAAGGGCGTCCATGGCAAGGTCCCACGCGCGGCGTGCCCGGGCGGCAAACACGGCATCGCCCGCCTCTTCCAGCGCCACGGCCCGCGCTTCCAAATGCTGCGGCGCGCCAACCCTGTCCAGCAGCAGGTACAGCCGTTTGGATAGCGCCGCCGCGTTCGCCTTTTTCGCGGCGCGGATGAACTCCTCTAGCGCGGGCACCACCCCGGCGCGCACTGCCTCCGCCGCCTGCAGCCGGGCCTTGCCCGCTTCGTCCTCTTCGTCCAGCAGGCCCGCCGCGCTATTGGTAAAGCCGTTTCGCCAGTCCGCCGCCTTCGGCCTCCATGTATACACATAATTTTCAATAGCAATAATATTGCTCTCTGTATATTCAAGCAGGCCGGTTTTCAGCAGGGCCAAAACCGGCTCGGACGACAGCCCCTGCCGCAGCACCGCCAGCGCCGCGCGCAAAAACGCCACCGGGGCCGAATGCTCGATGGTGTCGTCCGCATCGGTGAAAAACGGGATGTCGTACTGGCTAAAAAAGCGGCGCACCGGGCTTTCGTACTTGGCCACGTCGCGGCACACCAGCGCCATTTTGCTGTAGGGCACGCCGGTGTTTGCCAGCCGCCGCATTTGGGCCGCGGCAAGGCGCACCTCTTCCCACTCGTTTTGCGCGGCGGTCAAAAACACGCCGCCGGCAAGTTCCCGCTCGTGGCTTTGGCACAGCACCGGCGGCGCGCTGCCCGCGCCGGTTTTTTCCGCCAGCTGCAGCAGGCGCAGGGCCGTGCGCCGCACCGGGCTGAACACCTCGTTTTCTGTTTCGGTTTCGCCGGTTGCTCCATCGGCACCCGCGCCTTCGGCAAGGCCGGGGCAGCACAGGGCGGCTTCCACGTCGTCGCAATGGGCCAGCACCTTTTCCAGCAGCTTGTACTCCGGCTCGGTAAAGCCGTCGAAATTATCGATGTAGCAGGCCTTGTCCGCAAAAAAGGCCGCGTCGCACCTGGCGGCCGCCACAGCAAGGCGGTCCTGCTCGTCCATGGCAAGGCCCGCCACCTTTTCCTCGTAGGCCGCAAAAATGGCCGCCAACTCCCGCAGCTTTTCGTCATCCTGTTCCGCGGCCACGGCGGCCAGCTTTTCCGGCGTGGCGCCCGCGGTTTTCAGCTCGTTCACCGTCTCGGCGCACATGGCGCAAAAGGCGGCATCCCGCCGGTAGCGGGCAAACAACGGCAAACTTTCGGCCACGTCCGCCATGGCGCGCCGCACAAACACGGCCCGGGCGGGGTCCGTCACCGTGCGCAGGGCAGCGCCGCCGCCGGCCGTTAAAATGAGCTCGGCCAGGGTGCGGAAGCTCAGCACGTCCACCAGAGCGCTTTTCGCGTCGCCCATGCGCTGGTACACCAGGGTCTCCGCCACTTGGGAAAACTGCTCCGGCACAAGAAAAACGGCCTGCCGCCCGCTTTGCACGCGGCGGTCAAGCCCGGATAGCACCTGTCCTGTTTTCCCGCTTCCTGCCACACCCAGATACAGCTTCAGCATGATATACCCCGGTTTTGGATTTGGTTTACGGGCCAAAGGCCTTAAACCACCTTCATCCCCAACAGCCCGCGCACCACGGCCCCCGCGATGATGAGCCCCGCCGCCCCCGGCACAAAGCTCACGCTGCCCGGCGTGCGCGTTTTCACGCCGCCTTCCGCGCCCGCCTGCACCGGCTCCTCCTGTGAGTATACCACAAGCACCTTTTTAATGCCGCGGTTTTTCAGCTCTTTGCGCATCACCCGCGCCAGCGGGCACACGCTGGTGTCCTCGATGTACGCCAGACGGAACAGCTCCGGGTGCAGCTTGTTGCCCGTGCCCATGCTGCTGATGACCGGCACCCCCGCCACGCGCGCATTTTCTATGATGGCCAGTTTCGCCGTCACCATGTCCACGGCGTCCACCACGTAGTCATACGCGCCAAAGGGGTACGCCGCCGCGTTTTCCGGCGTGTAGCACACACTGTGCGCCACCACGCGGCAGGCGGGGTTGATATCCGCGATGCGCGCTTTCATCGCCGCGGCCTTCGGCTGCCCCACAGTCGAAAGCAGCGCCTCCACCTGCCGGTTCAGGTTCGAGGGCGCTACGGTGTCCATATCAAAAATATCCAGCGCGCCCACGCCGCCGCGGGCCAGCGCTTCACACACATGGCCGCCAACGCCCCCCGCGCCGAACACCGCCACCCGCTTTTCCGCAAGGCGCTCCACCGCGCCACGGCCCAGCACACGCTCGGTCCGCGTCAAAAATTCCTCCACGCCACATCCTCATTCACACTTGTACAAATTTGCCTCGAACGGGCGCAGGTACGCCGCCGCCTGCCCGTAATTCGACATCACCAGCCGGTGCCCCTGCAAAATACGCCCCGGCCGCGGCACTTCGCGCTCGGTCAGGTTCATCTCCACATACCATTTTTCCGTACCAAAGCGCCGAAAATAGCACATCACTTTTTTGCTTTCCACAAACACCGGGTCAAAGGAACCCTGCCGCAGCGCGGGCGCCCCGTTGCGCAGGCGGATAAGCGCGATGTAAAAATTCAGCACCGAATTATTGTCCGCCATCTGTACGTCCACGTTCAGGTACTCCGAAAAAGGCGACGCCTTTTCCCACGCGGCGGCGCTGGTAAACCCATAGGCCGGGCCCATGCTCCACGGCATGGCGCTGCGCGCAGCAGGCATACCGCCGTTTTTGTTGCCGGGCGCGTTCGGCAGGCCCAGTTCCTGGCCCTGGTACACCACCGGCAGGCCCCGCATGGTCAACAGCCAAATGGCAAACAGCTTTGCCAGCAGTGTGCGGTACAACTGGGGCGCACCCACGCGGCTGATGATGCGCGGGAACCGCGACGACTCAAAAAACAGCAGCATCCAGTTGTTCCCGGCAAAATTCCCCTGCCATGTAAGAAAATGCCTTTTCAACGCATACATGCTCACCGGGTCTTCCGGGCAGAGCAACGGCTGCAAATGGCTTTCGTCCATTATCACGTCGAATCCACCGCTGCCCTCGCCCGCCAATTCCGCGGCCATGCCGGTGCCCAGGCCGTTCGCCTGGCCAATAAACAGCTTTTCGCCGTAAACACGGCTTTTTTCGCGCGCAACAGCCACATAGCTGCGCACGTTTGGCTCATACCCGTTTTTTTCGTAACCGCATATGTTCAGCAACAGGTTATTCAGGTGGCTGGCGTCTTCCTCATCCTTTCCACCCAGCATATTGGCCATCCAAAAGCAAAATCCGTCCACGCCTTTTTTGTACCAATACTCCGTCATTTCATTAAACGCATCGCGCATGGCCGGGCACTGCCCGTTCAGGGCCATGCGTTCGTCGTCACCCACCGTAAGCGCCCACACCCCGGCCCCGGCGTAATATTTCCAGCCACGGAGCGCACCGCCCGCTTCCCAGCCCTCCGGCCTGTTTTTTTCATCCCCGCTTTGCATCACGTAGTAATCACGGCACGGCCCGCCGGCCAGCGCGTCTAAAAACCAGGGATGCCTGTCGCTGGTGGCCGCGCTGTCCAAATCAAACACCACGCGCATATCGCGTTTGTGGGCCGCGTCTACCAACTCTTCAAAATCGGCCACGGTGCCAAGGTCCGGCAGCGGATTTTTATAATCGGACAGCGGACAGCCGATATCCGCCAAAAAAGGCACCAGCCACACAATTTTTACGCCCAGCTTTTCAATATACGGCAGCTTTTGAATCACGCCCCGGATATCGCCATAGCCGTCCTGGTCTGAGTCCAAAAAGCCGGGCAGGTAAATTTTATACGCAACACTGTCCCGCCACCACGCGCTTTCCTGCGCAGGGCTCACCGTCGGCGTGCTTTCGCCGCAAAGTGTCATCATGTACAGCAGCCTGTCCACAAACGCGGCCCCGCCCAGCTTCTCCAGCTTTTCAATGGGGGCGTTTGCCACACGCCGCTTTTCAATCCATTTCTCACGCTTGCCGGCCCGCACCAAAAGGCGCAGGATCATATCATGACCTATGGGGTTTTCCCAAGCGTCCCGGATTTTATTCTTGCGGGTGAACGCCAATCTATCCTCTCCCTAGCCAGAAACTTGCCACAAAACCATGCCTCCACATACCAAAAGTCTGCTTCACCATTCAAATACTACCATATAACTCTTAAATTAGTATATTACAAGAATATTAACATTTTTTTAACCAACCTGTCTATGCACATTTTTCGTCGTTTTCCACAAACAAAAACACCCGATGTTTCGCTGATTCACGACACACCGGGTGTTTTTTTCACAATTTTTACGCGGGCGGCGCTGCTTCCGCAGGCGCTTCACCTTCGCCTTCGGCGGCGGGCGGCGGCGCGTGGCCCGGGCAATAGGCAAGATCGGCGACAAGCTCCGAACTGACGGGGGTAAGCACCGCCGGGCATCCGGGGGACGCGCGCAGGCCGGAGGACGTGCAGAAGTAGATTTCCTCAATGGTCTCTGGCTCGGGCGGGAATTGCTTCACGGGAAGATCCGCCTGCACGGTCTCCATCAGGCTTTTCCACACGTTCACCGGAATATTGTTATAGGAACCCGGCCCCCAGCGTCCGTACAAGGTGTGTTCTTCATCATAGCCCCACCACACGGCCGTCACGTAATAGGGCGTAAGGCCCACCAGCCAGCGGTCATTGTCGTCGCTTGTGGTGCCGGTTTTGGCCACGGAGTCCATCTCTCCCTCCACCGCCATGCCGATGGCCGTGCCTGTGGCGCCGCCGGGCAGGCCGCGCGCGCGCAACACGTTGGACAGCAGCCGGTTGCCGATATAGCCTGTCTCCGGCTTGATGGCCTGCACCGTGGTGCGCTCCGGCTCCAGCACAATGGTGCCCTTCGAGTCCACCACCTTCGTGTAGCTGTGCAAAGAATTAAAAATGCCGTAAGTCTCGTTACCGCCGTACATCATGTAGCAGCCGGCCAGCTCGTAGGCGCACATGCCGTAGGTCATACTGCCCAGCACCAGCGGCGCCGGGGCAAGGTCTTCCGGGTTCAAAAGGCTGGACACCTGCAGCGTCTCCGTCAAAAAGTCGTACATCACGTCGTTGCCCACCCATTCGCCCACGCGCACGGCCACCGTGTTGGTGGATTCCGCCACGGCGCTGTAAATGGGAATGGTGGTGTTGCGGTAGGTGTCGTTGTAGTTTTTCGGCCAATCCAGCACGCCGCTGTTGTTGTAGGGGTCTTTCGCAAACACGCCGGAATCCATTACGCCGGAAGAATAGGTAATGATCCCCTCATCCAGGCCCAGCGGGTAGGCCGCGGTCATTTTCATGGTCGAGCCCACCTGGCGCACCGTGCCGTCCACAATGTAATTTCCGTTTTCATCCTTCACCAGCTGGCCGGTGGCGGGGTCCCGCCGCAGGGTACCCACGGCGCGGTTCAGGCTCAGGGATTCCTCTTTCGGGCCGATACCGCCCACCACAGCCACCAGCTCACCATCGTAATTGATGACGGCGCAGGCGCTTTGCGGCAGCACCTCCTGCGTGCCCACCACCTGCTCTGTGCCGTCGGGCAGGGTGCGGGTCACATCCTCGGCAATGGTCATGTTGCGCACATAACCGGGGAACCGGTTCTCATCCATCCAGAACCCGCCCTCGTCATAGCCGTTAAGGTACATGTCCTCGGCGGCGCTTTGCACCTTGGTGTCCACGGTGGCGTAAATGCGGTAGCCGCCGTTGTACAGGCGGTTGATGGCCTCGGATCTACTCAGGCCCTCCTGCTTCATGAAATCGTTCACCACGTCGTTGAACACGGTGTCCGAAAAATAGCTGAACACCTCGCGCTGGTCTTCCTTGTCCGATTTGCTCGTCTGGTCGATGATCCCCAGCGGCGCGTCCAGGGCGGTGTTATATTCTTTCTGGTTGATGTACCCTTCCTGATACATCTGGTACAGCACGTCGTCCCGGCGCTTCAGCGCGTTGTCCGGATGGCGGACGGGGCTGTACCAGCCCGGGGCGCGGGTGATGCCCGCGATGGTGGCGCACTGGGCAATGGTCAGCTCCGACACGTCCTTGCCGAAATATTCGATGGCGCCCGCCTGCACACCGGCAATGCGCTCGGACAGGCTCATGGTATTCAAGTACGCCTCCATGATCATGTCCTTCGTGTAGCGGTTGTTCAGGCCCCATGCGCGGAAAATCTCGCGCAGCTTGCGCTGGTAGCCCGCCATGGCGTCGCCGCCTTCGTCGGTCACGTCGTCATCACCAGTAATATTTTTCACCAGCTGCTGGTCAATGGTGGACGCGCCGAACTGATAGTCCTGGAACTGGAAGAACTCGTTCAGCAGCGCATACACCGTGCGCTGGAAATTGACGCCGTGGTGGTTGTAAAACTCGCGGTCCTCAATGGCCACCACCGCGTCTATCAGGTGCTGGGGAATCTGGTCCAGCGGCACCCACACGCGGTTTTCCTCGCCAATCAGCTCCTGGTACACCTCATAGTCGTCGTCGTTTCGGGTCTCGCCATCCGCAAGCGGTGGCAAGCCCTCCTTCAGGGCCATGATATAGCTGGTCTGGTTCAGCTTGATATTTTCTATATCAAGAACATTATCGTCGTTTTGTGTCTCGGCCACCACGTACTGCACCACCTGCACGGCGACAACGGCACCGGCCATCAAGCCGATGCAGCACACCACAAAAAACGCCTTCAACAGGTTGCCGATGACGGTGAGGATAAACGTGGAAACCGGGGCCTTGCGCTTGATGCGCACGCGCTGGCGGCCGTTTTGCCCCGTGGGCGCCGCGCCGGGGTGCACACGGGTGCGGCCGTCGTCCGAGGGTTTGGCGGGCGCGGCGTTTTTGTTGCCGTTCCTGCCTGCGGGCGCTGGGCGGCCACTTGCCACGGCGTCGGGGGTGTCGCTCTTTGCGCCGGGCGCGTCCACGCCCACGCCGGCGTCATTCACACTGTTTTGCATCGCCCGCTCGGCGCGCTTTGCGTCTTCCTGCGGCAGGGCGGGGCGGTTCGGCTTGCCCGCCGCCGGGCGCGCGCCGCCGGCCGCCGGGGCTAATTGCTTCGCCGCCTTCGGTTTGTCCCCCTGCGAAATGGACGATTTCAGCCCGCCCGCTGCCGCGGCAAGCTTATCTTTCAGGCTCTGCTTTTTGGCGGCGGGCTTTGCCCCCGCGCCCTTGGCGCCCGGGCTGCCGTCCGGTGCAGCCGCCTGATTCTTTATCTCGTTGTTTTGCTCTTTTTCCGACACCGCGTTGAGCTCCTTCCAGGATAGATCGCGCCGGTTTTGCCTGACACAGGGTTTATTGTACCACCAAAACCGCGAAACGTACAGTTACAATTTTGTGTTGTCAATGTGTGCAACTTTGGTGCGGCGGCACCCCTTTTGACAAACGCGCCGTCTGCCTTTATAGTAAACTCTAGCGAGGTGAAAACATGGACATGCTGCAATACCCCTTTGACGGCGCCCTTATTTTACAGAAAAAACGCGCCCTCAAAAAAGAGCTGCTGCAAAAGCCCGGCCTTGTGGAAAAGCGCGTGGCGCTTTTCAGCGGCAGCACCATCGGCGAAATCAAAAACATCCTCGAGCTGTTCCTGCTCGAACTTGGCATCCGCCCCGTTTTTTACGAAGGGGAGTACGGCCTTTTTTACGAAAACCTCCTGTTTGACGGCGGCGCTGTTGCCGCTTTCCAGCCGGAGGTCGTCTACATCCACACGTCGAACCGCAACCTGAAAAACTGGCCTACCCCGGCGGACACTGCCGATGACGCCGCCGCGCGCCTTGCCACGGAATACACCCGCTTGGAGGCCGCGTGGAAAGCGGCGCTCACCTTTGGCTGCCCGGTGGTGGCGAACAACTTTGAGGACCCTTCCTTCCGCAACTTCGGCAATCTGGACGCCTCCCACGCGGCGGGCCGCGTTTCCTTCATCCGGCGGCTAAACGCCAAAATGGCGGATTTTGCCGCCGCCACACCAAACTTCTACATCCACGACCTGGCGTGGCTTGCCGCCATGCACGGCGTGGACGCCTGGTGCGACACCCGCGCCTGGTACGCCTACAAATATTGCTGCGCGGTGGAGTGCATCCCCACCTTGGCCCACAGCCTTGCCGCCCTCATCGGCAGTTTTTACGGCCGGGGTAAAAAATGCGTGGTGACAGACCTGGACAACACCCTGTGGGGCGGCGTCATCGGCGAAGTGGGCGCCGAAGGCGTGGAACTTGGCGACGAGACGCCTGCCGGCATGGCCTACGCCGATTTTGCGCGCTACCTGAAAGCCCTCAAAAGCCGCGGCGTCATGCTGGCCGCGGCCAGCAAAAACGAGGAAAGCACCGCCAAAACCGGCTTCGCCCGTGCAGGCAACCCCCTCTCCTCCGACGATTTTTTGCTGTTCGAGGCGAACTGGGGGCCGAAATCGCAGAGCATTGAAAAAATTGCCTCCACGCTGAACATTTTGCCGGAGAGCATCGTATTTACTGATGACAACCCCGCCGAGCGCGCCGAAGTGTGCGGCGTGCTGCCCGGCGTTACGGCGCCGCCGGTGGCAGAGCCCGAGGACAGCATTTTGCTGCTGGACCGCAGCGGCCTTTTTGAAACCAGCAGCCTCTCCGCCGACGACCTCGCCCGCAACACCATGTATAAACAAAATGTGGAGCGCGCCGCCGCCGAAACAGGCGCCGTCTCCTATGAAGACTATCTGCTGGGCCTCGGCATGACGGCGGAGATCGGCCCCTTCCGGCCCGCGCAAATGGAACGCGTGACCCAGCTCATCAACAAAACAAACCAGTTCAACCTCACCACCCTGCGCTGCACTGCCGCCGAGGTGGAAGCCTTCGCGGCGGACACGGCCGGCCACATTACTTTGGCCGCCCGCCTGACGGACCGCTTTGGCGACAACGGCCTCACTTCCGGGGTTGAGGGCCGCATGGAAAACACCGGCACCCTCGCCATCGATATCTGGCTGATGAGCTGCCGCGTGTTCAAGCGGCATTTCGAATACGCTATGTTCGACGCACTGGTGGAAGAGGCCCAAAAGCGGGGCGTGAAAAAAATTGCCGGCACATGGCGCAAAACTGCCAAAAACTTGTTGGTGGAGCAGTTTTATGCTACAATCGGGTTTGACGAAACGGGCGCTTCCACGGCGGACGAACGGCATTTTGAATACAAGGTGCCCGCCGTATACGCGCCTCTCAATAAGGTAATAAAAGTGACAAAGGTGGTATTTTAAATGGACAGGCAGCAAATGATGGCCGACGTACAGGAGATTTTCCGCAATAATTTCGACGATGATTCGATTGTGCTGACGGACAGCACCAACGCCGCCGACATCGAGGACTGGGACAGCTTGGAGCAGATCAACCTGCTTACGGCCATCGAAAAGAAATACGGCCTGAAGTTTAATTTGTCCGACGTTCGCAATCTTGCCAACGTGGGCGACCTGCTGACGCTGCTGGAGCGCCTGCTGGGCGGCAAGGCGTAAGAGGCAAATATGAACCGTTACACATTTGACGAATTGGAGACCGGCCACGCGGAGAGCTTCACCCACACGGTGACGGAAGACGATATGCGCCGGTTTTTAGAAATCACCGGCGACACTTCGCCCATCCACATGGACGCCGCATACGCCAAAAAGCGCGGCATGGAAGGGCGCGTGGTGTACGGCATGCTGTCGGCGTCGCTGCTTTCCACCCTGGCGGGGGTATACCTGCCCGGCGAGCACTGCCTGCTGCACAGTGTGGAAACAAAATTCGCAAAGCCGGTGTACATCGGCGACACGCTGACCGTGACGGGCAAGGTGGCCGAAAAAAACGAGACCTTTTCCGAACTCACCATCAAGGCGCAAATCACGAACCAGCACGGCGACAAGGTGGTGCGGGGAGTCGTTAAGGCCGGGGTGCGGGGCGCGTGATGTGCGTGTACGCACTGGACAATAGCGCCGCGCAAAAGGCGCTTTGCACCTTCGGCGCGGCTTGAGTGCAACGGTTTGCTATCGCCGTTGGTTTTTCATTTACAACATTCAGGCGGTCGGGGACGGGAATCCGGTGCGTGTCCGGTGAGCCTCAGCCGCAAGCTCGGTGACGAACAGTGCAACGCACCGTCCGGCATCGAGCGCGGAAGGTAGCTCTCCGGATACGTACCGGAGTTCCGGCCCCTTAATCAAACAAAAACACTTGGCCCTGGCGCCAGGCCCAACACGCACCACCTCGGAGGTGATTGTCATGCCAGACATCTATTACATCACCGGCGCCACCAGTGACGTGGGCGCCTTGTTCATCCGCCGCCTGCTGCAGCGGGACGGAACCGCCCTCGTGGCCGCGCAGGGCTGTGGCGATTTGCGCTTTCTGGCCGACATCTGCGCCGAATACAAAGGCCGCGTGCGCACCTTCGACGCCGACCTTTCCGACGAGGCCGCCGTGGAGCTGTTCCTGAACGCGGCCGCCACCACCGTGGGCGACGCCACCCATTTCGTACACCTGCCCGCCCTGCGCGTGGTCAACACAAAGTTCAAAAAGTTCGACATGGGGCGATTTTCCCTCGACATGCGCGTGCAGGTGGAAAGCGCCGCTTTCATTTGCCGCCGCGCCCTGCCGCTGATGGCAAAGGAAAAGCGCGGCCGCGTGCTGTTCATGCTCACCAGCTACATTTGCGGCGCGCCGCCAAAATTCACCGCCGCCTACGTGATGGCAAAGGAAGCCCTGCACGGCCTTGCCAAAAGCCTTGCCGCGGAATACGCGGGCGTAGGTGTCACGGTGAACTGCGTGGCCCCATCCATGATGGAGACAAAATTCCTTGCTGACACGCCGGACCTTGTGGTGCAGGCCAGTGCCGAGGCAAACCCCATGGGCCGCAACGCCACCCCGGCGGACGTGGTGCCGGCCATGGAATTTCTGCTGTCGGACGAAGCCGCCTTCATCACGGGCGTCACGTTGCCCGTCACAGGCGGGAGCGTGATGAATTGAGCGGTGAAAACGGCTACACCTTCCGCCTTGCCCGCGCGGACGAGGCCGGGAGCATCATCTCTTTTATGAACACCCATTGGGACGTCAGGCACCCGCTTGTAAATGTGCCTGATTTTTTCAATTACTATTATGACGCCGGCGACGGCACGCTGCGCTTTGCCCTGGCCGAAACACAAGCCGGCGGCCGCCTTGCCGCGCTGGCAGGGTTCATCCCGGCCAGCCAAAGCGCAAACCCCGACATCTGGGTGTCCATCTGGGTGGCGGATAAATCCATGCGCGGCAGCGGCCTGGAGCTGATGGCCGTCCTGCCCACCCTCACCGGCTGCCGCACTTTGGCCTGCAACAACATCCGCCCCGAAACCATGCCGTTTTACAATTTCCTCGGCTACGAAACGGGCCGCGTCGAGCAATATTACCGCCTTTCTTCCCCTGCCCCGCCCGGCGGCTACAAAATCGCCCGCGTGCGGCAAGTGGACATCCTGCCCGTTTCCGGCTGCGCCGCTTTGCGTGAGCTTTCCTCCCCTGCCGCCCTGGCCGAGGTGCTGCCCGCCGTTCTGGCCGCCACCCCGCCGGAGGAACAAAACCCCGCCAAGGACCTTTGGCACCTGCAGCGACGTTATTTTACGTACAACCATTTTTCATCGCAGCACACGTACCGCCTGTACGCCGCCTGCGGCGAGGACGGCGCACCCTTCGCCCTGTTTGCCACGCGTCTTACCGCGTGGGAGGGCACCAACGTGCTTCGCATCGTCGATTACATCGGCCGCCCGGCACACCTGCCCAAGGCAGGCCGCGCCCTCGACGCGCTGCTGCAAAGCACCGCCGTCGAATATGCCGATTTTTACTGCGCGGGCATCCCGGAAGACACCATGAACGCCGCGGGTTTTACCCTGCGCCGCGAACATGACGAAAACATTATTCCTAACTACCTTTCCCCGCCACTGTTCGAAAACACCGACTACTATTACTTTACCAGCCGCTCTGCCGGTTTCACCGTGTTCAAAGCCGACGGCGACCAGGACCGCCCCCGGCTTTAAGCGGTTTTCCTGTTTATACGGCCGTTTGCCCACGCAGCCTACCACAGGCCCCACATGGGGCCTTTTTTGTACTTTGAATTTTCTTTTTATTTAGGAAAATCGACACCAAGAAGCAGATCGAAATCCACTAGACTTAACCCTCCCTCTCCTCAAACCCCCTCAAATAATGAAGCTCCCGGCGCGAAATTCGCGCCGGGAGCTTCATTATTTCTTGCCTGGCCCTCCACGCTGCACCCGCCCATCTGAAAACCGCATCATTGCAAATATAGTTCCCTCAACCTGTCGCGCTTTTCGTTCGTCAGGCCCAACACTTCACGGGCAAACGCCTCCAACGTGCCACATTCCTTTGCCGCCGCTTTCAGCCCCTCAAACAGATACTCTTCCTTCACTTTCACCGCTGCCCCAACGGCCTCCGGGCTGCCGCCAAACCCACCATATTGCTTGCCGCCTGCAAGGGCGGCGCCGATCGCCTCCCCCGCCTCGTTCGATTTCAAATAGTCCTCCATAATCACTTCATGAGAGGCCCCCAGCGCCGCCAAAACAATGGCCACGCCAAGGCCGCTGCGGTCTTTTCCGGCAAAGCAGTGGATCAGCGCCGCGCCCTCTTCCAGCTGCAGCAAAACATCCAGCATCTGCGCATACCCCGCGCGCGCGCCGGCGCCGGTCAACATGCCCTTGTAAGATCGCTTCATAAACCCTTCCACCATTTTTGGCGTGGCGAGCGACGCCAGCATCTTAGCGCCCGGCGTTTTCATACCCTGTCCTTGCATCAAATCGATGCCATGGTACCGCACGCCGGGCATCTCTACGTCCGGAGCTTCACTTCGCTCAAAATCCGCGCGCAGGTCAATGACACACCGAAGGTCGTATTCCTCCAGCAAAATGCGCCGGTCTTCCAGTGACAGCCCCACCAGCTGCCCCGAACGCAACAGTCTTTTCTGCTTCACCGTTTTTCCGCCGGCACACGGCGTTCCGGCAAGGTCCCTGAAATTGACAGGCAGGCGCAAACCATTCATTGTGATTCTTTCCTCTTTTCCAGGACATTTTCTATTTTTCTACAATAATCATATATTGTCAATTCCATCATGTCAATACTCTTTACACCTCACTTGCTAACAATTTTTCCACATGATTTTCAACAGTTCAGAGGTATAAAATTCAGCATTTCCAGCAACTCAACATATGTAAACTTTATTGTCAATATAGTATATCCATACGTCATATAAACTATACAATTACTTAAATGTGTGGATTTTTATGCATTTTTATCTTTATTTTACTTCACATATATTGCAAACATTTGCAACTTATTGTTCAATAGAATCTATCACAACTTTCGCATAAGAATAGCTTTTATAAAACTTTTCAACAAAACTTCTTTCCATGTTGGCAATTGTAAAATGCGCCAGAAAGCACGGAAAAAGCCATTTTAACAACAGCGGCATATTTCACAATTCGCTCACTCAAAAAAGTGCGAAAAAAATTGCTTTAACTAAAAAAGAGGCTTCGCAACCCTAAAATAGCCACCAAAAGAAAGGTGTACAAATCGAACAAATCATCAAAAAAATGAGAAGCATCTATAGTTCTAACAAACTATAGATGCTTCTTCAACCAATCTATATGTTGTTACGGTGCAAACAGGACCAAACGCTGTGAGGAAAAGTATGCCTGTCACCACTGTCACGCTTTGCCACTCTTTGCCTCCACGTCCCGTCGCGCATCCGTCTGGTTTTCCGCGCGCACCCGTTCCTTTGTGGCGGGAACCGCCCGCGCGTTCACCGATAATCCATCCACGCCAATCCCTATATAATTACGTATCATTGCAATTTCAGCCGCACTTTCTCCACAAACCACCGCTTTGATCCCATGTCGGTGCGCCGTGTCCACCACATACTGTATCATCCGCAGCAGGGCCACCCGTTCGCCTTCAAAATAATGTGCAGTTTTGTCATTCATCCGGTCTGCCGCGTAAACATACTGTGTTAAATCATTCGTTCCAATACTAAAAAAATCTACCATTTCCGCCAATTCGTCCGCCATCACCACGGCGGCAGGCGTCTCAATCATCACGCCAAAGGCGATTTCCTCCGCCACCGCGCACCCTTCCACTTCCAGCGCCGCCTTCGCCTCATCGAAAACGCTGCGCGCGGCCGCCACTTCTTCCGGGCCTGTCACCATCGGCAGCATCACTCCAAGGCTGCCATGGGCTGAAGCGCGCAGCAGCGCCCGCGCCTGCGGCATAAAAATATCCCTGCGCGCCAACGACAACCGCACGCCGCGAAACCCCAGGGCGGGGTTCTGGTCGCGCGGCAGCCCGAGGGCGGCCACGGCCTTGTCCGCACCAATGTCCACGGTGCGCACCACCACCTGCCATGGCTGAAATGCCTCAAGCACTTTGCGGTATTCCAAATATTGCGCCTCTTCTGTTGGAATTTCGCCCCCCATAAACAGCAGTTCACTGCGAAACAGCCCCACGCCCTCAGCGCCGTTCGCCAGGGCGGTGGGCGCCTCCTGCGCGCTGCCGATATTGGCGCGCACTTCCACGCGCACGCCATCTGCCGTAACGGCTTCCATGGCCGCATGCGCCTGCCCTTCCGCCGCGGCATTTTGCTGCTCCGCCAGTTTTGTGCCGTACCGGTCCACCACATCCTGCGGCGGGTCCAGCAACAGCACGCCGTCGTCGCCATCCAGCAGGGCGAACATGCCGCCCGTCACAAGGGCGTAATCTTCTCCAAGGGCAGTAACGCCCGGAATGCCGAAGCTGCGCGCCAAAATAAAGGCGTGGGAATTGGCCGACCCATACTGTACCGCAAACCCCAGCACTTTGCTTTTGTCAATTTGCGCGGCCATGCTGGGTGTCAGCGTGTCCACCGCCACAATAGACGGCACGCTGAGCTTTGGTGCGTTGTTTTGCGCCTCGCCGCTCAGCTCCCGCGCCACACGCAGGGCCACATCTGTCACGTCGGCCGCGCGCGCCGCAATATACGCGTCTCCCGTGTTGCGCAAACGGTCGGCATACTCGCGGCCCACCGCATAAACGGCAAATTCCGCATTTTTTCTTTCTATTGTTATTTTGTTTCGCACGGCCTCTAACAAGTCTTCATCTTCCAGCATCATTTGCTGGACTTCGAAAATCACCGCACCGTCTGCATCGTTTTCCGCCAATGCCTTTTCGTGGCACGCCTGCAGCCAGGCAAGCGTATCCGAAATGGCAACATTTGCACGTTCAATCTCACTTTCTGCATCATTTATCTCATATTTTGGCGCTTTATAGCCCTTTGTCTCTATCTGCACAATTGGGCCCATGGCAATTCCGGGGCTCACACCCTGGCCATTCAATGTAACCATGTCACCCCTCCTTCTGCTTTTCGGTATGGCGCGCCGCAGCGCGGAGCATGCTTGCCTTTTATTATACACGATTATGACTGCTTCCGTCGATTTTTTTGTGGAAACCAACCCCAAAAAGGTGTATACTGTAGTTTCGATGTATTCTCAGCATTTGGAACACGGAGGAATTACCGTGCCATACAAAGCCCTTGTCCTAGATATAGACGGCACCCTTGTAAGCAAAAAACAAGGCCGTGCCAGTGAGGCGTGCACCGCCGCACTAAACGCGCTGCAACACCGCGGCGTCTGCGTCATCATCGCCACCGGACGCGCACCCTTCGCCTGCACGCCGGGCCTTGCGCCCGGCTTTGACCCAAACTACAAAATAACCGCCAACGGCGCTTTTATCACAGACGCGCTGGGAAAGGTGTTGCACGAAAAACGGTTCGACGCCGACAATGTGCAGAAGCTCACCCAAATCGCCACCGACAACAACATCGTGCTGTGTTTTTCCTTTGAAGACGGTTATTATTTTTACTCCGGCTACGGCCGTTACCTTGGCAGCCACGCAATGCCGCGCGGCTACACAGATTATATAAAAGATGGCTCCGCGCGGAACCGCCACCTGCAAACCATGCCCTTCGGGGCGTATGGCATGTTCGGCCCCGACGTCGCCGACAAAATGCGCGCGGCGTATGACAAGATCCACCTGATGCAATCGGTTTCCGGCGCATACGACATCTGCCGCCCGGAGATCAACAAACGGGCGGGCATTGAGATGATCCTTGCGGACCTTTCGCTCACATGGGCGGACGTGGTGGCGGTGGGCGACAGCGAAAACGACTTTGAAATGATAAAAATAGCCGGTCTTGGCGTTGCCATGGGCGACGCACCGGCCGGCATAAAAACAATCGCCGGCTATGTTACGGGCACAGCCGACGAGGATGGGGTTTTGCAGGTGATCCAAAAATTTTTTTAAGCGCCCGTTTTGCGCGGCACGCTATTTTTGCTTGCCGCGCTTTTTTTCTTCCGTCTTTTTTTCGTATTCCCGTATATTTTCTTCCAGGCGAAAGCGCACGATCTTTTTCACCAGTTCCAGCGGCAGCGGCTTTGCATTCGGCAGTTGGATGGCACCCTTCGATGTGTGGTACCCCTCCAGCTCCGGCAAAAAATGCTCCACGCCGCTTGCGCCGGGGTAAAGCCCAATATGGCTTTTTGCGGCGGCAAAATGCACGATATTCCCGTGCAAAGCATAGGTGGGCATCGCCCAGCTTATTTTTTCCTCGGCCTTCGGCGCTTCGGCGCGGATGGTTTTGCGCAGCTCCAAGAGCCTCTTTTTTGTTTCCCCGTCATACTGCGCAATATAATCATCTATCGTGGTAATTTTCTTTGCATCTTCTGCCATTATTGGCCCCTTTCCCGGCGCAACGCGCCAACAGCGATTCGACAAATTGGGATGCACAAATGCCGCACCCCGTGATACAATAAAGATATAACATCGCGAAGATGCCCTGTTCCGCGCCTATGGGCACATTGGCCAATAAAGCAAAACTCTACCATACTCCGTCTATTCCAAGCCTGTGAGGTGCCGCATGGACTATTATTCCCGCATTATCAAAAATATGGTGATCACGGACTACATGGCGCTGGAACGCACACGCCTTGCGAACGAGCGAACATTTCTGGCATATTCCCGCACATTCATCGGCACGCTTTCGGCCGGTGTAGGCCTGTTCAAGTTTGTGGACGGCAGCGTTTTTGTCGTCATCGGCGCCATTCTCATAGGCATTTCGCCGTTCATCCTCACGTTTGGGCTTTACCGCTTTTTTGCCATCCGGGCGCGGCTGGGCAAACTGCGCGACGAGACCATCGCCACAACCCACCAGGCTGTGCAGGAGGAACAAATCGACACCGACTGACAGCGCCACGCCTCACTCCGCGGCAGGCACGATGGCCGCTTCGCCCGCGGAAGGAAGCATGCACCCGCAATACTCCTGGCGGTACAGGCCCAATTCCCGGGAAAGCTCCACGCTGCGGGCGTAACCCCCGCGTTTTTTGAAATCCGCCGGCAAATACCGCACGCCGCCGGTCGCCATGGCCGCCGCCTCGCCTGCCAAGTTCAGCGCGGCGGCATTTTTGTGCGGGCTCACACTCAAGGTTGTGGCAAACCACTCTATGCCCAGCGCCGCCGCCTTGTGGGCCGTTTCGCAAAGGCGCAAAGCAAAACAGGCGCCGCAACGCGGGCCGCCCTCCGGTTCCCCCTCCAGCCCTTTCGCCGCTTGCGAAAACGCGGCTGCGTCATAATTGCCCTCCACAAAGCGAAAGCGGAACCCGCGTTCCAGTAATTTGTCAAATTCACCCGCCCGCCTCGTGTATTCCGCAAGCGGACGGATGTTTGGATTATAATACAATACCGTAACGTCGAATTTTGCCGAAAGTCGCTCCAAAACGGCCGACGAGCACGGCGCGCAGCACGCATGCAAAAGCAGCGGCGTGCCGTTTTTTATCTCGTCCATTTGGGCCTGCATCAAACGGTCAAAGTTCGCGTTTTGCACCATGCAGCCTCCCAAACCCGCGGCCGGATCATTCTTCTCCGGCGCTTTCACATGAAATTAGTAGTTGATTTATAATTCTATCAAAATTCTTTCACAAAGGGCCCCTATACTCAATACATACAAACGGAGGCGCGCGGCAACCAGCACCATAACGTACGGCGCATATGCCTTCGGCTATGGGGGTGAAGCCGATGCTGTAAGGCGAACGAAAGGTTCCTTTTTGGATTATGTGAATATCGAATGATAATGATTCATACTGCCGTCCTGGTGCTTACCACCGCCGGCGCGGCAGACAACCGGCAATCTGTCCGCGACTGGTAAACGTACCCGCGGGCAGTTTACATAGATGGCCGATACACTCCTTTACACATGGAACCAACTCACACCGGAATAGCCGGCTTTCCCACCAACCCCTGGGAAGGTCGGCTGTTTCTGTGTCATGGGCCACCGTGTGGCGGCAATTCAAAGATCACAGCGTCATCCGCTACCCCCGCATCTCGCAAAACACGTCCCGCATGGTCTGCACGCCTTCCGTAATTTGTGCGAAAGACGGCCCCGAAAAATTTAGCCGCACACTGTTGCACGGGGCGTTTTCATCCACAAAAAAGGCGTTGCCCGGCACAATGGCCAGCTTTTTCGCAAGGCATTTTTGCACAAAGGTTAGCATATCCACGTCCGCCGGCAGCGTAAGCCACACAAACATGCCGCCCGCCGGGTGCACATACGCCACCTCGCTGCCAAACAGCCGGTCGATTTCGCCCGTCATCAGGGTGGCTTTTTTTGTGTAGATTTCGCGCAGGCGCGCCAGGTGGGCGTCCAGGTCACAGGTGGTCAAAAAACGTTCGCAAATGCGCTGGGCCAGCAGGTTCGTGTGCACGTCGTTGCCCTGCTTCGCCATCACCATTTTCGAAAGCAGTTCGGCGGGCCCTACACAGAAGGCCACGCGCATGCCGGGCGAGAGCACCTTGCTCATCGACGCCGCATACACCACGGCGTTCTCTTTGTCAAAATGTTTGATCGGCGGCAGGCCCTCGCCCTCGATGCGCAGCTCGCCGTAGGGGTTGTCCTCCAAAACCGGCACGCCATGCTTCACACACAGCTCGTAAATGGC
>JAVBNG010000013.1:0-90629 GCA_031551695.1 Oscillospiraceae bacterium
TTGCCGGTGTCACTTTTTTCATTTACGGCCTCTGTCGGGGGGGCTCACCCCCCCCCGGGGGCGGGGGGGGCGCCCCGCCGGCCCCCAAGCCCGCTTGGGATCTGTATTCACAGGGTATCCCAATTGCGGCATCTATGAATACAACTTCTTGCTCACTCATGAATTGGGGTAAGTCATCATGATCAAATACATATTGCGCCGCCTGGTAATGTTGGTGCCGGTGCTTCTTGGCGTCAGCTTCCTGGTGTTTGCCATCATGGACCTGACGCCCGGAGACCCGGTGCTGATGTATCTGGGCAGCAACTACACCGAGGAGGCATATGACAACCTTTCCCACGAGATGGGGCTGGACCAGCCGTTCCTGGTGCGCTATGTCAAATACGTGGCCGGTGCGGTGCAGGGAGATTTTGGCACGTCTTATGTAACGAAGCGCCCAGTGTTCGACGAAATTGCGCCGCGCATGCCCCAAACGCTGGTGCTGGCGCTTTCCTCCATGCTGATATCCGTGGTGATCGCCATCCCGCTTGGCGTCACCAGCGCAGTGAAGCAAAACTCCGCGCTGGACTCCGCCTCCATGGTGGCGGCACTGTTCCTGGTGTCGATGCCGAACTTCTGGCTCGGCATCATGCTCATCATTATATTTGCCGCCGGGCTTGGGTGGTTTCCCTCGTCCGGCAATGAGGGGCTGCGTTCGCTTGTGCTGCCGGCCATTACGCTTAGCGCAAATCCGCTGGCCATGATTACACGCATGACGCGCTCTTCGGTGCTGGAAACCATCCGCCAGGACTACATCCGTACCGCACGCGCCAAGGGCGTGGGCGAGGGCAGCGTCATCATCAAGCACGCGCTGCGCAACGCGATGATTCCGATTATCACCACCACCGGCCTGCAGTTCGGCTTTGCGCTCGGCAGCACGGTGCTGGTGGAAACGGTGTTTGCCTGGCCGGGCATCGGGCGCTTGCTGGTGGATTCCATCAAGCTGAAAGACATGCCCATCGTGCTGGCCATCGTCATTATCATGGCGGCGTCTTTTACGGTGATCAATTTGCTGATTGACATTCTATACGCCTTCTTTGACCCGCGTATCAAGGCGGAATACAAGCTGAAGGGGTGATGAATGATGAATACGGATAAGAAAAATACCGTGAAGCGCAAGCGGAAAAAATCGCAGTTTGTCATGACATGGCGTCGTCTGCGCAAAAATAAGGCCGCCATCGTGGGGCTTATCATCCTTGCCCTCCTGTGCTTTTTAATGATTTTTGCGGGCGTGATGTTCGACTACGACACCCAGGTGATTGGCCAGGTGGCCAGCGAGCGGTTGAAGCCGCCCAGCGCCGAACACTGGTTTGGCACCGACGAGGTGGGCCGCGACATTTTGGCGCGCGTTGTATACGGTACGCGCATTTCGCTGCCCATTGCTGTGGGTACCATTGCGCTGGCGGCCGTTGTCGGGGGACTTCTGGGGGCTGTTGCGGGGTTCGGCAGCAAGAGGGTGGACAATGTCATCATGCGCATCATGGACATTTTCCTTGCAATTCCCAGCATCCTGCTTGCAATTGCCATCGTGGCGGCGCTGGGTACCAGCATTTTGAACCTGATGATTGCCATCGCCATCGCGAACATCCCGCCGTTTGCCCGCATCGTGCGCGCTTCGGTGCTCACGATCAAAAATGAGGAATATATCGAGGCGGCGCGGGCCATGGGCGCGTCGGATGTGCGCATTGTGTTCCGCCATGTGATACCAAATTCGCTTGCGCCCATCATCGTGCAGGCCACATTGTGTATCGCGGGTTCCATTTTGGCCATTGCGGGCCTTTCCTTCATCGGCCTCGGCATCCAGCCGCCCACGCCGGAGTGGGGCTCCATGCTCAGCAGCGGGCGGCAGTATGTGCGCTACGCCTGGTGGGTATGCACGTTCCCGGGGCTTGCCATCATGATATCGATCCTTTCACTGAACCTGTTCGGGGATGGACTGCGCGACGCATTGGACCCGAAACTGAAAAACTGAGGGGGATGGCATGATGAGTGAAAACAGGGAGCTGCTGCTCGATATCCGGAACCTGAACGTGGTGTATAAGACAGACGAAGACGTGGTGCATGCGGTTAATTCGCTGGACATTTCCCTTGCGCCGGGCGAAAGCCTGGGCCTTGTGGGCGAGACCGGCGCCGGCAAAACCACCACGGCGCTGGCAGTGCTGCGGCTTGTGGCGGACCCGCCTGGTGTGATTGAGGGCGGCGAGATCTTTTTCGACGGCGCCGACCTTTTGAAGGCAAAAAAAGACGCAATGCGAAAGGTGCGCGGCAACGAGATTTCGATGATCTTCCAGGACCCGATGACCTCGCTGAACCCGGTTTATACCGTGGGGGAGCAAATCGCGGAGGTGATTCGCCTGCACAACGACCTCAGCAAGTCCGACGTGCGCAAAAAGGCGGAGGAAATGCTGGAAATGGTGGGCATCCCGCGGGACCGGTACGACGAATTCCCACACCAGTTTTCCGGGGGCATGAAGCAGCGCGTGGTCGTCGCGATGAGCATCGCGTGCTCGCCCCGGCTGATTTTGGCGGACGAGCCCACCACGGCTCTGGACGTGACCATTCAGGCGCAGGTGCTGGAGCTGATGCGGGATTTGAAGCAGAAGCTGAATACGTCAATGCTGCTGATTACCCATGATTTGGGCGTTGTGGCGCAGGTGTGCGACCGCGTTGCCATCATGTACGCGGGCGAAATTGTGGAAAGCGGCACAATGGAAGAGGTGTTTGCGTTCCCGCACCACCCGTACACAATTGGGTTATTCGAGTCCATCCCTACGCTGGATACGCGGCAGAAAAAATTGAAGCCGATCAGGGGACAGATGCCGGACCCCACCTGCCTGCCCACAGGCTGCACGTTCCACCCGCGCTGCCCTTACGCAGGCGACGCATGCGCGGCAGAAAAACCCGGCATGACACAAGTGGGCGGCAGGCATACGGTGCGCTGCCTTGTGGCAGAGGGGAAATTGGACGCCCCGGTGCTTGAGGAGGTGATACGGCGTGGCAGATAGCATTTTGGAAGTAAAACACCTGAAAAAATACTTTAAAACGGGCAGCGGCATGCTGCATGCCGTGGACGACGTGAACTTCAGCATTGAGCGCGGTTCCACGCTGGGGCTGGTGGGTGAGAGCGGCTGCGGCAAGTCCACCATCGGGCGGCTGATTCTGGGCCTGCACCAGGCCACAGACGGCGAGATTTTGTTCAATGGCACCGACGTGTGCAAGATGACAAAACAGCAACTGCACGATATGCGCAAGGACATGCAGATTATTTTCCAGGATCCTTTTTCGTCATTGAATCCGCGCATGTCCGTCAGCGAAATCATTGCCGAACCTCTGAAAATCCACAAGCGGTTTCAAACTAACGCCGAGGTGAACGCCGAGGTGGACCGGCTGATGGACGTGTCGGGCCTGAGCGAACGCCTCTCAAACGCATACCCGCACGAGATGGACGGTGGGCGCCGCCAGCGCGGTGGCATTGCGCGGGCGCTGGCGCTGAACCCCCAGTTCATTGTGTGCGACGAGCCGGTATCCGCGCTGGATGTGTCCATCCAGGCGCAGATTTTGAACCTGCTGAAGGATTTGCAGGACGAATTCAAGCTGACGTTTTTGTTTATTACGCACGATTTGTCCGTGGTCAAGTTTTTTTCGGACAACATCGCCGTGATGTACCTGGGGCAGCTGGTTGAGACAGCCAGGTCGGACGATTTGTTCGAAAACACCATCCACCCCTATTCGCAGGCGTTGCTGTCGGCCATTCCGGTTGCAAGCGCCCGCCACAAAATGCAACGGGTGAAGCTGATTGGTGAATTGACCAGCCCCATCAATCCGGAGCCGGGCTGCCGATTTGCAAAGCGCTGCCTGTATGCGCAGCCGCGGTGCACCGGGCAGGACCCTGCACTGGAGGACTTCGGCGACAGCCATTTCTGCGCCTGCTTCCGCGCGCGGGAACTGCAGGACGCTGAAAAAGCCGGGGCGGACTGAGCGAATGTCCGCTTCAGGGAACGGGCCAGGCCCCCGCAAGGGGGAATACGCCATAAATCCGGGGCCATGCCCCCAAGGAGGATTACTGACAATGCAAGAGCGGGTTCAATGGCTGGGGCGTATGCCCTGGCAGCAGGACAATGAGCCGGAAGTGCTGGACTGGACTGTTCAGCCGCCGTACAGCGGTTTGCTGAAGGGGAATTACTACCACGCGGAAAACAACTTCCAGGGCCGTTGGGGCGATAAGGGACACATTGGCAGCCTGGACGTTGTGGTGGACGACGGCGGAAAAATCACGTTTGCCGAGTTCAACGAGCAGACGATGGCAAACTACTATGTGCGCTATTTCCAGCGCATGAGCAAGCGCCGCAGCGAGTACGGTTTTTTCCAGGATTTCCACGACAAACGCCGCAGCGTGGCGCACCACCAGGTCGCCGCGTCGGGCTACAAGTTCGTAGAGGACCAGATTCTTGCGAAACAGGACCTTGGCGCCGAGTTTGACCTTCTGGCAGGCGCGTCGTTTTCGGCCGGCAGCATGGTGGGTATGACAAAGGTCATAGACACCCAGATGAAGGACCCCGGCTTTAAACCGCAGCGGTACTATGGATGGGCAGAAGACTTGGGCAGCGGCATCACCGGCTGGCTGCAGGTTATTGTGGAAGACGGGAAAATCGCCAAATGCTTCTACGATGAAATTCTGGCCGACCATTCGGATGCGATCGTATATGACGATTTGAAGCAATTTTACCGCCTGAGCAAATACCATTCTCAGATTTTTGAGGAGCCTTTCCCGGACGGATGGGACCGCGAGGCCTGGCTGGTGGACTTCAAAAGCCTGAGCAACCAGCTGAACGACCGGGTGTGCGAAACCCAGAACCTGCTGGACATTGACAGCCTGCCCTGCGTAGACGGCCCGGACTTGGGTTTTGTATGGGACAAGCCTGGGCGCAACGGTGGCGAAAAGCTGGTGTCCAACGTGGACGCCTGCGCACCCATTGAGCGGCCGCGCCATCCCGCGTGGAACAATTACCTGAAAATTGCGGCAAAGGTGCGGGATGAGATGCAAAAGGACGGTATTTTGAAACAGGTTGAAACAGGAGTGACAAGCCATGAGCAATGATGTAAAATGGAGCGTACAGCCCCCAAAGGGCATGCTAAAAGGCGACTATTATCGCATTGAAAAGCGTTTTCCGCCCTATTACACCGGCGTGCCCGGCCAGTTTCCGGACGATCCGGGGCACTTGGGCGTTATCGAGGTGGTGAAGGACGGCGATAAAATCACCTTTGTGGAGTTGAACGAAGTGACCGCCCCCACCTATTACCGCCATATTTACCGCGATATTTCGAAGCGCCGCAGCGATTTCAGCTTCTGGCAGCTGACGAAGGAGCGCATGCAAAAGGCGGGCGTGGTGATCACGCTGGGCATGCAGTATATTGAAAAGCAAATGCTGGAAGAGCAGCGCGTGACCGGCAAGTTTGACCTGCTGGCAAACGCCTCTGCCAGCGCAAAGCAGCTGATTAAAATTGGTCGGGATCTGGAGCCGATGCTGGAATCTCCAAGCGGCAAGCGCCTGTATAGTTACAGTGAGGACTATGGCTACGGCATCACCGGCTGGTTGAAGGTTGTGGTGGAAGATGGGAAAATTACGAGCTGCCGCTTTGACGAGATTTTTGCCGACGAACCGGACAGCATTGTGCATCATGAGCTGAAGCAGTATTACCGCCAAAGCAAATATGATTGCCAGTTGTATGAAGACCCGTTCCCGCCCCATTGGGACCGCCACGGTTTCTTGGCCGGTTTCCGCGCGCAGATGGACAACCTTGAGAGCAAGGTGCTTGCAACACAGGACCTGCTGGACCTGGAGGGCCTGCCCCATGTCACCGGGCGCGATCTTGGCCTGATTTACGACAAAACCGGAACAGAGGAATATGAGCTGGATATGACGGAACGCCCCATTTATCCCACGTGGAAACAGTACCTGCGCATTGCGAAAGTGGTGTGGGATGAGATGAAAAAGGATGGAGTTATTTAAAACCGCATGGAAACCATCAGCTTTTTTGCATACGACACGCTTTGTTCCGTCAGCGCCGTTGTCCCTGTGGGCAGCGGCGCGCGGGACATTGTGGGCGAAACGGAAAAGATTGCCCGTGCGGTGGAGGACACGCTGAGCATGTTCGAACCGGAATCGGAGCTTTCGCGCCTGTGTGCCCAATATACACCGGGCGTGGCATATCCGGTTTCGGATATGTTGGCGTCGTTTCTGCATTTGAATATGGAATTTGCGGACATGACCGGCGGCGCGTTTGACCCCACTGTCGGCCCGCTGGTAAAGCTGTGGGACGTTCTCGCCCCGGAACCGTGTGTGCCGTCCGACGCGGATATCAACGCCATGCTGGCCCGCGTGGGCTACCGTCATGTGGCGGCAAGCAAAGCGGACTGCACCGTGACATTCGACGCGCCGGGCATTGTATTGGACCCCGGAGCTTCCGGCAAGGGGTTTGCGCTTGGCCTGGTTGCGGCGTTTTTGCGCGGCTGCGGTGTACAGCAGGCCGTGCTGGATTTTGGCTGTAACCTGTATGCCATCGGCGACAAGCCGGGCGCGGCGGGCAGGCCCGCGCGCCCTTGGCGGGCGGGCCTGCGCCACCCGGACAAGCTGGACGCTGTTATGGGCACGGTGGAACTCTGCGGCCGCGGCGTGGCAACCTCCTCCTGGTATGAACACAGCTTTCAAAAGGACGGCGTGGTATACCACCACCTGCTTGACCCGCGCACAGGCAGGCCAAAATCACTCGAAATATCCAGCGTTTCCATTCTCTCATCCCATGCGGTTTACACCGATTTGATGTCCACGGCATTTTTCATGCTGGGTGTGGAGGAAGGGGAGCGGTTGATTGCCCGGTTGGCGCAAAAGGGCATCGACATCGACTATGTGGCCGTTTTGGGCGACGGCGCCATATGCCATTCGCCGGGGGCCGGATTTTTGCCGGCATAACACGAGCTTCCTATTCTTCACGGCTCCATTATGCAGTTTCCACAACAGCAACTCCAACTTGGCCTGCCGGCGGAAGCGTTGGAACTGCTCGACATGCGGGACCATCCTGGCCTGAAGTATGCCCTGCCCGGTTGCAGCCGCGGCGCCGGGCCTCACCCGTCGCCCAGAATCCGGCATTCTTCCTGCAGCAGGGCCTTTACCTCCGCCGCGGTGGGCAGCAGGGCGGCCTTTTCATATATGGCGCGGGCGTGCGCCGTGGTGAGGGACGCCAGCAGCCGTTTGATTTCACCCACGGCGGAAAGGCTCATGCTGAATTTGCGCACTCCCGCCCCCAGCAGGGCAACCACGGCAAGTGGGTCGCCGGCACTTTCGCCGCACACAGAAAGCGGCTTGCCTGCCTTTGTAAACTCTCCGGCGGCAAAGCCCAGCAACCGCAGCAGGGCGGGGTGGTAGGGCTGGTAATAGTCCGGGCTCATATCCGGGTTCATCCTATCCGCCGCGCAAACATATTGGCACAGGTCGTTGGTGCCCACGCTGGCGAAATCCACTTCCCTTGCAACCATGTCGGCCACTAGGGCAATGGAGGGAATTTCCACCATAATTCCCACCTTCACGTCCGGCGCGAAGGGCAGGCCGTCGCGTGTAAGGCTCACCTTCGCCTCTTCAAGGCAGGCTTTCGCCCGGCGGATGTCCTCGATGGAGCCCACCATGGGCAGCATCAGCTGCAAGTTTCCATGCATGGCGGCCCGCATGGCCGCCCGCAGCTGCGATTGGAACAGCGCCGGGTCACCAAGGCACAGCCGAAGTGCCCGCTTTCCCAAAAAGGGGTTTTGCTCTTTTGGCAGCTCCATATAGGAAAGCATCTTGTCCCCGCCGATATCCAGGGTGCGCAGGGTAACGGGCCGTCCGCCAAAAGCGGACAGTACTTGCTTGTACGCCGCGTATTGTTCGTCCTCAGTGGGCAGGGCGTCCCGCTCCATGTACAAAAACTCCGTGCGGAACAGCCCCACGCCGTCGCAGGCGGGTTCGGCCTGCCGCCGCGCGTCCCTGTCCGAGGCAATGTTCAGCAGTATGTCCACCCGCACGCCGTCGGCGGTCAGGGGCTCGGTGTCCCGGAACTGTTGGGATACGGCCCGCTTGCATAGGTATTCCCTCCGCAGGGTCTCATACCGGGCTTGTTCCGCCGTGTCCGGATCCGCCATCAGCACGCCGTCCAGCGCGTCTACGGCAACGGGCTGGCCGTCGGCCAGAAGGGTGGTGGCGTTCCGCACACCGGACAAAGCCGGGATGCCATAGCTGCGCGCGATGATGGCGCTGTGGGAGGTGGGGCCGCCCTCCTCGGTGACGATGGCCAGTACATTCCGCCTGTCCAGTGTGGCGGTGTCAGAGGGGAGCAGATCCCGCGCTACCACCACCACCGGGCCGGGCAGCCGGGAGAGGTTTGCTTCCGGCAGCCCCGCGGCACAGCGCAGAAGGCGGCTCCGCACGTCCAAAAGGTCTGCCGCTCGTTCTTTGATGACGTCCCCGGGCAACGCCGCCAGCACGGCGGCATTTTTGCGGTACACACTGTCAGTGGCGCGCTCTGCAGAGGACAGGGATTGCGCTATGGCGTCCTCAATCTCTGCGACGAGCTCTTCGTCTTCCACAATATCGCAGTGGGCCTTGAAGATGGCGGCTTTGGCGGAGTCTTCGGGCGCAAGGGTTGCGGCCAGCCGTTCCAGCTCTGCCTTTGCCTGTGCGGCGAAAGCGTGATAGCGCGCCCTTTCGCTCTCCACGGCCTCCGGAGAGATTTGCCAGTCTTCCACTGTGGCGGAAAACGGCTGGTACAGCAGCACGTTTCCAAGGGCCACCCCGGCAGACACGGCATTCCCGCTGTACTTGTCCTTCATTTTCCTCATTCCTCCAAACTGCTGATGAAGGCAGTGAGCGCTTTGATGGCTGCGTCTTCGTCCGGGCCTTCCGCACGCAGGGTCACTTCGTCGCCCTGCATCACGTTGCAGGACAGCACCTTCACAATGCTGCGGCAATTCGCGGTCACACCGCCCTTGATGACCTGTATGGACGACTGGTACTGTTTCGCAAGTTCCACCAGCTGTGACGCCGGCCGCGCGTGGAGCCCGGTTTTATTCTTTACATGGATCGTTGCTTCTCGCATGGTTTTTCTCCATTTTTAAAGGTGTATGCAGGGAAGTGGCAAGGGGCCTGCGCCTTGCAGGCCCCTTGCGTATCTGCTTTCAGTTGGGAATTTCAATCACGGCCTCGCCCGGGCCGGTAATCCATTCGGCGCCGGTTTCGGTAACCAGCACTTCGTCCTCCATGCGGAAAGACAGGTAGATGGATTCCACGCCCTTTGTAAGGTCGTAGGGGTACACACCGTTTTCCACGGCGAGCACCATGCCCTGCTGCAAAACCTCTGTGGCGTCGTCGCCAATCATTGGGTATTCCACCACATTCAGGCCGATAGAATGGCCGCTGGAGTGCAGCAGATAGTCTTTGTACGGGGAATTTTGGATAAAATCTTCGCAGATGCGGTTGATTTTAGCCACCGCCACGCCGGGCTTCATGGCCGCGACGGCGGCCTTCACGCAGCCGCTGGCCACTTCGGCCATAGCCCGCTCCTCCGGCGGCACCACGCCCATGTAAAATATCCTGGTCAAATCCGAGGCGTAGCCGTCCACATGGGAACTGATGTCCACCAGAACGTATTCCCCCTTTTGGATCACCCGGTCCGTGGCGTAGGTGTTGAAGGTGCAGTACTTGTCGATGCCGCTGGTGACGGTGAGGTAGGAAATTTTGTCCGCGCCCTTTTCCGCCATGCGCTTCGCAATGCCGCGGGATACGTCCTTTTCGGTGCTTACACCGGCAACGAGGGTTTTGCCGGTTTCGAGGATGGCCTCTTCCGTAATTTTACACACATAGCGGATTTTTTCGACCTCCCATTCCGTCTTTACCATACGTGCGCGCTGGATGGCCGGCGCGCCGTCCATGAACCGGATACCCCGCTGGGAATTGATCACGTCGTTCAGCAGGGCAATGGACCAGAAATGCTGCTGGCCGGCGCCCGCCTCAAGGCCGATGGTCTTCGTGTCCGGCTGGATGTCCCGCAGGATGGCTGCCACCAGTTCAATGGGGTCTTTGCCGTCCAGCTTGCCCAGGTTGCGGCTGGCGGTGCCCCAGCAGTAAATGCGCTGGGTCCAGCTGGTGTGTTGCACCGTGGTTTTTTCCAAAAGCCGCAGGATGATGGCAGGGTCGCCTTCCCGCGGCACCAGCACATACACGGGCCGGAACAGGCTGGAGGTGTACCAGGAGCGGTAACCTGTGGAATAGTAGATGTTTTCCGGAGTGGAGAGTAGCAGCATGTCGATGCTTTCTTTTGCCATTTCCCGCTGCAGCGCCTCGTTGTGCCGCCGGAACTCCTCCAGCGGAAAGGACCGGTATTCGTTAGTCATGTATTTCGCCAACCTTCCCATATCTTGGTGACCCGCACATGTGCGCACGGATTACCGGGGTGCTACACAAAAATGCCGAGCAATCCGCCCACCAGGCCCACTGCCACAACCACCAGGATGACCTTGACGGAGGACCAGCCTTTTTTGATTAGGGCGTAGGCGCCCAAAGTGAGCGCCAGCGGCAGCATGCCGGGCAAAATCACGTCGAACAACTGCTGCTGCAGGCTGAACACGGTTTCACCGATGGGGATGTCGATGCTCAGGCCCAGGGTGACATAGTTGCCCACGAGGCCGCCCAGCACCAGACACCCCATGATGGACGCGCCCGCAATCAGCTGGTTGATGAGCCCGCTCTCCATGATGTTCACGATGGCGTCGCTGCCCTTTTCATAACCGATATGGTAAGAAACCCAGTAGATGGCCCACATGATCAGGGCCTCCACCACCATGTAGCCGATGACGCCGAAGATGTTGCCGGTCATGGTGATGCCGATGAACAGCGTGAGCAGCAGTGGCGTGATCACACCGCCGTCAATGGTGTCGCCAACGCCGGCCAGCGGGCCCATCAGGCCGGATTTCAGCGAAGTGATGGATTCCTCCGTGATTTGTTCCTCGCCCTGGCCGCGTTTTTCCTCCATGGCCACGGAAAGGCCGATGATACAGGCGCCCCACTGGGGCTCGGTGTTAAAAAACTGCATGTGGGTGGTCATCAGCTCGCTGCGCTTTTGCGCGTCGTTCGGGTACAGCTTTTGGGCCACCGGCACCAGCGCGTGGCAGAAGCCGGTGCCCTGCATGCGTTCGTAGTTGTAGTTTGCCTGGTTGAACATCACCCAGCGCAACCAGCTTTTGCGCACGGTCTTTTTATCCAGCAACACGTAGGAATTTGGCTTGGCTTTGTCCCGCGCCAGCAGGCTTTTGGCCCCGGCAAAGTTGGTGCCCTTCACCCCCATTACGATGAAAGTGATGACGATGGCCAAAATGCCCAGGGAGATCATATCGAGATGGAAATACTGGATAAGCAGGAAACCGAGGAAGAAAAATGCAATTGTCTGGCCTTTGAAGATGGACTTCATGGTCAGCGCAATGCCCACTGCGGGCAGCATGCCGCCGATGGTGGTCAACACGCCTACTACGGTGTCCCCCAGGAACTGGATGGCCGAGGCCACATATTCCGTGCCAAAGTAAACCATCAGGAAGCAGGGGATGAAGGACATGAAGAATAACAGCAGTTGCGGCAGTGCCACGTTTGGTATCCAGAAGTGCTTCGTGTCCCCCTTGGTGGCCATTTTTTCGCAGATGCGCACGAACACGGTGTTCAGCGACAGTTTCACCACCCAGATGATTGTGCCGAGCAGGCCCACCGGCACGGCAAGGGCCATAGCGGTTTCAACCGGCAGGTTGCCTGTGATGGCGATGGCTGTGCCCACCACGCCGGCCAGGCAAATGTCACCCGGCAGTGCGCCGCCGGCACCGATGAAGCCAAGGTACAAAATGTTGATCTGCGCGCCCACCATGGCGCCGGTCACCGGGTCTCCCAGGATGACGCCGGCAAAAAAGCCGGACACCAGCGGGCGCATTAGTGTCCACCAGTTTACACCCAGGATGAAGGTGCTGTTGCCCAGATAATATAAAAGCGACAGCAGCACGGCCTGTAGAATTGTCATAGGTTCAACTCCTTCCCTCCGTTTCGGTTACTCATTTGCTCAAAATGCTCTTGATGTTGACGGCCTTGTCATTCGGTACCAGCTGGTAGAAAATTTCAGTGCCGCCGCTGATGATACGGCGGAAGCTTTCCACTTCATCCTCTGTTGCCGAAACGTTGCGGTTGAAGGTTTTGCGCCCCTGCTTTGCCCCCATGCCGCCAAGGATCACCTTGTCGATTTGTATGCCGCTGCCAATCAGAGACTCGATGATCCACGGCACCTTTACCAGCAGCAGGAAGTTTTCCCCTTGCTCCGGTTCGCCGTGCAAATAGGCGATGGCGTCCTGCATGGATTTGATCTGGATGCCTATGCCGATGGGGGCGGCCGCAGTGTAAATTCGTTCCATCAGGCGGTTTGTGGAGAGTTCATCGTCGATGATCAAAATTTGGGTGACAGGGTACTGCTTGATCCACGCCGTGACGACCTGGCCGTGGATCAGCCGGTCGTCGATGCGGGTCAATACAATGTTTTTCATCCGTGTTTCCTCCTTTCCATTTGATTTTGCTACGCTTTGGCCCGGCGGATCAGTTCGTCCGCATCCATAATGCCCTCCCGGCCTGTGCTGCAGAGCTCGGCCATCACCTCCTTAAGGCTATGGTCGTCCCGCAGGTTGACCGCCTCGGTGAGTATGGCAAGGTTTGTGCCGGTGATATGGCGGAAATCGGCCTGTCCCTCCAGGGCCAGCATCGTGTTGAAGGGGGTGCCGTACATCAGGTCTGTCAGCACCAGGGCCGGCCGGCCGGCGTCATTCGCCAGGCGGATGCTGCCAAGCAGAGTCTCTTTCAATTCGTCCAAATCACAGCCGGGCACCAGTGCGTGGGATTCAAGGTCCTCCCGTTCCCCCATAATCAGCCGCGAGGTGGCAATCAATTCTTCGCCCAGCCGACCATGGGTGAATACAATGATCTTGTACATGTTCACATCTCCTTCATAAGAAAGTTTACGAATTCCTCCACTACGTGGTCGGGGTAATTGTCCAACTGGTACACCAGTTTCGAGGTGAACAACATGAAATCCCACTCGCACATGCTGATGACAACTTTTTTGATGCACCCGGCCTGCCTGTTGATAACGAAATCGCAGCTGTTCTGCCCGGGCGCGCCGCGGCTGTAGATAAACAGGATATCCTTGTGTCCGGTGATGGTCAGCGCATCCGCACCCGGAATCAGCTCCATGTCTTCCGTGACCACGCCCACCCGGCAGCCGATGTCGCTGATGTCGTGGGCAGTGCGAATCAGCTCCAGCAAAAAATTGGAGGTGTCCTGGCGGGCGGCGGTGAGGATATGCTCCAGGTTTCCGAAATCAGCGGCATTCAGGGCGGGGGAGACGAAGGCATGGGGGAGAGACGAGCCCGCCGGCTCCATCACCACAGTGGACACCACCAGGTCATATCCGGATTTGTTGCAGCTGAGGTAGCCCGCGTAATCGCAGATGGTGATTCTCCATTGCGGGTGGCGGCTCAGCAGTTTCTGCTTTACCAGGTTTGTTACGCTTTTCGGGGTGTTGGACACCAGCAGTATGTGGCGCTTTTCCTCGTTGGCGATGATCTCCCCCTGGATGTACAGCACAAGGTAGCAAATTTCGTCTATGCAGATGGCGGGCAGATCGAACTTTTGGGCCAGTATCCAGCAGATAATGCGGCACGCGTTCGCAAGGTCCTTGTAGTCCTGATATAGCGTATCTACAATGGGATTGTGGGCGGGCATGTTCAGCCGGGCACGGTGCAGCATCTGGGTGATGTGGGCCACCACGATGGAATAAAGAGAGGGGCTTGCCCGCAGGTTGATACCGGTGACTACAGAAAAGGCGTCCCAAAAATCCTCGCTGAAGGCGAGGGCAACCGCCGCATCTGTCCCTTCAGCCCATTGGCCTTCCGGGTGCCGCATGGCAAGGTTGGTGGTGGAGAAGGCGTTATACAAATAGGCCGTCTCCGCCGGGGGGAATTTTGTGCCGCAGTAGGCCTCGGCATTGCGGGTAATGCCGGCGGCGAAATTCTGAAGGAGAGGATTATCTGCGTCGCACCGGTAACCATCCTGCAGGGAAAAGCCCGCCCTTGTACGGCAAACCGCCACAAGCAGCCGCATGCAAATGGCGATAAATTCCCGGTCGTCGAACAGGTACCCGGCGCGGCCGGATACATCGTTCAACTGGGCTTCCGCAAAGCGGAGATCGTCTTCTGTGAACACACTCAGAAGTGTGAGCAGGGTGTTGTCCGGTGACCGGCCCATGCTGCGCAGCTCGGCCTTGCCCAGGGTGTCGATATGATTGTCGGACAGGTAAACCAGCAAGTCCACCAGTGCCTCGCGGATATCGCTCTCGTCGCCTGCGATGCCCGTGCCCTTCTGTGAGCGCTGTGGGCGAAGGCGGTGCTTTTCGAAGAAACTTTCCAGCGTCTTGAAATCGCCGTGGATGCTGCTTTTCCCGGTGTAGTATTTGTAGGCGAGGGAAGACAGGGAGCTGGTTTCGTCGGAATACATCAGCAGGTTCAGGGCAAGGTCGATGCGGCGCGCACGTTTCATCCACACCACGTAGGGGTAACTTGCGCTTGCGTATCCGGCCATGGCAACGGTGTTAAGCAGGCGCTCCCGGTCGGCCGGGGCAAGGCGCAGCCGGATGCCCGCACCCGGCTTTTTCTCAATGTCTGCACCAAAGGCGGCCAACTCTTGCTGCAGCTGGGGCAAATCCCGGCGCACAGTTTTGGATGAAATCCCAAGGCTGTCCGCATAGGCCTCAAGCGGCATGAAACCCTCGTGTTCCAGCAGTAGCCGTACGAGTGAAATCTGTCTGCCGTTCATAGGTCTCCTTCCGCAATATGCGTGCTCCGTTTGTTCCGCCGTGCCGAACGCGGTGGATTGTGGGGCGCATGATACGGCGCAGCGGGGGCGACGGATTACATGAATGTCGCTTTATTGATTTGTTTTGCGTGATTTTGATACAACTTGGCTCTTTTTGGTGGGAATATACGGTTTTTTTTCAATTTCTGTCAACTCTATAGTCAATATTGTAACAAAAAATCCTTAAAAAGTAAGGGGACGGGTTTTCCGGAATGTGTCCACATCACTGTGGACTTTTTTGCCTGCGGGCCGGCCGGGCATCACGTGGGCTTGCCGTGCTGCTGCACAGGATGGATTTGTAGTGGTGGAAACTGTATAATTATGGCAACGTGTCAGTAAACAATCCAAACCGCGGGGAGAGGGGACACCAATATGGTCATGTTCTACTTTTCGGGAACAGGCAACTCGAAATATCTCGCCGAACTGTTTTCCTCTAAAATAGGCGCCGGCTGTCATTCCATTGAAGAGGAAACAGACTTTGGGCGGCTGATAGAGTATGAAGAAACCATTGGGTTTTGCTACCCGGTGTATGGTTCACGGGTGCCGCGCATCATGCGGGAGTTTGCCATAAAGTTCAGGGATGCCCTGAAAGACAAGAACGTCATCATCTTTTGCACGCAGATGACGTTTTCGGGCGATGGCGCCAGAGCTTTCACCGACCTGTTCTCGAAGAACTTTTTCAATGTCATCTATGCGGAGCATTTCTTCATGCCGAACAATATTTGGAATTTCTTTTTGCTGCCGCAGCCGAGTGAAAAGAAAATCAAAGACATGGCGGAAAACGCCGACACAAAAATGGAAGCCGTGTGCAAGAACATCTCTGCCGGCGTCATAAAAAAACGTGGGTTCAATGCGTTTTCCCGCTTGCTTGGTCTGACACAGGGCGCAGCCTGGCCCGGCATTGAAGACCGGGCAATGCGCTCGGTGAAAATTGACAGCGATTGCACAAAATGCCGCCTGTGCATCACCATTTGCCCCATGCATAACCTCGAACTTGAAAACAGCGAAATTGTGGGGCATAACAATTGCACGGTTTGCTATCGCTGTGTCAACCAGTGCCCGCAACAGGCCATCACCGTCATGGTCCACAAAAAGGTGAAGCGGCAATACATGGGAATCAAGACGCTAAAGTGAGCCTGTGGTTTAATTCTAGATAATAATTTGATTCGCAAATTTCCGGTATCAGATTCATTTGGTAGCACAGCGGGTCTTGCACTTGTTCGGGGGAGGGTGGCATAGAAAAATCCCGTTAAATCCTGAGATTTAACGGGATTTTATTGGCTCCCCAAGTTGGGCTCGAACCAACGACCCTGCGGTTAACAGCCGCATGCTACTACCAACTGAGCTGCTGAGGAATATATACGTACTCACGAAATATAAAATTGTATGAGCACGATTTGTTTGCTTTAGCTCAGGTGTAAATCAAGGTTTTTGCTTAAAACGTCCTGTGACAAAATGGACACTTGGTCTACAAGAGTAAGCTGCTTAACGGATACAGCAAAATCACACGATAGACAACAATCAAGCCAAAATCACAATTGAGTTTGGCAATGCACAATGCTCCTTGTGAACGGCGTGCACATGGCCCTTCAGAGAGAAATTGGCTGTCCAATGTTTCGCTCTTTACTCCAAATTCCGCTCCGGCAGCCCAAGGCGTTTTGCATCCCCTCTCGGCAGGCCGCTGTACATCCCGCTTCCGTCTTTCAACTTGAACTGCGAAACCAGCTGCTGCAGCATGCCGGACTGCCCGCTCATTTCTTCGGACGCGGCGGCGCTCTCTTCGGCAGTGGCGCTGTTTTGCTGCACGACCTGGGCCACCTGGTCGATGCCGGTGGTGACATGACCCATGGCTTCGCTTTGCCGGATGGACACTGTTTTCACATCCGCGATTTTCGCGGCATTTTGCTGCGCGATTTCCACCGCCGCTTGTAAACTCTCGTTCACTTTGCCCACGATCGCACTGCCCTCGGCCACACTCTGGGAACTGCTCTCGATCAGCGTTGAAGTTTCTTTTGCGGCCTCTGCAGACTTTGCAGCCAAATTCCGCACCTCTTCTGCCACCACCGCGAATCCCTTGCCGTGCTGTCCCGCCCGCGCGGCCTCCACCGCCGCGTTCAGCGCCAAAATATTGGTCTGGAATGCAATGTCGTCGATCACTTTTGTGGTTTTGGTGATGTTCTGTGATTTTTCATCGATCGTCCGCATGGCATCCAGCATTTGGTTCATCTGCTCCACACAAACGCCCATCATTTGCCCGGCCTGAGACACGCCATCAAACGCCTCTGTGGCATTTTCCGTGTTCTCATTGGCCATGGTGTTGATTTCTGCAATCGAACTGGACAATTCCTCAACAGAGGCAGCCTGCTCAGTGGCGCCCTGGGCAAGGGCCTGCGCGCTGTCCGCAACCTGCTGTGCGCCGGTGGAAACCTGTACGGAGGATGCGTTGATCTCGCCGAACATCCGATTCAGGTTCCCTGTCATTTTTTCTAGCGACAAGCCCATGGTGTCTCTTTCAGACAAAGAGGCAAGCTCAGAGGTCAAATCGCCTTCGGCTGTTTGTTCCAACGCATGTCCCACGGCGGTCAGGCGGCCGATCAGGCTGCCGAACGCCCGCGCGCATATGCCGATCTCATCCTTCCGGTCAACCGATTCCTGTGCGCTTTTTGCCACATGGTCCGGCAATGCCAGGTCACCCTTGCCCCCGATCTGGTCCAGCGCTTCGGCCATAGCCGACAGAGGCTTGCTGATGAGGCCGGAAATATAAAAGGCGAGCACCATGGACAGAGCAGCGGCAGCCGCGATGCAGATGATGAGAATAATGGTCCGTTGCAGGCTGAGCGTTTTGTTGGCTGCCACCTTTTCCGACGCCAGGGTGTTGTTCAGCGCGTTTGCCTCATCCAGGTAGCCGGAGACATCGGAACCTGTGCTGTCCAATGCCGCGATTGCGGCATCCATGGCGGCCTCGTCCCCCGAGGCCACGGCGTCCCGCACAGCCTGCTTGCGGGCTGCAAAGTCGCCCTCATACATACTTTTCAGGCCGTCGTAGATCGCCCGCTCTTCGTCATTGGAAAGCAGTGCGCTGTAATCTTCCAAAGCCGTTTCAAAATCCTGTTCCTTTTCTGTCAGGCTTGCCGCTTCGTCTTGTGAAAACTGGGGGTCACTTTCCCGGAAAAGCACCATATTGGCGGCGCAGATCCTTTGGGTGGCAAGCAGGTCGTACATGACGGCGATGTCGCCCATGGGCTTTGCATTGTATTGATACATTTCTTCGTCTTCCGCGCTTAAGGTGGCCATTCCCGTGATGCCAATCACGCCTACAACAGCCGTCAAAAGCACCACGATCAAAAAGCTGACGATCAGTTTCTGCGACACTTTCAGGTTTCTCATTCTAAAGACCCCTCATAATTGATTTCAAAAGCACCCAATGGGATTGGGAGCCGTCTGGACAAAGCACTTGATTCTGCCATTATACATTGAAAAAATACCTAAAACAAGCTATTTTTTCATTACTAGGCCAGATGGTGATTGTGAAATTCTTTTGCCCTCTATGGAAAGCGACAAGCTTTGTTTCAGCCATGTGCAATAACTGGGCCAAAGTGCCGCAAAATAACGCCCTCAACTGCAAAACACCTGTTGAACAGGCGGCGCGCTTCTGTTAAAATAACGCCTATATGTGATGCGATGAGCATTTTATGTGAAGAGTGCATAATCATAACATAGGAAGGTGATTTCTATGCAAAACGAGACATTGGATGTAATCAAACGCCGGCGGAGCGTTCGGGCCTTCAAGCCCGACGCCGTGAGCGAAGACGACCTTTGTCAAATCGTGCGGGCAGGACTGTACGCGCCAAATGGGGGCGGAAATGCCGCATGGCGGTTTACAGTGATACAGGACAAAGACGTGCTGGAACACCTCAACCGGCTCGCAAAAGAGTACGCCGCGGGATGCGGCATCCCGCATTTGGAGCAGCTTGGGCGGGATGAGGCGTTCCACTGCTTGTACCACGCCCCCGCGCTGGTACTCGTTTCCTGCGAGGAAAGCGGCCCCTGCGCGGAATATGACGCCTCGGCCGCCACGCAGAATATACTGCTTGCCGCTGAAAGCTTCGGCATCGCATCCTGCTGGGGCTATTTCGCCACGCAGGCCTTCCTGACCGTTGAGGGCGCTGCTTTGGGGCGGGAACTCGGCATCCCGGAGGGATACCGCGTATACACCTCCGCCATGCTTGGGTACGGCAGCTGCGACGCACCGCCCGAAAGAGAGATCGACACCGAACTGATCAAATACTTTATATAACTTGAAGACCGACAGGAGGCCGAGACCATGCAGCAACAGTCACCCGGGCTAAACTGGAAGCGAAACGCGGCAATCTTCATTGCCGGGCAGTTTCTATCCATGTTCGGTTCCATGCTTGTTTCCCACGCCATTACCTGGCACATCACGCTGCAGGAGCAATCCGGCTCTTTGATTGCGGTTTTCACCGCCGCGGCCATGCTGCCGATGGTGTTCGTCTCGCCGTTCGCCGGCGTCTGGGCGGACCGGTACAACCGCAAATACCTGGTGAACCTCTCCGACGGGGCGATTGCCCTCATCACGCTTGCAGTGGCTGTATTGTATGTGTCCGGCTTCCAGAGCATCTGGCTGTTGTTCGTGGCGGTGATGGCGCGCAGTGTGGGGCAGGGCGTACAGCAGCCCGCCGTCAATGCCCTGATTCCGCAAATCGTGCCAAAGGAACACTTGACACGGTTCAACGGGATCCAAAGCGCGGCGCAGTCGCTCACCATGTTTGCCGCGCCTATGGCGGCGGGCGCGCTGCTGACTTTTTTGCCCATCGAGTATATTTTTTTCATCGACGTTGTCACAGCTGCCATCGGCATTGCCACCGTGTTTTTCTTCGTCAAGGTCAGTGGCGTGTCCCACGCAGAGGAGCGCAAGGCAGGCGCGAAAGCTTATTTCCACGAAATGATGGAGGGCCTGCGTTTCATCGGCGGGCAGCCCTGGCTGAAAACCCTGTTCATCTTTACGGCGGTGTTTTGCGTACTGGCGTCGCCCGCTGCCATGCTTACGCCTTTGCAGGCCACCCGCACCTTCGGCGAAGATGTGTGGCGGCTGACGGCCATTGAACTTGCCTTTTCAATTGGCATGATGGTGGGCGGCATCGTCATTTCCGTCTGGGGCGGCTTTAAAAATAAGGTGCATACCATGGTGCTTGCCTGGCTGCTGTTCGGCCTGGCCACAGTGCTGTTTGGAGTGGTGCCGAATTTCTGGGTGTACCTGGGCGTGATGGTGTTCTGCGGCTGTACCATGCCGCTATATAACACGCCCAGCATGACGCTGATGCAGGTGAAGGTGCCGCCGAACCTGATGGGGCGGGTGTTCAGCGTGATTGCCATGGTCAACGGAGTGGCTATGCCGCTTGGCATCGCGCTGTTCGGGCCGCTGGGGGACGTCATCAAAATCGAATGGCTGCTCATCGTCACGGGCGCCCTGCTGGTCCTCGGCGGGTTTGTGCTATACGGGCGCAAAGAGCTGGTGCGGGAAGGTGACGTACAGGCGAAAATTACAGCGGAAACTGCGGCGGAGGGAACGTAGCCGCAGAGGTGAAAATGGATAATATGTATGCAAAAGAGCGTTTCACAATTCAAGTGAAACGCTCTTTTTGGCATATTGCTTGCAGGCTGCCCCATTGAAAGCGCCGCGCCGCCTTCTTGCCGTCCTTTGTCGTCACGGGGATGGTGGCCTTGCTCCTTTTGATTCCTTTCACAACGCCTTTGCTGGTGCCGCTTCCAGCGAAGTCAAGCCCGCTGCCACCGGCACACAAACCATCACCGACCATGCGGGGCGCGAAGTAGAACTGCCCTCCGAAATCAAAAGTGTGTATTCCATCAGCCCAGTGGGCACCATGCTGATGTACACCTTCGACGACAAGATGGTGACAGGCGTGAATGTGGTTATCTCCGACGAAGAAAAGGCCTACCTTACCGATTATTACGTCAATCTTCCCCACCTGGGCGGCTGGTACGGCCAAGGCAACCAGGGCAACGTGGAGGAAATCATCAAGGCCGCGCCGGACATGATTTTGGGCAGCGGCTCCACCCAAAGCGCCATCGACCAGGCGGAAGAATTGCAGGCCCAGATGAACATCCCGGTGGTTTTGGTGGAAAGCGACCTCGATTTCCTGCCCGAAACCTACCGTTTCCTCGGCGGGTTGTTTGACAAGGCGGAGCGCGGCGAAGAACTGGCTGCCTACACGCAAGAAGCTCTTGACGAGGCAAGAGCCATCACCGCAAGCATCCCGGAAGAAGAGAAAATCACCGTCTACTACGCCGAGGAGCAGGACGGCCTGCACACTGATCCCGCCGGCTCCTCCCATTCTCAACTGATCGACCTGTGCGGCGGCATCAACGTGGCCGACTGCGAAATCACCCCCGGCTATGGCCGCACTGCCGTGTCCATCGAGCAGGTGATGGAGTGGGACCCTGAGCTGATCATTTGCAGCGTGGACAACGGCTACGCCGATTCTTCCAGCTACAACACCATCATGACCGACGGCAAATGGAGCGAAATCACCGCGGTGAAAAACGGCCTGGTATTCCAAACGCCCATGCAGCCCCAAAACTGGTTCGACCGCCCGCCCTCCGTCAACACCATCATCGGCATCAAATGGACGCAGGCTATCTTGTACCCCGACTATGTGGACTATGACATCGCGGAAGAAGCGAAAGAATTCTACAAGCTGTTCTACCACATCGACATCGACGACGACGATTTGGCCGTTATCTGCGAAAGTGCCCTGCGCACGCCTGTACAGGCATGATCGACACCGGGATTTTGCTGCGGCCCATCGCGTCTGTTCTGCATGACTTCCCCTATGCCGGCGACTTTTTTACAGCCGCCGGCATAGCGGGTTTTTCTGCTGAGCGGGAATTTTCCGTGCAGGCGTACTTGAATGAACTGGATGAAGACCTGTTGCAGGACGTGGGCGGCACACCCGCGGAGCTTGCCGGGAACTTCGTGCTGTTTTTGAACCGGATGGAGGGGTTGAAGCACCAGGTGCAAACCGTGGGCGAATCACCATCCAGGGCGGCCAAAACAAACTGGGCGAAAAAGAAACCGCCACCCTAACCGTGCGGCGCGGCGAGATCATCACCGTTCTGGGGCCAACCGGCAGCGGGAAAAGCCGCCTGCTGGCCGATATCGAATGCCTTGCCCAAGGCGACACCCAGACAAAGCGCAAGGTGCTCATTGATGGGCGCACGCCCACTTACAAAGAGCGTTTTCAAATCGAAAAAAAGCTGATTGCCCAGCTGTCGCAAAACATGAACTTCGTGATGGACCTGCCCGTGATGGACTTTTGAAACTGCACGGGGAGAGCCGGATGATCAACGACCTTGACGAAACGGCCCGGCGCATATTTGAAACCGCCAACCAACTGGCGGGCGAACGTTTTTTGCCCACCACGCCCCTCACGCAGCTTTCCGGCGGGCAGTCACGCGCGTTGATGATTGCCGACACCGCATTCCTCAGTTTGTCGCCGGTGGTGCTGGTGGACGAAATCGAAAACGCCGGGGTGGACCGCAAGGAGGCCTTGCGCCTGCTGGCAAAAGAGCAAAAAATCGTGCTGATGTCCACCCACGACCCCATTCTGGCCCTGATGGGCGACAAGCGCATCATCATCGAAAACGGCGGCATCAAGGACGTGATTCCAACCAGCGCAAAGGAAAAAGAAAATTTGGCGGAGCTGGAAGCCGTCGACCGCAAAACCACCCGGCTTTTGCATTTGCTGCGCACGGGGCAGCGGGTGGAAACGCCCCTGGCCCAATTGTAACAGGAGGGACCAGCGATGGTTACCGGAACCACGAAAGTGAAAGAAATATCAGCCATATTGAAACTGCCAAAAAGCGGGCAAGCCTGGATGCATTGATACGAATTGCGAACGCATTGGGTGTTACAGTGGACAAAATCCTGGGCGACAACCTGATAATCAATATCGCAGAATGCACAGCTGATTGGAGAGATCTTTTAAGCGATTGCACAGGTTTTGAAAGGCAAGTTCTGCTTGATGCGGCACTGGCAATAAAGAAGAGCCTGCGTGATAGCAAACGGTATTAATCCAGGAAGAAGCCCCGGATTTCACGTGGACATTAGACCCCGTAAAATGTTGTAAATTCCATGCGTTGCTGTAAGATCGATTTGCCATAAAAGCGGCCAATATTTTTACAGCCCAGGCTCTATTTTCCGGTATCAAGTTCGTTTGGTCGCACTATGGGCCTTACACTTATTTGGGGTAGGAGAGCATATAAAAATCCCGCAAAATCTTACGATTTAACGGGATTTTACTGGCTCCCCAAGTTGGACTCGAACCAACGACCCTGCGGTTAACAGCCGCATGCTCTGGCGAGTGTAAGCTGTTTCAAGGAAAACGGAGAATGCCGTTGTTCAATGAATAATGAATGGTATCATACCGCGGGGCAAGCCCCGCCCCCGCGCGACGTTGGCCGGCTCCAAATGTCGGAAAGCTTGCTCCCGGCTATAAACCACCCCATCGCGTTTAACAAGGCGTTCCGGGGCGCAAGGATCCGCCGCAAGCGGCGGGGTATGTACTCTCTCGGCCGGCCTTGCTCGGCAATGCAAAAACAAGTTTTTGCGCTGCTCTCGCTTCGTTGGCCAATCAAGCAAAAATGATTGGACCGGACGCGAGGGAATAGACGCTGACGCAGGATGCGACCGCCCTGTAAATAGGCGCTGGCTTCGCTTCTCCGCCGTGTTTTCGGCGGGCTAGCCGTGCCTTGCCCTGCGTCGCCGCCAGGCCAGCAGGCCGCCAAGCCCGGCCAACGCCGCCGCGCCGAGCACCAGCCACAGCGCCGGGTGCGCCCGGTCGCCCGTGGCCGGTGCAGGCGAGGGTGTGGGCGCCGGCGCCGGGGCCCGCATTTCCACGATCGCGGTACCGTAGGCAGAGCTGTTGTTCCGCAGCTCGGCCCGCAGCGCGATGGTCTGCGCATAGAAATCGGCCGGGACGGTCAGCGTCCAGGTGCCGTCGCCGTTGTCCGTCAGCGTCAGCCCCGCGGGCAGCGACGCCCACACGATGTCCGGCTGGTGCGTGCCCGTGACGGCCACCGTGAACGTGATGGTCTGCGCGAACGACGCGCGGTAGAGCAGGCTTTGCGGTGGCGTGATGGAGATCCCCGCGTCCGTGGGCGCCTGCGACAGGTGCAGCGGCAGGCTGTCGTCCTGCCCGGCGATGCCGGTGAGCACGGGCATAAGGTTTGCGGTGAGCGTCCACGCGCTGCCAAAGCCAAGGTCGCGCCAGAGGGAATTGTCCCACACCTGCTGCTTCGTCGCGGGCGCGCCGTGGCGCTTGTCGCCGCCCACGTCAGGGTCCGTGTCGGGGATGGTGCTGCCGTCCACCTTCATCAGGCGGAACGCGCGGTTGTTGGAAAGGGTGCCGAGCAGGTTGTCGGCCACGCGCGCGGTCGCCCCCTGCGCCGAGGCACCCAGCGCCGCGCAGCCGCGCACCACCGCGCCGGACTGCACGCTTGCCACGAAGCCTCCCACGAAGGGGTTCGCGGCTGAAACGCTGCCGGTGGCATAGCAGCGCTCCACCGTCGCCGGGGCGTCCCGCTCGCCGGCGAGAATGCCCACAAAGCCGCCGGCGTTGCCGCCTGCTTTAACGTTGCCGGTGGCGTAGCAGTCGATCACCGTGACAGCGGCACCCGCGGCCTGGGCGGCAAGCTGCCCCGCAAACCCGCCGCTGTTGATGCCGGCGGCGTTGACCTCGGCATTGGTGAAGCAGCGCGCGACGGAAACCGGCTTGTTGTCCATGCTGCATTCCCCCGCGCCCACAAAGCCGCCCACAAAGTTGTTGCCGACAACGGCGCCCTGGGCAAAGCTGTCGGTTATCGTCGTGCCGCACGTTGCCAGCCCAAGCATAGAGCCCACATAGTTGCCCGCGCCCGCGGCGGCGCCAAAGCCGATGACGTTGACGACGGCGGAGCATCCGGAGATCGTGGTGTCGCCTGCCAGGCCCGCCAGGGCGCCGATACACGTGCCGCCGCTGACAATGCGCGCGTCCCGCAGGTGGATGTTTTGCAGCGTGGCGCCCTGCGTGACGCCGAACATGCCTATATTACCGCGCGTGGGATCTAGGATGCTGAGGTTGTTGACCAGCTTCCCGCCGCCATCGTACCGGCCACCGAACGAAGCCTCCCTGGTGCCGATGGGCAGCCAGCCGTTCAGCGTCGTGCTGCCGGAGCTGCCGCCCGGCGCATACATGGAGAGGTCGAGGTCGGCCGTCTGCAGGTAGTGCGCCTGCGCATAGCCCGGCGCGCCGGTGCTGACCATGGTGGACAGGAAATACAGGTCTTCCGCCGTCCCGACCTGGAACGGGTCCGCCGCTGTGCCGCTGCCCTGCAGCGCGCGGATGTAGTCGGGCAGGATGCCCGCATCGTTGAAATCCGGAATTTGCCCGCCCCGTTTCCAGCCGTTTGACGTGGTGAACGCCGCCCAGGCGCCGCCGCCCTGGCGCAGATCGAGCTGCGCCGCCGTCAGGGGCGCGCCGTGCATGCCGCCGGAGGCGCCGCCGGGTACGATCGCGCTGTTCACCGTGGCAAATTGCCAGGCTGCGTTGCCGGTCGTCGTGGCGGCCGGCCCGTCTACCAGCCCGTACACGCGCCCTGCGACGGCGCCCGCGACGGACGGGCCGATGTATACGTTATCCTGCAGCGGGGAGCCTGTAGCGACATCCAAATGCCCCACAATGCCGCCGCCCCCGCCGGTGCCGCACACCACCGCGCAGGCGCTGTAGCAGCGCGCCACAGCGGCGCTCCCCTGCAGCAGGCCCGCGACGCCGCCCGCCGTCCTTCCGTTCACCGTGCCTGTGGAAAAGCTGTCGGAGACAGCCGTGCCACCGCCGAGCGCCCCCGCGATGCCGCCCGCCGACCCGCTGCCTGAGCGCACCTCGCCGTGGAACGAACTGTTCACGACAGACGCAGAGAAGGTCATCGTGCCCACAATGCCGCCCACCGTCCCGTTAGCGGTGCTTTTGCCTTCCGCCGCGCAGCCCGTCATGCTGCCGCCACGCGTTTCGCCCGCGATCCCGCCGGCATTCTCTCCGCCCGCGCGCACTTCGCCGCGGAATGTGCAGTGTTCAAAGACGGGATCATCGATCGCCGCGCTCACAAGGCCGCCCGCGTAGTTCCCCGCCGCGCTGACCGTGCCCTGTGCGGCGCAGTCCATAAAGGTGGTCCCCTGGTCCGCCCTGCCCACAAGCAGCCCGGCCCAGTTCCCCCCGCTGACCGCGCCCGCCACGGACACGTCCGTAAACATGGCGCTGCGTGCATAGCCGAAGAGGCCCTTGTAATTGTTGGCCGTGTCGTTGATCACAAGGCCGGTGACGCGGTGCCCGTTGCCGTCGTATGTGCCCTTGAAGCAATGGGCCGCGTCAGTGCCAATCGGCGCCCAGCCGGCGTCAGCCGCATAGGCGGAGAGGTCGATCTCCGCCATTTGCCTGTAATGTGCGGCATTGTATGCCGCGTCATCGTTGTTCACACGGTCGGCCAGAAAGCGCAGATCGGACGCCGTCCAAATCTGGTAAGGGTCGCCCGCTGCGCCCGTGCCTGCCAGCTTGCGCGTTGTTCCGTCCACGGGCAGGGAGCTGTTCTGCCCGTCCCCAAAGCAGGCCAGCACGGGAATTTGGCCGCGCCTGTCCCAGCCCCTTGCCGCCGTGTAGTCATCCCACGGGTTGCCCATGTCGCCAATGGCAAGCGCGCCCGCCGCTTTGTCTTCGCCGTCCACGCCGGAGGGGTCACTCGTCCATGGGCCAGGCGCCATGTCGGTCCAGCCGCAGTTGAACATGAGCGTGCAGCCGATGTCTTTATACCCCAGCACGCGGTGCGCCGTGGGAGCGGTGACGCTGCCGCTGAGCGCCACACACCGGGTGATCTCGGCCAGGGGGTCGCCTTTGCCCGCAATGCCGCCCGCTGTTTCAATGCCCGAAACGCTGCCCAGCGCGTAACAGCGGGAAACCTTGCAGCCATATGTGACCCCGCCCGCGATGCCGCCCACATAAGAAGGGGTCGGAACAGCGTTCCGAATCCGGACGTCGCCCGCCGAATAGCAGTCCGTCACGACGGCGGGCTGGACGAAACCCATCGTCAACATTCCGGCGATGCCGCCGACAAACTCCAGGCCGTCCACGCTGCCCAGGGACCGGCATTGCTCGGTGGTGCCGCCGCTCATCGTCCCCACGATGCCGCCCGTGCCACACGCGCCCGTCACGTTGGCGCTGGAGGAGCATTGGCGGATGAAATACGCATCTGCGTCAAAACTGCCGACGATGCCGCCGGTGAAGAATGCCCCGCGCACAGAACCGGAGGTTGTGCACCGTTCAATGGTGGACACAACTGCCTTGGCAACCAGGCCGCCCGCATACATGCCGTCTGTATCCAGGCCGGTGGCGGACACATCCCCCGAAAACGAGCAGTCTGTAATGGTGGAGCGGTCTGCGGATGCAATCAGGCCGCCCACAAGGGCCTCGCCGGATACGCTGCCGGAGGCGGTCACATTCGTGACGACAGATCCCGTGAGGTAGCCGGCCAGCGCCCCGCGCTCACTTCCTCGCAGCACACAGTCAGAGAGGTTCAGGTTCTTGATCTCGGCGTTATATACAAAACCGAACAGGCCGCCAAAGTCCGCGCCGCCGGTGTCCACCGCCAGGTTGGAGATGGTCTTGCCCTTGCCGTCGTATACGCCATAAAAAGAGAGGCCCGCGTAGCCGATCGGCGTCCAGCCGGCATCCGCCTGCTGCGGCGGGCGGTATGCGGAAAGGTCGATATTCTCTGTTTGGACGTAATATGCGGGCGCGGAGGGCATGCCCGCATAGGCAGGGTCGCCCAGGTTGACCTGCCGCGCCATAAAGGCAAGGTCGTCCACGGTGGCGATGCGGTAGGGGTCGCCCTGGGTGCCGCTGCCGGAGAGGCGGTAGGTCATGTAGGAGGGCAGGGCGCCGCTCATGGCGCTGTGCACGGGCACGGGCACCTGCCCCGCCCGGCTCCACGCGCCGTCCGTATAGGCGGCCCAGGCCGCGCCGCCCGGCAGCGTGAACACCGGTGACGTGCCGTTTTCCCCGTTTTTGGGTTGCGTGCCGTCAACGGTTTTGCCGTTCACCAGCAGCTCCCGCCAGGCGTAGTTGCCCACAAGGGCCCCCGCGCCGCCACCCACAACGCGCCCGGCGCTTGCCGCATCGACGGCCGTGCCCAGCACCGCGCAGTTTTTGATATCGCCGTCCGCCAGCCCCGCGATGCCGCCCGCTGTGCCCCCCGCGACGGGGGCGTCCACGGTGGCCTCCGTCCAGCAGGTGGCCACCACGCCGCCGCCGGACACAGCGCCCACGATGCCGCCCGCTTGGGCTGTTGTCTGCACGGTTCCCGTGAACACGCAGTTTTTCACCGTGCCGCCCCTCAGCTCGCCCGCGATGCCGCCCGCCGCGGTGCCGCTCACGAAGGATGCGATGACGGCCACGTTGCCGATCTGTCCGCCCTGCACCACACCGAACAGCCCGGCGGCCGGCATCATGCTCACGGTAAGGCCCGAAACGGCGAAGCCGCCGCCGTCGAACACGCCCATGAAGGGGCGCGCCGCGCTGCCGATGGGGATAAAACCGGGGTAGGCGCTCATGTCGATGTTCGCCGTCAGCGCCACGTGCAGCGTCGCGTCCGTCACGCTGGGGGCCGTGGCGTATTTTTCATAGAACGTGCCGTCCGAATAGGCGGCGGCAAACTCGTTCAGCGAGAAGGCCGTGTCGATGGTGAGCGGGTTTTCCGCCGTGCCCATGCCGAACACGGACATGGGCGTGAATATCTGCTCCTCTTCCACGCACACAGTCAGCCGCGGCAGCGCCGTGCCCTGCGCGGGGGCGCAGCCCTGGGGCAAAACGGCCGTGAAAACATATTCCCCGGTCTGGTCCGGCAGGTAGCCGCCCGCGGCCTCGCACTGCCACTGGATGCCCGGAAGCTCGGTATTTTCGGCGCCGTCCACCGTGGCCAAAAGCACGTCCGGCAGCAGCAGTGCCTGCTGCGGGGTTCCCGGCGGCACAAACTGCGCTTCAACCTCCGGCGCCAGCGGCGCAAAGCCCTGCACCACGCGCGCCGCAGGCGCGGACGATGCGGCGGGGTCCTCGCCGGAGCCCTCGCCCGAGCCGGAGCTCTCGTCTGAGCCGGAGCTCTCGCCCGAGCCGGAGCTCTCGTCTGAGCCGGAGCTCTCGTCCGAGCCGGAGCTCTCGACGGAAGGGGAGCTCTCGACGGAAGGGGAGCTTTCTACGGCGTCAGACTCCGCCGCCCACGCCGCCGCCGGCATGGATGCCCACAGGCCCATCGCCAGCGCGAGCGCCAGGGCCAGGGAAATGCTTTTCCGCGTCGGTTTGTGCATGGGACTCCTCCTGTTTGCCGCGCTCCGGCAGCATTCGTTCCCCCGGGCACACACGCCCGGCCCCTTTTTTTGGATGTTGCACCATTATAACAAGTCCTGTCGAAAAAAGAAACGCCTAGATAGGAATTATGACAATTTTTGCTCCTTTGGGGACAGGGGAAGCATCGCTTGGCAGCCTTTGGGCTGTTGGCAGACGCATTACCTACGTTTTTGGCAGACGCGCAACACTGTTTTCGAGTGGTTGCAAATAAATTAAAAGGGTTCGAAATCCCATGTTTTCAGCGTATTGTACAGTTTTTTGTCCTTGACATCTGGGGCTATGCCATCAGGTTCTAGTCGGGGCAACTCGCTGGAGGTTCAAGTTCTCTTGGCCTCACAGCAAAACAGCCATAACACAGTAATGTTATGCCTGTTTTGCTTTTTCGGAGTGCTGGCAGACGCATTACCTTGCCTGGCGATGGGTTTTGCCTATGCTTTTAGATTTTGCAGTACACTCTCCAGCCCCTCGGCTACAACCCTTGGGATCAGCTATGCCAACTTCTTGATCACGCTAAATTGGCCGCACCATTCCACATGGTTTTGGGATGGTGCGCTCAGAATGAATTCAAGGTCTACTTCACCATTTGACAACAGGCGTGGCTTCACCGGGTAGATGAAAATCCCAGCGGCCGTATGATCGCCATGATTCGATGATTCGAGAGGGTTAAACTTTTCGGGGCAATGCACTGTTCAAACAAATACTGCATCACCCTTTTCCGGCGCATCCAAGAAAATTGCGGTCACTTGCGCCTGCGGCACAAAAGGAGCACCGCCAGCGCAGCGAAAGCCGTCCCCAAAAGAACTAGCCAGAAAATGACAGGTGCCCCGTCGCCTGTTCGGGGTGCCACGGGCGTGGAGCTCGCAGGCGAACTGTCTGAAGCGGAGCCGTTGGAACCGGAACTGCCGGAGCTTGAGCCGCTGGAACTGCCGCTTGAAGAGCTGCTGCTCTTATCCGCTTTCCATCGGGCATAAAGCGTAATCCCGCCCACTGGCACGGTGTCCGTGTCGAAAATCCACTGTTCCGTGCCGGAAGGCGCTTTGTACCAGCCGAGGAACGTATATCCTTGTTTGGAGGGCTCGGCGGGGGGTGTAAGCTTGCTGCCGAAAGGCGCGGTGTAAGACGCCGGAGCCGTGCCATGCCCCTGCACGTCGAATGTCACCGGGTAGAGGTTCGCAATCCATTTGGCATACAGCGTCAGGTCGCTGTCCGGCATCAGGTCCATATCCAGATGCCACACGCTGCCGTCAGAGCACGCCCGGTTCGTATACCAACCCGCGAAGGTATACCCGCCGGGATCGGTTGACGGAACGGCGTCAAACATCTCTTTCGTCGAGCCGCCGGGTAAAACCAGATGGCCCGGGCGGGCTTTCAGCACGGTTGCCGCAATGCCGTATCCGTTTGTGTCGAACGTGACATTCTTAAAAATGGAGTTCCATTTCGCATACAGCGTCACGCCCTGCGGCGGCACAATATCTGTGCCGAAGTCCCATTTGTTGCCACCGGTGCAGGCCGCGTTGGTATACCAGCCCGCAAAGGTGTATTCCGCCGCCGCCGGGGCCGGGGCGGGCTCCGGAACCAAATCGCCAACCGGAACCATCTGCGGGTCGGGCCCGGCGCCGTGGCCGTTCATACTGAAAAACACGTTGCACTCCCCGGTGATCCATTTCGCATACAGGGTGGCGTCGGCGGGGATATCCCAAGGGCATGCGGCGGACCCGTCGTAGAAATAGTATTGTTTATCCAGTGTGCCGCCGCCGTCCGGAGACGAATAGTAGCCCGCGAAGGTATCGCCCGTCCGTTCCGGCGGGGTGATGCCGGGTGGGTTTTGGCCGAAGGTCGCGCCGGTTTGCGCCGTGCCACCGCTGCCGCCAAGGGCATCCAGCGTGGCAGTGTAACCCAGCGGCTGCCATTTTCCGTATATGCGCACGCCGCCCACCGGCACTGTCCCGGAGGAAAAATCCCACGCCGTTGTGAAGCCGGGATCGGCATACCAGCCCGCAAAGTTGTATCCGGGCTCCGCCGGTGTTTGCGTGCCGGGGGTGGTGAGGTCAAAATCCGGCTCTGCTATCAGCGCCCCGTACTCCATTTTGCGCTGGTAGGGGTTTGGCGGCGCGTCTTCGTTCGGGCCGGGCGTGGGGTAAAGGAAATTCCCAAGACTGCCCGTGTCGAAATAAACGGTGTATCGGTTTACGTTCCACTTGGCATAAAGAATCATATCGCGGGCCGGCATGGTGTTCACCGTGAAGCTCCACGCGCTGTGCAGCGCGGCGTCCTGATACCAGCCGCCGAAAGTGTAGCCTGTTTCGGCGGGCGCAGCCGGCTGCGCCGCCGTGGCGCCGAACGCGACGCGCTGCGCCGCCGGCGCCGTACCATGCCCCTGCACATCAAAGCGCAGGTTATAGGCCTGCGGCGTCCATTTTGCGTACAGCGTAAGGTTGGCGGTGACGGCGTCTGCACCAAAGTTCCACCTGTCCCCGGCGGCGCAGGCGGCGGATTTGAACCAGCCGCCAAACACATATCCGGCAGCGGCGGGCTGCGCGGGCGTGGAGATGGCCGTGCCCGGGATGGCCGGTACCGCCGGCGGCGCCGTTCCGTGGCCGTTTGCGCTGAAGGTGACCGTATAGGTGAAATCGCCCCATTGCGCGTAAAGGATGACGGGGTTTGTCACAGGGGCGCTGTCTTGCGCCCAAAGCGTGCCGCCGGAAGGGGATTGCGACCATCCCGTGAACACGTAGCCTGCCGGAATGCCGGACGGGGTAATGTCGCCCGTGATGGTCGCGCTGAAATCCACGTACCGCGCCGCCGGCGCCGTGCCGCGGCCATTCGCGTCAAATACCACCCAGTTGTCGGCAATGCCGCTGCTCTGTGTGCCCACCAGCGAAGCGTCCGTCACGTTGCCGTGGTTGTGGAAAACACCGCCGCTGCCGCACAAAAGTTCTTCGCCGTTTGTGATGGCTCCGTAGTTCATCAATATGCAGTTTTCAATGGTGAGTTTTGCGCCGGGCTCAAGCGTGAGGGAGTCGCCCGCGCCAAGCTCGGCATCCTGGCCGGAAAGTTCGGTTGAGCGCAGCAGCGTAACCGCCACGCCAGCCCCGGAGGACGCGACAGCCGCCAATGCTTCGGCCAGCGTGCCGTACTGCGCGCCCGCCTGCCCCGCAATGATCCACATGGCTTCCGCCGAGCCGCTTTGGGCCCATTGGGCGGTCAGGATTTTTTTGTTGTCCATCAGGATGGGTTTGCCCGCTGAATAGACGTTGTCGTCATCATCTTTCCAACCGTCAAACACGTAAAAAATGGCACCGTTGTCGGGCTTGTGCAGGCTGCCGGGCGCATGGGCCCTTGCGGTGGAGCCCGCGGTGTACGCCTGCGGGTCGGCAGGGAGGGCTCCGGTCACGTCGGGGTCGGCGCCGGATATTTGGTATGTGACGGAGTAGAACTCCAGTGCGAGAGTTGCCTCCCCCGTTTTGAAACGGAGGGTTTTCCCGGTGTCCACGCCGTTCACATAAACGCCGTACACGGTGTCAGATTCAAGCGAAATGGCCTCGTACACGCCGGTGGCGCGCCGCGCGAGGGTTACGGCATCGCCCGACGGCGGCACGAGCGCGACAACCCCGAGGTCGGCATCCATGCCGTCCAGATGTGTTGTTACGCCGGATGTGTAATAGCGAATTTGCGTGGCGCGCGCGTCCTGTGTGAAGCGGGCCGTGCGTCCCGTGTCTTTGCCGCCCAGCCAAACCTGCCACAGATGGGCGGTGTCCTCAAAGCCCACACATTCATACGCGCCAACCGAAGTTTGCGCCAGCGGGCGGGTTGAAAGGCCCTCGCATTTCAAGAGGCCCGCGCCGAGGATATCTGTCGGCGCGTCGTCCAGTGTCACTCCAACTTCCACCGCATACCGGTTCACCGTGACGTGGTTTTGCCCCGCAGCGTAGGCGATGGTTTGCCCGGCGTTTTCTCCGTCCACCCAAATTTCCCAAACCGCCGCGCCGTCGCCGCCGATGCCGTCCACCTGCCGCACGTCGGTGTATGTCCCTGTACCGGCGCGGCCGACGGCAAGTATTGTGCCGCCGTTCCGCAGTTCCACGCGCCCGGCGTCTTCCGGCGCGCCGTTCATGGTGGTGGCGACGGTGGCGGAATAGTAGCACACCTGTGCCGCCGGGCCGCCAAAGGTCACCGTTTTGCCCGTGTCCTTGCCGTCCACAAACACATTGAACACGCCGGCGGCCTCGGCGGTGTCCGCAAGCAAGGAATATTGCTCCGCGGCGTTGTCATATGCCATGGCGAACCGCTTTTGGCCGCCCTGGTATAAATCCACGCTGTTTTTACGAGTTTTTACGCCGTCCAAATAGGTTTCCACATAGGCGCTTTCGTAGGTGCGGGGCGTTTCAAACGTGCCCGCCGGAATCGTCAAAATGCCGGTTCTTGCCTCCACGCCCTCGGTTTCCGTCCACAGGGCGGTCAGCGTTACGTCGCCGTAAGCGCGGCTGAACGGCACCGTTGCGCCGGAAACAAACACCGCGCCCTGCGTGAAGCCGGTGTTGCCATCCGGGGCACCGCCGCCGGTGTAGGCGCTGCCGGGGGTTGTCACCTCCCAGCCGGAGAAGAAGTATTTGTTGTTTTGCGGCACCGGGGCCACGGGCAGCCGGGCAAAGGTGTCCGTGTACAGGTATTTCCCGGCAGGGGGCGCGGTAAACACATCCACGCCGCCCATGTTGTAGGTGATCGTGTTTTCGTTTACTTTCCAAATGGCGTAATAGTCGACGATGGCTCCATCGTCGGGGATGAGGTTCGCATAGGTTGTGGTAAAGCGCCCCAGTGCGGTGGCGGCGCCTGCCCTTTCGGTGTTCCAGCCCATGAACGTATAGCCCTCGCGCTGCGGCGCTGTGGGCGTTTCGCCCGTGCCGCCGATGCTGGGGTAGTCGTAGGTGGTGCCGTAATCGGCGGTTTGGGTAAGGTACAAGGTGGTGTCGTCGCCGGCGTGGTTCGTGTAATAGTTTACGGTGTAGCGGTGCGGCGCCCAGCGCGCGTACAGGGAACCGTTCGCGCTGAAGGCATTTGTGGCGGCGGTGGCCAGATAGCCGTCCGCGTCCAGGAACTGTGTGCCCCCCGTGGCGGCGGCTGTGTTGTAATACCCGGCGAAATCATACCCTGTGCGCGCGGGCAAGGTGATGGGGTTGCCGCTGCCGTTCGCTCCAACCGGCTGTGTGGAGGCAGAGTTAAAGAACCACCCGTTGTCGTATTTCTGGTAAAGGCTTGCGGTGCCGGGGGCCCAGGGCGCCGTGTCGGAATGGTTTTTGTTCAGTGCCACCGTGTAGGTGTTTGCCGCCCACACCGCGTACAATGCGGTTTGTGTGGCGGAATAGTAGTAAATGCCGGAGCCGGCCGCGTCCCAGCCGGCGGTGATGGTGCCCTGGTTTGCCTGGGTCTGGTCGTAGTTCCAGCCAAGGAACGCATACCCCGTGCGGGTGGGGGAACCCGGTGCTCCGCCGAAGGGGCGCAGGGAATTGGGGTAGGAACCGCTCATCACCACCTGGGTTGCGGGGGTGAAGTTCAGGGCGCCGCCGTTTGCGTGGTAGGTGATGGTGGCGGTTGCGGGGTCTGTGCCGCGCGAGGAGTTGTAAGTGTTCACAGAGGCGCCGGAAGCTGTGCTGATGTAAATATTGCCGTTTGAATTGCTTTTTGTGCCGTTGCCGCCCGCGTTTGCGCCATTGCCGCCCTGCCTTGCATAAAAGTCCGGCACGCCGTCGTCACTGTTTGTTATGGTGCCCGCCAGGCCGGAGCCGTTCGGCGCGTCGCCGCCATGGCCGCCGTTTGCCGTGGGAGAAGGCTGCCGATGGTAATTGAAGCCGCCACCGCCGCCCCCGCCGCCGCCGCCGCCGCCACTACCGCCTGTGCCGATGGGACTGGCAGCGCTTCCGCCGGCGCCTCTTCCACCGCCGCCGCCGCCGCCCGCGTACCGGTACCTGTCGTTTATATAGCCTCCGGTATAGGAACCGTTGGAACCCGTGGCGCCGGCGGAACCGCCGTTGCCCGCGGTTGCCTGCACCCTGGCGGAATCCAGCACGCGCAAGGCGCCCGCGGCGCCGCTGCCACTGCCCGAACTGCCGGGATAACCGCTGTTTCCATCCGTCCGGTTGTCGTCGCTCGTTGTGGTGAACCCCGACCCGCCGCTGCCGCCGCTGCCGCCGTCCGCGCCATGTGTGCCGATGCCCGCACCGCCGCCGCCGCCGCCATAGCCGCCGCTGCCGCCGGAACCGGTATAGTATGTGTTGACGGACCTGGAGGCATCACCACCGGGGGCCCCGTTGCCTGCGCTGCCGCCGCCGCCGCCGTTTGCCGCCAGTGTGCCGCCGCCGCGCAAAATAAGCGTTGCGCCGCCGGGCAGGTAAACGGCGGCATTCCCTCCTCCTCCGCCGCTGCCGTTGGCTCCGTTCACCGTCAGCGTAACACCGCTGGCTAGATACAGCGTGGCGCCGTCCGGGCCGGCGCCAACACCCAGCGTGCCGTTGATGGTGCGGCTGGACGTGACCTTGTAATAATAGCCGCTGTACAATGTGGTGGCGCCGGTCACTTCCGTATAACCGTTCCAATAGGGCGTGGCAGCCTGCACGCCAAGCATCAGCGGCCCGGCAACGCCTGCCAGCGCCACCAGCGAAAGCGTGGCCGCCGCCGTGCGCCGCAGCATGCTTTTGGGCAGGACCACACGGCGCGCCACGGCGGCGCTTTTGCGCCAAACGCCTTTCCGCCGCAGGCCAAACAGCGCCGCCAGCACTGGCAGCGCAAACAATGCCATCACAAAAAACGGCTGATTGCCGTTCCCCGGTGCGGGCGGAGGTGTGCCGCCTGTGCCTGCGCTGCTTCCACCGCCGGAACCGCCGCCCCATATGCCGAGAGCGGCGGCGTTATCCGGTGCGGGATCATCCGCAGGCGCGGAGGTGTTGTCAGGCGCAGGGTCATCCGCCGGTGCGGCGGAACTGTCCGATGTGGAGCCATCGTCCGGCGCGGCGGGACTGTCCGATGTGGAACCATCGTCCGGCGCGGAATCGCCCTCCGGCAAGCCATCCGTCTCCGGGTCATCCGGCGCGTTGTCTTTGCCCGGCGCCCCCTCATCCTCCGGCGGCGCAAAGCTGCCTTCCGGCAGCTCGATGCCGAAATACGCCATGGAAAGAGGCGCTGAAAAACCGTCGGCGCCCACCACGGTTGAGCCGTACACACGCACTTGCAGGGTGTGGGTTTGCGCGAAGTCCGGCACCTGGAACAGCAGGTTGTTCCGCAGGAATGCCTCCGCGCCGGAAACGGATATGCCGCCGCCAAACGTGACGGCAACCGTGCCCGCGTGGGTGGTGGGGTCAATGTTGTAATGCACGGTGTGGCCGCCGTCATCCAGCACCAGCACATCGCCGTTTGTCACCTCCAGAACGGCGTGGTTCATGGGTGCGCCGATGGACGGATAGCCGCTGATCGCGAGGTTCGACAGGCGGTAATACTGCCCGCTTGCGCCGTTTACGGCGCCATCTGCGTCGCATTTCACATAGCCGGAGGCGATTACCGCGTCCGCTTCCTCGCCGAAGATGGAAACGGCGGGCAAATCGTAATTCGCATACAGGCTGAGCGGCGCGGTAACGGGCTGGGCAAAATCGTACGGCGCTCCCTCTCCATTGTTGTTTGCGTCCGCATCAACGCGCCAGCCGCCAAAGGTCCTGCCGGGGTGGTACGGCGCGCCGGCTTCCACCGCCCGGCCGTTTTCGGCCACAACCTGCACCAGCATCAGGCGGCCGGCATCATAAAAGGACGCCGTGTAGTACGCCGCGGTGCCGGTTTGGCTGCCCTGTTTCAGGTTTATGCCGGTGTCGGCGCCTGTCACCGCGCCGCCGATTCTTACGTCGTATCCGGCGGTGGCGTCGTCGGCCAGCTTGTGCACATAGCGGTAGTGATAGGCGTTTTCGCCGCTGCTGTACGTTAGGACATATGCCTGTCCGTCCGCATGCCAGAGAGACACGCTTGCGCCCACCCATGGCGCGCCGTCCTTTTGCACATCCACTGTGACCTTGTAATATTCATCCGCAAGGACGGTTTCACCGGCCGCCAACCCGGCGGCCGTGAGGTGGAAGCTTTGCCCCGAAACCGCGCCGTTGATGAAAACGTCATAAACATCATTGCCGGTGTCGCCCTGGATGACGCGGGTATATGCGGCGGTATTGCCGCTGGTGCTTTGGTATTGCAGAAATTGCCTCACCGCGCCTCCCTGGCGCAATGTCACCGAGGCATCCGTCCAAGGAGTGTCGTAGGTGAGGTTCAGTGTGGCCGTGTAATAGGGAATTTCGGCCTTGCGTTTTGCCGCTGTTGCCATGTCGAGGGTGTGGCTTGCGCCTATGGCCTGGTTGTCCACATAAATGTCATAGCGGTTGTTTGCGCCGGAGGCATTGTCGAATAAAACAGCCGCTTTGTGCGTGCCGCCGCCCACATCGTAGAGCAATCTGCTTTTCACGATGCCGTTTTGGCGCAGCGATACGTCGCCAACATCACTGCCCGTGCCGTCCAGCAGTGTGGTGACCTCGGCGGTGTAATATTGCAGGGTCTCGGTAAACTCCGTGCCTTTTTGTGAAGCGGCCGTCACTGACAGCGAGCGGCCCGTGCCGTTTCCGTTCAGGTAAATGTCGTAGGTGCCCACCGGCACGCCGTGCTTCGGGTCTTCCTTGTCGTCAAGGTAATAGCTGTAAACACCGGTGCCCGCCGCATCCGTCAGGGTATATTTCAAATAACCGCGCTGGTAGAGCTGCACGGTTTGCCCGGTGTAGCCCCCGTCGTCCAGCCGCAGGTTTACGGTGGCTTTGTAGGGGACGGCGACCCATTTGGCAAACAGGATGCCGTTGGTGGGAAACATGGTATTGTTTGCCACGGCGGGAAGCGATGTGTTCAGCGTGCCGTTCGCTTTGATGACGCAGTCGCCCGCGCCGCCCATGCCGGTGTAGTAGCCGTCGAACACATAGCCCGGCAGCGTGGGCGCCGTGATGCCGGTAAGCGCGGGGCTGCCTGCGGCGGCTGCCTGCCTGCCGGCGTACCAGCCGTGGTCATATTTCAAGTAAACGTCTGTGGTGCCCGCGTTTGCCGCACCCATGCTGTTCAGCATAACGCGCCACACGCCCGGCTGGTATTGGGCGTACAGCGTGGCGTCATCCGGGTAGCACCAGGTCCCGGCTGCGTCCACGTAGGCATGCCTGGCGCCGCCCTCAAAATAGCCGCTGTTGTTAATGACGCCGGTGCCGCCGGAAGGTGCGGTGAAAAAGCCGAGGAAATCCCAGCCAAGCAAATCGATGTTCAGCCGTGTGCCGGTGGCGGTGTTGTAGTTGACGCCTGCCACCACATTGATGTCCGCCATGCCGGTGGGGTTTGGGGTGCTGCTGGCACGCGTGGGTTTGTTTACATCGAAGCGCAGGGTATAGCGGGCATTCCGCTGCCAGCTGTCCTGTGTTGTGGCAATCGCGCTGTGCACGGCGGGCTTGCCGTTCACGGCGCCGCTGCCCGTGCTGCCGGTGCCGCTGCAGGCGGCCGTGGAGGCGACGTAAACAGTGCCGCCCGCGCCCGCGGCGCCCACACTGCCGCCGCCCGCGCCCACGCCGCCCTTGAGTCCCTGTGCGCCGGTTTTTTGCTGCCCGCCGCCCGCGCCGCCGCCTGCAATGCCTGCGCCACCCGTGCCGCCGCTTGCGTCGATGGGGGTGAACGCCTCGGAGCCGGGAGAAAGGGTGTATGCCTGGAAATAGCCGCCGCTTCCGCCGCCGCCGCCACCGCCGCCGCTGGCCCCGCCGCTGCCGATGAACGCGCCCTGCCCGCTGCTGCCGCCGCCACCGCCGCCGCCGCCGTCGCCGCAGTTGAAAAACGCCGCCGTGCCCCACATGAAGGCGATACCCTGGTTGTGACCTGTGCCGCCGCCGCCGTTTGCACCGCCGTTTCCGCCGCCGCCGGTGACAGTGGCGCCATCCATCACGTAAAGCGTGCCCGCGCCGCCGGAATCAGCGCCGTTCGCGCCGGGCGAGGCGTGGCCCTGCCGCCCGGCCGTCTTGATGTTGCGCATGATGGGCGTGATAGGAGAAACGTATAAGAGCGTGGCGCCGCCTTCGTCGCCAAGGCCCCCGTCGCCGCCAAGGCCACCTTCGCTGCCGTTCGACCCGATGCCCGCACCGCCGCCGCCGGCCCCGTTGCCACCGTTGCCGCCGTTGCCCGCGCCGCTGTCGATTTGTATTCCCACCGGCACGCTGAACAGGCCGAGGCTTTGCCAGTAAGTGCCCGTGTCGGAATAGCCTTCCCCGCCGCTAACGCCGTGCCCGGCGTTTCCGCCGTCGCCGCCCTGCACCACCAGCGTGCCGGAACCCCGCACATACAGGCAGTTGCCGCCGGCAAGCAAAATGGCAGCGTGCCCCCTTGCGCCGTCGTAATCCGCGGCGGTGCCGCTGGCGCCCTTTACGGTAAGCGTTATGCCGTTTGGAATCCACAGCACCGCAGGGCTGGCAGCGTTGGTGGCGCTGCTCACCACCAAGCCGTTTTTTAGGCTGGCCGGGTCTTGGCCGCCGTCAATGGTGGTGTCGGCGGCGACGGTATACACGGTGTTCGGCATCATCTGCCGCCCGGCGTCCGAGGCCGTAAGCACAGTGGCCGCACCTGCGGTGTTGGTGGAATCCGTCAGGGCGTATTTGGAAAAATGGCTGGTGGTAAAGACATATTGACGCCTGCCGTCCATTTCCACAAGGCGGCCCGGCATTTTTTCGATGTCGCCGTTTTCCGCTATGTACCACACGGCGGTGTAGTCGCCGCTCATAGCAGCGGGTAAATCGATTGCCACGTCCACCCGGCCGCCTGGCTGGACTTCTTTGCCGTCTTTCACAAGTGAGAGCTCCATGGGCAGCGCCAACATAGGCATGTCTGCAAATACGCCCTCCGCCGCGGCGATGGAGCGCAATATCCCGGTAGAAATGCAATTGCTTTCGGTTTCGGCCCGCCGGAGGGCGGCACCATTTTGTCCGGAGACATTTACGTCCAGAAGCACCGGGGAATCCGCAAGCATGGCCCGATACAAAAAGTCCGGCTCGGAGGGCGACAGCCTCGGGGCCAGACCTTCGGCATCTGCACTGCCCAAAAGTTCCACGCGCAGCGCTGCGCCGCCGGGCAAAGCGCCTTTGTCAAACTCCGAAACGGAAACATCTAAAGCGGGGCGACCAAAGCCGCCGGTACGCTGCATAGCCAACGAAAAGATGGACACAAGCGCCGTAAAAACGCATACAGACGCGCAGATGTTCAACACCCTGCGCTTTATCGGAAGTTTTTTGAAAAGAGATGTCACGTGCCGAAATCCATTCTCCATGCTGTTCGCACCGCCTGCATAATTTGGCAAGAAATCCCCTTTGCATCGTATCATGAGGTGTAGAACAAATGTAGAACACGGATTGCATGAAAAACGCCACCCGTCCGGGTGGCGTTTGGCCGCGCGAAAGCGGCTATTCCATTTGCCTTTGCTGCCGGTATTCCAGCAGGGCGGCAGTGAACTCTCCCCAGCTGTAATTCGTCATATACTCACCCATGTATTCGTTCACCGCCTTGGGGTCGCCCTCTTGGTAGCGGTACAGGTCGCATTGTACTTTGGTCTTGTCAATTGCCAGAAAGTTTTGCCTGCGCACAAGGATATGCTGCGCACCGGCCCTCGCAAGGTCGCGGCGCAGGGCGGTGATGTAGGTTTGCAGCTGTTGCTGGCGGCTGCGGTCATAGGGGCCTTGTTCCCACAAAACAGCCGCCAGATCTTTGGCCGTCACACCCGCGCCGCCGCGGTCCACAAGGTAGGCCAACAGTTCTTTGGATTTGCTGCGGCTGAACAGGATGGGCTCCCTATCCACCAGAACGTCAAAATTTCCAAATGTCCTGATTTGAACACCTATTGTCACCGGCATTTGCGGATACCGGAGGTTCTCCATTTCCCGTTCGATATCCGCCGCCGAAACGGGCTTTGCAAGGTATCCGCTGGCATGCAACGCAAACGCGTCCGCCGCGTATTCATGGTAGCCTGTGACGAAAATGATATTTGCCTGCCCGTGCAGCTCTTTGATTTTTGCAGCCAGCACCAACCCGTTCATGCCGCGGGTTTCAATATCGAGGAACGCGATGTCCACCGGGTGACCGGACGCAAAGCGCAGCGCTTCGTCGAAACGGCGGAAGCAGGAAAGCGCGCATTCGGGAACGGCTTCCCGAATGGAGCGTTCCAGAATTTTGAGCGCGTGATACTCGTCGTCCACCGCGATGATGTTCATTGCAAACGCTCTCCTTTGGGAATGAGTATCGTCGCCGTTGTCCCCGCACCGGGTGTGCTTGTGACCTGCAGTGTTCCCCCGCACATGGAGGCCAGCCGGGCATGGACGTTTTCAAGGCCGATGTGGCTTCGCCCGTCGCTGGCGGCGCCTTCTTCGGCAAACCCGGCGCCGTTGTCTGTTATCGTAACGCGCCAGTGGTGTTCGGTTTCGTCCGTGCACAGCGCAACGGCGCCGCCTGTAAGGTTTTTGCCAACACCGTGGCGCACTGCGTTTTCCACAATCGGCTGCACAGTGAGCGGAGGGAGCAAGAAATCACATGCCTCAATTTCATAGCTGACCGTAAGTTCGTCCAAGTAACGTTTTTGTTCCAGAGCCACGTAAGTGCGCACGTGCCCAAGTTCCTGCCGAAACGGAATGAGCCCGTGTTTGCCAAGGCTGTCCAGGTTGCCCCGCAGGTATTTGGAAAAGTCGTGCACGGCTTCCCGCGCCTGCGGGGGGTCTTCCACACACAGGTTTTCAATGGCGGACAGGCAGTTGTATAAAAAATGGGGTTGGATTTGGCTGAGCATGACGGCGATGCGGCTTTCAGCCAGTTCGGCTTCCTTCTGCGCCAGCTGCTTTTCCCGATGAACCTGGATGTTCAGGAAAATGATGAGCGTGGCCAGCGCCAACGCGGCCGAGGCCACCATCAGATGCTGGAAGAACAAATTGCCGATGATGCCGATGGTTATGATAAGAGGATAGGAGATGAATGTGAGCGTTTTTCGTGTGCCCAGCCGTTTACGATAGTGGAGCACCATGAGAATGATTGAAAAAAACATGCTTCCGCCAAAAGTGTATGGAACCCAATAATATGCGCCCAGGCGGAACACATTGCTTCCGTCCAGATAGAAAACCAGCCCGCTATGCTGTGCGAAGGCAAGCACGGCAAAAAATGCGGCGAGAACCGCGGTGCCCGCAACGGCCAGCCTGCGCACGGCGGCATCTTCCAGTGGGATGCTTATGGCAATGTACACCAGCAGGGCAACAGAGATGAGCATGCCGAAGCTGTACCCAAAGAAATTGGCGCACCACAACAGCATATGCCAAGCAGCGCCGGGGCTGCCGTCAAACGCCCATGCTATGGTATCTGCAAGCAAAGTGGCAATGTTCAGGCACAAAATCAGCAAAAAAACCCGGTTTGCCGGCATGCTGCGGTAACGGCTGGTGAGTTGGTAAATGATGAGCGTAAGCAGCATGGCGCAGGCGAACAGCTGCAACGCCACATTGGCAATCGTCAAATCCATGGATGCGTCTCCTCACAACGTAGTATAGCATTATTGTGTAGGGTCCTTCAATCGGCAGTGCAATAAACATTGGACAGTGGAGGGTAACGATGAAGCAAGCTGTCCGCATCAGTTGCGACTTCGTTGGGATTTTGCCAGCGCCCACAGTCCCGGAAGGAAACGCACTAGAAACCGCAAACGAAAGACCGGGGTAGCGGTTAAAAAAACCGGCCGTCTAGCATCTTCGCAATCTCAACATCTTTGGACATCAAATATGGGAATGAACACAGGTATTGTTTGTATAGCGTTTATAATACAATTCAAGGATATGGTGAAAAAGGAGCTTCCGTAGAACTCAAAGGGAGCTCCTTTGGTTTTCACCTACATAATTCCAATTTTCCGGTATCAGGTTCATTTGGCAGCACAGCGTGCCTTGCACTTGTTCGGAGCAGGGAACACAAAAACCCCGTTAAATCGTAAGATTTAACGGGGTTTTCCTGGCTCCCCAAGTTGGACTCGAACCAACGACCCTGCGGTTAACAGCCGCATGCTCTACCAGCTGAGCTATTGAGGAATATACGCACCTACGATATTTTGCAGGAGGATTTGTGTTTCCTCGTTAGCAATCAGTCCTGTAAGCAGCTTACGCATGCTCTACCAGCTGAGCTATTGAGGAATATGGTGCGCCTTCAGGGACTCGAACCCGGGGCCCGCTGATTAAGAGTCAGCTGCTCTACCAACTGAGCTAAAGGCGCATGTGTGCCGCACCAACTGGCTGCCACCGCGCCTGGGCCGCCGTGCCGTGCCAATTAATCGAGCCTACTTAATATACACCGATTTTTGGGGAATGTCAATCATTTTGGGGCATATTTTGGTGCGCAGGCAGGGGCCGCCCGCTACATGCCGCGCACCAGCTTTTCGTAAAACTGCACGGCGCGGTATAAGGAAGTGACGCCAAGGTTTTCATTTATGCCGTGCACGCTTTTGCGCTGCTGGGCCGTGATGGCCGTGGGGGCAAAGCGTACGGTGCACGGGCAGTCGACGGCAAAATGGCGCGCGTCCGTGCCGCCCAGCATCACATAGGGGGCGGCCACGGCCTCGGTAAACACTTCTTCGGCGCATTTTGCCACGTTCCGGTACGCGGCACTTTCGATGTCCGTTATGGGCGACACGTCATGGGCGTACTCCACGTCCATCGCCACGCCGTATTTTTCCGCCACGGCGCGCACGGCCGCCAGGGACGCCTCCATGGGCTGGTGGTGGGAAAAACGCAGGTTTGCTGTTACGCTGGCCTCGTCCGGAATCACATTGGCTGCCGGCGAGCCGCTGGCCTTCGTGAACACGCAGGTGGTGGCCACCATGGCGGCGGCCTCTGCGGACAGCTTTGGCAGCAGCACGGCAAGCAGCGGCATGAACAGCCACAAATTTGCAAAAATAATGCGGTAGCCAAAATGCATGTGCGGCGCTAGCGTTTCAAACATCTGGCGTACGGGCGCGTCCATGCGTTTTTGGAAAGGCGGGTGCTTTTCCATGTGGACGATAAACGCGGCCAGCTTTGCCAGCGGCGTGCCTTTCGGCGGCGTACTTGCATGGCCCCCGGCCGATTTCACCGAAAACCGCACGTTGGCATAGCCTTTCTCCGTGGTGCCCAGCATGGCGTAAAACCCGTCCAGGCCCGGCAGCGGCTCTTTGATAACGGCGCCGCCCTCGTCGCTCACCACGCCAAGCTTTACGTCCTTTTCCCGCAGCCAGTCCCGGGCGGCCGGCGCGCCGCCGCCCATCACTTCCTCGTTGCAGGAGGAGGAAATATACACGTCGCAGGCAGGGGTATACCCTTCGGCAACCAACCCTTCCACCGCTTCGAAAATGGCGCACAGGGAGCCCTTGGTGTCCACGGTGCCGCGGCCCCAAACGCACCCTTCGGCTATCTCGCCTGAAAAGGGCGGATACTTCCACTCGCCCCCGGCGGGCACAACATCCTGGTGGGACATAAGCACCAAGGCGGGTTTCGCGCTGTCCTTGCCGGGCCAGCGGTACAGCAGCGCGTCGCCGAACTGCATGCGTTCGCAGGTTTTGTGCACCTGCGGGTAGTTTTTTTCCAGCACCGCGCGCAGGGCGGCAAAGGTGGCCCGTGCATCGCCGCTGCCCGCGGTGATGCCGGTGGCGTCTGCGTCCGCGATGGTCTGGCATTGTATTATATCCGAGAGGCGGGCCGCATAGGCGTTGGCCTTGTCCTCGTCCACCAGCGGCGGCGGCAGCGGGGTGGCCGGCTTTTTCGTCCGCACATAGGCGGCCCGTACGGCGCACACGCCGAACAGTGCTGCCAGCAGGTATACCAGCGCCAGCATGATTTGCCCAAACGTCATTACAGTTTCCCTTTCTTATATAAAATCCGCGCGGTGACGATGGAGATGATGGCGGACACCGGCACAAGGATTGCCACCTGGTTTGCCGCGGCGGGCACAATGAGGCACAAAAGCGCCATGCAAAGGAACGGCGCCACGGCCACCAGCGGGGTTTTGGAAAAATACTTGTAGCCCAGCGCCCCGAACAGGGCGGGCACCACCATGCTGAACGCCGGCTGCAGCACCGGCAGGGACAAAATGGGCGTAAGCGGCGCCAGCAGCAAAACCCCCAGCGCCAGCACCAGGCACGTTACCAGCGCGCTGACGGCAACGGACAAAGTTGACACGATCTCATTTTCCCGCGTGCCGTATTCCGTGCCCACAATTTCGCGGGCGTTCATGGCGCAGGGGATCTTCAGGTTCGTCAGGTTGCCCGTGATGAAGGCGAGGTAGGTTGCGCCGGTGCCCAGCATGGGCGCATAGGTGACGACCTCCACGATGCTGGATGGCAGGTAGATGAGGCAGATGGAAAGCACACCGGTGAGCATGGCCTTCACGTTGGGCGGGCTGTTCAAAAACACCATCATCTCAAAGGGCACGGCCAGCATCATCACCAGGGCGACGATGGACCAAATGCGCCCATAAAAGTGCATTTCATCGTCAAAACTGCGCTGCTTTTTCACTTTTTCCGCCATTTACGCCACCCCCAGCAAGTTTGTTACCACGGCGCTTGCCATGCCAAGCAGCATGGCAAAGGACAGGGAAAAGCTCTCCATCCACTTCATGCCTTTTTTCTCTACCATCCAGGTGAACAGTGCCATGGACAGCGCCGCCACGGCAATGACGATGAGGGACGTGAAGCTGCCGCTGCGCAGGCCCGCAAACCCGGCACCGATGAACGCGCACACCATGCCCACAAACATGGCGTTGAACATGATGGGCCCCCAGCGGCTGTCCTTGGCGCCCACCTTGGAAAGCACCTTTTGCTGGTATTTTTTTAGGCCGAAGACGCAGAACAGCGCGCCCCAGATGATGCCCACCGTCATGACGATAACGATGGAGATAAAGGCGTCGCTGGTCATGTATTCGGCGGCAAGGGCCTGCATGCCGGCGGCCTTGGCGGCCACGTCGGCGGCCATGGTCTCGTAGTGCAGCGCGCCGATGACGGACAGGCGCAGCCACGGAATGGGCACGCCGAGGGAACCGGACAAGGCGATAACGCCAATTAAAATGCCGATGGACGGCACGATGGTGAAAGTGGCGCTGGCGGTGATGGTTTTTTTCATTTTCGAGCGGTCCATGCCTATTTTAACGCCCTCGCGCCAGGCCTTTACCAGGAAAAACACGCTCATGCCCATCACAACCAAAATTACCGCGCCGGCAATCAGGTACATGACGGGAGAGTTTGCAAGCTGCAGGAAATCCATGGCGTCCGCGCCCCTTTCCGGGAATCATATTTGCTGCCATTCCCATTGTACTGCGCGGGGATGCCGTTTGTCCATCGCGGCGCGGCATCATTTTTTCGCACCGTACGAAAATTCATTTCCTCTATTGTTCCGCCGGGATTTTGATAGTATAATATAGGGGACGTTCAATGGTGGGCCCGGTTTTCGGCGGGCAAAAATGAAGCGAAAATTGGTGAAGGAGCGTATAATTTATGAGCACATACAACCCGTACGACAATGTTGTGGCGACAATCAAAAACGCGGGCAATATCCTTGGGATGGAAGAGAGCGATTACATCACCTTCATGTACCCGGAGCGGGAATTGAAAGTGAGCTGCCCGGTGCGCATGGATGACAACACCATCCAGGTGTTCGAGGGCTACCGCGTGCAGCACTCGTCCACCCGCGGCCCGTGCAAGGGCGGCATCCGGTTCCACCCGGCGGTGGACGCGGACGAAGTGAAGGCGCTGGCGGCGTGGATGACCTTCAAGTGCGCCGTGGTGGGCATTCCCTACGGCGGCGCCAAGGGCGGCGTGCAGGTGGACCCGGACAAGCTTAGCCGCCGGGAACTGCAGCGGCTCACCCGCCGTTTCACCGCCATGATCGCCCCGGTCATCGGGCCTGAAAAGGACATCCCCGCGCCGGACGTGAACACCAACGGCGAGGTGATGGGCTGGATCATGGACACCTACAGCATGCTGAACGGCTACTCCATCCCCGGCGTCGTCACGGGCAAGCCGCTGGACATCGGCGGTTCCCTCGGCCGGCCGGAGGCCACGGGCCGCGGCGTGATGATCACCACCCGCGAAATTTTGGCAAAGCAAACCATCGACCCGAAAGACGTGACCGTGGCCGTGCAGGGCATGGGCAACGTGGGCAGCGTGTCGGCGAAGCTTTTGAGCGAGCTTGGCACCAAGGTGGTGGCCGTCAGCGACATCACCGGCGGCATTTACAACAAAGACGGCCTGGACATGCACCACCTGATGGATTATGTGACGGCGAAACGCGGCAACCTTCTGGACAAATACGAAGGCCGCGAGTTTGAGCGCATCACCAACGAGCAGCTGTTGGAGCTGCCGGTGGACGTGCTGGTGCCGGCCGCGCTGGACAACGCCATCAAGGCGGAGAATGCGAAGAACATCAAAGCCAAGCTGATTGTGGAGGGCGCCAACGGCCCCACCACCCCCGAGGCGGACAAGATTTTGGAGGAGCGCGGCATCATGGTGGTGCCGGACATTTTGGCCAACGCGGGCGGCGTGGTCGTCAGCTACTTCGAGTGGGTGCAGAACATCCAGAGCCTTGTTTGGGACGAGGATGAAGTGAACAAGACGCTGAACCGCATCATGTGCAAGGCCATCGACGAAGTGTATGCCATGCACGAGGCGAAGAAGATCACCATGCGCACCTCGGCCTATTGCCTGGCCCTGAAAAAGCTGGTGGATGCGAAGAACATCCGCGGCATTTTCCCGTGATAGAACGCCGCAAAGCACAAACAAAAGAACCGGCCCAGCGGGCCGGTTCTTTTCATGACGCGTTACTTTTTCGGTTGCCCGGCGCTTTTGCCCGCGTAAACGACCTTGCTTTTTGGCAGCCAGGCCAGCAGGCACTTGGCCAGCGCGGTTTCCGCCATGGGTTTTGACAAAAAACCGTTGAAGCCGTTGTGCAAAAACATGTCCTCGGCGCCGTTCACGGCGTTGGCCGTGAGGGCGACGATGGGTACGCTTCCGGCTTCGCCGCCAAGCAACCGGATGATGCGCGTGGCCTCCACGCCGTCCATTTCCGGCATCATATGGTCCATCATAATGATGTCATAAATCCCCTTGGCCGCAAGGTCGATGGCCTCTTGCCCGCTTTGGGCAAGGTCGCTTTGTACGCCGAAGCTTTCCAGCATGAACTGGGCCACCTGCAGGTTTATTTCAATATCGTCCACCACCAAAACGCGGGCGCCTGGCGCGGTGAAGGCTTCCGGCTTTGCCTCGGCGGGCTTGTTTGCGGCGGCAACGCCCGGCGGCAGCGGCAGGCGTACGGTAAAAGTGGAGCCCACGCCCACCTCGCTTTCCACGGTGATGTCGCCGCCCATCAAATCGCACAGGCGGCGGGTGATGGCAAGGCCGAGGCCGGTGCCCACAACGCCCTTGTTGCGCACAAGGTCCAGCTGTTCGAAGGCGCTGAACAGCCGGGCCATGTTTTCGGCGGCGATGCCGACGCCGGTGTCCTCCACAGCAAACAGCACATCGTCCTTTTCCCCGCGTGAAACACGCAGCACCGCGCCGCCTTCTTTTGTGTATTTCAGCGCGTTGTTCAGCACGTTGATGAGCACCTGGCGCACCCGGTTTTCATCGCCCAAAACAATGCAGGGCAAATCGGCGGCGAAGTTGCGGGAAAAGGTGAGACCTTTTTGCGCGAACATGGCGCTGAACATGGATTCCATCTGGACCAAAAGCTCAGGCAGGGAGAAATTATCCACCACAAGGTCTAATTTTCCCGCTTCAATTTTGGAAAAATCGAGGATGTCGTTGATGAGGTTCAGCAAAATGCGCGAGGATTTTTGGATATTGCTCAAATGTCCCTGCTGTTTTTGGTTCAGATCCGTCGCTTTCAGCATTTCCGACACGCCGATGATGGCGTTCATGGGGGTGCGGATCTCGTGGCTCATGGTGGCCAAAAAATCGCTTTTGGCGGCGTTGGCTTCCTCGGCCTCGCGCTTTGCGCGTAAAATTTCCGTCGTGTCGGATAAAATGATCATGAAGCCTTCATTTTCGCCGCCTTCGCCGCTCATGGGCGTAACTTGCACAACATAGTTGCGCATGGAAGATTCGCCCTCGCGGCGCGCAAAATCCACCGCGTCCTGGAACTCCACCATGGTTTTTTCGCGCTGGATTCGTTCCACCACTTCTTCCAGACGGGCCATGCTTTCCTGCGTCAGATACGGCCCCAGCAGCGCCTGGTAGGGCATGTTGCTGATGATGCCGAAGGCCGGGATGCGGCAAAGATTCAAAAACGACTCGGTGCAATAAGCGATGTGACCGCTTTGGTCAAACAGCAAAATCACGTCCGGGCAGTTGCCCAGCAGCAGGTTCATATAGCGCTCCAGCTCGCTGCGCTTGGCTGCCACCATGCGGTTCAGGTTTTCCTTTGCCGCGGCGGACACCTTATTGCGCTCCATTTGCCGCCGCAGCGTCTCCAGCATGCGGCCCTGCCGTTTCAGTTCCAGTTGGAGCGACCTGTTTTCATCGCGCAGTTGTTCTGCTTCCGCCTGCGGGGCCACGGCGTGGGCGCTGTGCTGCATGCTGTCGATTGGCTTCACCTCCGTTCGGCGAAAAATGGCGGCCGGCGTGTGAACAGCTATAAACCGCGCCGGTTAAAACGCACACACCACGAAGGTGTTGTTGTGGTTGCGGGTAAGTGTGGCGCCGTCCTTCAGGTATACAGGGCAAATTTCCCCGCCCGAAACGCTCATCAAGTAGGGCCTTTGCGTGTCTTTCATCATGGCGGTCACTTCTTCAATCTCGGCCATGGGGTCATACCCCAGGGCGAAATAGCGGCCGATGCAGGAGTAAAGCAAAAACACGCCGGCGCCGGGGGTGGCAAGGGCCGTTTGCAGGGTGTGCCTTGTGGTGGCCTTGATTTCTTCCGGGTCGAACGCGCCCACGGTGAGCGTGGCGCCCACAGGAAAATTGCCGCCGCAAATGGCGTGGCCCTCCGGCGTGAAGGCAAAAATGGCACGGGCCACGGGCTGGGTGCCGTCGTTGTAGTCCACGATAAAGGGGAAGGCGTTCGAGCCGGCGATTTGGCCGTTTTCGTCTTTTTCAAGGCCCAGAGTCTGCATATAGTCGACGACGGACACGCCGTTCACCGTTTCCAGCTGGTTGCCGTGGGCGGCGGTGACGACGGCCTTTTCGCCGAACACCTTTTGATCCGACACATTGCCCACAAAAAACTTTGGCGCCACGTTGCCGGATAGCAGCACAATGGCATAGCGGTCCCGGTAGCCCTCGCCGCCGTAAATGACCTGCGAGGCGTGGTAGTCCGGGTTGTGGTCCACAGCCAGGGTGCCGAAGTTCGGCAGGTTGCCGGTGATAACGGACATGGTGTCCACGTAAAAATCGGTGCCCACGGTCTGCATCAGGGGCGAAAAGCTGAACATGAACACGGGCTTTTCCGGCAATTTTGCGGCGGCCTCTTTGTAGCAGGCCTCGAACGGGGCGGCCTCTTCACCGGGGATGGGCGCGGTGAGGGCGGTGGCGAACCGCACGTCGTCGCTGGTAAGCACCAGCAGGGACAGGCCGGTGTCGCCGTACTCGCCGCGTGTGCCGCAGGTGATGGTGGTGGTGCCCACCACTTCAAAAGGCAGGCTTTCGCAAAGGGCTTTCACCACGCCGGAATCCAAAAACTCCGCATAGCAAGACACAATGCCCACCGTGTTGGCAAGCAAATTCCCTTCCAAACCAAGTTGTTCATTTAGTTCGGCAAGCGCGCCCGCCACGTCGTCCACTTCGCCGGTGTATGCGGTAAAGCTTTTGATCATCTCAACCCATCCTTTCACACAAATAGGTATACACCATCATTGTATATCAGTGTTTGCCATTTTGCAATTTTTTTTGCGCAAAAGGGACGGTTTGCCGGTTTGGCAAACTGACGGTGTATAAACGAAAAGGGCAGGGCCTCCGTGTGGGAAGGCCCTGCCCTGACATGGTTATTTTACAAATCGTCCACGGAAAATATGGATGCCGCTTATTGCGCGGCCGCGTTTTTGCCAAGCTGCCGCCACAGCCACACGGAAAGCGCGCCCTGGCCGACAAACAGCACGGCCATCAAAATGGTCCACATGTCGGCGACGATCATCTGCCCCGTCAGGTTTTGCGTAAGCAGGAAGATGACTGCCAGAACTACACCAAGGACGATGGAAACGACGCGCAGCGCCAGGTTGCCGCCGGAGCCTCCGGCCTGCCGCGCGCGGCGGGTGAAGGCGCCCAGCGCCAGCACCACTGCCAGCGCCACGCCCATCAGGGCGATGATGAGGTTCAGCAGCGCCCAGGTGGGCAGGGCTTGGCTGGGCGTGGCGGCTGCGACTGCGCTGCCGCCCGTGCCGCTGTTTGTGCTGCCGCTGCCCGCCGCAAGAGGCGAATTGGTGGCGGAGCTGCTGATTGCGGAGGTGGACCGCGACGAACTGACTGTCGAGGCGGACACTTGCGCCACGGACGCGGAGGGCGAACTGCTTTGCGCGGCGCTGCTTGAATCTGAACCGCCGCCGGACGAAGAGGAGCTGCTTTGCGAGTTAGAGGATGAGCTTCTCGAAGAAGAGGAAGAGCTGCCGGAAGAGGAAACACGCGAAGAAGAGGATGGGGCCGAAGAGCTGGACGGCGTGGAACTGCTGGAGGAGCTGGTGTCACTCGTCCAGAACACCGTAATGGTCAGGTCCGCCTCCGGGTAGTTGTCCGGTACCGGCGCGCTCCAATGGCTAAGGTGGAAGCCCGCCAGAGCCGTCGCTGCGGGCAGTGCCACGCCCGCGGTGGGCTGGCCCTTCACGCCTTCGAATTGCAGCGTGCCCGTAATGGCGCCTTGTGTGGTGTCGCTGTTGACAAACAAAATGCGAACCCACCGGCTGTCGTCGCGCACCCAGTGCGCGGTGTAGCTGCGGCTGCCCCGCGCGCCCTGGGAAATGGTCACGTCCACGGTCGCGTTCTCAAGGTCGGTGCCGGTCCAGCCGGTGAAGGTGTAGCCCGGTTTCGTGGGGTTCACCAAAGTGAAAGTGGGGGTTTCCACCGTGTACTGCGTGGGGTTTACGCCGTTCACCGTGCCGCCGTCAAGGTCGTAGGTGATGGTGTAGGGCCGTGTTTCCCACTGGGCGGTGAAGGTGATGTCGTCGTACAGGTCGTGTATGACGGCACCGGGCTGGGCGTGCTGGGTGTTGGCGCTGACTATGCCGATAAAGGCCAGCCAGTCCACAAACTGGTAACCCGGGCGCATGAACGGGTTCGCGCCCACGGTCAGGTCCAAAAAGCCGTCCGCGTCGGCGTACTGCACCTCGATTGTTTCGTTGGTGCTGCCGGGAATGCCGTCCTTGTAGGTGATGGTGTAAGCTTCGCGGGCGTGCCACCTGGCGTACAGGTCCACGTTGCCGGCCAGCGTCAGGCTGCCGCCGGGCGGGTAGGTGGTGCCAAGGCCGTCCGCCTGGGTGTTCCAGCGGGCAAAGTCGTTGTGCTCATAAGTAAAGGTGTCCGCCGGGAAAACCGTCAGCACAGTGCCCGCGTAGGCCGGGCCGTCCGCCACTGTGGCCGCGGTGCCGTCGTTTGCATGGTAGGTGACGGTATATTGCGGGTTGCCGTTCCATTTGGCAAACAGGTTCAGCGTGCCGCCGGCGGTGGGGGTGATGCTCTCGCCGTCGGTGTAGGTTACGGCAGCGCCGGCCGACAGCATCCAGCCGCCAAAGCTGTTGTTGGTAAGGGCGAAGGCGTTTGGCATAAGGCTGTGGGCCGCGTTCAGCAACACGGTCTCGTCCGCCATGGTTCCCGTGGCGGCGGTGTTGTTTTTGTCGTAATGGATGGTGACCCACTGCAGCGGGTCATAAGTCCACACGGCCTTCAAAATCATGTCATGGTCAATTTCAAAGGTGCCGCCGGGGGTGAATGTATCCGAGGTCCCCTGCTCCACCCAGTGGTCAAACAGGTAGCCGGGGCGCACGTACAGGTTTGCCTTCACGGTCACTTCTTCACCGGTGTAGTAGCGGGTGTCGTCCACCACCGGGCCGCCGGTGCCCGCGCAGGGCAGGTAGATGATGCCCCAGGTGTCCTCGGCGGACCACTGGGCGAACAGCGTCATGCTGCCGGTGACGGTAATGGTCTCTTCGTCACCATAGGCGTAGCCGCTGCCGTCGTCGGCGGTGTTCCAATTGGTGTAGTCGAAGTGCTCGTAGATAAAGGTGTTGGCGGGCAGGGTGAAGGTGGAGCCGATCAGCAGTTCCGCCGTATCGGCCATGGCACCTTCGCCGCCGTTCGCGTCAAAGGAGATGACGGCCCACTGGCTGTCGTCCTTCACAAACACCGCCGTGTAGGTGGCGTTTGAGGTAACAGTGTCGCCCGGCGCCGGCAGCGCGGGCTGCCAGTGGTCAAACATGTAGCCGGGCTGCGCCACTTTTACGGGTTCCGTCACGGCCGTGGCAAAGGGTGTGCCGTATTTGATGCCGCTGAAGGTGGTTTGGCCCGTCAGCGAGCCGTTGCCCTGCGCCGTGAAGGTGACGGTGAACTGGTTGCGGGTGTAATACAGCCGGATAACCGTGCTGCCGTTGGAGGCGACCACCCGCCCGTTGGTGCTGAGGGAAGCCTGGTAGGTGAAGCCGGTGTAGGGCGGCGGCGTTTCGGTAACGGTGCTGCCTGCGGGGGCCTGCTTCGTTTCGCTGGTGGTGTCATAGCCGCCGTCCAGCCGCTCCAGCAAGGTGATGACCGTGTAGTTCACCGGGGCGTTGGGCGTATATAAAAAGGTGATGACGTTGTTTGCCGCGTTTGGCGTCAGCTGCAGGGTCTGCTGGTAATAGTCCGGATAGTAGCCCGGCACGTTCACGTAATTTTCCGTGATGCTGGCCTGTGCGGTGCCGGCGGTTTTGTCCGGCGAAAGCACCACGCTTGCGTCACTTGCCAGGCGGTAGCGCACCGTGTAGCCCACGGAGGTGAACGGGCTGTAGTTGAACACGATGACATTGCCCGAAGCCGCCAGCACAAGGCTTTTGCTCAAAGCATCCGGCAAAAAGCCCGGGATGGTGATGGCGCCCGCGGTGACGGTGTTGCCCACCATGTTGCCGCCATAGCACTGGCGTTGGTACTCCACGCCGCTTTTCATATATACTACATCATAAGTAATATTGTTCACGGCAATCCACCGGGCCGTCAGTGTCAGGTTGCCGGTGACAGGGAAGTTGAACACATATTTGGTGGCGGAACCGGAAAGGTACCATCCGCCGAACACGTACCCGGCCTTTGTGGGGGCGGCAGGTTCCGTGAGGGTGGCAAGGGCCTGCACGGTTTGGGTGAAGTTCGCGCCGCCGTTGTCCGGCACGAAGGTGGCCGTGTAGGTGGGCTTGTCCCACCGGGCGTACAGAATCAGGTTGTAGGCGGGCATGGTTGCCCCTGTGAACACGAATTTCGACGCGTCATAGCCCTGGGGCGTGGTGTACCAGCCCGCGAAGGTGTAGCCCGCGGGCACGCTGGCCGGGCGGGAAGGCGTGTAGTTGTAGGCCGCGCCGCTGATGGAGGCCTGGTATAGGATGTTTGAAATGGTGCTGTCGATGGTGCCGCCGTTGTAGTAGGTGATTTTGTACTGGTTGCGGTTGTAATAGAACGTGGCGGTGTTGGGGTTGCCCGACGTGATATTCACCGTGCTTTGCTGCACGGTAAAGCCGTCGAAGGTTTTGGCGTTCCAGGTGTCGGTATCCCGGTCCACAGCCACCGTTTGGGTGTAGTTGGCCGTGTAGCCGGCGCCACTCACGTTTTGGAACATATAGTATACCGTGACATTGCGGGTGTTCCTGTCAAAGGTGGCCGTCAGGGGCGAGCCCGTCACCAGGTCCTCGTCCAGGAAATACTGGGTGGTCACGTACAAATCATTACTGCCCTGCCAGCCGGTGAAGTTGCCGTCGCTGCTTTGGCCGCTTTTCAGCGCGGGGTTTGCGGGCCATTTTGCGTTGATGGACGCACCGTACTTGGCCGTAAGCTGGTATGGGCTGGCGGTATAGGTGGTGCCGCCCGCGGTAACGGTGTATTTTGTGGCGTTGAACACAAAATTGAGCGTGTAGCTGCCCCGGTCATAGTACACGTTCAAAATGGTGGTGCCGTCGCCGTTTACAGAGGCGGGCTTTTCCGCGTTCGTCTTTGTGCTGTTCAGCGCAAAGCGGGCGGTGGGGATGGGGAATGTTACCCCCGGCGAAGCGGGCACGGCGGGCGCTGTGCCTGCCGTGGCGCTGGCGCTGGTGGTGCCAACATAGTCATAGCCGGTGCTGGCGATATTTTCCAGCCAGTACACCACCGTGTAGTTCACCGTGCCGGAAGTGGTCCACGTAGCAGTGAGGTTGATGTCGGCGGCGGGCATGGTCATGCCCACGGGCCAGTTGAACGTGCTGCCGCTTTGCTGCCAAACGCCAAAGGCGTAGCCCGGGCGGGTGGGGTTGGCGGGTTTTACAACCACCGCACCGTACAGCGCTGAGATGGGCGCGACAAAGCTGCCGCCGTTTGAATCAAAATAAACGGCATATTGGTTGCGCGTGTAAAACACGCGGATGACGGTGGTGCCGTCGGCCGCAATATGCGCCGTGGGCATGGCGGCGGGGGCGGTGAAGCCCGTATAGGCCTTTGACACCGCTGTTACCAGCGCGCCGGTGGTGCCGGTGAGGTTGTCTGTTGCGGCCAGCGTGAAGTTGGCCGGGTCCATCGGGTTTGCAGTGTTGGCCAGCGTCAAGTTTTGCTGGTAATGTTCCACCTTGTAGGGTGTGGCGGCGGCCGGTGTGTAAACAACGGTGAAAGTTTGGTTCGCCTGCACGTCCGTCAGGTTCAGCACTACGCTGGCCTGGTCCGGCGTGTAGCCAGGGATGATGGGCGTCACCACGGTCTGGCTCAGGCTGCCGCCCTCTTCCACCGAGAAAATGGCGGGTTGGCGGGCAACGGTGCCGCCCGCAAACTCGTAATTGATGGTGACGGTGTAGCTGAGTAACTGGGCATACTGGGCGTAGATGTCCATATCGGCTGTGACGGCGCTGAAATCCGCACTCCAGCCGGTGAAACGCCATCCGGCGCGGCCGGGGTCCGGCGGGGCCACGGCGGCCTCACCCCCGGTGATGGACTGGGGGCTGCCGAGGGCCGCGCCGTCCCAATCAAAAAAGCGCACGGTGTAAACGGCCTGGGGCTGGGCGGGCGCCGCGGGTTCAGTCGCGGCTTCAGGTGCGGCTTCAGGTGCGGCAGTGCCGCCGCTTTCCGTGCCGGGGATACCGTTATCCGCGGGGCCGGAGCTGCCGGTGCCGGGGTTTTCGCCGGTGCTGGAATCATTGCCGTTGTCTTCGGATGTGTCCTCCGGTGTGGAGGAACTGCTGCCGGACGGGTCGGCCGGGGTTTCGGCCATGGCGTTTAGCATGGGCGAAAGGGCCATGGAAAATACCAGTATGCCGGAAAAAATGGCAAGCAGCCATCGTTTGGGGGCTTTCATCAGTCGTGTCTCCTTTGTTCAGCCGCCACCGGAGGCGGCAAAATGCACAGTAAGTAGCACTATTGTATGAAGCAAGGGAGACAAAAAATGTCTAATTCACGCCAAAAGGAAAACTTCACGCTTGCTGCAAGCGGCGGCGGAAATAACGGATGCGCACGGGGTGTCTTGGTTTTGCGCCATTTCTTGGGGGGTGGGATATTGACAACAAGCCATACTTTAGAAAATAAAGTTCAGTGCCTTGAAACTACGGGGAACGCAGGCAAAGGCGTGTGCCGGAAAAATGCTGGACGCAGACTGGCGTTTGGGGCTGTAGATCTCCGGACGTTGGTAAAGGTACCGGGCCCTGCGGAAGGGTGCGCCAGGGTAACTTCGCGCCAAGAATTGAAGCATATCATTACACTGCCCAATATTTGCATACACATTGACAAAGTAATATTTACATGTATAATATTAATTAACTTAATTATAGATTGTGAGTGTGCGATTTCCTTTCTGTAAGATGCGGCTGTAAACAAGCGGATTTGTTAAAAACCAACGATATTAAGGAGTGAAAATCTTGAAACCACCTAAAATTGTATTCATCGGAGCGGGCAGCCTTTCATTTGGAATACCAACTTTTCGCGACATTTTTACTGAAAAATTGCTTGCCGGCGCAACCCTGAGCCTGGTGGATGTGGACCAGGACAACCTGGACCTGATGTATGGGCTGGCGGTGGAAATGAACAAAGTGAGTGGGCTGGGGCTGAAAATTGAAAAAACCACGGAGCGCCGGGAAGCGCTGGTGGGAGCCAATTTTGTTATCAACAGCCTTGCGATTGAACGGTGCGATTTATGGCGGCAGGATTTCAATGTGCCTAAAAAGCACGGCGTCCGCCACTGTTTGGGCGAGAATGGTGGCCCCGGCGCGCTGTTTTTTACCATGCGTACTATCCCTGCCATTATGGATATTGTTCGTGATATGGAAGATATCTGCCCGGATGCCTGGTTCTTAAACTTCTCGAACCCTGAAACCAGAATTATCCTTGCGGTGAGCCTGCATTCCAAAATCAAGTGCATTGGTTTGTGCCATGGCCTGCTTCACATGACACGTAAGGATGTGGCGCAGGTTTTGGAAAGAGAGATAGAATCCATCGATTTGGTGGCGGCGGGGATGAACCATTTCCAGTGGCTATTGGAGATCCGGGATAAAAGCACCGGGGAGGATTTGTACCCGGAATTCAGAGAGAAAGAAAAGACGTATGACCCGTCCTTCCTGCCCTATTCCAGAAAAATATTCCACAAATTCGGCCTGTTTCCCACTTGCTCGGATGACCATTTGGGCGAATACCAGGCCTATGGATATGAAGCCGGCGAAGAAGGCTATGATTTTGATGCCAACGAAGCCCGCAGGGCCAACATGAAAAAGGAAGTTGCCGAGGTGCTGGCCGGTGAGCGGGATGTGCGGGAATGGCTTGAACCTTCGGGCGAACTGGCCATCGAAGTGATTACGGCGGTACATTTTAATATCAGGAAAAATATTCCGTCCGCCATCGTGTATAACAATGGTGCAATCCCCGGGCTTCCCCATGACATAGCGGTAGAAATACCCGTTGTGGCAGACGCTTCCGGTATTCGCAAGGTTATGATGGAAGATTTGCCGGAAGGTGTGGTTGGGCTGCTGCAAATGCAGGTATCGGCCCAGAGGTTGTCGGTACACGCCGCCATAAACGGCAGCAAGGAATTGGCGCTTCAAGCGCTGCTGTGTGACCCGGTCATCAACAGCACAACTGCCGCTGAAAAAATAGTGGATGAATTGTATTCAATAAACAGTAAATACATACGCAAGTGCAAATAAGCAAAGAGTAAATGATGGTTGTTTTTGTGGCGCATTGGGCTGAAGTGTTTGTCAAGGGGCTGTTTTGCCGCAGAAACCACTTTAAGAACGTGGAAATAACGCTGTGTAACAAAATGAGGATAGCATGGTAACTATACAATTTGAATCCGATGAGAAGATGGCAGCGTGCATCGCTGACGAAATTTTTGCGGTGGTTGCCAAAAAACCACACGCACTGCTTTGCCTTGCGGCGGGGCACTCTTCCCTGGGTGTATTTGGTAAGATAATCGCGAACAAGGAAGTTGATTTTTCAAAGGTTCGGTTTATTGCCATGGACGAGTGGGCCGGCATGGATGAAGCTGACGAAGGCAGCTGTTCTGAATTTCTGGTGAAAAACTTTTTGCGTCCCATGAACTTCACAGCGGACAGGTATACGCTGTTTAATGGCAGGGCAAATGACCTGGAAGAGGAATGCAGGCGGGTTGAGGACAAACTGCTGGAATGGGGCGGCATCGACTACATTTTGCTTGGGATCGGGATGAACGGCCACCTCGCATTAAACGAGCCGGGCTGCAACATGGAATCCCGCAGCCATGTTGCAAAGCTGGATCGTACCACAAAAACAGTTGCCCAGAAATATTTCGCATCCCACAAAGACCTTGAAGAAGGCGTTACAATAGGCTTAAAAACAATTCTTGACGCAAAGAACATTGTTTTGGTGGTGTCGGGTGAACACAAAAAGGCGATTTTTGATAAGCTGATACAAAGTGCAACAAGCAATGAACTGCCTGCGACAGCGCTGAAAACGGTGAATAACAGCAAGGTTTACTATTGCCTGTAATCAGGGCTTCTATTGCGAGACATAAGGAGGGGAAACATTTGGATGAGATACGCCGGCTTTTGGAAGAGCTTGGTGTTCCTGATGAACAAAAACTGAACGAACTGATCGACTACTGCAACACGCGCGTGTATGAAGACGAAGGCATCCCCACTTTCATGGGGCTGGACGACCTTGTGAACACGGGGGATCCCGTATACACCCCCGCAAAGCAAGACCAGAACAGCGGGGCCCTGCTGGGCGTGACGGGCATGCTGCTGACCGAGCGGTACAACCGCCGCCCACCCAAAGAGGCGGAAGACGAGGCCTCGCGCAGCGACACCAGCGCGCTGCCCGTGGCGTTTGCGATAAGCGCGCTCTCCGAGCTTTTCTTCCGTTTCGAAACGGAAGAAGATGGCAAAACGGCTGTTTACCCCTATGGTGATGCCGTGGGCGTTTTCAAAAACGGGGAGGAGGATGGCGATGGAAAAGTCGGTGGTTGATTTTCTTGGCACCCTTGCCAGAGACAAGCAGACCCTGGAAATGTTCCGCTATCTGGTCAATAATGCCACCATACGGGTAGTAAGTTATCACAATACAAAGGTGAGCGACATTCCCCGCTTTGAAAAGGAAATTGCATATTTTGCCAAGCATTTTTCTCCCGTTACCCTGGCGGACCTTGACAGGTTTTTTGAAACAAGAAAATGGCACAAAGAAAAGCCGGGGCTTATTCCGGAAATCTTTGAGGGGTACCGCACGCATTATGATGTGATAACCCCCATATTGGAAAAGTATGGGCTCACCGGCTGGTACTATATCCCGTCCCTGTTTATGGATGTGCCGGCAGAGGAGCAAGAGGCCTTTTGCAAGGCCAACACGCTGCGGGAGAAAGTGCATGGCACCTACCCGGACGACCGTATTTCCCTAACCTGGGATGAAGTGCGCGCATTGGCGGCAAAACATGAAATTTGCTGCCATAGCGGAACACACTTCCGCATTTTAAGGGATACCCCGCAGGAAGATATGCAGCGGGAGATCGTTTTTGCAAAACAGCACCTTGAAGAGAAAATTGATCGCCCGGTAGATGTGTTTGCCTGGATGGGCGGCCGGGAGTACAGCTACAATGAGCCTGCGCAGGCATATTTGCACCAGGCGGGTTACCGCTATGTAGTCAGTAACATGAAGATAGAAAAAATCGGGTGAAAGCATTGAAGCAGAAAATGAAAGCCGCAATTGTTGGGCCGGGGAATATTGGCATTGACCTGATGGAGAAGATAAGAACCCGTGCCGAATATGTTGAGCTGGCGATGATGGTGGGGATCGACCGCGATTCCCGTGGCATACAATTGGCGCAACAATACGGCTACCCGGTTGAGTGCGACGGGCTTAAGCCGCTTTTGGATGACGAGGATATCCGCATAGTGTTTGAATGCACAAGCGCCGACCAGCACCTGAAGAATGCCCCCCTATACCGAAAGGCCGGTAAACAAGCCTTTGATTTGACGCCTGCTGCCGTGGGGCCCTATGTGGTGCCGGTCATCAACCTGGAAGAACACATGGACGCACCCAACCTGAACCTGGTTACATGCGGGGGGCAGGCTACTGCACCCATTGTGTATGCTGTGAGCCGGGTACAGCCGGTTGCCTATGCCGAGATAGTCTCCACGATTGCCAGTAAAAGCGCCGGGCCGGGAACACGGGCCAATATCGACGAATTTACACAGACCACCGCCAAAGCATTACGTGAACTGGGCGGAGCCAAAGACTCTAAGGCCCTGATTATTCTGAACCCGGCAGACCCTCCCTTGATGATGCGCAACACCATTTATTGCCGCACGGAATCTTCCCCTGATTTGGAAAAAATCACAGATTCCGTTGAGGCGATCGTGCGGGAGCTGCAGGGCTATGTGCCGGGGTACCGGCTGATTATGGCACCCCAGTACGACAGTGCGAAACAATGCGTGGTAACCATGATTTCTGTGGAAGGAAGCGGTGATTACCTGCCTCCTTATGCCGGAAATCTGGATATTATCACGTGTGCCGCGGTGTCAATGGCGGACCGGTCGGCTAAGAGGATGCTGGGGAGGATCAAAACGTGAGGAAGATATCGATTATCGACACGACCCTTCGGGATGGCAGCCACGCAGTGGCCCACATCTTTACACCGCAGCAGGTGGGGGATGTCGTATCAGCCCTTTCGGCCGCCGGATGCAGGAAAATTGAAGTGGGGCACGGTGATGGGTTATCCGGCTCTTCCATTCAATACGGCCCTTTGCTGTACGATGAGCGGGATATTATAAAAGCCGCAGTGGAAAACGCAAACGGCGCAGCAATCGGTGTTCTGCTCATTCCCGGTATCGGCACTATTCAAAAGCTGGATGCCGCCCGGGGCTGGGGCGTTGGCAGTGTACGCGTGGCTACTCATGTGACAGAGGCGGATACCGGGGCGGAGCATATCCGGCATGCAAAAAAAAGTGGAATGGAAGCCATTGGGTTTTTGATGATGAGCCATATGTCCGAGGCGGAAGATATTCTGGCACAAGCCAGGCAGTTTGCATCCTATGGCGCAGACGCCGTTTATCTTGCGGATTCCGCCGGCGCCATGCTTCCTGATGATGTCAGGCGGAGGGTCAGTGCGCTCAAGGACCATCTTGACTTGCCGGTGGGGTTCCACGCCCACAATAACCTGGGGCTTGCCATCGGGAATTCCCTGGCAGCTATTGCGGAAGGAGCCGACTACATAGACGCGACCCTGCGGGGCCTGGGTGCGGGAGCGGGCAACGCAGCCCACGAAGTGTTAGCCGCCGCGCTACAGAAAAGCGGAGTAGAAACCGGGGAAGACCTGTATGGCATCATGGATGCCGCCGAGGAGAACATTGCCCCGCTGCACGTTGATATGATTATTGATAAATTTGCTTTGTCCCTTGGGTACGCGGGGGTGTATTCCAGCTTTTATTTGCACGCCAAAAAAGCAGCAGAGCAGTACGGGCTTGATGCACGCGATATCCTGATGGAGCTGGGACGGCTTAAAACAGTGGGCGGCCAGGAGGACATGATACTGGATGTTGCTTACAATATGGTTTTGGAAAAGGGGAAATAGCCTGTGCGCAGTGCGGATATTTTAACGCGCCCCAGCAACAGTTTCAACCGCGGGGTGTACAAGTCCATGGGGTTCTCTGATGAAGATTTGGCAAAGCCCATCATTGGCATAGCCAATACATGGAGCGAGCTGGTGCCCGGCAGCTGCAATTTGCGCCAATTGGCCGATGCGGTCAAGCGCGGCATTTCTTCAGCAGGGGGAACCCCTGTGGAATTTGGCGTTATGGGACCTTGCGACGGCACCGCGCAAGGTAACGTGGGGATGCACTACATCCTGCCCAGCCGGGACTTGATTGCCGCGGATGTGGAAATGATGGCACAGGCGCATCAATTGGATGGACTGGTGCTGCTGGGCAGCTGCGACAAAATAGTACCCGGCTTGTTGATGGCAGCGGCCCGGCTTGATCTACCCGCTATTCTGCTGCCGGGCGGGCCCATGCTGGGCGGCCCGGTGTTTGACGGGCGGAAAAGTGATTTGACCTCCCTTTCTGAAGGCTGCGGCATGGTGCAGGCCGGCAGTATGGATATGGAAGAATTGATTCGCCTGGAAAATCAGTGCGGACCCGCTTGCGGGTCATGCTCGTTCTATGGGACCGCCAACACGATGTGCTGTTTGGCGGAAGCGATGGGGATGTCGCTGCCGGGGGCCGCCCTTATCCCCGCGGTATATGCCGAGCGCATCCGTTGCGCGTCCCGTACCGGGCAGGCCATTGTGAACCTTGTGGATAAAAGCATATCTGCCCGGCAAATCATAACCGAGGATTCCATAATAAACGCTATCCGCTTGCTGAATGCGACCGGCGGCTCCACAAACGGCGTACTGCATCTCACGGCCATTGCGCATGAGATTGGCATTGGCGGGGATAGAATGATGGAGCTATTTGACCGTATCGGAAAATCCACACCATTGCTTGTTAAGGTAAATCCCTCTTCGGAATACAATATGGAAGACTTTTACCATGCCGGAGGGATCCCCCAGGTAATGAAAGAGCTGTCAACGCTTTTGCATCTGCCCTCTATGACCGTGACCGCTGGCACGGTGGAGGAAAACATTGCGTCCGGTAGTTACTGCGAGGTTGACCGGCGGGTAATCAAAACTCAGGAGGAGCCTTTTTCCAGCAATGCCGGCATAGCCGTGCTGTACGGTAACATATCGCCGGACGGATGTGTGACAAAACCGTCGGCAATACGGCCGGAAATGCACCACTTTGTGGGTGACGCCCGCGTATTTGACTGCGAAGAAGACGCGGAGAAAGCCATTCTTGCGGGCGGCATTCATGCCGGGGATGTGGTGGTGATCAGGTACGAAGGGCCCAAAGGCGGACCCGGAATGCGGGAAATGTACAAGGCGATGAAATATTTATATGGGATGGGCGTTTCCGCCTCAACGGCGATTATTACCGACGGTCGTTTTTCGGGCACAAACAACGGCTGCTTTGTAGGGCACATCTCACCCGAAGCCGCGGAAGGCGGGCCTATTGCTTTGATTGAAGACGGCGACAAAATTACTATCGATATCCCTGCGGGCAGCATTGTGCTGCACGTGGACGAAGCGATTCTCGCAAAGCGGCGTGATCAATGGAAAAGGCCCGGCCCCCGGCACAGCAGTGGCTATCTGGGGCTGTATGCAAGGCTTGCTGCATCCGCCAGCCGTGGGGCTATTTTAGAGTATAAGGAGTAGCTTTATGAAATTGGGGTTGAAAGATAAAGTGGTGGGCATAACCGGGGTGGGCTCCATCCACGGCATTGGGTTTGCCGTGGCAAAAGAGTTCCTTCGGGAGGGCGCAAAGCTGTTTCTTTGTGATTTGAGCCCCGATTCCCTGCGGGAGGTAAAAAACTCGTTGGGAGAGAATGTTTTTGTTTACCCCTGCGATGTGTCTGACCAGGCGCAGGTTGAGAAATTGTTCAAAGATGCCTTGGCCGACCTTGGGAGAATCGATGTTTTTGTCAATAATGCCGGCATCTATCCCCAATCCTCCCTGTGCGACACGCCGGTGGAACTTTGGGATAAGGTGATGGCGGTGAACCTTCGGGCGGTTTTTCTGTGCTGTAAAGAGGCCGCTGCCGCAATGAAAGGCAGGGGCGGGGTTATTCTTAACGCTTCTTCCTGGGCGTCGTTAATCCCGTCTGCGGGCAGTGGAGCATATGCCGCAAGCAAATCGGCGGTCAGCAGCCTGACCAAGACCTTTGCCGCAGAGCTGGCGCCCTATGGCATCCGTGTGAATGGGTTTATTCCCGGAGCCATAGAAACGCCCTTGACACGCCCTGTGATTGAGGACCGCAGGGAGGCGATGGAGAGCCAGATTGCCATGCACCGCCTGGGCACCCCGGAGGATGTTGCCAAGCCGGTTGTCTTCCTGGCGTCGGAGGCAGCGTCTTACTTGACTGGCGCTTTCGTGGAGATCAGCGGGGGCAAGCTGTGTGTGCAGAACCCTGATTACGGCTGGAAATAAGGAGGGATACCGATGATGGACAAAGCGCAGATAAATGTGGAGGCGCTTCGCTCCCTCCACCGGTTTGGCGATCTATTTGAGCAGGCTGTTTGCACGGTGCAAAGCGATTTAGTGGAGCTTTCCCCTTTGCGCCAGGCGCCAGACAGCAACGGCCCTTACTGGTGCGGCATGCGCTGTAAAGCAAACTGTAAGCGGACGGGACAGGGGTTTTACCTTCACATGGGGCTCATTTATCTGCCCGAAACCCAAATGGGTCTGATGGTGGAGGTGGACAGGAAAAACAACCTCGAGCCCTATGCGGCGGTTCTTGCCGCAATAAAGAATACACAGGATTATACAGTGAACACGGTGGAGGACGGTTATATCAAACTGTTCATGCCGGATGAGCGTTTTGCCGCCCTGAACAAGCTGGATGCCATGGGGCAAGTGTTAGAACTTGCAAAATACGTAAAAACATGCACGGAAGCGATTGTGGCGGCCGCGTATTACGAGCCTTTCCGGCTCGATAACAATGATTTGCTGAACGCATACCGTTTGACGGTACAGTACAAAGCCGCCCTTGAGTCGGGCGCGGGCGGTGAATATGAGGCGGAGCTTATCGTAAAGCACCCTGATAACTTTGGCCAATATGCCTGCGGCTACCGGTATTGGTTGCGCAGTCTTGATGGCGAGGTGGCGCTTTTTGCCTATTTTGGGAGCATCTACAGCTACCGGAAGTCTCCATCGGGGGTGTTTGTAGAAATTGACCAGCAAAGTAACCCAAACTGGTTTGAGAAGGCGTTTTCCGCGATTGCTGAAAACGACGGATATGTTCTAAGCAAAAAAGAACCCCAATTTATCAAGCTGTTTTTGCCGGACGATAAAGTTGCTTTATTTAATGACGCGGATGAAGAGGGGCAGTTTGAGATCCTTCGGGCGTTTTTGCGCCTTTGCAGCAGGCAATTGCTAAACGCGGCGAAGGGTTAGAGTCATTTGCACACGGCATTTACAAAGCAAGGGGAGACGGTTTATATGAGCGGCAAGGTTTTGATTATATCATTTTGCCTGGAAGAAGTGCCCGAAGCATTGGACGTCCTGCGTTCCGCAGGGCTGGAACCCGTTATTTGGCCGGCAAAAGGGCGCCTACATGCAAAAGAGCAGGAGTTCATAACCTATTGGCGCGCTATGCCTGAAAAGCCCATCGGTATTTTAATGTCCGCCGAGGTAAATATAACGGCGGCGTTTCTTGCGGCGGCGCCCGAACTGAAAGCGGTTTCGCTCAGCTGTGCGGGGTATGACCACATTAATGTTGACGACTGCAAGCAGTTTGGCGTGAAGGTGTGCAATGTCCCAAGGCAAAACTATGACGCGGTATCAGATTTTATCTGGGGACAGATTCTGTGCTTGCAGCGGCGCATTCATCTGGGGGATTGCAATATCAGGCAAGGGAAATGGGTGGATGGGGTGCCTTGGGGTTCCGCCGTTTCGGGCAAGACCCTGGGCATAATAGGGCTGGGCGCTATTGGGCAAGCTGTGGCAAAGCGGGCCGTGGGGTTTGACATGGATATTTTGGCAAGCAGCACGTCCCGGCGCGCAGACCTTGCCGCCCAATATGGGCTGGAATACGTAGACAGGGAAACCTTGTTTAGAGAATCGGACATATTGGTGCTGTGCTGCCCCGCAAATGAGGACACTTTTCACCTCATTAATGAAGAAACGCTGCAATTAATGAAGCCCGGCGCAGTTATTATAAACCCGAGCCGGGGCAGCCTGGTGGATACTGAGGCCTTGACTGCCGCCTTGCGAAACAAGGTGATTGCCGGGGCCGCACTGGACGTATTTGAGACAGAACCACTTGTGGACAGTGAGTTGTTTGAACTTGATAATGTTTTGCTGACACCGCACATGGCCGGCCTGGCAGACCGTGAAATATGCCATGTGGGCGTTGTGGCGGCCCACAATATGGTTGATTTGCTGACCAACCCAGATTCGGAGCTCTCGATAAAATAAAATTCGTTCTGACGCAATTATTAACGGAGGTTTATGGCTTTTTGAGGCAAAGGGACTTGACAAAACGGGCAGAGAAAGTATATTATTAAACAGATTAATTAAATAAACTTTTGCGGCCGCACCCTGCCTGCATGATACTGTGAGGACTCTTATGCCGATCTATGTTGCGTCACACCTGAAAGATATGAACCGGCTGACTGTTTACAACCTGATTTGCCGGCACGGGGAGATTTCCCGGGCGGAGATTTCCCGGCAGTCGGGCATCAGTGCCCCCACTGTGCTCAAAATTGTCAACTTCCTGGTGGAGGCGGGCCTGGTGGAAGAAGGGGGCGAAGGGCCGGCGGCCCTGGGGCGCAAGCCGCAAATGTTTTGCCTGAACCGGAACCGTTATTATTCCATCGGCGTCATTCACGAGGGGGATTACCTTAAAGCCGGGGTGGTAAACCTGGCCGGAGAACTGGTGGCCATGAAGCGGACGCGTGCCGAAAAAAGCCTGGGGCGGACACTGGGAAGTCTTTTGTTCTCCATGATTGACGAGCTGCTGGAGGAGAGCGGTGTATCCCTGGACAGCCTGCTGGGCATTGGTATTGGCCTGCCGGCCATTTATGACCCGGATACCCGCTCCATTATCACGGCACCTCTCATCGGCATATCGGAGCGTACCAGTATTGAGCCGCACCTCACCACCCTGCGGGAGCATTATGGCAAAGAGGTGGTGGTGGAAAACGACCTGAGCATGGAGGTGCAGGGAGAATTCCACTCTTTGGGGCTGGCGCAGGACAACGATTTGATATACGTCTCTCTGGGCACCGGCTTGGGCTGCGGAGTTATGCTGAACGGAGAGCTGCGGCGAGGCCGGCACTTCATGTGCGGTGAGATTGGCTACATGTCTTTTTTGGACGATTACGTGGCAGCCCAAAATGCGGCTGGTTGGCTGGAAAACCGCATCAATCTGGCCAGCCTGCGGGAAAAATTTGGCATTGGCGAGGGCGAGGCGGACCCCGGTGCGGTGCAAAGCGCCGTGGACTACGTGTCCATCCCCATGGCTTTGTGCATCAATAACCTGATGTTATCCTACGACTGCGACCACATCTCCCTGGGGGGCGAGGTTTTTGACCTGCTGGGCGACAGTCTCTTCACCACCATTCGGGACAAGGTGGAGCGGTTGTCGGTGGCCGGGGTGCAGTTGCACCGTAAATCAAGCCGGGAGCCAGGCATCATTGGGTCGGCCAACATGGTGACTACCAGCAGGATTGAGGATACCCTGCTTTTGGACTGAGATATAGAGATGGGGAAAATTTGTTTCAGCATTTCACAAAGAGTGTTTTGTTTTATTCAATATATTAATTAAGCTAAAAAATAATCGGGGTGCGCCTTTGGGCTCGCCGGGAAAGCGGGGAGTGGCCATTGTTGCCGGAAAAGGTGGAAGGAATGCTGACCGATTCCACTCCAATGTGTGTGACCACGGGATTTGATGGCTTTGTGGACTCCATCTTGCGGGTAAAGCGTAGCGAAGACGGCGGCCAAACGCCATATTTCGAGACGATAAAAGAGTTTGGGCAATATGTAGCCGGAAAAGCAGGAAAGAGCGGCTCTCTGGAAACGGAGCTGCAGCAGAGTAAACTGGGGGGCAACATGCCCAACTTTGCCAGCTGCCTTGCGGCGTTGGGCGTGAGCGTAAACTGCATTGGCGCCATGGGATGGCCCGAATTGAACCCCGCTTTCAAGCCGCTGGAGAAAAAGGCGCGGCTATTTAGCGTATGCAACCCGGGCCGTTGCGATTCCCTGGAATTTACCGATGGCAAGCTGATGCTGGCGGAGAACGGGGAGATTGGAACGCTGGACTACGCCCTGCTGGCCCAGCGCCTTGATGGGGATGTGCTGGAAAAGCTTTTTGCCAGCGCGCACCTGTTGGCCTTATTGAACTGGAGCGAGATGCGGCAGGCTACTTCCCTTTGGCGTGGCGTGCTGGCGCTTTTGCTCTCCCGGCCTGGGGCTGACCGGAGCATGCCGGTATTTATGGATTTTTCGGACTGTTCGGCCCGCACCGCTGAGGAAGTAGCAGAGGTGGCCGCTTTGGTGGCGGAATTTGGGCGGCATTTTAAGGTCATCCTCAGCCTGAACCAGAACGAGGTGGAACAGATGGCCGCGAAGCTGGGATTGCCGGGAGAACCGAAGGAGGCAACAGCGGCCCTTTTTGACACTTTCTGTTGCCAAGCTCTTATTATTCACCTGACGAATGGCTGCTATTTCCGCAGCGGGGAGGATGAAGGCTTTATCCCAAATCAGGTGGTGGAGGCGCCTGCCATCCTTACCGGCGGAGGGGATAATTTTAACGCCGGTTTCGTATTCGCCCATCTCTCGGGGCTGGGCATCCGGCAAGCTTTGGGGGTGGCCAACGCAGTGTCGGGGTATTATGTGGTTACCGGGCACAGCCCAAGCCGCGCAGAGCTAAAGGAATGGATGAAACAAAACGAATATTTCGAGGAAAAAACTGTTAGTGAGGCCGCCCAAACCATAGCGCAAGGCCATACATGAGAAGTTCCAATCAAGGCGCTGAAAAATGGAAAGAAGCGACTGGGTTTGGGCAAAAGGACTTGACAAAGCAAAAAAGACAGACTATTATTTAAATAGGTTAATTAAAAAATTATAAATGTAGCAAATTCATTGTGGCCCGCGGCTTTTCAGGCTAAGCAGGAAAGTAGCAGTTGCCCTAGTTCATAATGACAAAAGGGGTTGCAATGGCTTCTAAACCTTGGTTGATTTTGCGATATTAAGTTAATTATCCTAAAAATTGTGTGAACGCGCTCGATGTCTGCTTTTCCGGGACAGCGCATTCAGAAAGGTGGAATCAGAAATGAAATTTGCTGCGCATTCTGTATGTACATTGAGCTACTCGATACCGGAGTCGATGCAGAAAATGAAGCAATATGGCTATGATGGATTTGAAATCAACATTGGCCATCCGGTAAATGGCCTGGAGGATTGGAAGGAATACCTTGCAACGCTGGACCCGGCGCAACTCAAACAATGGATGGAGGAGTTTGACGTTGAGATCCCTTCGCTGTGCCTGGGCAGCTTGTGGTATGTCAATATCGCAAGCAAGGACGCCGCCGAAAGAGAGCTTGGAATTACCATCATCAAAGATAGCTTGGCTTTGGCAGGGAAGTTGGGATGCCACTGTATTTTGATTCCGGTGGGCGACCAGCCGGACATAGCGCTGGAAGACGCGCGCAAGCACCTTTACAACTCGCTTGGCGCCTGCCTTGCCGCAGCAAAAGAGAATGGCGTCATCCTGGCGATAGAGAATGTCAACCAAAAGATTTTGAAAAATGCCAACGACTTGGCGGACTTGGTGGATCGACTGGATTCACCTTGGTGCGGCGTCTACTTTGACATCGGTAATCCCATTTATGACAGTATGGATCCTGTGCAGGAACTGAACACCCTTGGCAAACGGATTGTGCAGCTGCACGGAAAAGATGTGCGGCCCAGAAAAGCGGACGAGCCCTGGCCTGCGCCCTCCGCCCCCGTTTTCCATGGGGACACAGCAATTTGGGCTCCTTTTGTGGGGGTTGTTGCAGGAGAAGGCTCGGTGGACCAGGCGGCGGTGGCACAGGCGGTTAAACAATTGGGTTTTGACGGCTATATGTCTATGGAAGTGCGCCAAGATCCGGGCGATTTGGATGGGAGCATCCGCGATAATATCCGTGTACTAAAACCGTTGTACGTTTAAAAATATGAATCAAACAGTGGGGTAACACAATGGGTACCAAGCTTATGTTCACGGCACCGCGGAAGATTGGGTATGAAGAATACGAAGAACGGCCGCTGGCTGAAGGGGAAGTGCGGCTGAAAACCGTTTGCTCGGGCATCAGCGCCGGCACGGAGCTGACCAAGTACCGGGGACAAAACCCGTATATGGAAAAGTATTGGGATAAGGACAAGAAGTTGTTTGTAAATGGGCAGGGCCAAAGCGTCACATATCCACTGGAAAGCGGATATGAGGCGGTGGGCAAAGTTACAGAGCTTGGCCCCGGCGTGAGCAAGGTTGCACTTGGCGATGTAGTATATGGCGGCGGGTGGTACAAATGGTCTCAAAAGACCACCCATATTCTGACGGAGGAAGCGGCGTGTGCCCAGCGCCTTCCGGACGGCTTGGATCCCCGGTGCGGCGTTTTTATGGCATTGATGCAGACTTCCTATAACGGTGTTCTGGACTCACAGGTGAACCTGGGCGAGACGGCGGTCGTGTACGGTGCCGGAATCGTGGGGCAGCTGACCGCACAGTTCCTGAAACTCTCCGGCGCCAGGGTGATCGTGGTGGACATGATCGACAGCCGGCTGGAAATGGCGAAGCAGCTTTGTGCGGACGAAGTTATCAACAGCACGAAGGTGGACGATGTGGCGGCCTACATTCGGAGCATCACCGCCAACCGCGGGGCCGATGTGTGCGTTGAGGCGACTGGCAACGACCAGGCGATGCACGAGGCGATCCGCTGCGTCGGATATTCGGCGAAGGTGGTGGCGCTGGGCTTCAACCCGAAGCCGGCCAGCCGGCTGGTGCTCGGCGATGAGTTCCACCACAACCGCATCAACCTCGTCAGCTCGCAGATCGGTGGCGTCAATCCGGCGCTTTCAAACCGTTGGGACGTGTTCCGGGTGGAGGAAGTGGTGCGTTCGCTGATGTATGAGGGGAAGATGAACCTGCTTCCCATGATCACGAACACCTTTGACTTCAAAGATGGGCAGGCTGCATACGATCTGGTGGACCAGCACACGCAGGATGTGATGCAGGTTATTCTGACGTATACCTGAGGTGACAGCACTCTATCGAGGCGGAGAAGAGGAGAAAGTCATGAAACCGGTAAAAATCGGGATTGTTGGCGCGGGAGGCAGAGCGGCTAAACTGATCAAATTCTATAACGCGCTGGATGGAGTGGAAGTTACCGGGATTTGCGGTATCATTCCGGAGCAAACGCGGCAGCTGGCCGAGGACTTGCAGGTTCCGGGCTGGTATAACAGTTTTTCTGAAATGTTGTCGAGCTGTGGGATGGACGCGGTAGACATTGTTACGCCGAATCATACCCACGCGGAATATGCGCGCATGGCGCTGGAACACAAAAAGCATGTGCTGTGCGAGAAGCCCGCTGCGTTGAGCACCGAAGAGCTGCTGCAAGTTGCCGATTTGGCAAAACGTGAGAACTGTGTTCTGATGTACGGACTTCAAGGCAGATTTGTTGAAAAGGTGCAGTACACCAGGCATCTCATTGAAAACGGTGAATTGGGCCGTGTGTATTTTACAAAAGCGAAGTATGTGCGCCGGTGCGGGAACCCGGGCAGTTGGTTTGCCACCAAGAGCCAATCCGGCGGCGGCCCGCTCATCGACTTGGGTGTGCATGCAATTGATTTGATTCTTTACCTGCTGGGCGGGGCAAAACCGGTGAGTGTGTTTGCAAGTACATATAATATGTTTGGCAAGCGGGAACACATTCGAGAGCATTCATGGTACAAAGCGGCCGGCTATGGCACAGGCGCCTTTGACACGGAGGACCTGGCCATCGCTATGATAAAATTTGACGACGGAAGCACATTCCAGTTGGAAGTCAGCTACGATAGCCATATCAAGCCCACCCAGGAAGTGTTTACCCTTGATATCTATGGGAACCGTGCGGGGGTGGCCCTGGAACCGGCGTTCGAGATCTATACCGAAAAAGATGGATACCTTGTTGACATTATTCCCCAAATGGGCGACATCACCATGAATTGGAACCAAGGGTTAGCGCGACAACTGGAGCATTTCGTGGGGTGTGTCAGGGGAGATGAAAAAAGCACCGTTCCTTTGGCAGATGTGATTTCCGGCATGAAGGTAATCGACGCTATCTATGAGTCCGCCAAAACGGGACGCTCTGTAGAGGTTCAATAGGCCACTGGCACAAGATGGAACAAGACACGCGGGTTGCCATGCCTTGTGAGCAAAATAAGAGGAAAAAAAGAGATGGAGGAATGAGAGAATGAAAAAGGCATTGTCCCTGGTATTGGCACTACTGATGGTAGTGGGTGCACTGGCCGGCTGCGGCGGCAGCAGCACCAGCGCCCCTGCCGTCGGCGAATCGGCCGCCGGCGAATCGACTGCCGGCGAATCGACTGCTGCCAGCGCGGAGCCTGCCGCCGCGAATGAAGACGTGAGCGGAAAACTGGTATTCTGGACACAGGACACACAGTCATGGTCCACCTGGTTCCAGGCTGCCGTCGAGGATTTCCGCCAGGCCTATCCGAATGTGGAGGTCAGCGACGAGTACTTTCCTAACTTTGCCGACAAAATGACCCAGGCTTACGCCGCCGGTGAAGAGCCTGATGTGGCCCAGACCTGGCAGGGTGTGGCCCAGTGGGCCAAGGCCGGCAAGCTGCAGCCGGTACCCGATTCCTTCGATGTTGCAGGCAACTACCTTGAAGGCGCTTCCGATAACAAAATTTACGATGGCAAATACTATGGCGTGCCCAGCGAGATTGGCCTGGAGAGCCCCACCCTTCTGGTGAACATGGACCTGCTGGCTGAGCAGGGCGTGGAGCTGCCCGACGGCTGGGTGGAAAACAACGGCCCGAAGGACTGGGACGAGCTGCTGGAATTTGCCAAGAGTCTGACGATTATTGAAAACGGCATGGTGATGCAGAGCGGCATGGCCTATGTATACAAGGCGTGGGAAGCCATGTTCTGCTCGCTGATTTGGCAGTATGGCGGCGACTTCCGCGACCCTGAAAACGCAATGGTGCACTTCGATACGCCCGAAGCGCGCAAGGCCCTGGAGTTCATGCTGAAGTATTGCGACCCCTCCGACCCGGACTGCATTAGTGACCGAGGCCAGGACCGGATGGATTTGTTTAACCAGGGCGGAGCCGCCATGTGCGTGGGCGCCCCCTGGTACGCATCCACCATGGACCTCGACATGCCTGACCTGAATTACCAAGTTTTCAACATGCCTGCCATGGTGGAAGGAGCCGACCCCTTCTGCGTGGCCGGCGACAACTGGGGCTACATCGTATCCGCCAATTGTGAGTACCCTGAAGCCGCTTGGGCCTTTGTAGAGTTCATGAGCGAGCCCGAGCGTATGTCCGACTGGGCCTTGGCTTGCGGCATGGTGCCCGCCCGCCCCGACGCCGAAATGGACTTGACCTACGACCCCGAGGTGGGCAGTGTGGAGAAGGCGCTGGCCATTACGAATGATATCCAGGCGTATGGCCGTGACGCTGGCTCCTACACCCTGTCCTCCAGTACGCTCATCTACAGTATTGTGCGCACCCAGCTGCAGCAGGTGCTGGAAAGCGGTGATATCGACACCGCGCTGGCCACCATGGAGCGCGAGGGCAATGCCATGATTGAGGAGAACCTGGGCCGGTAAGTGCCGGCTGGCTGTATGCGCTAAACTGTTGGCGGGCGATGACGCTCCTGTTCGTCGCCTGCCAACACATTATCTTTATTGTGCGGCGGTGTTCTTGTGAATGCCCCTTGCGGGAGCATATTTGTGGCGGCCTGCGCGGCGAGCCGGCCTTGGGGGAAGCGCGAAATGAGAGGAAAAACCGGAAAGATGCCGCTGCTTGAGCGGCTGCGGCTGCGAAAAAACAGCCGACGATTATTTGTGCTGGCGATACTGGTGCCCGTACTGGCCTGGTTCACCATCTATATGTTCCTGCCCATTCTGTCTGTTGTGGGTTATAGCTTTACCAACGCGAAAATGCAGTATGGCGACATCAGTTTTGTGGGGCTGGACAACTACATCAAAATGTTCACGAGCGACCCCCTGGTGCCCGTGGCGCTGAAAAACACCTTGCAGGCGGTCATCATCATCCTGCCCAGTGTGCTTGTCCTGTCGGTGCTGCTGGCCGCCGGGCTAAATGCCGTGGTGGACAAGGTGCGCGAGCTTTTCACCTTTATCTATTTTTTGCCCACCGTGGTACCCATGACGGCCGTTGCCCTGGTGTGGGTGTGGCTGTATCATCCCCAGTATGGCCTCATCAATGCCATGCTTGGGGCCATTGGCCTGCCGCCGCAGCTGTTTTTGCAAAGCAGCAGCCAGGCGCTGGCTTCTATCTCTATCATCCAAATTTGGTACTCTTTCGGCTACTATGCTCTTATCTTGCTGGCGGCCATGCGCGGCGTTTCGCCTGACGTGATGGAGGCGGCCGACCTGGACGGTGCCGGCCCGTTTACCAAATTCTTCCGCATCACCCTTCCCCTGATCAAGCCCAACCTCATTTTCGTGTCCATCATGTCCACCATCAACGCATTTATGCTTTTTACCCCGGTGGATGTTATCACCAAGGGCCGCGGCACGCCGGGCACCTCCACCATGGTGCTGATGCTTCACATTAAAAAACAGGGCATAGAACAGGGCAATACCGGCTATGCGTCCACGATGTCTATTCTGCTGCTGTCTATCATCCTGGCCATCAGCCTGATGCAATGGCTGCTGTCGCAGGAGGGCAAGCATAGCCGTGCCTGAGGAGGAGTGAGGAATGCTGAAGAAAAATAGAATGAAAAAGAAAATGACAGCCGGCAAACTGCTGATTTACCTGCTGCTGTTTGCGGGCTCACTGCTGATGCTTCTGCCCCTTTACTGGATGCTTATTTCCTCCATGAAAGGCAACACCGAGCTTTTCCGCATGCCGCCTACCTTCTGGCCACAGACGAATAAGCTGGTGGATAACTATACCACGGTGCTCACCGCCACCTCGTCCTTCAGATTTCTTCGGTACTACGGCAACAGCATCGGCACTGCCATCGTCAACACAGCGTTCGGCGTGCTTACCTCATCCATTGTGGGTTATGTGTTTGCCAAGTATAAGTTCCGGGGCCGCAATGTGCTGTTTTTGACGATGATGGCCTGTATGATGATTCCTTATGAAACGCTGATGGTTTCAGTGTACAAGATCATGATCGGCTTCGGCTGGACCAACAGCTATTTGGTGCTTACGGTGCCGTACTTTGTAAACATCTTCGGCATCTTCCTCATGCGCCAATTTATGGTGGATATCCCCGACGATTATATCGACGCGGCGGAGATAGACGGCTGCAGCCAGATACGCACTTTCTTCAACATCATTATGCCGTTGGTGAAGCCCGCTTTGGCCACGCTGTGTATTTTCCTGTTCATGCACACTTGGAACAGCTATATGTGGCCGCTCATCTCGGTGAGCAGTAAGGACCTATTCACCCTGCCGGTGGGTTTGAGCGCCCTGTTTGGCGACCGCAGCAACCAGTTCGATATCCTCATGGCGGCGTCTACTTTGTCCATTTTGCCCATCTGCATCGTGTTTGCCTGTGCGCAAAAGCAGTTCGTCCGGGGCATCACCATGTCGGGCATAAAAGGCTGACAAAGAGATATGAATAGATACATTTGGCTATCCCTTTGAAGAGAGGGATGGCCAAATTATTGACTCTGGAAATTTGCGTGAGCCAGATATTGCGTTTTAACAAGAGCAACAAACTACACCTTTTCCCATTTTCCCGCTTTTATGATTTCATTGACAGTGGATTGTCTGACCACAGACAAGGAGCATTATGAGAGCCTCAAGGCCGCAGAGAGCTACGCGGACAAGGTGATTGCCGAGGAGATGCGGGAGGAGGAAAAAAGAAAAGCGAAGAGGAGAGAGGAGGAGTAACAAAAGTGCAGGTGCGCCGTGAATTGCGCGCACCTGCACTTTTGTTTGAGAGAATTAGTATCATAGGTGGAGAAAAATTCAGGCGCCTTCATCTTGAAGGCGCCTTGGCTACGATATTAACTAGTCCGGCTGGATCAGCCACTCGGGCTTTACCTTCAGCGCCTTTGCAAAAGCGATGAGTTGCAAGTCTGTTATAGGCCGGGTGCCATTTTCAATTTTGCCGATAGAACTGGCAGACAGCGTGACACCATGCACCTCAAGGCGCGCGCTTAAATCCTGCTGTGTTGCAGGTGGGCTTTCCGCCAACCTAGCGGCGCGTATCTTCTTGCCCGCGGCATTTTTCATCTTATCCACAATATCACCACTCATGGGTTGATTATAATGGATTCCGCATGATATAATCGGACCAATAGTCCGATTACAATTCGAGGTTTTTGCAGAAAGGGGCAGGGGTAGTGAACTTTGACGCGGGCAAGGCCTACAGCCTCTTGTTCAACGGGATTACAGATGCTATTATCAAACTGGACACGGGGAACGTGCAAGAGGCAAGGCGGTTGCTTGTATGGTGCCAGCGGATAGCGGAAGAACAGTATATCGCAGCGCCGGAACGCTCGACAACAGCGGTGGCTTTTCCAAAGAAAGAGCGAAAGCGATAAAAAATGTCTTTGTCTGCTTAGTATATGGTATAATAGTTGCATCAAGCGAAGAGGTGTTTCTCATGACACAGAAAGCGCACCAAAAGCGTATTGCTGCAGTTAAGGTGGCAGATGCCCTGAATGCGATAGAAGGCGTGCCTGTTAGCGCCAACGCGCGCCAGTTGTCTGCCCGCTGGGCTCGGGGAGAGATTTCTGGCGAACAAATGAAGTCCCTGTTGTTATCTTCCCACAAAAAAATGGCGGCCAACCAGGAGCACAGGGCACATGGCTGATCCTTACATTTATGAAGGCAGTTCCGTGTTGAGGAATCTGTTGGATATTGAGGACGCAAAGACTTTGGATTTGGTTGAAGCAGAGCAGTCCCGTGCCAACATGATGTTGCTTTACGAGGCTGGATTCAGCGACTTTTCAAGCAAGGGCATCCAGTACATCCATAGATACCTGTTTGGAGATATCTATGATTGGGCGGGGCAATTCCGCGTTATCAACATCAAGAAACGTGAACAGATTTTGGCCGGCGTCAGTGTGTGGTATTCCGACGTCGACAAGATAGAGAGCGATTTGGCGGATGTTTGGCAAAAGATTAGCCAAATCGACTGGGCAAATCTGTCCCGCGAAGAATTTGTGACACGACTGGTGGAGACATTCCCTTTGATTTGGAAAGTTCATCCATTTCGCGAAGGGAACACGCGCACTGTTGTAATGGCGATGACGTTCTTTATTGAAAGCCATGGTTATTATGTGGACCAGGAATTACTTGCCGCGAGTGCCGGCTATGTGCGCAATGCGTTGGTTTTGGCTTCGGTAAACGATTTTGCAGAGCGGGAGCATTTGGAAAAGATTTTGCTGGACGCTGTGGCGACAGAGCCGGTTGAATATGCGGATTCCGATTCGGATGACCAAGGTGTTTTGGATGCCCGCCACGCTCAATATCAATCCGAAGATTATCAACCGGCAGAGCATGAGCTGCGACCGGAAGAGTACAACCCCGAAAAATATAGAATGTGACCTGGGAGAAATGAGCAAATATCCAGAGGGTGCAATTCGCAGGATTATTGTGAGTAAAATGAGTGATAATCGTGTAATACCTCAAATGGTCTAGTCGCAAGACTATTGCAAAATCCCGATAGCGAAACTTACAGGAGTTTTGGATTATCCGAATAGGGAAATTCACAGGAATTCTTTATAATCCAATGCGTGGCAGCCGCAGGATTATTTGATGCCACTGAACAGTGGAAAGCGGCCCCGAAAGCTGCAAAGTGTTGGTGCAAGCCGCCTGGTTCGTATTTACACTCCGCGATGGAACTGCGATGGAACACCAGAAAAACATATGTGAATGGTGTAAATAATGGAATACAAATCTTACGATGTTTCCACATATTTTTTCTGGTGCTTAATTCGGCTTAGAATGGCATTCAAGAGGTCTCTGAACGTTGGTAAAGGTACCAAGGCTCTGTGGAACGGTCAGACGGATATAGCAAACTTTAAGCACCGAGAAATCGGGTGCTTTTCTGTTTCAAAACTGAGATGTTGTGTGAATCTGAAGAATAAACCACGCTATAAAAAACGCAATAGCATATGCGTTTACATTGTTCTTGCCCACACTATTGGTTATCTCTGTCAATCGCAAATACTTTTAACCCAACTTTAAGAACCTTTTTCCTCTTTCACCATATAGTACGGCGCCCATGCGCTTGACATACGTGGATATCTGATTTATCCTACAGGGAAACGGCGCCCGCCGTCCCGGTGGCGCTGGACAACGAAAAAAGGATGGCGAAAACCGATTTCATGAAATCTTCGAGCTTTCTCGCCTACGACACCCTGTGCACAGTCAGCATTGATGAAACGGAGCTTGCCGGTGCCGCGGCGTTTACCGCTTGCTTTGCCGCGGCGGAAGCGAAGGCGATGCAGGTGGAAGAGACCCTTAGCATGTTCGACGCCTCGTCGGAGCTTTCGCGCCTGTGCGCCGGCTATACACCAAATGTGCCGGTGAAGGTGTCGGGCATGCTGCTGGATTTCATCTGCCTGAACCTTGGCTTTGCCGAAAAAACCGGCGGCGCCTTCGATTCCGCCGTGGGGCCACTGGTGAAGCTGTGGGGTTTTCTGGCCGACGAGCCGCGTGTTCCGGCGGACGATGAAATCGACGCGATGCTGGCACGGGGGGGCAGCCTTGGCGCACGGCGCTGCGCCATCCGGATGACGCGTCCCGTATCCTTGGCACGGTGCCGCTTGAAGACCGTGGTGTCGCCACGTCGTCGTGGTACGAGCATGGCTTCCAAAAGGACGGCGTGACCTACCACCACCTGCTGGATCCGCGCACCGGCTGCCCCATGCCGCTCGCCATCTCCAGCGTGTCCATCCTGCCACCCGAGGCCGTTTATACGGATCTTGTGTCCACGGCCTTTTTCATCCTTGGCGTGGAAAAGGGCGAGGCGCTGCTGGCCGGTTTGGCACAGGACGGTGTGGAAGTGGACTATGTGGCCCTGCTGGCCGACGGCACCTTGCGCCATTCCCCCGGCGCGGAGTTTGCAAAGGCATAGAACGGTTCTAACATAAAAGGCCCGCCGGGTATTCCGGCGGGCCCATTTTGTTGCCAACTGCTAAACCCGGTGCTTTGCCCGTTTCAGCTGGATGCGCAGATACTCCAGAAAATCGCGCTCACGGCGGTTCAGCACGGTGCCCTTCAGCTTGATGTAAAACAATACCATGCCGTCCTCGTGCCCCTCCACCGGGCGGCAGATGCAGTGGTGCTGCTCCGCGTCCGGCGCGTCTATGCCAAGGATGGTGGAAAGGTAATGTTCGTGCCGCACAGCCTCGTAGGTGCTGGCCCGGTCTGTCACGTACAGCACTCTACGCATGTCGGTGATGTCGTACACGCCGAGGGTGTCGTCATAGTCCACGTCCAAATCCGCCACAAAGGGGTACTGGGAAATTTCCGACATATTCACGCCGTCGCGCGCGGCCAGTTCGTGCTCCGGGCTCATCATCAGCACCAGCGGGATATTGTCGCGCAGGATTTCGAGGTCCAGCCCGTAACTTTCGGCGATTTCGCGGTATTTGTCCAGCTTCTGCTTCAAAATGGCTATGACGCCCACCCGGCCCTTGTGGGTAATGATAGCGTCCACATTGTTTTTTATGCCTAGTTCCTGGAAGGTGTCGCGGAAGCCGTCCACGCTTTCGTTTTTGCGAAACTGGAAAAAGCTGCGCATCACAAATGGAGAGCGGGAACACAGAATGGAGATGTCCGGCGCTTCTTCCATCTGGCTGGGCACGCTGCGCATCTTGTCATACTCCGCCAATATTTTTTCCGTGCACCGCAAAAAGACGGTGCCCTCCTCGGTGGGCACCACGCCTTCCTTTGTGCGGTCCAGAATGGGATATCCCAGCTCCAGTTCGATATTTTTAATAATATTGCTCAGGTTAGACTGTGAGAAGAACAGGTTGCGCGCCGCGCGGTTGATGGAGCCGCAACGCACCGCCTCTACCACGTAACCCAGATGCTCTATTTTCACAAAGCTGCCTCCGTTGCCTGTGCCAATGCGGGTTTGTCCTTTCCGTCTACTTTAAAGCGTACCATCTGAATTGTCAACAAAGCCACCGCGGGAATCAATCTGTTTTAGACATATTGCACAAACATATCCGGCATTTTCACCATATCAGTTTTCGATACAGCTTCGATGAAAGCGATAATCGAACGGCGCGAAAGTATGGTACCATTAGCACAGCGGTACAATTCGACGGTTTTCGACACATTTAAGGAACCTTTTCCACTGCGCCCGGCACCAGCTAACTGTAATTTACTCAAAACGAGCAGGGGGGACCACAAGTTGGCACAGCACAGCATTCAAGTTACGGATACCACCGTCCGGTCAAATGAACGGATCACTGCCAACGGCAGGAAGTATGCCGTTGTGGAAATAGCGTATCCTGTTACGGTGTTTGCCCCCGGGCAGGTAATGATGGTGAAAACGGAAGACAAAGAGGTGCAATGGCCCTACGCCTATATGATTCAAAAAAGCACAAGCGACGGGTTTGTAGTGGTTGCGCCGGCGCGCAGTGACCTGTACCGCCAAAGCCCGGGCGACGCCGTGGTGGTTTGGGGCCCGCGGGGCCGCGGACCGCTGGATGGCAGCGGCACAAGCTTTCTCGCCATCACCGAGGCCGCGGCCTACCCCGCTTGCCTGCCCTTTGTGTTGAAGGAAGCCGACCGGTGCAAGGCCGTGCTGTTTTTAGACAGCGAGGATGGCGAACCCCTTCTCGGCGAGGCCGCCCATTTCCACAGGGCCGACTCCATGGAAGCCGCCGTGGCGGCGGCGGGCCAGAGCAAGGCGGATTGCTTGCTGATTGCCCTGAACCCGCAAAAACTGCTGGACTTTACCCAGGCGCTGGACGACGAGTCGGTAAAGAAGGCCATCGTGTTCATGCCCACGGTGATGGCCTGCGGCGTGGGCGCCTGCACCAGCTGCGCCATCCACAACCCCGCAACCAATGTGGACAAAACCGCCCCCGCGGGCATTTTGATGTGCTGCCAAGGCCCATACCAGCCGCTTGCAAAAGTGGATATTGCAACCGACATCACCACCTTCGAAATTTTGAGCTAGGAGGCCGCCATGAACTTACAAGTCACTATTCCCACCGCAAACGGCGGCTTTGTGATGAAAAACCCCATCATGCCCGCGGCCGCGACTTTCGGCAACGTCATCGAGTACATGGACGTGTTTGACGTCTCCATCCTCGGCGCCGTGATGCCGAATTCCCTCGGCATGGAAAACGGCGGGCCAAACCGCATCCGCCGGGTGTACAAGGGCGAAACCACCTTCATGAGCGCCTTTGGGCCCAACAATATCTCGGTAAAAAATTTTGTGAAGGAAGTGCTGCCGCGCCTGCCGTGGAACCGGGTACCCGTGGTGCTGGACATCAAGGCACGCAGCATAGACGACATGGAAGAGATAGCGGCCTACCTTTCCGGTGTAGAAGGAGTGGCGGGCATCGAATTGAACCTGAACTGCCCGTACTATATGATGCCCGGGGCCGACACGGACGCGGCGCCCTATTGGCAAAGCCCCGAGACCCTGACGGAACTGGTAAGCCGGGCCAAAAAAGCGGCAGGCAGAAAGGCTGTTTTCATCAAAGCTCCCTCGGCGGACCTTCCCCAGCAGCAAATTTCCGCGGCCCTGCACGCTGCCGGGGCAGACGCCTTCGTCAGCTACAACGGCATCGAGGGCTGCGCCGTGGACATCTACACACGCAAATATTGCTGCGGCGGTATGGGCCGCTCGTCGAACATGGGCTACGGCTTGAAGCAATATGCCTTGCGCTGCACACAACTGGCGGCAACGGCCTCCCCCATGGCCGTCATCGGCTCTGGGGGCATCATCAACGCGAAAAATATTATCGAACATATCCTTGTGGGCGCACACGCCGTGCAGGTGGGCTCGTCGAACCTGATGCGGCCGGATTTCATGAAGCGTCTTTTAGAAGAACTGGAAGCCCTGATGGAAGACCTGGGCATTGATTCTTTGGACGAGATTCGCGGCACGGCCACCGCGAACTAAAAATAAAACAGTCTCCCGTGGGCGCGCCCGGGAAACATCCGCTACTGGCAAACACTGCACCTGTCAACACCAAAAGTACCATTCATGAGAAAGAGGAGGACCTGAAATGAAAAGCAACCTGCGCAAACCACTCGTATTGCTGCTGGCGCTCACCATGCTCGTCAGCATTCTGTCGGCCTGTGGCGGCGGTGGCACTGCCGCGTCAGACACGGGCACAGACGCCGCGGTGGCTGAGGACAGCGCCGCTTCCGTCGCAGATTCCGGCACTGTAACCACAAACAGCGACGGCGAAAAAGTGCTGGTGTATGCCGTGCCCGAGGCGCCTACCTACCTCGACCCGCATAACCAGGCCACAATCGCCATCTACCGCGCCACCACCCAGATCTTTGACCGGCTGGTGCTGCTGAACAACGACATGGAGATCGTGCCGCGCCTGGCGGAGAGTTGGGAAGTGGAAGACGACCGCACCACCGTGTTCCACTTGCGGGACAATATCTATTTCCACAACGGCGACCACATGACCAGTGAAGACGTGAAATGGAGCCTGGAGCGCACCATCGCCAGCCCCGGCGTCAACTACAACTACCTCATTATCGAAGAAATAGAGATCGTGGACGATTACACCTTCAAAATTATCACCAACGAGCCCTTCAACGCCTTACTGTATCGTTTGTCTCTGGACGCTGCCTCCATCGTGAACCGCAAGGCAGTGGAAGAGGGCGACGAAAAGTTCAACCAGCACCCCGTGGGGGCGGGCCCGTTCAAGTTTGTCTCGTGGGACCTTGGCGGTGATGTTGTGCTGGAAGCCTTTGACGACTACTACCTTGGCCGCCCCGAAATAGACAAAATCATCATCCGCCACATCCCCGAGGCCATCAACCGCACCATCGGCCTTGAGACCGGTGAAGTGGGCGTCGCCCTTGACCTTGCCACCAATGACATCGAAACAGTGAAGGCCAACGACAATTTGCAGTTCATCGAGACCGCCAGCCCCACCATGTGGTTCCTCGGCTTTAACTGCGAAAACGAGAAGTTCAAGGATGAGCGTGTGCGCCAGGCATTCGCCTATGCCATCAACATCCCGGACTTCATCGACATCGCCTTCAACGGCATGGCGGACCCGGCCAACTACACCATGGTGTCGGCCAAGATGTTCGGCTCTGCCGCGCCGAAGAATGTGGATTACTCCTACAACATTGAAAAAGCCAAGGAGCTTTTGGCCGAGGCGGGCTACCCCGACGGACTGCAGTCCACCATCTGGTGCCTAGACAACCAGCTGGACACCGACTGCGCCGTGGTTTTGCAGGGCCAGCTGCGCCAAATTGGCGTAGAGCTGGAAGTGCAGCCAACCGAGCAGGGCCGTTTCTTCTCCGAGGCGGGCGCCGGCAAGCATGAGATGATCGTCCTGTCGAAGACATCCATCGACGTGGACAGCCACCTGCGCGCTATGTACCACACGGAAGCCCTTGGCCCATCCGGTAACCGCCAGTTCTGGACGGACCCGGAAGTGGACCGCCTGCTGGACGAAGCCTGCGCCGTGCCGGACCTGGACGAGGCGAAGGAACTGTACGCCGAGGTGCAGGAGATCGTGGCCGAGCACCTGCCTCTCATCCCGCTGTGCAGCGAGTACATCAACGCGGGCATGCAGAACAATGTAAGCGGCTTCGGCCTGTACCCGGGTAAAACCCACTACATTTACGGAACCCAAATGGGCTAAATCTTTTCACAAAACAGTATCCCGTGTGGCCCATGCAGGCGGTTTTGGCATGGGCCACACACCCGTTTCAAACCCACGACGCCGTTCCCAATACCACACAATGTGTTTTCCGGGAGACCGCTTATGTTTAAATTTTTTATCAGACGCCTGATCATGCTCATCCCCGTGCTGCTTGGGGTCAGCCTGATTGTCTTCACCATCATGAATCTCACCCCCGGCGACCCGGTGGAGATGATGCTTGGCGACGGATATACGGAGGAAGCCTACAACCAACTGAACCACGAACTGGGCCTGGACCAGCCGTTCCTGGTGCGGTATGTCAAATATATTGCAGGCGCCGTTACAGGTGATTTTGGCGTTTCCTACCGTTCACGCCTGCCGGTGGCTGCGGAAATTGGAGCCAGGTTGCCCAGCACGGTGCTGCTGGCCTTTGCCTCCATCATTTTTGCGGTGGCGGTGGCCATCCCGCTGGGCACCATCTCGGCGGTGAAGCAATATTCCGCCGTTGATAATATCTCCATGTTCACGGCGCTCATCGGGGTGTCAATGCCAAACTTTTGGCTGGGCATCATGCTGATATTGGTGTTTGCCGCCTACCTGGGCTGGCTGCCCTCGGCGGGATTCACAGGCTTTTCATCGCTCATTCTGCCGGCCATCACCCTCGGGGCCAACAGCCTTGCCATCATCACCCGCATGGACCGCTCGGCCATGCTGGAAACCATCCGGCAGGACTATATCCGCACTGCCCGCGCCAAGGGCGTGAAGGAGAGCGTGGTGGTGGTGAAACACGCCCTGCGCAACGCCCTCATTCCGGTGGTCACCGCCATCGGTTTGCAGTTCGGCTTTGCCATCGGCGGCACGGTGCTGGTGGAAGTGGTGTTCTCCTGGCCCGGCATTGGCCGGCTGCTGGTGGAATGCATCAAGATCCGCGACACGCCCGTTGTGATGGCCATTGTGCTGATCCTGGCAGTGCTTTTTTCGGTAATCAACCTGTTTATCGACATCCTGTACGCCTTCCTCGACCCGCGCATCAAGGCACAATACAAGGTAAAGGGGTAGCATGATGGGGAATAGCATTGCAAAACAGGCCGCCGTGGAAGCTGCGGGCGGCGCGAAAAAGAAATCACAGATCGGCTCCATCTGGCGCAGGCTGAAAAAGAATAAAATGGCCGTAGCAGGCCTCATCATCCTCGGCGTCATCATCTTTTTTGCCATTTTTGCCGACGTGTTTTTTGACTATGAAAGCCAGGCTATCATGCAAAATGCCGCCCTGAAGCTGAAGCCCCCTTCTGCGGAGCACTGGCTGGGCACGGACGAGCTTGGCCGCGATATTTTGGTGCGCATCGTGTACGGCGCAAGGGTTTCGCTGCCGCTGTCCTTTGCCACCATTATGCTGTCCTGCATCCTTGGCGGGCTGCTTGGGGCCATCGCCGGCTATGGCGGCAGGGTGGCGGATAACGTCATCATGCGCATCATGGACGTGTTCCTCGCCATCCCCAGCATTTTGCTGGCCATCGCCATCGTTGCGGCGCTGGGCCCGTCCCTTGTCAACATGCTCATCGCCATCACTGTGTCGAATATTCCGCCCTTTGCCCGTGTGGTGCGCGCCTCGGTGCTCACCATCCGCAACGAAGAATATGTGGAGGCGGCGCGGGCCATTGGCGCGCGGGACAAGCGCATTTTGCTGCGCCACATCATCCCAAACGCCTTGGCGCCGGTCATCGTGCAGGTCACCCTCAGCATTGCGGGCTCTATTTTAGCCATCGCCTCGCTGTCCTTCATCGGCCTTGGCATCCAGCCGCCCACGCCGGAATGGGGCAGCATGCTCAGCGGCGGGCGGCAGTACATCCGCAGCGCGTGGTGGGTGTGCACCTTCCCCGGCGTTGCCATCATGCTGTCTATTTTATCGCTGAACATGCTGGGCGACGGCCTGCGTGACGCGCTGGACCCCAAACTGAAAAACTGACGGAGGCGCCATGAACACGACATCTAAAAAAAACGATTTGCTGCTGGATATTCGCGGCCTCGCAGTGGAATACTGCACCGAAGACGAGGTGGTGCATGCCGTGAACGGGCTGGATTTACATCTGCGCCGGGGCGAAAACCTGGGCCTTGTGGGTGAAACCGGCGCGGGCAAAACCACCACGGCATACAGTGTGCTGCAAATCATAGCGAACCCGCCAGGCAAAATCACCGACGGCGAGATATTCTTCGAAGGGCGCGACCTGCTGAAGCAGAAAATCGCCACCATGCGCAGCATCCGCGGCAACGACATCTCCATGATTTTCCAGGACCCGATGACGTCCTTAAACCCGGTATACGTGGTGGGCGACCAGATTGCCGAGGTGATTCGCCTGCACGACAAAAAACTCACGAAAAAGCAGGCGCAGGCAAAGGCGGGCGAGATGCTGGAGCTGGTGGGCATCCCGAAGGAGCGCTACGACGAATACCCGCACCAGTTTTCCGGCGGTATGAAGCAGCGCGTGGTCATTGCCATGAGCATTGCCTGCAGCCCGAAGCTGATTTTGGCGGACGAGCCCACCACGGCGCTTGACGTCACCATACAGGCGCAGGTTCTGGAGCTGATGAATGACCTGAAACAGAAACTGAACACCTCACTGTTGCTCATTACCCACGACCTTGGCGTGGTGGCGCAGGTGTGCGACAGCGTGGCCATCATGTACGCGGGCGAAATCGTGGAATATGGCAGCGTGGCCGAAATTTATGACGACACCGGCCACCCATACACCACCGGCCTATTTGGCTCTATTCCCACCCTCGACGAGACCTCCGGAATGCTGCGGCCCATCACGGGTCAGATGCCGGACCCGACGAACCTGCCGAAGGGCTGCTGCTTTTCGCCCCGTTGCCCGTATGCACAGGCCCTGTGTACGGAGGAAAAGCCCCCCATGACGCTGACCGGCGGCACCCATAAGGTGCGCTGCCATATCGCCTCGGGCAAAATCAAGGCTGTCAAGGCCGGCGAGGAGGCTGCCAATGTCTGAAAACATTCTGGAAGTACGGGGACTCATGAAGCACTTCAAGACAAAAACCGGCCTGCTGCACGCCGTGGACGGCGTGAGCTTCTCCATCAAAAAAGGTGAGACGATGGGCCTTGTGGGGGAAAGCGGCTGCGGCAAGTCCACCATCGGGCGGCTCATCATCGGCCTGCACGAAGCGACAGGCGGGGAGATTTTGTTCGACGGGCAGGACATCTGCAAAATGGACAAAAATCAGTTGCACAGCCTGCGCAAGGATCTGCAGATCATTTTCCAGGATCCCTTCTCCTCGCTGAACCCGCGCATGACCATCAGCGAGATCATCGGCGAGCCGCTCATCATCCACGGCGTCATCGCAAACAAAGCCGACCTCATCAAAGAAGTGGCCCGGCTGATGGATGTGGTGGGTTTGTCTGCCCGGCTGTTCAACTCCTACCCGCACGAGCTGGATGGCGGCCGCCGCCAGCGCGTGGGCATTGCAAGGGCGCTGTCGCTGAAGCCGAAGTTCATTGTGTGCGACGAGCCGGTGTCCTCGCTGGACGTATCCATCCAGGCGCAGATTTTGAACCTGCTGAAGGAATTGCAGGCTGAATACGGCCTGACATTCCTGTTCATCACCCACGATTTGAGCGTGGTGAAATATTTCTCCAACAACATCTCCGTGATGTACCTTGGGCAAATGGTGGAGACGGCGCCGTCGAACGAGCTGTTCAAAAACACGGTGCACCCCTATTCACAGGCGCTGCTTTCGGCCATCCCCGAGGCGGACATCCACAAAAAAATGCAGCGGGTCAAGCTCATCGGCGAGCTGACCAGCCCCATCAACCCGGAGCCGGGCTGCCGCTTTGCCAGGCGCTGCCTGTATGCGCAGCCGGCGTGCACCGGGCAAGACCCTCAGCTTGAAGATTTCGGCGGCGACCATTTCTGCGCCTGCTTTCGCGCCCGCGAGTTGCAGACCAGGAAAACTTCTGAAACAACGTGAAAAAGGAGCGCGAATATGGCAGATAAAACCCGCACGCTGGGACTTGGACCCTGGCACGCAGATAACGAGGCACAGTTGATCCGCTGGACGGTGCAGCCGCCGTACAAAGGCTTTTTGAAAGGCGATTACTTCAGCGCCCGGCTGCGTTACAGCCCCCGCTGGGACGACCCCGGCCACCTGGGCATGCTGGAGGTGGTGACGGACGGTGATGGCAAGCCGGTATTTGCCGAGTTTAACGAAAGCACCATGGGCAATTACTATGTGCGCCATTTCCAAAACCTCTCCAAGCGCCGCACAGAGTTCCAGTTTTTCCAGGATTTCCACGACAAAATCCGCAGTGTCGCCTATGGTAAAGTGTTGCAAAACGGGTTTGAGCATGTGGAAAATCAAATTGTTGGCGGTAAGCCGCTGGACGGTGAATTTGAACTGCTGGCGGGCGCATCCTTCTCTATGAAAAACATGGTCGGCCTCACGAAGGACGTTGCAAAGCAGATGAAGGATCCGAACCGCAAACAGCAGCGCTATTACGGCTATGTGGAGGATTTCGGCTATGGTCTCACGGGCTGGCTGCAGGTGGTGGTGGTGGGCGGCAAGATCGTCAAATGCTTCTACGACGAGATTTTTGCCGACGACTCGAAGGATATCCAATATGACGATTTGAAGCAGTTCTACCGCCAGAGCAAATATCATTCTTCCACTTATGAAGACCCGTTCCCCTCCGGGTGGGACCGCCACGCCTGGCTCGTCTGCTTTTCGGACCAGATGCGCCAGCTGGAAGACAAGGTGCTGAAAACGCAGAACCTGCTGGACATTTCTGGCCTGCCCTGTGTGGATGGCCCGGACATGGGCGTGGTGTGGGACGCTCCCGGCAAACAGGACGTCCCCCTTGTCTCCAATAGCGATGCCACCGCCCGCAGCGTGGAACGCCCGCGCTCGCCCGTGTGGAACAACTACCTGCGCATGGCGAAAGTGGTGGCGGAAGAGATGGAAAAAGACCAATAAAACGCATAACGGGAGGAAACACCGATGGCAGAAACCGGCTGGACAGGTCAAAAGCCCATGGATAAACAGGAAGAGAACGTGAACGTGTTGGACAAGCTGAGCTGGACGGCGCAGCCGCCCCTCGGGCTCATCAAGGGCGAATATTACAGGGCCGAAAATGATTTTGCTCCCCATTACCCCGGCGACAAGGGATATCATGGTATACTGGAAGTGGTAAAGGCGGAGGGCAAGATTGTCCACGTGGAGTTCAACGAGCGCACCGCGCCGTCCTATTACAAGCGGCTGTATCAAAACGCCTCGAAGCGGCGCGGTAGTTTTTGCTTTTACCAGTCCACCAAGGCCCGCACGGCTCAAACGCTGGTGGTGCTGAACAACGGCATCTGCGCCGTGGAACAGCAAATGCTGGCGCAAAATCGTCTTGCTGGCGACTTCGACCTCGTCAGCGGCGCGTCCAACAGCGTGAAGCGCAGCATGCTGCCCCTCGGCGTCATCATTGACGCCATGAGCAGTGCGCCCAGTGGCAAAACCTATTATGGCTATGCGGAAAAGTTGCCCGGCGGCTTGACTGCGCGGCTGCAGGTGGTGCTGGAAAACTACAAGATCATCGACTGCTTTTACGACGAGATTTTTGCCGACGACCCGGCGGAGATTGAGGACGAGAACTTGAAAAAGCACTACCGCCAAAGCAAGCGCTTCTGTTTGGAATTCGAACCCGCCTATCCCGACGGCTTCAACACCATTTTCGACCTGCTAAACCAGCGTGTGGTGTTAACCCAAAACCTGCTGGACATCTCGGGCCTGCCGTGGACGAAGGACTCGAGCAAGCGCCAGCACAACCCCGAGTGGGACAACTACCTGCACCTTGCGGGCATTTTGCGCGACAAGATGAT
>JAVBNG010000048.1:0-19456 GCA_031551695.1 Oscillospiraceae bacterium
CATCACAACGGACGTGCTGTTCGCGATGACGGCCTCCACGGTGGTCATGTCTTCTTTTTCATCGTTTTCATTTTTCACTTCCACGCCCATCAGCTCAATGAAGGCGCCGCGGGTGCCGCTGCCGTCCTCGCGGGAAACCACGGTGATGTCGCCAAGGTCGGCGGCTTCGGCTTCGCTTTGGGCCGCTTCCGTGCTTTCGGCGCTTGCGTCCGCGCTGCTGTCGGCAGCTGCGCTGGCCGAGCAACCGGCCACGAAAATCAAGCACATCAGTGCGCTGAGCAATGCAAAAATCGTCTTTTTCATGTTTCCACTCCTGTGAAATCCTCAATTTTTTGTCAGTTGACGATTCACAGTATAGGCGGCCAATGTAAAATTGAAAACCGCGCCAGTGTAAAATCCGCGTAAAATCAGTTTTCCCTGTTTTGCACCCGTTTTGGCGCTTTTCAGCCGCAAGCCCAAATGCATATGACGCCTTTATGCTCCAAGCACTCCAGAGCGGTCCCTCCCCCCACGCCGGCAGAAGCCGCCCGGTAAAACCGCAAAAAAACCGCCCCGGATCACCGGGGCGGTTTTTCATATGCGCCGTTCAACGCCGTTGTTTTTTCAGGTGCCTGCCAAGGCGGTCCATCAGCGTCTGGTAATCCACCGGCTTGCGGATGAATCCCTCGCCGCCGGCCTCCACCGATTCCTTGATGGCTTCCTCGCTGGCGTTGCCGGACAAGAAAATGATAGGCACCTTCTGGCAGTTTTGCATTTGCTTAACGACGCGCGCAAGGTCCGGCCCGCTCATGCCGGGCATTTCCACATCCATCAAAATCAAGTCCGGCGTGTTGTCCGCCAAAAACTTCAGTGCCGCCGAGGAATTCGTCACACAGTACACCACATAATCCTTGCGCAGCATGTTCTTCAGGGCCGTCAGCACGTCTGCCACATCGTCAATGGCCAAAATCACCGGCTTGCGCGGGGCCGCCTGTTCGGCGGCATAGGCCTCCTGCACATATTTCATCAGGCTTATGGCCTCTTGCCGCGCGCCCTTGTAGTTGCCACTTTCAAGGCCGTCCACCACGGTGTTCAGCGCCCGGTCCACCTTGTCGCCGTATGAAAACCGTGCCAGCGCCTTCGCCCCGCGCAGCGCGGCGTCAAACTCAAACTCCTCAATCAGCCCCTGCACCTTGGCAAAACCCTCGGGCCGCACGGCCTTGTGGAACCGCGGCGCGTCAAAATCGTGCCCCGCTGCGGCCAAAGACGCCGCGCCCCCGCCGGCGGGCACCACCATGTCTTCCAGCGCCTCGTCACCCGTCACCGGCGCGGGATATTGCGGCGTGCCTTTTTCTCCGGCGGCAGCCGGCTCTTGCTTCGCCTTTTCGGCGCTTTCCGGGCCGATAACAGCAAGCTGGATCTTCCTGCACAGGGTGTTGGCCGCGTTCTGTATCTCAAAAAATTTGTTCGATATCTGCCTTGCGTCGCCTTTTTTCTTCACCAACACCAGCAGTTCCCCTATTTTCGGCGTGATGCCCACATCGCAAATCTTGTACAGCTCCAGTTGCAGGGCATCCACGTCGTCCGCCAGCTCTTTCGGCGGCTTGTGCTCGTCAAAGGTGGCCAGCAAGCGCGGAACGTCCTCAAGAAAAGTTTGCAGCGCGTCAAAATACGCCTTGCGCGAGCCACTTTCCGCAACCCCCGCCTGCGTGTCCAGCCCCGCAAAATGAGACAGATACTGGATATTGAAGATTTTTTCCGGAACGTCCATTGCCACACCACTCCTAACCGTACATCAGCAGTTATACACCTATTCCATTCACGATATAATATACCATATTCCCCACAGCGTTACAATTTTTACGCCACGTTTTGTTCCACTTTTTTGCGGGGCTTGCCTTTTCAGCCCCTAGGGCATTATACTGGAACACGTATACAAAAATGGGAGGCCGCTATGCAAATCGTTGTTTTGGACGGATATACCGAAAACCCGGGAGACCTTTCGTGGGAGGGCTTTGAGCGCCACGGCAGCCTCACGGTTTACGACCAGACCCCAGTTGCCGACACAGCGGAAATCATCCGGCGTATTGGAAACGCCGAAATCGTCATCACCAACAAAACGCCGCTGGGCGAGGCGGTGTTTGCCGCCTGCCCGTCCATCCGCTATGTGGGCATTTTGGCCACCGGCTACAATATCATCGACCTTGCCGCCGCCAAAAACCGGGGCATCCCGGTGACAAACATCCCCGCCTACGGCACCGACGCCGTGGCCCAGTTCGCCATTGCGCTGCTGCTGGAAATCTGCCATCACATCGGCCACCACAGTGATGAGGTGCACGCCGGGCGCTGGGGCCGAAGCGGCCATTTCTGCTTTTGGGATCATCCCCTCATCGAGCTTTCCGGCAAAACCATGGGCATCGTCGGTTACGGGCGCATTGGCCGCCAAACGGGCAAAGTCGCTGCGGCCATGGGCATGCATGTTGTGGCCCACGAGCCCTCGCCCCAAGGCGAGCCGGAAGCCGGTGTGCGGCTGGTGGGGCTTGACGAACTGTATGCCGCAAGCGACATTATCTCACTGCACTGCCCGCTATTCCCAGAAAATACGCGCATGATAAACGCCGCCTCCATTGCCAAAATGAAAGACGGCGTCATTTTCATCAACAATTCCCGCGGCGCCCTGGTGGACGAAGCCGACCTTGCCGCCGCGCTGGACAGCGGCAAAGTGGCGGCCGCCGGGCTGGACGTGGTGACCACCGAGCCCATCCCGGCGGCCAGCCCCTTGCTCACGGCAAAAAACTGCATCATCACGCCGCATATTTCCTGGGCGTCCTTTGAAAGCCGCGCCCGGCTGATGGACATGGCCGTGGAAAATTTCGAGGCCTTCCTGAACGGAACGCCCCGGAATGTGGTGAATGGGTAGCGCTTTCTTTGAGACTGCAAATAGACTAAAATGAAAATTGCGCAAAGCAAAGGCCCCGGATGGTCGGTGCGCGTAAGTATATCGTCAGCCGCAAGGTGAACCGCGAACAACGCATTTTTGTTGTACGCAGGGCACCGCGGAAGGTAGATGTGCGTCGCGTACCGGACATCCGGGGCCGGATCATTTGCAGCAAACCCTTGCACCCAGCCGCTACTCCTCCAAAATCTCCTCTTCCACGCGCATAGCGGTGTACAGCCCGTGGTACACGCCTTTTTGGGCCATCAGCTCGTCGTGGGTGCCCTGCTCCACAATTTTGCCGTCGTCCACCACCAAAATCAAATCCGCGTGGCGGATGGTGGACAACCGGTGTGCCACCAAAAAGCTGGTGCGCCCTTTTAAAATGTGCGAGATGGCGTTTTGAATCAGCTGCTCCGTCTCCGTGTCGATGCTGCTGGTGGCTTCGTCCAGCACAAAAATGGGTGGATCCGCCAGCACGGCACGGGCAAAGCTGATAAGCTGCTTTTCGCCTGTGGACAGCCGGTCGCCGCCTTCGCCCACGTCCGTGGTGTAGCCGTCCGGCAGCTTCGCGGCCACCGTATCCGCCGAAACCAGCCGCGCCGCGTCATAAATCTCTTCATCCGTTGCGGAAAGGCGCCCGTAGCGGATGTTTTCTTTCACCGTGCCGGAAAACAAATGCGGGTTTTGCAGCACATAGCCCAGCTGCGAGTGCAGCCATTGCTTCGAGCGCAGCCGCGCGTCCTTCCCGTCGATGAGCACCATGCCCTTCGTCGGCTCGTAAAAGCGGCTGGCCAGGTTCACCAGTGTACTTGTGCCCGCGCCCGTTTCGCCCACAATGGCCACGTTTGTGCCCGCGGGTATTTTCAGGTTGAAATCCTCCAGCACATATTCGTCGCCATCCGGGTACTGGAACCACACGTCCCGGAACTCGATATCGCCGCTTATTTTTTCAAAATTTTCGTATTTCGGGTTGAAATCGTCGCCATATTTTGCAATTACTGCCTCGGTGTCGGATAAGTCCGGCGCGGCTTCCAGCAGGCCGGTCACCCGCTCGATGTTGGCCTGGGTGGCAATGAAATCCGCCAGCACGCGGGTGATTTGCTGGATGGGCTCCAGGATGCCCAGCGCGTAGGCGATGAAGGCGGACAGCTTGCCGAAGTCCAGCACCTGCTCCAGCACCATGTTGCCGCCGCGCCACAAAACCAGCGCCACCGCCACCGCCGAAAAGAAGGTAATGACGGGAATGAACGCGGCGTTCAGCATGGCCGAGCGCATGGACGCTCTGTACAGCTGGCCTGTCAGAACGTCAAAACCGGCGCAGTTTTTGTCTTCAATCACCAGCGTCTTCGACGTTTTCGCCCCGGTGATGCCCTCGTTCCACGCGCCGGTAATGCGGCTGTTTGCGGCGCGCATCTCCCGGTGGGCGCGCAAAAACTTGCCCTGGAACAGCGCCGTGAGCACGGCGGCCACCGGCACCACCGCCATCACCAGCAGCGCCAGTTTCCAGTTCAGCGCCAGCATGGCGATGAACACGCCCACCACGTAGAACACGCTCCAGAACAAATCCGTCATGGCCCAGGCCACCACGCCGGAAATGCGGTCCGTGTCGCTCATCACCCGGGCCAAAATCCAGCCCACGGCGTTTTGGTTGTAGTAAGACAGGCCGAGGCTTTGCAAATGCACAAAGCTGGCACGTTTCAAATCGCGCCCAACGCCAATTTCCACCTCCATGGCCTGCCGCCCAAAAAACACCACCAGCACGCCCTGGGCCAGCACCATCAGGCCGTACAAAACGGCAAAGGGCACAAGGCCCTCCGTGGTGGCGGGCACCACGAACAGGTCCACCGCCTTGCTTAAAAACAGCGGCACGGCAATGTCTATCAGCGCCAGCACCACCAAAAGCCCCGCTACAGCAGCGAGGTTTTTGAGATAGGGCCGGATAAACCGCAGCATTTTTTCCCAAACCTTCAGGCTGAAGCTGCTGCCCGTATAGGTTTCTTCCTGCATTTCCTCGCCCCCTTCACCGCGTGCCGCGGCTGTCGTTATCGCCGCGCCTTGCGCGGCTCTGGGTGCAGGCTGCCGGCCTGCGCCGTTGATTTGTTCATTTACGCAATGTACCAGTTTGCATCCGAGCGGCTCAAAGACGCTTACGTCTTTAGGCCGCGATACCGTCCCGTCTGGTCACAGACCGCTCTGCATGTCATAAATGCGCTTGTATACGCCCGGACGTTGGATCAGCTCCGCGTGGGTGCCTGTTTCGGTGATGCGCCCGTCCTCCAGCACAATGATCTTGTCCGCGTGCATCAGCGTGTTGATGCGGTGGCTGATCATGATCACCGTGGAATCGCCCTTTTCTTTGCGCAACGCCTCGCGGATACGCGTGTCCGTCTCCATGTCCACCGCGCTCATCGAGTCGTCGAACACCATCACCGGCGCGTCCAGCATCAGCGTGCGCGCAATGGCCACGCGCTGTTTTTGCCCGCCGGACAGCGTCACGCCCCGCTCGCCCACCACCGTGTCATACCCGGCGGTGAACCCCGAAATGGCGTCGTCCACATCGGCAATGCGGGCCGTGGCGCGCACGCGGCTGAGCTCCGGCCGCTCCACCGCAATGGCGATGTTGTCCTCGATGCTGCGGGAGAACAAAAACGGCTCCTGCAGCACCAGGCCGATGTTCCGCCGCAGGTAGTACCGGTCTATTTCCTTGATGGGCACGGCGCCGTAGTAAATTTCGCCAAAGCCCTCCGGCAGGTCGTACAGGCGGTTCAGCAGGTAGGTGATGGTGCTTTTGCCGCTGCCTGTGGCGCCCAAAATGCCCAGGGTAGTGCCCTGTTCAATGGTGAAGTTCAAATCCTTCAGCACCGGCTGGTTCTCGTACTGGAAGGTCACGTTTTCAAACCGGATGCCGCAGGACAGGCACGGCTTTTTGGCGTCCGGCTCCGGTTGTTCCTCTTCTTCGTCCATCACTTCCTGGATGCGCTTTGCCGAAACGCCGGTTTTGCTCATCTCCGAAAGGGTGCGCCCCAGCGCGCGGATGGGCCACGCAAGGCTTTGGTTGTAGCTTACGAACACCAAAAACTCGCCCAGGCTGATGCTGCCGTTCGCGGCCATCACCGCGCCGGCCACCACGATGGTCATGATTTGCAGGCCCGTGGCAAAGTCTCCGATGCCCCAGTACAGGCTCAAGGTTTTGCCAAGGCGCAGCCACAAATTGGCGAAAGAGTTGTTGAATTTGTCGAAGCGGTCCAGTTCATATTTTTCCCGCCCGAAGGCGCGCACCACGCGCACGCCGGTCAGGTTTTCCTGCACGGCGGAGGTTAGTTCTCCCTCGGCCTCGTCCGCCTTTAAAAAGCGGTGGCCCACCAAAATGAAAAACACGATGGAATAGCCCGCAATCAGCGGGATGAACGCCGTGGCGATGAGGGTGAGCGGCACGTTCATCGAAAACATCAGCACCAGCGCCGTGGCAATCAGAAGCAGCGTACGCATGAACTCCAAAAGCTGGGCGGACAAAAAATTCCGGATCACTTCCATGTCCGCCGTGCAGCGCTGGATAATTTCACCCGTTTGGTTTTGCACATGCCACTTAAACGGCAGGTATTGCACATGCCGGTACACTTTATTACGCAAGTTGCGGCAAAACAGCTCTGTCCCCTTGGCCATGCCCGTGCGCGACAAAAAGAAAAACCCGCCGGACAGCGCCATCAACACCACCACGGCCACCGCGCAATACGCCAGCATCTGCCCCTGGGAATATTGCGCGCCCAGCTTTTCCAAAACAGGCTGCATCAACGGCGGCAGGCTTTCGGTGTCCATGCCCAGCACGCCGTCCACGGCGAAGCGGAACACCTGCGGCATCAAAAAATTTGCCCCCACCGCCGCAAACGCCGCTAAAATGGACAGCACAAGCCAGCGCATGGCCCCTTTTCCGTGCAAAAAGAGGAATGCGAAGATATTCAAGGTTTTCGCTTGTTCGTCGCGTGTGTTGTTAGCGTTCATTTTTTGTCAAATACCATCTTTTTCATACTATTTTCATGTCAAAACCGCGGTTCAGTCCGGGTCCAAATCTTCCTCCGGCGCATCGGGCGCGCGGCCGGCGATAGAGACAGACAGCACGCCCCCCACAAGCCCCAAAGCACCCATGGCCGCGCCCTCGGCCAGCGCCGCAAAGCCCGCGTCAAAAAACAGCGCCCGGTGCACCGCGCCGGGGAACTCGAGGCAAGCCCCGAACAAAAACAGGAACACCCCCGCAAAATATAACAGGCGGGCCAGCCGCTGGGGCATGGCCACATAAGCGGCGCGCAAAAACAGAGAGAACCACAAAATGGCAATAATGGCGGAAACGCTGGCCACAAAGGGGGCAACGCGGTAGAGGCTGGTAGGGCGCACCATCACGCGGGAAATGGCCAGCATGAAAAACGGCAGGCTGGCCGCCACGCCAAACACGGCGCTGCGCGTGGGCGCGGCCTCCTTTTGCAGCGCGAAATGCACGGCGCACAGGCCCATCCACACGGCGTATCCAAGGCACAAAATACCCATAATGCCGCTGTAAACCGAAAGTTCTGTAACCGCCGCCACCAGCCGCGCAATGCCGTAAACGCCGCCGGAAAGCGCCGCCAGGCCAAAGGCCGCGGCCAAAGCGTAGTTTTTCACCCGCAGGGCCGAAATGCCCCCGGCCCCCACGGTGCGCATGCCCAAAAATGCCATCACCGCCGGCAGCAGCAGCACGGCATACCGCGCCCACACCGACCCCGCCAGCAAAAACCCGGTGGCGTAGTCGGTATAGTACGACAGGTCCACCCAGTACATGGCCCCAATCAGCACCATGACGAACAAAATCAGGATGGTCGGCATTTTCCGTTTCATTGGCAGCAGTACTCACTTTCTATGCATTCTGAACAAAGAACCGGTTTCCCGCGGCACCGCGGGCATGCGCTTACTCTTCCTCTAAACGCGCCGTAAGCGGGCGATATTTTTGCGTCACGCCAAGATATTTATAGGCCGGGCGCATAATGCGGCCCGCAAACAAAATCTCCTCCGCGCGGTGGGCGCACCAGCCCGGAATGCGCGAAATGGCAAACAGCGGCGTATACAAATCCGGCGAAATGCCAAGAATCTTGTAAATGAGGCCGGAGTACAGGTCCACGTTGGCGCACACGCTTTTGTCGCCCTTTTCCTGGGCGAACACCACCGGCCCAAGGCGCTCCACCGCGTGCAGCAGCTTGAACTCACTTTCGTAGCCCTTTTGAATGGCAAGGGTCTCGGCCTCGCGCCGCAAAATGATGGCGCGCGGGTCCGACACGGTGTACACCGCGTGGCCCAGGCCGTAGATGAGCCCGCTGCCGTCGCCCGCCTTTTTGCGCAGCACCTGCCGCAAAAACTCCAAAACCTCTTCGTCGTCGTCGTAATTTTCAACGCCCGCCATCATGGCGTCCAGCATCTGCATCACCCGGTGGTTCGCGCCGCCGTGCTTCGGCCCCTTCAGGCTGCCGATGGCCGCCGCGATGGCACTGTACGTGTCCGTGCCGGAGGACGACAGCACCCGGCAGGAGAAGGTGGAGTTGTTGCCGCCTCCGTGGTCCGCGTGCAGGGCAAGGCAGATGTCCAAAAGCTTTGCCTCTTCGCGGGTAAACTTCTGGTCGGCGCGGTAGGTGCTCAAAATGTGCTCGGCCGTGCTTTGGCCGGCCATTGGCTGGTGGATGACCATGGACTCTTTATCATAGGCGCGGCGCTTCACCTGCCAGCTGTTCACCATGATGGTGGGCAGGGAGGAGATGAGCCGGATGGACTGCAAAATGACGTTCTGCAAGCTCACATCTTCAGGGGCCGGGTCAAAGGAATAAAGGGCCAACACACTGCGGCCCATTTTGTTCATGATGTCCGGGCTTGGCGCCTTCATGATTACATCCTCGGCAAACTGCTCGGGCAAATTGCGGTTTTCTTCTATGATGTGGCAAAACTCCGTCAACTGCTCTTCCGACGGCAATGTGCCGAAGAGCAGCAGCCAGATGACCTCTTCAAACACGAAGCGGTCTTCCTCCACGGCGGCTTCCACAAGGCGCTCCACGTCGATGCCGCGGTAGATGAGCTTGCCCGGCGCGGGCGTGCGCACGCCGTCTTCCATGGTGTAACCCACCACGTCGCACACGTTGGTAAGCCCGGCCAGAACACCGGTACCGTCGGCGTTGCGCAGGCCGCGTTTCACGCCCAGCCGTTCAGAAACGGACGGGTCGATATAGTTGTTTTCTTCGTATTCTTCGCACAAATATTCCAGCGGAAGCCCGCCGGAAAACCCTTTTGTTTTCTCCACAGTGTTTACCCCATTTACATACCGGTTTGAAAATGCGTACGACCTTTTCAATCTTACTATACCCGCAGAAAAAAAACAACATCGGCGGCCACATATCAATGGCCGCCGGTGCTGCAGTGCATAGGTTTCAGGTGCCGCGGAGGCGGCTTGTTTTTAGTTCAGCACGGCAAGTTCGGTCTCGGGGTCAAACAGGTGGGCTTTGCGCATGTCGATGCCCACTTTGATCTCGGCGCCGGTTTTGCTCTTGGTGTCCGGGGCCACGCGGGCGGTCAGGCGGGCGTCGCCGTAAGCAAGGTACAGGTACACTTCGCTGCCCATCAACTCGCTCACGTCCACGGAGGTGGCGATCACGGCATCCGGGTTCGCCGAAAGGAACGCGTCGTCGTCCTTGATGTCCTCCGGGCGCACGCCCAGGCGGATGGCCTTGCCCTCATAGGCGGCCAGGGCCGACAGGTCCTTCGAGGTGTCGAGGTACAGTTTGTCGCTGCCCAGCTGCACGAAATAGCCTTTGGCGTCTTTGTGAAGCGACCCGTCCATAAAGTTCATCTGCGGGCTGCCGATGAAGCCGGCCACAAAGGTGTTGCAGGGGAAATCGTACAGGTTCTGCGGGGTGTCCACCTGTTGAATGAGCCCGTCCTTCATCACCACGATACGGTCGCCCATGGTCATGGCCTCGGTCTGGTCATGGGTAACGTACACAAAGGTGGTGCCAAGGCGCTGGTGCAGCTTGATCAGCTCCGTGCGCATGGAGGCGCGCAGTTTGGCGTCCAGGTTCGAAAGGGGCTCGTCCAAAAGGAACACCGCCGGGTTGCGCACCATGGCGCGGCCCAGGGCAACACGCTGGCGCTGGCCGCCGGAGAGAGCCTTCGGCTTGCGGTCCAGCAGATGCTCGATGTCCAGCACCTTGGCGGCTTCCGTCACCCGGCGTTTGATTTCATCCTTCGGGGTTTTGCGCAGTTCCAAGCCAAAGGCCATGTTTTTGAACACAGTCATATGGGGGTACAGGGCGTAGTTCTGGAACACCATGGCGATGTCGCGGTCCTTCGGGGGCACGTCGTTCACCAGGCGCTCGCCAATGTACAATTCGCCCTTGGAGATTTCCTCCAAACCGGCGATCATGCGCAGGGTGGTGGATTTGCCGCAGCCCGACGGGCCGACCAGCACGATAAACTCTTTGTCGGTGATCTCAAGGTTAAAATCCTTGACGGCGGTCACGTCGCCGGGGTAAATTTTGTAGATTTCTTTCAGGCTGATGCTGGCCATGGCGTTCCTCCAAAATGTTCAAATTATTGACGGAGATTTGACACCCCGCTTTTTCCATTGATATAATGGTACCACGTGGTTAGCCAAAATAATATAGCATTTTATTGATTCGGTGGTGCAAATGTTGACATTTCCCTTTGGCGCGTTTTGCGCCATTTTTGCCTGCGGCGAAGAAAACGGCGATACTGCGGGCAATCCCTTTTTCACGGCCCCCGGCGGGCCGGGCATGCTGCTTGCCGCGGCGGTGTTGCGCGGGCAGTGCGTTTTGGGCAGCCGGCAAACCGCTTCCGCAGGGGACGTGCTGTGCGGCCCCGGCGGAATGGAACTGGCCCTTCCCGCAGGCTGCACCCTTTGCTACGCGGTGCTTTCCGGCGGCGCGGCGGAAGAGATGGCCCGCGCGCTTTCAGGGCGGGCTTCGCCCGCCCTGGTTGCAGCGTCCGCCGCAATTGCGCCCGCCGCCCTCCTTGCCCGCCTGCACGAAAACGCCGGCCGCACGGCGCCGGGCGCCGAAAGCGCGCTGTGCTACCAGCTGGTGTGCGCGCTGGCGGACGCCCTTTCCCACAAAACAGCCCTGCCGCCGCTGGCCGCGGCGGCCATGGCGGAAATCAGCGCCCACTACCACGAGCTGTACGGTGTGGACGAACTGGCCGAAACACTGGGCGTTAGCAAATGCCATCTCATCCGCGTGTTCACGGCGGCGGTGGGCATGTCGCCCGGGCGCCACCTCGCCCTCGCCCGCGTGGAGGCGGCAAAGCGCCTGCTGCCGGAGGGCGGCTACACCCTTGCGGTCATCGCCACCCTGTGCGGTTTTTCCGGCGCCAATTATTTGTGCCGCGTGTTCAAACGGGAAACAGGCCTTACGCCAAAAGAGTGGCGCGCAGCGGCGGCCCCGGCCGGCACCGCCTCCCCCGGCGCGCCGGAGCAGGAAATGTACCTGTAGGGCGCAATGCCGGCCGCGGCACGGGGCACTTCCCTAATGCGCTGTTTCGTTGTATAATAAAATCCGTTTGGGAAATTGATTGTGTGAGGTGTTGCCAGAATGAAGATCATCGTATCACAGACCCATGAAGACAGCTGCAAAAAAGCGGCCGTCATGTTCCGGGAATTGCTGCGGGAAAAGCCCACCGCAAAGCTGGGCCTTGCCACCGGCGGCACACCGCTGCCCCTGTATGCCGAGCTTGCGCGCATGAACAAGGCCGGCGAAGTGGATTTCAGCCGCGCGTGCAGCGTGAATTTGGACGAATACTGCGGCCTTGCCCCCACCCATGACCAAAGCTACCGTTATTTTATGGACACGAATTTGTTCAACCATATAAATATCGATAAAAGCCACACTTTCGTAGCCTCCGGCACAAAGCCGCCGGAGGAGGCAGCGGCGGAACTGGAGGAAAAGGTGTATGAGGGCGGCGCGCCGGATTTGCAGCTTTTGGGCATCGGCGCAAACGGCCACATCGCCTTCAACGAGCCGGCAACCGCCCTTGTGGCCGAAAGCCACCCCGCGCCCCTTACAGAAAGCACCATCGACGCCAACGCCCGCTTTTTCGCCACCCGCGCCGACGTGCCCAGCCTTTCCGTCACCATGGGCATGAAGGGCATTTTGTCCGCCGCAAAAATCATCATGCTGGCCGAGGGCAAGGGCAAGAAGGAAGCCATCGAGGGCCTTGTGAAGGGCGGAAGCATCACCACGCAAAATCCGTCCACTTTCCTGAAGCTGCACCGGGATGTCACCGTTTTTATCGACAAAGAACTGGCCGACGCCGTGGGCGTGAAATGAGTTACACGTCACCAAAACCAACCGCCCCGCTTTGCTCGTCGCAAATGCGGGGCGGTTTTCTTTTTTCCGCAGTTTTGCCCGGGCATACTTTAGCTGTAGTGCACGCGCACACCGCCGCTGCCGCCGGTGATAAGCCCCACTGCAATAATCAGTGCAATTCCAGGTTTCTTCATGTCATTTTCTTACATTGAAAATCAAGTTCACCAGTGTTTCCAGGCAACCGCCGATGAGGTAGATGACCCAAGTGATATACCACGCACCGGTGGAAAAACTTACGAGGAAATAGGTGACGATGACCACCGGCCACAGAAACGCGGACACGGCCTTTCGGATGTTTTTCGCGCGTTCCTCGTCGTTGCTCCATGCCTTGAACTCATCCACCATAGTGCTGGAGGACGTCTTGCTTTTCGGGTGCATTTTGGCGTTGTACACCAGCATGCAGGTGGGAATGATGCAAACGAGGCCCGCCATGGCGATGCCGATGATGGTGGCGGTACCCCACAGTGTGGCGCCCAGCCACATGCCCACCACCAGCAGCACCACCGCCAAAATGTACAGCCCCGCCGCAATGGTGCTAATCATGGCGCTGCGCTCGCGGGCTTCCTGCTGGCTCCACGGCCCCGCCAAATCGTCCGCCGGCAGCGCGGCCACCAGTTCGTCCACGTCGCCGATATTGTCAATCACGCTTTTCATCGCTGTTTCCTCCTCCATGCCGCCCTTTGCCAGGTCGAAATACCGCTCGGTGCAGTTTGCCAAAATCTCTTCCTGCAGTTCAAACACCGCGCGGCTGGGCGGCGCGCCGGCAAATTTTTCGTCGATGCGGTTTTTCAGTTCCCGTTTCACTTCGCTTGCGTCCATTCTGCAAACCCCTCCTAATGTCAGCGCCCCGCGTTCAGCGGATCAGCTTGTTCAAAATCTCTTTGGAATATTCCCACTCACGCTTGTACACGGCATAGGCATCCAGCCCGGCGTCGGTGATATGGTAATACCGCCGCCTTGCCCCCACGTTTTCCTCGCCCCAGTAGCTGGTGATCAGCCCCGTTTGCTCCAGCCGGCGAAAGGCCGTATACAGCGTGGCCTCCTTCAGCTCAAACTGGCCGCCGGTGGCCTCCATCACATCCTTGTTTATCTGGTAGCCATAGCCGTCCGCCGCCGACAAACTGGACAGGATGATCGCATCTGTGTGCCCGCGTATCAGGTCAAAGGTACTGGACATCCCGGCCCTCCTCTCTGCTTCAGTCTCTTGAGTACATTGTAACCAGCAATACCTCGATTGTCAAGGTATTTTTTTAACCGAGATATGCCATCCGTCACAATATAACCATTTTTTTCGGTACTTCGAAATAAATTCTTTGCAAAATAGACGTTCACTCTGTAAATCCTTTGTGGTATACTTGTAAGGCAGACACGTATCATTCAGGTGTGAAGGCATAGAACCTGTATTCCCAGCACGCGTCACCATCCAGCCGGTCGTTTTCACTTTGTGCCGCGTTGCGTTTTCTTGCAAACCACCAAGGTTTGCCGCGAAAATGCGCCTTGCGCAAGACGAAAACACCTCGGCAATCTGGCAACGCTTCGCTGGGAATACATGTTCTGACTCAAGGGAAAACGGGGTGTAATGTTATGGTTTCCATGGCCGGGTGCGCGTCAAAAAGCGCACACGAAACAAAACGTCCGCTGGCACTGATTGCCATGCGCGGGTGCACAAACCGAGGCAAAATGGTAGAGCACTACCTGAAAGAATTTGCCGCCGGCGACGACGCAACGCTGCAAAGCCAGCCCGCGGGCGAAGGCACGTATATGCTGGACGCCGAGTGCCCGCGCTTTGGCTCCGGCGAAGGCAAGGGGCTTATCCACCAGTCCGTGCGCGGGCTGGACCTATATATTTTAAGCGACATCACAAACTACAGCGAGACCTATATGATGTACGGGCGCCAGTCGCCTATGTCGCCGGACGACCATTTTGCCGATTTGAAGCGAATCATCGCCGCCGCGGGCAACAAGCCCCACCGCATCACGGTCATCATGCCGTTTTTGTATGAGGGGCGGCAGCACCGCCGCTCCGCCCGCGAAAGCCTGGACTGCGCCATTGCCCTGCAGGAACTGTTCGGCATGGGCGTCACCAACATCATCACCTTCGACGCCCACGACCCGCGCGTGCAAAACGCCGCCCCGCTGAACAATTTCGACAACGTGGCCCCCACCTACCAAATGCTGAAAGCACTGTGCCGCGTGGCGCCGGATTTGATCATCGACAAGGACCATATGATGATCATCTCGCCGGACGAGGGCGGTGCGGCACGCAATATCTACTACGCCTCTAAAATGGAGCTGGACCTCGGCCTGTTTTACAAACGGCGCGACTACTCGCAAATTGTGGACGGGCGCAACCCCATCGTGGCCCATGAATATTTGGGTGCCTCGGTGGAAGGCAAGGACGTGCTGATTGCGGACGACATCCTTGCCACGGGCGACAGCGCGCTGGATATTTGCCGCGAGCTGAAAAAGCGCAAGGCAAAGCGCGTGTTCATCGCCGAGACCTTCGGCTTGTTCACCGAAGGCCTCACCGCTTTTGACGAAGCCTACCGGGAGGGCCTGTTCACCGGCCTGATGTCCACCAACCTCACCTATCTTTCCCCCGAGCTGCAGGAACGCCCGTGGTTTGTGGAAGTGAACATGGCGAAATACCTCGCCTACCTGATGGCCAACCTGAACAGCGACCACTCCATTTCCCACCTGCTGAACCCCAGCGAGCGCATCGACAACCTGCTGCGCCAGCACCGGGCCAACCAGGCGGCTATGGGCAACGGCTAATATACAAATGGTATATTGTTTTCTTTAATTTGCTTATGGTAAAACAACACCCCCCACAGCAAGGAGGCGGCAAATGATTTCGATGAACAGCACTTTGCGGGAAGTTTGCGAAACACCCGTTGGCAAGGATATTGTTGACATGCTGGCGCGCTCGGCCGGTCCGGCGGCCAAGTTTTTGGCAAACCCGCTGGTGATGAGCATGCGCATGTCCGTGGTGCACCGCATGCTGCAAAAAACAGACCCGGGGCTTGTTCCGGCGCTGCTGCGCGTGGTGGCAAACGAACCCGGCACACCGCCTGTGCCCACGGGCCCGGCGGCGCGCGCCTGGTGGAAGGAAGCCGTGGTGTACCAAATTTACCCCCGCAGCTTCCAGGATTCAAACGGCGACGGCATTGGCGATTTGCCCGGCATCACCAGCCGGCTGCCTTACTTGAAGGACCTTGGCGTGGACGTCATCTGGCTGTCGCCCATTTATGATTCCCCCAATGACGACATGGGCTACGACATCCGGGATTACAAAAAGATCATGAAAGAATTCGGCAAAATGGCCGACTTCACGAAGCTGCTTGCAGAAGTGCACAAAAACGGCATGAAGCTGATCATGGACCTTGTGGTGAACCACACGTCGGACGAGCACGCATGGTTCAAAAAGGCCCTGGCCGACCCGCAGGCACCCGAAAAGGACTATTACATTTGGGGCGAGGGCAAAAACGGCACCGAGCCGAACAACTGGACCAGCCTTTTCTCCGGACCTGCGTGGAATTACTACCCAAAGAACGACGAATGGGCGCTGCATTTATTCAGCAAAAAGCAGATGGATCTGAACTGGGACAACCCGGCACTGCGCGCCGAAGTGTACGAGATGGTGAACTGGTGGCTGGACAAGGGCGTGGACGGCTTCCGCATGGATGTGATCAATTTCATCTCGAAGGACAGCCTGGCCGACGGCGACCCGCTGCTGGGCGACGCCGTGGGCATTTGCGGCATCGAGCATTATTTTTACGGCCCGCGCCTGCACGAGTATTTGCAAGAGATGCGCCGCGAGGCCTTTGACGGCCGCGATGTGTTCAGCGTGGGCGAAACCCCCGGCGTAGGCCTGGAAATGAGCAAGATGCTGGCCGCCGAAGAGCGCAAGGAACTGGACATGGTGTTCAACTTCGACCAGCTGGACCCGCCCGGCAAAAGCCGCATGAATGCCTATGAATACGACCTGCGCTATTTGAAAAGCTACTATATGAAATGGCAGGCGGGCCTTGGCGAAAACTGCTGGCAAAGCCTGTTTTTCGAAAACCACGACAACCCCCGCATGGTGAGCAAGGTGAACCCGGACCCCGCCTGGCGGCTGGTGATCGCAAAGCTGTTGGCCGTGATGCTGCTTACCCTGCGCGGCACGCCGTTTATTTATCAGGGGCAGGAGCTTGGCATGACGAACAGCCAGTTCTCGAAAATAGAGGATTTGCGCGACGTGGAAAGCCTGACCCGGTACAATGAAATTTTGGCCCTGTCGGAAAACATGAGCGACGGCGGCTGGCGCGACGAGGCCAAAGAGATGGCCTTCAGCAAAGTGGCCTGGGGCACCAGGGACCACGCCCGCACACCCATGCAGTGGGACAACACGAAGCACGCCGGCTTCACCGAGGGCGAGCCGTGGCTTGGGGTGAACCCGAACTACCCGGTGATCAACGCGAAAAGCGAGCAGGAGAACCCGGACTCGGTGTTCAACTTCTTCAAAGAACTGATTGCCGCACGCAAAGGCAGCGAGGCGCTGGTTTACGGCGCGTTCCACCCGGTGTTCACCCGCGAGAAGGACGTGTTCTGCTATTTCCGCCTTGCGCATAACGAAAAATACTATGTGGAAATTAATCTGACCGGCGACGACCGCCGCCGCCCCGGCCCTTTAACGGCGGAGCACCGCCTTGTGGCGGGCAACTACGGCGGCATCTCCGGCCGTTTGCGCCCCTACGAAGCCAATGTGTACCGCGTGGGCGGCCCGGTGGAGGACTGAGGGCGATGGCGTTTTAAGAAAACGAGAATTTGCAAAGCAAAAACCAACAAATCCCGCCGGGTGTTCCGGCGGGATTTGTGCTGTTTTCACATATTATATATCACTATTGTGCGTTTTCATATCGTTTCGTTATATTTATGCAACGCTGTTCCCATCCAAAGCCCTAAAACCCCATGTCCCTTTTGTAGTCCGCAATCTGTTTCTGCACGGCCTGTGGCGCGGGGCCGCCCTCGCTCTTGCGCTGCGTCACGCAGGTGTCGAGGTTGATGGCGTCGTACACATCCTCCGCAAACACCGGGCTGGCCTTTTGGAAGACGGCAATGGGCAACTTTTCCAGCACCGTGCCTTCCTGCACACAGTGGGCCACCAGCTCGCCGGTAATTTTATACGCGTCGCGGAAGGGCACGCCCTTTTTAGCAAGGTAATCGGCGCAGTCTGTGGCGTTGATGAATCCTCTCGCCGCGGCGGCGCGCATGTTGTCCGGCCGCGCTTTCATCGTTCGCACCATGGGCGCGGCAAGGCGCAGGCAGGCAAGGCAGGAGTCCACCGCGTCAAAAATGGCGGGTTTATCCTCCTGCATGTCCTTGTTATAGCACAGGGGCAGGCCTTTCAGCGTGGTGAGCAGGGCCGTTAAATTGCCGTACACCCGGCCGGTTTTGCCGCGGATCAGCTCCGCGATGTCCGGGTTTTTCTTTTGCGGCATAATGGACGAACCAGTGGAATAGGCATCGTCCAGTTCCACAAAGCGGAACTCGCTGGAGCACCACAGGATGACCTCCTCCGAAAGCCGGGACAGGTGCATCATTACCATGCTCAAATCCGCCGCCAACTCCACCACAAAATCCCTGTCGGAAACGGCGTCCATGCTGTTGGCGCAGGGCGCCGCAAAGCCAAGGGCTTCGGCCGTCATCGCGCGGTCGATGGGGTGGGTGGTGCCCGCCAGCGCGCCCGCGCCCAGCGGGCATTCGTTGGCGCGGGCATACCAGTCCGCAAGGCGACTGTGGTCCCGCTTCAGCATCTGGGCATAGGCCATCAAGTGATGGGCGAACGTCACCGGCTGGGCCACCTGCAAGTGGGTGTAACCTGGCATGATGGACTCGATGTTAGCATCTGCTAACGCAACAAGCGCTTTGGCTAACACCAGGATAGCGGCCTGTAAATCGCCGCATTGGTTCCGCAGCCACAGGCGCAGATCCAGGGCCACCTGGTCGTTCCGGCTGCGGGCGGTGTGCAGGCGCTTGCCCGCGTCGCCCACGCGGGCGGTCAGCGTGGCCTCCACAAAGCTGTGCACGTCTTCGTAATCGCCGCTCATGTCCAGCGTCCCGGCGTCGTATTCGGCCAGCATGGTTTGCAGGGCGGTTTTCAGCTGTGCGGCGTCCTCGCCGCTTAAAATGCCGGTGGCCGCCAGCATTTCAGCATGGGCCAGCGAGCCGGTCACGTCCTCGCGGAACATGGCCACGTCGAAGGAAAAGGACGAGTTGAAGTCATGCGCCGCGCTGTCCAGTTCCTTTTGGAACCGCCCCTGCCAAAGTTTCATGGGTTGCTTCCTCCCTCTGTCAAAAAATATTCCTGCTGCATAATATACGGCTAGAGGCGGGATGCGCAACACGTATCTACCTTCCGCGCCGCCCCGCGTACAACATAGAGACATTGTACGTGGTTCGGCTTGCGGCTGACGATACGCTTATGCGCACCCCGCCTCTAGCCTGGTTTACTGCTAATTATTTGTTAATTTTTGCATCAACAGCGCAAGCAAACCGCCCGCACCCAAGCGCCGCACTGCGGCGCGCTGCCGTTCCGGCGCAATCATGCGCCCGCGCCCGCATCCTCGCGCCCGTGGCACTTTTTGTACTTTTTGCCGCTGCCGCAGGGGCAGGGGTCGTTGCGGCCCACTTTCTCCTTTTTGCGCACGGGCTGCTTTTTCACGGTGCCGTCGCTGCCCGCGCCGCTTTCGCCCGTGGCCACGGCCACAGCCTTGCGCTGGGCTTCCTCCGGCCTGCGAATCTCCGCCGTGATGATCATCTTCGTCGTGTCCTCGCGGATGTCGTTGACCATCTCGTCGAACATGGCAAAGCCCTCGTAGCGGTATTCCACCACCGGGTCGCGCTGGGCGTAGCCGCGCAGGTAAATGCCCTTGCGCAGCTCGTCCATGGCGTCGATGTGGTCCATCCACTTGGTGTCCACGTTGCGCAGCAGCACCGCGCGCTCCAGTTCGCGCATCATCGGCCCGCCGTATTTTTCTTCCTTCGCCTTCAAAATGCTGTCGGCGCGCTCCACCAGTACCTTTTCCAGGTCCTCGCGGGACAGCTTGGCCAGCTCGGCCTCCGGGAAATTGAGTTCAACCGCGTCCGACCGCAAGCCAAGGTAAAGGTC
>JAVBNG010000049.1:0-45757 GCA_031551695.1 Oscillospiraceae bacterium
GATTTCGGCAGGCCGGTGAAGCGCTCCATGCCAAGGGCCCCCACCTTCAACGCGGAGATGAACAGGCTGTAGCCGAACAGCCCCGCAAAGCCGTTTTGCGCAATCAGCGCGGCCAGCATGCCGTCAAAGGCGGTGTTGTTGGAGAACAAATTGATGAACCGCCCGTGGATGCCCAGCACTTCGATGGAACCGGCCAGGCCCCCGATGGCCCCGCTGAACAGCACGGCCAGCAGCAGGTACTTCTTTGCGCTGATGCCCACGCTTTCGGAATACATGGGGTTGATGCCCACGGAGGTGACGCGGTACCCGAAGGATGTTTTGCGGAACAGGAACAGCCAGACGAAAAACACCACAAGGGCCAGAATGAGGCCGGTGTTGGCGCGGCTGGGCTTCAAAAACTGGTACAGCATCACGTCTTCCGAAAGCTTTACCGTGGCCGCCGTGCCCTCGCCCACATACAGCGGGTTCATCACCAGGTAGGTGGTGAACAAAATGGCGATGTAGTTCAGCATGATGGTGGTGCAAATTTCGTTGGCGTTGCAGTAAATCTTCAGCAGCACGGGGATGGACGCGTACGCCAGCCCCGCCACCATGGCGCCCAAAATGCACACGGCGGTAATGACGAGCGGCGGCGCGCCTTCCATCAGCACGCCCAGCCACGCCGCCGTGATGGCGCCGAGGTACATCTGCCCCTCCACGCCCATGTTGGCAAAGCCCGCCCGGTAGGCAATGACGAAGGCGAGGCCCGTGAGCAGCAGGGGCGTGAATTTTTCCAGCACGGAGCCGATGTTCAAATTGCCGACAAAAATGCCCTTTACCAATTGGGTATAGCTTTCGCCGGGGGAAAAGCCCAGCGCCATCATGGCGAGGGCCCCCAGCAAAATCACCAGCGCCAGGGAGGAGACGATGTTCACCGCCTTCTCAATGCGCTCCTGGGCCTTCGGGCCCCACGCGTTTTGCGGCGTTTTCACACCACCTCACCTCCCGTCATCAGCAGGCCGATATTGTCCGTGTCGGCGTCCTTGATGTCCACGATGCCGGTGATGCGCCCTTCGTACAGTACCATCACCCTGTCGGACAGGGAGAGCACTTCCTCCAAATCGGCCGAAATGAGCAGGATGGCGGCGCCCTGCTTTTTCAAATCCAGCAGGGCCGTACGGATGTACTCGATGGAGCCGATGTCCACGCCGCGTGTGGGCTGGGCGGCAATTAAAAACCGCGGGTTTGCCCCAACCTCCCGCGCCACGATCACCTTTTGCGCGTTGCCGCCGGACAGGTTTTTGCACGGGAACTTCGCGTCCGGCGGGCGCACGTCGAACAGCCCGATCAGCTTGTTCACGGCCTTGCGCTCGGCCCCCGCGCGCACCACGCCCAGCGTGGTGATGCTGCCGTCGTTCAGCATTTGGGGAATCATGTTTTCCGCAATGGTGTAGTCCCGCACCAAACCTTTGGTGTTGCGGTTTTCCGGGATGTAGGACATTTTGCGCGCGCGGCGGGCCTTGGGCGGCAGGGAGGTGATGTCCTCCCCGCCGAAGGTAATCTTGCCTTTTTCAATTTGCCGCGTGCCGATAAGCGCTTCGGCCAGCTCCTGCTGGCCGTTGCCGTCCACGCCCGCCACGCCCAAAATCTCGCCTTCGCGCACGTCAAAGGTCATGCCGCGGATTTTGGACAGCTCCCGCTCGCCCGGGATGTACAGGTCTTCTGCCCTGAACACCGGCCCGCCGGTGACATCGCCGCCGCCGCGCACGTTCAAAAACACTTCCTTGCCCACCATCATCCGCGCCAGTTCCGTGGGGTTTGTGTCTTTTGCGTCCACTGTGCCCACTTTCTGCCCGGCGCGCATCACGGTAATGCGGTCGCTGATGTCCATCACTTCGCCCAGCTTGTGGGAGATGAACACGATGGAGGCGCCGCCGGCCCGCAGGCTGCGCACGATGTCGAACAGCTTCACCGCCTCCTGCGGCGTCAGCACGGCGGTGGGTTCGTCCAAAATAATCACGTTCGAGCCCTTGTACAGGGTCTTGATGATCTCCACGCGCTGGGCCTCGCCCACGGGGATGTCCTCCACCCGCTTCGAAAGCCGCACGTCGAACTGGTAGTCCTTCAGGTATTTGTCCAGCTCCCGCCGGGCTTTGGCAAAATCGATGCGGGAAAAGGACTTGCGCGGCTCCATGCCCAAAATGATGTTTTCCAGTACCGTCAGTTCCTTTACCAGCATGAACTCCTGGTGCACCATGCCAATGCCAAGCTCAATGGCCTGCCTGGTGTGAAGCTCCGGGAAGCACTCTCCCCGCACGCAGATTTCCCCCGCGTCCGGCCGGTACATGCCGTACAGGATCTTCATCATCGTGGATTTGCCCGCGCCATTTTCGCCGATGACGGAGTGGACTTCACCGCTTTTCAGGCTGAAAGAGGCGCCCTTCACCGCCTGTGTGGCGGCGAAGGACTTTTCGATCCTACGCATTTCGATGATGTTTTCCATAGGTTCCACATCCTGCCTGTTATTCGACGTCGACACCGGAAATTTCATCCTTCACAACCAGCGTGCCGTCTTTCATCTCGGCAATGGCCTTGTCCACTTCCGTAACCATGTCCGCCGGGAAGGCGTCGCCGGTGATGCGCTTGAAGTTTTCAAAGTCGGAGAGGGTCGTCATGCCGTTTTCCACGGTGTTCACATACACGGTGCCGGCTTCGAAGGTGCCTTGGGTGTATTTTTCGATGATCTCATACACGATTTTGTCGATGCCGCGCCACACGCTTGTCAAAATGGCGTCGGCGTAGTCACCCTCTTCATAGGCGTCGAACAGCACCACGTATTTGCCGCGTTCCACAGCCGCTTCCAGCACGCCGATGGACGAGCCGCCCGCCGGGGCGTACAGTACGCTGGCGCCCTGGTCTATCTGGGCTTCCGTCAGGCTTTTGGCGGTGATGGGGTCGTTGAAGCCGCCCACCACGGAGGTGATCAGCTTGATTTCCGGGTCGACGCTTTCCACGCCCTTGCGGAAGCCTTCAATGGCGTCCTGGATGGGCGGCACGTCCAAAGCTGACACCACGCCGATGACCTTGTTGCCGTCGATGCCGGGGATGTTGGTGTCATTGGCCACGGTGGCGGCGGCAATGCCCGCAAGGTAGGCGCCGTCTGCGAAAGAAAAGCTGGCCGACACCACATTGGGCTGGTCCAGCACCACGGCGTCGATGACGGCGAAATCCACGTCGGGGAAGTTCGGCGCCTGCCGGGTGATGATTTCGGCAAACTGGGTGGAGCCGCCGATGACGAGGTCGTATCCCTCTTCCGCCATGGCAACAAGGTTGCTTTCCCAGTCGGCGGAGTTGTCGCTTTCCAGCAGCTTGAAGTCGATGTCCAAATCCTCCATGGCGCGCGCCGCGCCGGCGTACACGAAGTCGAGATAGGATTTGTCTCCCCGGTAGCCGGAGAAAATCATGGCCACACGGGTTTTTTCGCCGCCTTCCGTGATCTCGGCTTCAGCGGGGGCGGCGCTTTCAGAGGAGGCGGCCGTGCTTTGTGCCGGTTGTGCCGCCTCGCTTGAAGACGCGCCCGCGCCGGTGCAACCGGCGAAGGCCAGCAGTACAACCAGGAACAGCGCCCCCAGGGCAGGCATGTGCTTTTTCATAACAGTGCTCCTTCCATTCTTCTCCTGTTTTTCCCCGGGCCGCCGTAAAAGGCCGCCCGGCGCTTACCAAACACAGTTTCCGGCAAAAGCGGGTATTTATGCCGAGCCCTTCAGGGGCTTTTTCGGCCCGTTTTGCCCCTTCGCAAAAATGGCCATGGCCATGGCCGCGTCTTTTTCCATCGCCTCGCAGCCCCAGGTGGAAATTTCGTGGTAATACGCCACCTTGGCTTCCGCCAGCTTTTTGCGCACGTATTCGCCGCCGGCCTGGGTCATATAAGTAAAGTAATTGATTTTGCGGATGCCGCATTCGATGCATTTGTGGTAGTCTTCCTCTGAAACGCCGCTGCCGCCGTGCATCACAAGCGGCACGTCCACCATGTCGCGGATGCGGGCCAGCCGTTCAAAATCAAGCTTCGGCTTTTTCACATACAGCCCGTGCACCGTGCCAAAGGCGCAGGCCAGCGCGTCGATGCCGGTTTTGGCCACAAAATCCACCGCCACGTCGGGGTCGGTGTAAATCGCCTCGGCCTCCACGCCGCTGGTGCCCACCACTCCAAGCTCCGCCTCCACGCTCGCGCCATAGCGGGAAGCCATCTCCACGGCGGTGGCGCTGTAGGCGCAGTTTTCTTCATAAGTCATGGCGGAGCCGTCCAGCATGATGGACGTAAAGCCCATTTTCAGCGCGCGGTCCAGGTAAGAGAGGGACACGCCGTGGTCCAGGTGTACGCACACCGGCACCGCCGCGTCGTCGCCCAATTGCAGCAGCACCGGCCCGATGACGGAGAGGGGCATGATGTCCTCGTGCAGTTGGGCAAACTGTAAAATCACAGGTTCGCCCAGTTTTTCCGCCGCCGCCAGCACCGCCCGCGCGGAGGCAAGGTTTGGTGTGTTGAAGGCGCCGACCGTCTTGCCGTCTGCCTGGGCCAACTGCAAAATTTGTTTTAACGTAACGAGCATAAGCCACGTCCTTTCCCGGTTGTGCCAACCGAAAGCGCAAATTGTTAATTACGAACAACATTACTTGTTTCGCGTCCATATTCTCACATTTACAGGAAAAATACATGAATAAATTGTTAATAAATGCTTGAAATATCCACAAATATGTTTGTAAATGTTTGGATATGTTGCACATTCACAAAATATATCGTCGTCTATGCGTGTGTTCACGCTGTAAATTGACGAGGATGCCCGCCCGCGGTATAATGACGGAACACAAGAAGCCGTGATGCGGCTTTTCACCATGGTAAAAAAAGGGGGGGTAAACTGTGGAAAAGAAATTTGAAATGGAGTATGAGGAAAAGGGTGCGCGCAAGCTGAGCGACCTGAAACCCTATGAGGTGGATTTGCTGAAGCGGGTGGTTGATATTTGCTGGGAAGCCCGGGAGAAGGGCAACCACCCCTTTGGCTGCCTTTTGGCCGACGCAAACGGCAAGGTGCTGATGGAGCAGGGCAACGAGGAAGTGACCCGCGGCGGAGACTGCACGGCCCACGCCGAAACCTTGCTGATGCGCAAGGCTTCGCAGAGATACTCAAAAGAAGAAATGAAAAATTTTACCATGTACAGCTGCGCCGACGGATGTGCCATGTGCGCCGGCGCCATGTACTGGGGCAACCTGGGCCGTTTTGTGTACATTGCCAGCGAAAGCGCGCTGAAAGAACACACAGGCGACGACCCCCGCAACCCCACGTTGAATCTGCCCAGCCGCGCCGTGTTTGCCAGCGGCCAAAAGGCGATTGTGGTGGAGGGCCCCTTTCCGGAGCTGGAGGACGCGGTTTTCGAAAGCCACAAGGACTATTGGCACCCGTCGGAAAAGGGGTAATTGGGCAAAAGTGTTCGTGCATTTTTTTTGATTAAACAAATCGCCCGCCCTGTTTTTACAGGGCGGGCGGTTTGTTTATGTGCGGCGGGGCGGCTTTAGCCGAGGCCGGAAAGCAGGCCCGGCGCGAAGAAGTGAACAAGAAACAGCGCCACAGTTGCCAGCGCAAAGCCTTTGTGGGTCATCAGCAGGGCGCGCTTTTTGGTAAAATAAAACGCGAGGCCAAAACACATGGTGAGGAGGAGCGCCGCCGCCAGAACGGTGCCGGTGTGCAGGCGGATGCCCCCCAGCGCCAGCCAGCCGTGCATGGCCATCACCACCACCAGTGCGGCGGCCAGCGGCTTGTGCAGCGCCCGCAGCACCCGCAGGGTTTTTAAATAGCCCGGGCTTTTGCTTTTGAACGTGATGCTGTTCAGCTTGCGCAGCCACCACGGCGACGTAATAACCGCCAGCAGCCCAAGGCACGTATAGCCGAGCACTCCGTACAGCGGCATAGGCGTCCTCCTTTCCGGTGCTTGCGCGTTGCTAGGTAACCAGTGTGCCTACAACGGGCAAACCGTCCAACACGGACGTGCCGTGGGGGGATATGTTCTCGATGGCGTCGGTCAGGTCCTGCCCGGCCTCGTATCCGTTGTGGTCGCCGTTTGCCCATTGGGGCACGTCGGTCACGTCGTACACAACGCCTTCAACGGCCACATAGGCGGGCTGGCCGTCCTTGCCGTTGTATTGTGCCAGTTCCTCCGTGGTGAACACGCGCAGTTCGCTGGAAGAAGAATCGCCGGATGTTTCGGAAGAAGATTCCGAAGAAGTTTCCGGCTCGGATTCCGACGAGGACGCCGCGGCGTTTTCCGAGGCCACGGCGCTGGAGCTTTCGCTGGTGGGCGGGCTGACGCTGATGCTGTCGGAAGTGGATGAAGTTGTGCCACCGCAGGCGCTGGCTAAAAGCGACATGGCCAGCAGCAGCCCTGCGGCCAGGAAAAAGGTTTTGTTTTTCATCAATGCCTCCAAATTTTGGGGCGGCCCGGGGCGGGCTGCCGTGTTTGCCTGTGGCACGGCGCTTGCGCTGTACCGCTTGCACAAACGATGCCATGCAAGCGCGGTACCGCAGGGCAAACCCAGTTTAGCAAACGGATGCGATGAAATTTGTGGAAACAGGGCGGATGGCCTGTTAATTTTATGTATCGTTTACTTGCGGCGGCCGGGCCGGCGATGCGTGAACGGTGAAAGAAACGTGTCGCCGGCCAAACAAAACGGCGCTTCCCAAAGGGAAACGCCGTTGCCGTTCCTTTATAAAAATAAGCCGGTTACGCACTAATCTGCTTCTCGTTCGGTTTTTCAGTGCGCCGGCCGGTGCTCGACACCATGCCGCGCTCGCGCATCCGGCGCGACAAAGCCTGCCGATGCATGTAGGGGATGTGTGCGGCGCGTTCCGCCATTTGTGCCAGCTCTTCGTCCGGTATATCGCCCAGGTCGTCGATAAACGCCTGGTATTCCTGCAGGGCGGTGGGCGTCACATAGTGCATATAGGTGTGATGGTAAAAATCACGTTTAATTGTCACGTTAAAGTGCATAAAGCGGTACATCATGTTCAGTGCGCCCACGCCCCAGCTGGCCAGTGCCACTGGGGACACAGTTACAAGCTGGAACACATAGGGGAAGGCGAAAGCAAAAAATACATAAATTGCCACAGTAACGGCGATCCACGCCGCAATTTCAAAAACGGTGAAAACAATGCTTTTCCGATACACGGAGCCCTCGTTCACCAGCAGCACCAGCCGCGGAATATAAAACACCGAGCGTTCGACAACAAGTGGAATGATGAACAGCGCGATGATGATGCAAAACAGCAGCGCAGCCACCACCAACACATAAACACCGACCAAAGAAACTGACATTAGCTGGTTCCCTCCGTGCTGAGGAATTCGTCCATTTCCTCTTTGTTTTTCAGGTAGAAGCGCCCGTCCGCCTGGAATTCCAGGATCACCTCAAGGGCGTGTGGGCTTAAAAAGCCAAGATCCACCAAGGTGCGGCCAATGTGCTTGCGGCTGATGAGTTGTTCATCCAGCGCCATTTTCAGCTGCTGGGCGGAAATGAGACCGCCGGAATACAAAATGGTGCCGAGATTTTCGCTGCGCGCGCCAATCAGCCCGTTGATGATGTGCTTGGCGCTGTCGCCGGTTACATAGTGCATATCCAGCACCTTTTGCACGTCCAAAAAAGATTTCAGCAATTCCAACGGCAAAACATGTGTGGCAATGAGAGCCTCGCCCAAAAGGCAGTTGTTGCGCTTTTGAAAGTCCAGCGCCTGCCCCAGCTGCTCCGGCGTAACCAGCCCGGCTTGCGCGAGCAGCTCGCCCAGGCGCGGCGCAGAGCCGGCCTCGTCCTCGCTGTTTTGCGCGGTGTCCTTCATCTCTTGCTGGATGGTGAGGTATGCATCCAAAATCTCCGGGGAGATGGCGTTGTTTTCCACAATAATATCACCCAAAAAGCCGCCTTTTTCCTTTTGCAGGCGCAGGGCCTGGTTCAGCTGGGAGCGGGTGATGACGGCCGCCTTCAGCAAAATTTGCCCCAACGGCATGCGGTGGATATTGTCCATGTTGCGCAGGCGTTCCTTTGCCTCCTGCAGGATGGCGTCCTCACGCACTTCGCTGATGGTGAGGTTCCGGGTGTGCACGGTGGATATCCAGTATTTTTCGTTGCGCTTGATGAGACCGCGGAAGATGGCCGGATACCACGTGAAAGTAAACACCATCTGGATGAGGAACCAGTGGATGTACCGCGCGTAATACTCGTTGAACAGCAGATACGCCTGCAGCAGCACTGTGGAAATGAGCAGCAGGGTGGACGTGTTGGTGCCCATGATGAACGCGGAGGACAGCGGGCTTGTGGGCATGAAGATGTTAAAGAACAGGCGTGTGGTGTAGGTGGCAACCAAAATGAGGTTGATGAGTGGCCGCGCCAGGTAAAACGCCATGTCGAACTGTTTCAGGCTGTGGTTCTTGATGCTGGCCACAAACAGCTTTGGCGCATAGCGAAACATGGCGTCCATGTGGCCCTGCATCCAGCGGGTGCGCTGGCGCACGGAGGGTTTTAATTTCAGCGGTTTCTCGTCGTACAGCTTTGCCTCGCGCACCCAGCAGCACGCCTGGTTTTTTTCCAGCACATAGCGCGCCGTCAGCACCAAATCTTCCGTCAGGCTGTCGGTGTGCCAGCCGATTTCGTCCAGCACCGACGGCCGCAGCACCATGCCCGTGCCCCCCATTTGCGCCGTAAGGCCTGCGCGGGAGTGGGCGTCCTGGTACATCTCGTCGCTTACCCAGTAGGCGTAGGAATAGCACTTCGAAATCCACGTGTCGGTTGGGTTTTTGCAGCCGAGATATGCCTGCAATATCTCATATCCTTCGTTCATTTTGTAGTTGATCTCGTCGAAAAAGCTTTCGTTCACCAGGTTGTCCGCGTCCAGAATGATGTACGCGTCGTAGGTGTTGCCTTGTTCGCGCCACTGGTTCAAATGGTCAAACATCCACTGCACGCCAAAGCCCTTGCCGCGGTGGTCGGGGTCGTGGCGCTCCATGGCTATGGCGCCGGCCTTGCGCACCATGTCGGCGGTTTTGTCTGTGCAGTTGTCGCAAATCACATAAATGTCATAGCTGTTTTTGGGGTAAGTGGTAGCGTACAGCGACTCCACCAGCTGGGTGATCACGCTTTCCTCGTTGTGGGCGCAGCCGATGACGGCAAAGCGGTTCAGCCTGTTTGGCGTGGGCTTGCAGGTGGTGCTGGGCTTGAACGTAAACAGCCGGGAAATGGTGAACACGAAGGGGTCGTAAAACCAGAACAGGATGCTGATGAGTTCGGTGACGAACATCAGCACGGCCATGCCGGCGGTGAAGGCCCCGGCGCTGATCTCATAAAAAATGAACAGCGCCAGGAAAAAGGCCAGCACGGCAAGCAGGGAGGAAAGGGACTGGCGGCGGTTCATCAGGCTGCTGTTGTTGGGGTCCTTTGGGCTGCGGCCAATGCTGGCGGCCAGCACCGCCAGCGCAACGCCGCCCATACCGACGATGGTGGCGTTGCTCCACAGCCGGGCAGACAGGCCTGTCTGCTTCGACACATAGGCCATGATGCCCGGCCAGTAGTTGTACAGCGCAAGAAACGCGCAAAGCCCTGCCAGCGCGGCGGCGGCCAAATAGAAAAACCGCTTCATATTGTAGGTGTTGGCGTCGCTTTTGTTTTTTACAAAAATGCTGGCGATGCCGCAGCCCGCCGCCAAAACGCCAAGGACGGCCAGGATGATGTTGGCGTCCTGGCCAAGGTCCAGCCCCAGTGAGGCCAGCCACGCGCGCAGATAGGAAAAAATGATGAAAATGTTAGAAAACTCTACCAATGTGTCAATTCCTTACATGTTTACGGCGTTGTGCGCAAAGCGCGCAGCTTATTCGGCAAACCAGCCCTCAATGGCCGCACAGATGCGCTCGCTTGCGTGTCCGTCGCCATAGGGGTTTTTGGCGCGGGCCATTTTGTCATAGGCGGCCTTGTCGTCCAGCAGCGTTTCCGCTTCGCGCACGATGGTGGCGCGGTCCACGCCCACTACCTTTACTGTGCCGGCTTCCACGTCCTCGGGTCGCTCGGTCTCCGTGCGCAGCACCAGCACCGGCTTGCCCAAAGCGGGCGCCTCCTCCTGAATGCCGCCGGAGTCCGTCATCACCATGTAGCAGTGGGCGAACAAATTGTGCATGTCATCCACGCCGATGGGCTCGATGAGCATCACGTTTGGCTGCTTGCCAAAAATTTCCGTGGCGGGGCCCCGCACGGCCGGGTTTTTGTGCATGGGGTACACAAACTGCACGTCCGGGTATTTTTGGGCGATGTCGCGCACGGCGGAAAAGATGTTTTGCATGGGCCGGCCCAGGTTTTCCCGCCGGTGGCAGGTGAGCAAAATTGTGCGCTTGCCGGCAAACGAAAGTTTTTGCAGGGTTTCGTCGGCAAAGGTGTAGCCTTCTTTTACAATGGAAAACAGCGCGTCGATGACGGTGTTGCCCGTGACGAAAACGCCCTTTGTGATGTTTTCCTTTTTCAGGTTCGCCTCGTTCAAGGTGGTGGGGGCGAAGTGCAGCGTGGCAATGCGTCCGGTAAGGTTGCGGTTCATTTCCTCCGGGAAGGGGGAGTAAATGTCGTAGGTGCGAAGGCCCGCCTCCACGTGGCCCACGGGAATCTGCTTGTAAAACGCGGCCAGCGCCCCGGCAAAGCTGGTGGTGGTGTCGCCGTGCACCAGCACAATGTCGGGTTTGGCTTTGTCCAAAACATCCTGCATGCCGTACAACACGCGGGCGGTGATATCCGTCAGGGTCTGCCCGGCGGCCATCAGGTCCAGGTCATAGTCCGCCGTCACCTCAAAGGCTTCCATCACCTGGTCCAGCATTTCGCGGTGCTGTGCCGTAACACACACAATGCTGTCCAGCCGCGGGTGCCGGGCAATCTCCTTCACCAGCGGCAGCATTTTGATCGCCTCCGGCCGCGTGCCGAATACACTCATCACTTTCAGGTTTGCCATGTGATACCACCTTTAATTTATAATTTGCCAAAATTATTTTAGCACAGAATAGTTTGAAAAACAAATCGGATATGGGAAATTTTTGCTGAAAAAACGTATTTTTTTTGCTGTTGGCGGTTTTGGTTTGGACACGCCGGCGGGGCTTTGGGAAAAACATTATGGAAAAGGAAGAAAAATGGCGCCAATGCGCCCGTGGTTTATGGCATGCTGCTTTTTTGACGAGAGCCGGTAAATGATGATTGGCATACAAGAGGGATTTTTGTGCCAAAGAAATGAAAGAAGCGCTCAAGAGGCCTCCGGATGGATCAAATCCATTTTCAGCGCCACCTGCAGCTGCAAAATCTGCTCGGCGTCGTCCAACTGCACGCCGCAAATCTGCTGGATGCGCTCGATGCGGTAATTGACGGTGTTGTAATGGGTGAACAGCTTTTCGGCGGTACGTTTGGCGTTGCAGCAGGTGGAAAGATATACTTCCAACGTGTGCAGCAAACAGGTTTTGTGGGCGGCGTCGTATTCCTTCAAAGGCGCCAGCAGGCGCTTTTGGGAGCGCTGCACGGCCGTGTTGCCGGGCAGCAGCGCCAGCAGCGCCAGCACGCCAAGCTGGTCATAGGTGATGACGGCCCCGCTGGTGGCGCAGTGGGCGCCAAGCTCGCTGATGCGCCGGGCTTCCAGGTAGGCGCCTGGGATCTCCGTAAGGGCGGCGGGGTCGCTGACGCTGAGGGAGATGTCGTCCTTTCGCAAAATGTTGCGCAGGCGCTGCAAAAAGGCGGACAGGCCCAGCGCACCAAGGGGCTCGCCGTGGTCCTCGAACACCAGCAACAGCCGCCCGTCCAGCAGGGTGAAGGCCACCATGAATTCAAAGGACTGCACCAAATGGCTGACACTGCCGAGGGTTTTTTCGGAAATAGCGCCGCCCTTTTGCGGGTTGACGATGGCCACGCGGTATAGCAGGCCGGGGTACACCTGATAGCCCTGCGCCTCGGCCACGGTGCAGATGTCCGACTCGCTGCCCAAGGTGCCGGCAATCAGGTTTTTCACAAACCGGTCCTTGTATTTGCGGCGCAGCTTTTTGATGGCGATGGTGCTGTTGATCTCCAGCGCCAGCACCGGGTTCACCCGGCGCAGAATTTCCAGCTCGGCCTCCTGCAGCTGGCGGTTGCACTCCAGCACCAAAATGGAACAGCCTTTGCGCCCGCTGAACGTGTAATGCCGGGCGCGCACCTGGCGCGGCGCGTCGTGGATGCGCAAGATAAACAGTTCGCCGGCGGGGGTTTGGTCCAGCTGGCGGATCAAATCGTCCTGCGCGCCGCCGGAAAGCAGCGTGCGGGTGGCAGGGCTTAAAATCAGCTCGTTGTCACTGCTGAGGGCGATGGCCGGGTTGCCGCCGATGGCCTCCTCCACAATGGAGAGGCTTTTTTCCGCCGAGGTTGCCGTTAACAGGCGTTCCAGCAGCTTTTGCGCGTGGGCCTGGGTCTGCAAAAACTCCGCCTCGCGGCGGCGCAGCAGCTCGTCCCGGCACTCGTACACAATGGTGGAAAACACGGCGGTGGCCGGCAACTGGATAAGCGGCAGCCCGGCTTGGCGCGCCGCGGCCACCACAACATCCGGCACGGCACTGGCCACGCGCTCCGGCTTCAGGCCCAGCGCCACCACGCCCTGCTCCCGCAGGCCGGGCAGCATGGCGGCCAAAACGCCCGGGTCCCGCCAAAAGGGGTAGCCGCTGCTTAGCAGTACGTCGCCTTTTTCGGCCCACAGGGACAGGTTCGCATCTTCCACCACGGTGGCGCGCTCCACCTTTTGCGCGCCGGTGCCGTCGCACAAAAGCCGGGCATCCCCCAGGGATTCCAGCCGTAAAAAATCCGCAAGCGTAAAAATTTCTTTCTGGATGGCCGCGGGCATATAGCATCCTCCTTCCCGCAAGGCGGAAGTGTTTTAAAAACCGGGACATATATTTGTAACAATTATCTATATTTTAGCGGAAATGCGCAGTTGATATGTGAACAAATTTAAAACGCTTGTGAACAGTTCACAAACAACCATGCTGCGGTTTGTGGCGGCTTCCATAGCCCGGCAAACAGAATGCGGCTATAATTAAGCCATAGTCATGGCTGTTGCGCTTTACAAACATTCAAAAAGCATGGGAGAGCAAATATGCGTCTGCTGGAGCATACGGTGAAGGCGGAAGAGGGCCTGCACGCGCGCCCGGCCGGGCAACTGGTAAAACTGGCCCAGCGCCACGCCTGCATTATTGAAGTGCAAAAAGGATGCGAAACGGTGAATGCCAAACGCCTGATGGCCGTGATGGGTCTTGGCGTGCAAACGGGCGACACGGTTACGTTCCGGCTGGACGGCGAGGACGAGGAGGCCGCGCTGCAAGAGCTGGAAGCGCTGTGCCGGGACACCTTGTAAACATTTGCCAAAGACGAATACAACAAACAGGAGGCGGATGGATTTGAGAAGGCTTGACAGGATCTTCGCGGCGGACGGGAAAACAGTGGTTGTGGCCATGGACCACGGCCTGGGCCTGCCGGTGAACCCGGCGCTGGACGCCACGGGCGAAAAACTGGCTGCCATCCGGCGCGGCGGGGCCGACGCGGTGCTCACGTCCTACGGTATTGCGCGCCGCTTTGAGAGCGAGCTGCGCGGCATGGGCCTGATTTTGCGCGTGGACGGCGGCGGCTCGGCCCTGTGGGAAGGCAGCGAAAACAGCCGCATCCTTTACAGCGCGGAGGACGCTTTGAAAATCGGCGCCGACGCCATGGCCTGCATGGGCTTTCCCGGAGCGCCGTTTGAGTACGGCAGCATGGAAAACGTGGCCAAGCTGGCAAACACCGGGCGCGACTGGGGCCTGCCGCTGATGGCGGAAATGCTGCCGGGCGGCTTTGCGCCGGACGTGCCGAACAGCGTGGAGAACGTGAGGCTGGCCGTGCGCTACGGGTGCGAGGCCGGGGCGGACATCATCAAAACCACCTATGTGGGCACGCCCGAGGAATTCAAGGGCATCATCGCGGCGGCTTTCAAACCGGTCATCATTCTGGGCGGCGAAGCCACGAAGGACACGGCGGGCTTGTTTGAAGTGATTGAAGACGCCATGGCGGCGGGCGCGTCCGGCGTGGCCATTGGGCGAAACGTGTGGAAAAGCGAAAACCCTGAAGGATACACGAAGGCGCTGGTGGCGCTGGTGCACGGCGGCAAAACGGCGTCCGAGGCGCTGGCCCTGCTGTAACCGGCTGCGCCGGGGCGGGTTTGGCCGGGCGCCAGTTCGAAACATCCAACAGGAGGCGGGAAATGATTCCTGAAAAAATGAAAGCGATCGTGATAGAGGCGCCGAAGGTGGCCGCCGTGCGCGAGGTGACCACACCGAAGCCCGTGGAGGGCGAGGTGCTGGTGCGCATCCGGCGCGCGCTGGTGTGCACCTGGGAACAGCGCATTTTCGCCGGCATCGACGTGCCGCCGCCCTTTGTGCCGGGGCACGAGGTTTCCGGCGTGGTGGCCGCCGTGCCGGAGGGAACCTTTACGGACCTTGCGCCCGGCGACGTGGTGGTGGTGAAGACCTACGACAGCTGCGGCGCCTGCGAATTTTGCTACCAGGGCTACGACAATTTGTGCAAAGGCAAAAGCAAAAAGCGCTTTTACGACGGCATTCCCGGCGCGGGGGGCTTTGCGCAATACATGGCCATTGCGGCAAGCCGGGTGTACCGCATGCCGAACCAGGACGTGCCGCTGGACAAGGCTGCCTTTGCGGAGCCGGTGGCCTGCTGCCTGAACAGCCTGGACCAGGCGAACCCGCAGCTGGGCGAAGACGTGGTGGTCGTGGGCGGCGGCATCATGGGGCAAATCCATTTGCTGCTTGCAAAGCTGCGCGGCACCCGCGTGCTGCTGGTGGAGCCGGACGAGGCGCGCCGCACCCTGGCCGCGAAACTTGGGGCCGACGCCACGGTGGACACGAAAGCGGAGGACGCGGCGGCCCGTGTGAAAGAATGGACCGGCGGCCGCGGGGCGCACGTGGTGTTCTTCACCGTCAATTCGCTGCAGCTGGCCGAGGACTACCTGCATGCGCTGGCGCCAAAAGGCCGCATCGTGTATTACGGCTCCTTCCACCCAAAGGGCACCGTGGCCATGGACCCCGGCGACGTGCACTACACTGAAAAATGTATCACCGGGGCGTTCAGCCCCACGGTGAAAGCGTTTTGGACGGCGTCGCGGTTGCTGTCTTACAATCTGTTTGACCCCGCGCCCTTCATTTCGGAGCGGTTCAAAATGGACGACTGCCAGCAGGCAATGGAACGCGCAAGCAGCCCGGACACCTTCCGCGTGCTGATCGATTTGAACTAGCGCCGGCACTTGTTCACGCGGACGCAGAGAGGCATGACGCAATATAGAAGGAGAAAAGAAAGCGCAGGTGGTTTTATGACGGATCTTGTTTTAGTGAGCCACGGGCCGCTGGCGGCAGGGATGCGTGAAGCCGCTGAAATGATTTTGGGTGAGCAGGAGCAGATGATCGTGCTGGGCCTGTACCCCGGCGACACCGTGGACAGCTTTGCCGAAAAGCTGGAAAAAGCCATCGATTCCTTCCCGGACCCGGCCAACGTGCTGGTGCTCAGCGACATTCCCAGCGGCACGCCGTCCAACACCGTGAACCGCATGGTGCTGAAAAAGGGCGTGCGGTACCTGGCGGGCTACAACCTGCCCATGGTGCTGGAGGTGATTGCCTCCCGCCGGGACGAGGCGATGGACGAGCTGGTGAAACTGGCGCTGGAAGCGGCGGCTACAGGCATGGTGGATTCGAACCAATTACTGGGCCGCACCGGGCAGGCCGCGGATTGACGGCAGCCGGGTAAACGGCAAAACAGAATAAAGGGAGTGGCGTGATGAGCGTAGTATTGTACCGCATTGACGACCGGCTGGTGCACGGCCAGGTGATGATGGCATGGAGCAAAATTTACCAGTCAAGGCGAATTTTCATCGTGGATGACCAGACGGCGGCGGACTCGTTTCTTTGTGATGTGATGAAAATGGCGGTGCCCGGCGACTATGACCTGCACATTTACAGCACGGAAAAAGCGGTGGAAGCCATCCAAAACGACCCGCCGGACAAAAAGACCATGGTGCTGGCAAAAACGCCCCAAACGATGCAGGCGCTGCAGCAGGGCGGCACCGGCATGAAAGAGTTGAACGTTGGGAATATCGGCGCGGGCCCCGGCAGGAAGGCGGTGATGCGGAATATTCAAATGTCGCCGAAAGAACTGGATACCTTGAAAGAGATTCAAACAGCCGGCGTGCGTGTATATCTGCAGATATTCCCCGATGCGAAAGCGGTGGACCTGGACAAAGTAAGCCTGTAAACGCTTAAAACCGACGACCAGACAGAATAATTCAGGAAGCGAGGGGAGATTACCTATGCAATTATGGCAAGCGATCGTGGTGGCATTTCTGTATTATTTTTCGGACGCCCCGTTCTTCTTCGGTGAGGGGTACTACGTACTGCAGCGGCCCGTGGTGGCGGGCTTTTTGGTTGGCCTTGTAATGGGCGACCCTGTGCAGGGCGCCATAATCGGCGCCACCATCAACCTTATTTTCCTTGGCCACATGAGCATCGGCGGTTCCATTCCCAGCGACATGGCGCTGGCCGGCTATGTTGGCACGGCCTTTGCCCTGGCGCTGAACACATCCACGGAAGTGGCGCTGGCCATGGCGGTGCCCATCGGCCTGCTGGGCACGGTGGTGTGGGTTGGCCGCATGAGCATCTCGGCCATTTTTGCCCATTGGGCGGACAACTACGCCGAAAAAGGCGACGCGCGCGGCGTGATGCGAATGAACTGGATTCCCGCGCAAACCATGCTGTTCGTGTTTAAGATGATTGTGGTGACGCTGTTCCTCTACTTTGTCAGCCCGTTTGTGGGCACCTTTCTCGAAGCCATTGTGGGCAGCCCCGTCTTCAACGGCCTGTCCGTCATCGGCGGCATGCTGCCGGCCCTTGGCATTGCGCTGAACCTGCGCGCGCTGCTGAAAAAAGAGACCTGGCCCTTTCTGCTCATCGGCTTTTTGCTGGTGGCCTACTTCCAAATCAGCATCATCGGTGTGGCCCTGTTCGGCCTTGCCTTCGCCATGATCTATATCCTGCGCGGTGGCAGCAAGCAACAAGATGAGGAGGAGGCGATTGGCAATGGCTAACACGGAAACCAAAATTCCCGAGACCCTAACACCCCCAACGGGAACACTGACCAAAAAAGACATTCAAAAATCCTATTGGCTGTGGCAGTTCTTCTCCCACGCCAACTACAACTACGAACGCATGCAGGGCACGGCCATGGCCATGGCCATGGCCCCCATCCTCACAAAGCTGTACCCGGACAAAAAAGACCTGTCCGCAGGGCTCAAACGCCATCTGGTGTTCTTCAACACCGACCCAAACCTCGGCTCCGTCATCCACGGCGCAACCATCGCCATGGAGGAGAAAAAGGCCGCCGGGGCCGAGATTACCGGCGACACCATCACCTCCTTCAAAACCGGCCTGATGGGCCCGATGGCCGGCATCGGCGACTCCATTGTGCAGGGCGTCATCATCCCCATGATGGTGGCGCTGGGCATCAGCATCAGCATCACGGGCAATGTGCTTGGTTCGCTGCTTGTGCTGGTGTGCCTGCCCATCATCCTGATGGCCATCGCGTACAATTCCTGGATGCGTGGATACACATTGGGAAATTCGGCCGTTTCGTCCCTTTTGGCGGGCGGCAAAATGAAAACATGGATCGGCGCCGCGGGCATTTTGGGCAGCATGGTGATGGGCGGCCTCATTTCGAGCTATGTAAATTTTTCGGTGAAGCTGGCCTTCAACATCGGCGATGTCCCCTTTGACCTGCAGGCGAGCCTGTTCGACACCATTTTGCCGAACATCCTGCCCCTTGGGCTTACGCTGCTGCTGTACTGGCTGTCGGTAAAAAAGGTGAAAGCATGGATGCTTTTGCTGGGCGTGGCTGTTGTGGGGTTCCTCGGCGGCGTGCTGGGAATTTTCTAGGTCATCACAATGGGGCGCGCCTTTTGTAGGGCGCGCCTGGCTACATTGTAAGACTATTGCAAAAAGCGTGGTGACGAAAGAATGCAGATTACAGGGAAAGGCGTGAGCGGCGGTGTTGCCGTGGCGCCGGTGCGGGTTTACAAGCGCACGGTGCTGGCAGCGGACAAAAAACCGGTGCAGGACATTGCGGCGGAGCTTGCCCGGTTTGCCGCGGCAGCCGAAAAGGCGGCCGCCCAGTTGGACCGCCTGGTCGGGGAAACCCAGGAACGGCTGGGCGCGGGGGGCGCCGAATTGTTCGAGGTCCACCGGATGATGCTGGAGGATGAGGACTTTCGGGAAGCGGTGAAGGGCATCATTGAAAAGGACTGTGTGTGCGCGGAATATGCCGTGAGCGAAACGGCACAGCAGTTTGCAAAGACGTTTCTGAACATGGATAGCGCTTACATGCAGGCCCGCGCGGCGGATGTGCAGGATGTGTCGCGCCGGGTGCTGGCCATTTTGAATGGCGCGCCGGAGGACGGCGCCTTCACCGGCGAAGCCGCCATTTTGGCGTCGGACGATTTTGCCCCCAGCGAGACGGCACGGTTCGACCGCGCCGTGGTGAAGGGCATCATCACTTCCGGCGGCGCGGTGAACAGCCACACGGCTATTTTTGCCCGCACGCTGGGCATTCCCGCCGTCATCGGCGCTGCGGGCCTTGAAACCGTGCCGGACGGCGCCTTCGCCATTTTGGACGGCGACGCTGGCGAATTGTTTGTGCATCCGGACGAAGCGCTGGTGGCGGAGTATGCACAGCGGCAGGAAGGGCAGGCTGCCGAACGCGCCGCGCGGGAATCCTACCGCGGCAGGCCCACCGTGACGAAGGACGGCCGGGCGGTGAAGCTGTTTGCCAACATCGGCTCCGCCGCCGACGCGGCCCTCGCCATGGAGAACGACGCCGAGGGTGTGGGGCTGTTCCGCAGTGAATTTTTGTATTTGGGGCAAAAGGATTACCCCGGTGAACAGCAGCAATTCGCGGCCTACAAGTCTGCTGTAGAGACCATGGCCGGCAGGCGGGTAATCATCCGCACGCTGGACATTGGCGCGGACAAAAGCGTGGGTTATTTTGGCCTGCCGGAAGAGGAAAACCCGGCCATGGGCCTTAGGGCCATCCGCATTTGCCTGCAGCGGCCGGAGCTGTTTAAAACCCAGCTGCGCGCCATTTACCGCACGTCCGCCTTTGGCAATGTGGCCGTGATGCTTCCGATGGTGGCGTTTGTGGCGGAGGTGCGGCAGGCGAAAGCAATCATCGAAGAGGTGAAGGCGGCACTGGCGGCGGAAAATGTGGCATTTGCGCCGGACGTGAAAGTCGGCATTATGGTGGAAACGCCCGCCGCCGCCGCCGTAAGCGACCGTTTGGCCAAAGAGGTGGATTTTTTCTCCATCGGCACCAACGACCTTACCCAGTACACCCTGGCGGTGGACCGCATGAACCCAGGTGTGGCAAATTTGTACGACGACCACCACGAGGCGCTTTTGCGGCTCATCCGCTTTACCGTGCAAAGCGCCCACGAAAACGGCATTGAGGTGGGCATTTGCGGCGAGCTTGCCGCGGATGAGACCCTGACGAGAGACTTTTTGGACATGGGCGTGGACGAACTCTCCGTTGCGCCCGGCAAAATTTTGGGCCTGCGCAAGGCCATTTGCGAGATGTAATGCGCGGGCGGTAAGCCCTATGACGAAAGCGAAAAAAATCCACCGGCATTGCCGGTGGATTTTTATTTGGCGGCAAACGCAAACGCCGCCATGGTGCCCGCCTGCGGTTTGCTTGCTTGAAGAGGGATTGGCGCAGTTGAATGTTGCATTTTACAAAAAAGCCGACAAAAATCCTATCGGCGCGCGGCAGGATATACTATAATGCCAGTGACCGCATCCTATTGAATGCACATTGGAGGCATGATGAAGGACTGGACAGCGGCGGCGTTGGAGGCCGGGTTTTCCCATGCGGCGCCTTTGGACGTGGCCACTCTGGAGCTGCGAAGCGAAGTGCGGGACATGTGCGCCGCCGACAAATGCCGGATGTACGGCCGCAGCTGGACCTGCCCGCCCGCCTGTGGCAGCCTTGCCGAAAATGCACAGGTCATAGCGGGCTGCACCGGCGGCTTGCTGGTGCAAACCACGCGTGAAATTGAGGATGACTTCGACTATGAGGGCATGGAGGAGGCCGGGATACAACAGCAGCGGCTGTTCCGGGCGTTCCACAAAGCGCTGAAAAAGGAAATTTTCGGGGTTGTGCCCCTTGGCAGCGGCGGCTGCCGCCTGTGCGAAACGTGCACCTACCCGGACGCCCCTTGCCGACACCCGGAGGAAGCGGTGGCTTCCATGGAGGCCTATGGCCTTTGGGTAAGCGACGTGTGTACCCGCAACAAGTTGGACTATTATTACGGCCCGAAAACGATCACTTACACAGGATGCTATTTGTTTCCTGTGGAAAACAGGAGGAATGACGGCATGGCGGAAATTTTGAAGGAAATCAGCGAGATGCTGCAAAAGGGTAAAGCCAAGGTGGTGGCGGAGCTGACCGAACAGGCGCTGGCGGACGGCATTGCGCCGCAAGCCATTTTAGACGAGGGCCTGCTTGCCGGCATGGATGTGATTGGCACGAAGTTCAAGGCAAACGAGATTTTTGTGCCGGAAGTGCTGGTGGCGGCGCGCGCCATGAACAAGGGTGTGGAAGTGCTGAAGCCGGCCCTTGCGGCCGAGGGCGTGCAGGCAAAGGGCACCGCCGTGATTGGCACAGTGAAGGGCGACTTGCATGACATTGGCAAAAACCTGGTGAAGATGATGATGGAAGGCAAGGGCCTGAACGTGGTGGATTTGGGCGTGGATGTGTCGCCGGAGCGCTTCCTTGACGCGGCGAAGGAGAACAACGCCAGCATTATTTGCTGCTCGGCACTGCTTACCACCACCATGGGCGAAATGCAAAGCGTGGTGGAATTGGTGAAAGGGTCCGATTTGAGCGGCAAAGTCACCATCATGGTTGGCGGCGCGCCGGTGACACAGAGCTTCTGTGACCAGATTGGCGCGGATTGCTATACGGCCGATGCCGCCAGCGCGGCGGAAATGGCCGTGCAGTTCATTGCTTGATTATCAGGATTAAACCCATACAGACAGCACAGGCCGCCATAAGGACATGGCGGCCTGTGCTTATATATACATTATATATATATACGAAATATACGATGGCCCGGCAGGCCCTATTCACCGGGAAACGACATCTGTTCCATGTAAGCATCCATGAAAACCGGGCTGGTGGACAGCGGCAGTTCCCGCGCTTTGGCGGCGGTGCGCGCACCTTCGCGGCGGGCGGACGTGGAAAACAGCATGGCGGCGGCCCCGCCGAGCGCCGCGTTTCCCACGGCGGTGGCGCGGCCCGCCAGCGCCGGGGGAATGAGCCCGATGCCGGCGGCTTCGGCGGGGTCGATGTAGCTGCCGAACCCGCCCGCCAGCAGCAGCTCTTCCACTTCTTCGGCGGGGATGCCCGCTTCGCGCAGCATGGTTTCAATGCCTGCCGCAATGGCGGCTTTGGCCAGCTGCACCGCGCGGATGTCCTTTTGCGTGAGGAACACCCCTTCCGCCAGCCGGATGGACAGGCCGTCCGGGGGCCGGGCAATAGCTGCTTCATACGGATGGCCCTCAGCCAGCAGGCGGCCGGTGCCGTCCAGGGCGCCCGCCTGCAGCAGGCCGTGCACCGCGCTGATGAGCCCCGTGCCGCAAATGCCCACCGCGGGCGCGTCGCCGATTGTTTCGCAGACGATTTGTCCGCCGCCCATGGAAACACGGTAAACGGCGCCTGCCGTGGCAGGCATGCCCATGCTGATCTGCGCGCCCTCAAAGGCGGGCCCCGCCGCGGTGGCGCAGCAAAGCAGGCGGCCGCCGTATGCAAGCGACATTTCCCCGTTGGTGCCCACGTCCACCAGCAGGCGGGTCTTTCCGTCTTTCAAAAGGCCGCAGGCCAATAGCCCGCAGGTGATGTCCGCGCCCACATACGCGCTGACGCAGGTGGGCAGGTACAGGCCGGCAGCTTTGCCGAGGCGAGGGAAAACAGAGCCGGCCGGAATGTCTGTGCCAAACAGGCTGGCCGGTGTGAAGGGCGCCACGCCGATGCCCCGGGGGTCCAGCCCGGCGGCGAAATGCAGCATGGTGGTGTTGCCTGTGAGGACGACGCGTTCTACTTCGCCATGGCCCGCCCCGGCTTCTTGCAGCAAGCCGGCGAGCATGCCGGCCAGCTGGGTGCGCAGCGCGCCCGCAGGGGCGCCGGCCCCATGGCGGATGGCGTATTCGATGCGGCTCAGCACGTCGGCGCCGAAGGAGCCCTGCCGGTTCATCTGGTTGGCTGTGGCAAGCAAGGCGCCGCTGCCAAGATGATACAGCGCCATGCTAACGGTGGTGGTGCCGATGTCACAGGCGGCGCCAAGCAGGCCGGGGCAGCCGCCGTCATAGGCGGGCAGGGGGAACCGGTGCGCGCCGGGCATAGCGATTGCCCCGCCGGATGGCAAAATGACCTGCGCATCGCCCAACATGCGGCAAAAACAGGCAAGGCGGGGAGCATAGCCTGCCCGCGGTGGCGCGGTTTGGTTTATACGGCCAAGCAGTGCGGTTTCGTGCGCGCCGGGGGCGTCCAGCGCTCCCCGCACCCAGATGAGGCATTTGCCGCAGGTGCCCCTGCCGCCGCAGGGCAGCAAAAACAAAGGGACCTCCCGGCGCAGCACATCCGCCAAAAGGGTTCCCGGTGGTTTCTCCAGCATCATGGGGGCAGGCGTCGCCCCTTCTATGTCTAAACGGGCCATTGGCACCTCTGTTTTGCCATCACTTGATTTTGCCGCGCTTTTTGCGGTACTGCCCCGGGGACGCCCCGGTGGCGCGGGTGAACACCTTTGTGTAATAGCTTTGGTCATTGTAGCCCACAAGGTCGGCAATATCGGCCAGCGACAGGGAGGGGTTCAGCAAAAGCTCCTTGCTTTTTTCCACACGCAGGGTGTTCACATAGTCTGTGAAGGACGTGCCGAGCTCATCCTTGAAAATGGTGCTGAGATAGCTGCGTGACAGGCCCACATGCGCCGCCGCGTCCTCCAGTGTGATTTTGTCCGCATAGTTCTCCCGCACGAAATTGATGGTTTTTTGCAGGATATCCGAATGCTCGAAGCTGCTGAAATCGAACACATAGCCCACAAACCGGTAAAAGATGGATGTGAGGAACGCGGAAAGATCGTCCAGGGTACGGGATGTCTCAATGGCGGACAAATAACCGCTGTTGTGGCCGAAAATTTGCAGCACGTCGGCTCCGCCCTCCATGGACGCGCGGGAAAACAGCACTACCAGTTCCTTTGCACGCTGTTTGATAATGTCCAAATTCCCGCCCGAGTGGAAATACAGCGTACCCAGCAGGTGGTTGATCAGTTCCCGGGCGCCCTGCTTGTCCCCCTGCACGATCATGTGCTGCAGTTGCTGCTCAATTTCCAGAGGATACCGCGCGCCGCCGTGGCTGCGCATGTCGCTGGTAACGTCGTACAAGGCATTGAACAGCCCGGCCTGGGCCTGGCTTTGGGCGCCGGCCGCCTCCATGCTGCGGCCGGACAGGAACATGGACACCGCCCACTGCACCTGCGCAAGGGACGTGCTTTCGGCGGCGGAGCGCCGGGGCAGCGCCAGAATGGTTTTCTCCATGCGCCGGCCGTTCATTTCCAGCACATCCTCCACGTCCCCCAACACCACCGGCCCGCTGACAACGGCATAGGCCGGCTGGTCTTCCTCATACACCAATGTGGCGGTAAACGTCAGGTTCATGGGGCAGTAATAGATGTATAAGCCGTTCCAGCGCTCGGCCTCAAAGCAACCGTACTGGTGCGCCGTCACATACCCGCACCGGCCTTCCTGGTAGAACTCGCACTTGCGGCAGAACAGGCAGGGCGCGGCGTCCACAAAATTGTGCAAAGCGCAGTCAAACACCGCAGCCGGTGAGGTGCCGGCCGCGGCCAGGTGGTGCGCGTAAGTAATGACGCTTTGCTGCAAATTTTCAGGCATGGGAACACAAGCCTCCGGCGGCCGGGTGCCGCGCATATTTTCCCCAGTATACCACCCTTTGCCGGCCTGCGTCCAGATTTTGCGGATGTGTCAGTTGGCGCTGCCATAATATTCATTTGCGGCGGCGAAGAATGCATGGATGTTATCCCAGCCGGAAAGGGGCGGGATGTCGCAGCCGGAGGAGATGATAAAGTTGGGGTGCCCGGGGCAACAGGCAGCCATGATGCGCTTGGTCTCCGCGGCAACGCTTTCGGGCGTACCGCCCCGGAACTGGCCCGCGGGGTCCACATTGCCCATGGCGATGGTGCCCGCCGGGATATGGGACAGCATTTCGGCCATGTCGATGGCGTTGCCGAAATGGTAGGCGGCCGCGCCGGTGGCCAAGATGGAGTCGATCATCAAAATGGTGTTGTTGCCGCAGTTGTGGTAGATGACGATGAAGTTGTCATCCTGCACGGCGTTCACGATTTCGCGGACATACGGCTCAGAAAACTCCGCTGCCAAGGCAGGGGAGAGCAAACCGGTAAGCGGCTCCGCCAGCACCACCCCCGCTGCGCCGGTGGCTTTATACGCTTTGCAGTATTCCATGAGGAAATCCGTGCACTTGCGCATGGTGGCGTGTACCATGTCCGGCTCAGAAATACAGTTCATCATGGCTTCGCTCACGTCCATCAGGCGGCCCGCCAAGGAAAAGGGCCCGATGACCCCGGCGAAAACAGGCCGGTCCGTTATCAGGGCCACGGCCTTTTCAATGGCCTGCACGTAGCGGCCGGTGCGCCCTTCGCCCACCTGCGGTACCCGCAGGGCGGTTGCCTCGTCTTCGTCCGTTACGATGGCGCCGATGACGGTGGGCACCTCATCTTCCGAAAATCGGATATCGGCGCCGAAGGCTTCCGCCTCCACCGAAAGGTCCATCATACTCACGGACGCCCCGCTGTCCACTTCGTCCGCCACGCGCTTCATCCCCTTGGCCTGCAGTTCGGCCGAGCCGATGAGCTCGCTTACGGTGATGTTCAAGAGGGAGACTGACGGAAACGACAGCACAGGGATGGGTTTTTTGCGTTTCAAGGAAATTTGGTCCCGCAGCCATTCGGTCATATTCATTAGGCAAGCCCCTCCATAAACGGCAATGTCCCATGCAAAATGCAATCGGTGCTACTAAGTATAGGCGTTTCGCCTCCTGCCATTCTAGCAATGCCTTTTGAATTTTTGTATTTTGGTTGGAAAGATTGAGAACAAAACAATAATTAAATATTTTACAAGCTGTTTGTATTTAATTACTTAATAGCTGCAAATTTAAAATAAAAACAGCCACAATTATATGCAATTTGCACAAAAATATTTGTGATTTTGTCAGATTGAAATTCACAGTGGGAGGGGGTATAGTGTTAGCAAGGCGCGCGGCTTTGTCGTACATAGCTCTTTGGCGTGGGCGAGAAAAGAAGCCGCCGGATGATGCAAATGAGAACAAAAAGGATGGGATCGTGTGGAAATCGTCGGCTCGAATATCAACACCAGTCTTCCCGGCATCAACGAGATGCTGGACAACCGCGACGAGAAGGCTTTGCTGGAGCTCTGCCGGCAGCAAATAGAATGGGGCGCCCACCGCATTGCCTTAAACTGCGGCACGCGCATCGGCACGGAAATGGAAGACATGGCGTGGATGGTGAAGGCCGTGGCGTCCAAGTTCGACATTCCGCTTATGGTGGATTCGCCAAACCCGCTGGCCATTGAGGCGGCGCTGGAAAACAACCGTCATGGCCGCATGCTGGTGGATTCCATCACCTGCGAGCGCGGACGCATTGAAGCGGTGATGCCGCTTGTGAAAAAGCATGACGCACTGGTGGTGTGCCTTTTGCAAAGCGAGGCCGGTATGCCCGAAACCATCGGCGACCGTTTGAAACTGATGCCTGTGGTTGAAGAAGTTGCCGGCACTTACGGCATGAAAAAGCAAGATATGTTGCTGGACAGCCTTCTGTTTCCATTGGCCATGGACGACCAAAACGGCATGCTGTATATGAACTGCCTGCGCGCGCTGAAAGCCGCATATCCGGACTATTCCTATTCCTGCGGCTTGAACAATATCTCCTACGGCATGCCGGAAACGGAGCTGCTAAGCATCGGCTTTACGTCCATGCTGTTCGCCCTGGGGCAGGAATATTTGTTTATGGAATTGTACCGCCCGTCACAGGCGTTTTTGCGGGCCAACATGGCGCTGGCCGGGCAGGATGAAAACACCATGGACTATATCGAGGCATACCGTGACGGCAGGCTGGCCATTTTTAACTGAGGTGCGAAGCCCGCGGTACCGCCGCGGCGTTGGCAAATATGAGTGGGTTAACAAGGAAAGGGGATTCGGTATGAACTTTTTCAAACTTGGCATTAAGAGGAAAATACACCCGGCAATGATCGCGGTATGGGCCGCGCTTATCGCGGTATCCAGTCTGCTTCCCACCTTCCCCGTGTTCGGCACCGGCGGCAATTTCAGCGTTGGCTATGTGCTCGCGCCGCTGGCGGGCATCATGTTTGGCCCCTTTGCGGGTGCGCTAACCGTGGCCATCGGCGAGTTCATCGGTTGCATCATCGCCCCGCACGTGGCATCTCTCGGCCTGTTCACTTTCATCATCAACACGGCGAACGCGTTTTGCGCGGGGTATTTGTCCCGCAAAAAGTGGCAGGTGTGCTTTGGCTACATAGCCCTGCTCACTCTGGTGTGGTTCATCATCCCGTCCGGCCGCGCGGCGTACCTGTATGGCATCGTGGTGTACGGCCTTGGTCTTCTCATGGCGCCCATTGGCGGCATTTTTGGCACAAAGCTTTTTTCAAACAGCAATGTCGCGAAGAAAATGGTGGGCCTGTTTCTCATCGTGTTCCCGTGCTATATTGCAGGCTCCATAACCGGTAATATCCCCACCCTGTTTATGTATGACATCCCGGCCGAGCTGTGGAACACTTTCCTCATCTGGGTTACCCCCTTTGAGCGCACACTGTTTTCGCTGGGCGCCACCATTATCGGCGTGCCATTGCTCATCGGCCTGCCCAAAATTTCCATCTATGTGGGGCCGGAGTATGACGCGCCGGAAGAAGAGGACGACGTGGACCGCGCCGTGAAGGCCGCGGCAAGTGAAGGGGAAAGCGACGAGAAAAAGCGTGCGTAAACCGCTGGCGGAGGTGCGAATTGTCTGCGATAGAATATGTTCAGGGGAACTCTTTTTTCCATAAGCTGGACCCGCGGGTGAAAGTCTTCATGCTGGTTGCGCTTACGCTGTTCGTTTTTACCACCAAAAACTTCCTCGTTATTTCCGCTTTGTTCGCGCTCATTTTGGTGCTGTGGGTCATATCCGGCATTCCACTGCGCAGGGTGGCGGGATTTTTCAAGCTATTGTTGCCGCTGTTTGCCTTTATCATCCTCATCCAGGCGCTGTTCCAGCTGGGCGACACCATCCTCCTCCAGCCCATCATTCCTACCGTGGTGCCGCTGGTAGGCGGCGCCGGAAAAATTACGCTGGAGGGCCTGCTGTACGGCCTGGTGCTGTGCTACCGCGTGCTTACGCTGGTGATGCTGATGCCGCTTATCACCATGACCACGGAAGTAAGCGCCCTTGCCCTGGGGCTGGTGAAGCTAGGCATGCCGTACAAGGTGGCCTATATGGCCACCACGGCCCTCAACATGATCCCCAGCCTGCAGGGCCAGGTGAAAACTATCATAGACGCGCAAAAACTTCGTGGATTTACCGTGTTTGAAGAAGGCCGGTTTTACCAGAAGCTGGTGGCCTATCCCACGCTGGTCATCCCCATGGTCATCGGCGCCATGAAAAAAGCGACGCTGGTGGGCGTGGCCATGGACGCCCGTGCCTTTGGCTGCCAGAAGACCCGCACCTATGTGAAGGAGCTGTCATTCAACCGGTACGACGCGCTGTTTCTGGTCTTTTTGGTTCTTATGATTACAGGGCTGACCGTTTACAACATTCGGCCTATTTTCTGAGCCTGATGTCAAATTGCGGCAGAGAGGGGCAAAACAATTGCGGGATGAAGTGATTCGCGTGGAGCATTTGTACTACCGCTATCCGCGCGCAGACAAGTACGTGTTGCAGGATATCAATTTCACGGTGGAAAAAGGCGAGTTTTTGGCCGTTACCGGCGAAAACGGCGCGGGCAAAACCACGCTCAGCCTGCTGTTGTCCGGCATTATTCCGCAAAGCCAGGACGGCAAGATGCAAGGCGACGTGTTCGTGAAGGGAATGAACACGCGGGAGCACAGCCTTTCCACCCTGTCGCAAAACATCGGCATTGTGCTGGAGGACCCGGAGACCCAGCTGTTTACCACCAGTGTGTTTGACGAGGTGGCATTCGGCGCGGAAAACCTGAACATTCCCCGGGATGAGATCATCGACCGGGCCAACTGGGCGCTGGGCGTGGTAACGCTGCGCGGCTACGACGACCGGCCGCCCACCATGCTGAGCGGCGGACAAAAACAGCGCGTGGCCATTGCGTCCGCACTGGCTATGCGGCCGGACATCCTGATATTAGACGAGCCCACTTCCCAGCTGGACCCCATGGGCACCGTGGAGGTGTTTCAGGTAGTGAAGGACCTGAAGGAAAAGTATGGCATGACCATTGTGATGGTGACGCACAAAAGCGAAGAAATCGCCTATTTTGCCGACAAGCTTCTTGTGCTGAACGAAGGTAAAGTTCTGGCCTGTGGCACCCCGCGCGAGATTTTCGCGGACAGGGAGGTGACCCGCAAAGCGTGGATCACCATCCCGCAGGTTTCAGAGCTTGGCATGAAGCTGGAGGAGACGGGGCATTCCCTGGAAGGATTCCCCATCACCATCGAAGAATGCACGGAGGAGTTGGAACAGCTTTTGGACGGAGGTGCAGGCGATGGCGGCGGCAGTTGAAGTGAAAAATGTGTCCTTCACGTACCCGAACGGGTTTGAAGCGCTGAAAAACATCGATTTTACCATCGAGAAAAACGAGTTCCTTGCCATTATCGGGCAAAACGGAGCAGGGAAGTCGACCCTGCTGAAAACCATCACCGGTCTGTTGAAGCCCACCGCGGGGGAAATCATTATCAACGGGCACAGCACGAAGGACATTTCCATTGCAAAGCTCTCCACCCAGCTGGGCTTTGTGCTGCAAAACCCGGACAGGCAGTTGTTCGCCGACACAGTGTATGAAGAAATCGCCTTTGGGCCAAAAAACCTGAAGTTGGGCGAAGACGATATTGCCCAGCGCGTGGAAGAGGCCATGGCGCTCACCGGCCTCACAGGTTTTCGAGACAGCTTTCCGCCTGCCCTTTCCGCCGGGGAGCGCGCCAAGGTCGTTATTGCCTCCGTGGCGGCGATGCGGCCGGACATCATCGTGCTGGACGAGCCAACCACCGGGCAGGACTACCGTGGCTGCTATCAGATTATGGACATCGCTAAGGATTTTCACGCTATGGGGCACACCGTTGTCATGGTAACGCACCACATGGCGCTGGTGGCGGAATTTGCCAAACGTACCATCGTGTTCTGTGGCGGCCGGGTTTTGCTGGATGGTGCCACCGCCGGTGTATTTGGCCAGCCGGAGGTTTTGGCGCAATCTTACATCATTCCACCGCAAATTACCCAAATTGGCCTGCAAATGCGGGAAAAACTGCAGACCGATGAAATATTCCTGGATGTGGACAGCTTGGCGCGCTGCATGGATGCCAAGTTGCACGCTGTGAAAACACCCGCAAAACCGTAAATAAAATGTGCGTCTGCGGCGGCTTGCCAGCAGCGCATGGACCTCCTGGGAAAAGAACAGCCCTGCTTTTGCAGGGCTGTTCTTTAAACGGCGGAGCCGTGGCCGCTGTGCATCTCTGCTGCGTCCAGGTTTTCTTTGATGAAAATTTCGGTAGAGGTGTAGAAAAATTCCCGCTCCGTGGGAATGCCCATGCCGAGGTTTTCCAGAAGGATGTCCAAGGGTTTTGCGCCCTGGTAAAAGGGCTGCTGTGCAATCGTGGCCAAAATGGTGCCGTTTCTCACAAGCTCGCGCACGGCGGGCACGGTATCAAAACTGATGATGGTCATTTTTCCCGCCAGCCCCGCGTCCTGAACGGCGCGGCAGGCGCCGGCCACACCTGCGGCGGCCAGAAACAAGGCGTCTGTTTCCGGGTGGGCGGCAAGCAATTCCTTGGCCACTACATAGCTTTGCAAGTCATCGTCGTGGTTGACGACGGTGTCTGTGATTTGGATGCCGTTGTCTGCGTGTTCGAGCACATCGGCAAAACCTGCCACGCGTTCTGAGTGGCAGAGCACCCAGGGGGAGCCCATGATGACGCCCACGTTGGCCCTGCCGCCGGTGGCCATTTTCATGATGCCGGCTGCTGTGGCGCCGCCTTTGCGGAAATCGCTGCCCACATAGGCAATGCGGCCGCAATCGGAGATGTCGCTATTTGCCGTTACCACCGGCAAACCTGTTTGCGTCAGCTTTTTCAGGCGCTTTATCACCATGGGGTGGTTGATGGGCGCAATGGCAAGCCCGTCGATGCCGACTTGCAGCAGCTCGTCAATCAGCCGCACCTGCAAATCAGGGTCGTCGATGGCGGCGTAGCGAACCTCTACAGTGACGCCAAATTCCTTCAGCGCCTCGGTGCGGTCCTCGATGCCGCGCACCACATCCAGGAAAAAAGGATTGCTGGCGGTGCTGCTGAACAGGATGAAGCCGAATTTCAGCTTTTTTTTCGTAACCGCCAGGGTTTTCCCCGCGCGGTTCGGGGAATAGCGAACTGCTTCGGCAATTTCGCGTACTTTTTGTGCCGTGTCGGGGTGCACGGCGCCCCGGTTGTTCAGCACCCGGTCCACCGTGCCGCGGGAAACCCCCGCCAGGCGGGCAATCTCTTTGATCGTCGGCATATTGCCTCCACTTATTCGTGCAGTTTTTCTAATTGTAAGCCAGGGAAGGCGTTTTGTAAAGTTTAATTTGCTCGAGCACATTTTGCAAATCCACAGCAGCCCGTATGTGTTTTTGCACAATGATTTGGATTTTTGATGTGCAAAAGGGAAAAATTAATTTCAATTTGGCAATATCGGTTGACATGTGTGCTGCGAGTAGGTATTATGTACGACATAAAATGTGTTCGAGCACGGAATTGAAATCTTCGGCTTTTTAAACCTCGGTTTCGCCGTGAAAAGGAGCATGATGATGCAGAACAGCGTACGGACGCCTGACTTTGCAAACTTGGCGGCGGTTCTGGAAAAGAGAACGCCTTCGCGGCCCACCCTTTATGAGTTTTACATGAACGACCGGCTGTACCGCCGCTTGACCGGGGCGGCCTACCACAAAACCAACGAATCGGACTGGATGCCGAGCTTTGAGACCCTGGTGCGTTTTTTTGCGGCGGCAGGATACGACTATGCGTCCATTCAGGCAACGCGGCAAAGCTTTGTACCATATGCGGATAGCGGCGGTGACACAAAGACCATTTCCCTCAACGCGGGCCATTCTATCGCAGACCGTGCCTCTTTCGATAAATTTGTGTGGCTGGACCCGGAAGCCACCGATATGGCGGAATTTGCGGCGATTGCGGACTATCTGCCGAAGGGCATGAAAATCATCCCCTACGGGCCCTGCGGCGTGTTGGAAAATGTCATCAGCATCGTGGGATATGAAAACCTGTGCCTGATGATTTACGACGACGAACAGCTGGTTTACGACATTTTTGAAAAAGTGGGCAGTGTTTTGCTGCGCATTTATGAGCGCACGCTGGAATACCCGTTTGTGGGAGCCCTGATGTCCAACGACGATTGGGGGTTCAACACCCAAACCATGCTGTCCCCGGATGACATGCGGCGCTTTGTGTTCCCATGGCATAAAAAAATTGTAGAGCTTGCGCACCGGCATGGGGTGTACGCATTGCTGCATTCCTGCGGAAAGTATGCAGATATCATTGGCGACGTGATTGACGACATGAAGTATGACGGACGCCACAGCTACGAGGACAATATCGTGCCGGTGGAGGACGCCTACGACGCACTGCAGGGGAAAATTGCGGTGCTGGGCGGGCTGGACGTGAACTTTATGTCGTCGGCAAGCCCGGAGGAAGTGTACCGCCGTGCAAAGGCCATGCTGGACAAAACGGCGGCAAAAGGCGGATACGCCCTTGGCACCGGGAACAGCGTGCCGGACTATATCCCCGACGAAAACTTTTTTGCCATGACATGCGCGGCGCTGGAGTATTCGGGCTGACCGCGGCTGAAAGGTGGGATTGACATATGGGGGCCATGCCTAACTGGAACACGGTTTGCCGGCGGATGGAAGCCTTTTGGGCGCAGGAAGTGGCCGACGCGCCATGTGTAGCCATCCCCGTGCGGGCGCCGGGCTTTACGCCCCGCCGCTTTGGAGGCGGGCCGGACGCCTCGTTTGAAGAGCTGTGGAAAACCGGCGGGGATCCGGAAAAGATGCTGGCTGCATGCCTTTCGGAGTTTGAAGCGAAAACCTATTGCGGCGACGCATTCCCGTCCGTGTTCCCGGACTACGGCACGCTGCCCCATATCAACGCCATCCAGTGGACGCCGGTGGCGGGCCAGCCGCGCACGTCGGATTTTATGGACGTGCTGCAAAAAATACAGCGCGCGGGCAAAGGGCTGGTGCTGTTGCCGCGGCCGGACGAACTGGACGCCCTGATGGACGGCCTTTCGCCGGAGGGCGTGCGGATTGTCCTGTACGATGTGGCGTCGCGGGACGAAGCGGAACAACTGCTGGACAAGACGAAAAAATGGAAACGGCAAACCGTATGGAGGAAAGCGCATGTTTGAAACAACACCGTTCACAGGCCGCGTGGAAGGCGCGCGCATTGTTTGGGAAGGCGAGGGGGAAGTGGCATGGCTGGAGCCATATGGCCAAAACGCCCTGCGCTTTCGCTCCAGCAAAAGCCTGCGCATCGATGAGACGCTGAACTGGACGCTGCTGCCCGCCGAACAAACGGACGCAAATGTGGAAATAAAAAAAGACCGCGCCGTCATCACGAACGGCGGCGTTTCCGCCGAGGTTCTGGGCGACGGCACCGTGCGCTATTTTGGCGCGGACGGACAGACCTTGCTGGAGGAATATTGGCTGGACTGGCGGGAAGTGATGCCGCCGCTGCGCCGGGCCCGTGAGTTCAAAACCCTGGCGGGGGACGTGTTTGAAACGGACCTGTACTTTAAGGCAGACAAGGACGAGCATTTTTACGGCCTTGGGCAGGACCCGAACGACTGCTTTGACTTGAAGGGCACCACGGTGGAACTGCTGCAAAAAAACACCAAGTGCACCATCCCATACTATTATTCCACCAAGGGCTACGGCTTTTTGTGGAACAACCCGGCCGTCGGCCGCGTGGAACTGGTGGGCAACCACACCCGCTGGCACGCGGACGCCGCCGCGCAAATCGACTATATCATCATCGCGGGCGAAAGCCCGGCGGATATCATGGCGCGTTACACCGCCATCACAGGCCGCGCGCCGGTGCTGCCGGGGTGGGCGGCGGGGTTTTGGCAGTCGAAGCTGCGGTACGAGACGCAAGCCGAAGTGTTGGAAGTGGCGCGGGAGTATAAAAAGCGGAACATCCCGCTGTCGGTCATCATCATCGACTATTTCCACTGGACGATGCAGGGGGAATGGAAGTTTGACCCGGATGCCTGGCCGGACCCGAAGGCCATGGTGGAGGAGTTGGAACAAATGGGCGTGCGAGCCATGGTGTCCGTGTGGCCCACGGTGGACCCGCGCAGCGAAAACTACGCGGAGATGGTGCAAAGGAACTACACCATCCGCGCGGAAAAGGGCGTGGCTGCCTTCATGATGTTTCTTGGGCCGGAGACTTATTTCGACGCGACACACCCCGGCGCGCGGCAGTACGTGTGGAGCAAGGCGAAACAGAACTATTACGACAACGGCATCAAGCTGTTCTGGCTGGACGAGGCGGAGCCGGAGCTGCGCCCCTACGACTACGACAACGTGCGCTATTACCTTGGCAACGGCCAGTGTGTCAGCAACATTTACCCGTTTTACTATGCCAAAACCTTTGCCGACGGCATGAAGGAAGCGGGCGAAACGGAGATTGTGAATCTGGTGCGCTGCGCGTGGCTGGGCACCCAGCGGCTGGGGGCGGTGGTGTGGTCCGGCGACGTGGCCTCCACCTTTGACAGCCTGCGCCGCCAGATGAAGGCGGGCCTGAACATGGCCATGTGCGGCATTCCGTGGTGGACCACCGACATCGGCGGTTTTTTGAACGCCGACCCCGCCGATGCCGCCTTCCGCGAGCTGATCGTCCGCTGGTTCCAGTACGGCGTGTTCTGCCCCATCTTCCGGCTGCACGGCTTCCGCCTGCCGTACCCGCCCATGGACATTTTCAACCCGCTGGACACCTGCCGCTCCGGCGGCCCGAACGAGGTGTGGAGCTTTGGCGAAGAGGCGTATAAAATCCTCACGGGGTTGATTCAAATGCGCGAGCGGCTGACGCCCTACATCATGGAGCTGATGGAAGAGGCTTCCCAAAACGGCACGCCGCCCATGCGCCCGCTGCTGTATGATTTCCCCGCGGACAGGCGCACCTATGAGATCGGGGACGAGTTCATGTTCGGGCCGGGCCTGCTGGTGGCCCCGGTGGTGGAAAGCGGCGCCGCAAAGCGCAACGTGTACCTGCCCGCCGGCTGCATCTGGACCAACGCCAAAACCGGCGAGGCCTATGAAGGCGGGCAAACCGTGGAAACGGCCGCCGCTTTGGCTGATATCCCGCTGTTTTACAAAGGTGAAACCCGCCTGCCGCTGTTTGGATGAGCGGCGAGTGGTTTTATAAGATGCGCAAGCAACAAAAGAAAGAAACAGGAGGAAAATCATGGAAAAGTCCAAAGGAATCTTGGCACTGCTGCTGGCCGTTTTGATGCTGGCCCTCGCCGCCTGCGGCACATCCGCATCGTCCGAACCGGCTGCCGGCGGCGAAAGCGCCGCGGCCGGGGAGGCGTCGTCGGAAAGTGCGGCGCCTGCGGCGGACGGCGAAAAAGTGACCGTCAACATGATCAACACGAAGGACGATATCACGGAAGGTCTTGCGGCGCTGGAAGCCGCCTTTGAGGCGAAGAACCCCAACATCGACATCCTCGTCGAGACCCTCGGCTCCGACTCGGACACTGTCATCCAGGCGCGCGACGCCGCGGGCGATCTGCCAGACATCATGCCCGTGTTCAACATGGGCCCCGAGGCGCAGGCCGCGTGGGTGAATTCTGGCAAAATTCAGGATATCTCCGGCCTGAAAGCCTTCCAGGCACTGCCGGACGACATCAAAGGCATGGTGACGACGGAAGACGGCGAGGCATACTGCGTGCTGCTTTCCACCACGGCGTACCCCATCATCTACAACAAGGCCCTGTTTAAGCAGGCCGGCATCACCGAGGTGCCCCGCACGCTGGACGCTATGAAAGAAGCTTGCGACAAGCTGCAGGCCGCCGGCATCACGCCGTTCCTCTCCGGCGCAAAAGACGGCTGGACTGTTTCGAACCAGGTGTGGCGCGCCGGGCTGGACGCATTCTTCCCCGCCGAGTGGCTGGATAAAAAATACGCGGGCGAAGCGTCGTTCAAAGACTATGGCTATGGCATTTTCGACTTTTTGGACCTGTACATTGCCAACACCCAGGACAAACCTCTGGACACCGACTACATGACCCAGCTGACCCTGTTTGCCGAGGGCGAGGGCGCCATGATTGCGCAGGGCCCCTGGGCGTACAACAACGTGATAGACATGGCGCCGGAAATGGCGGACGCCTATGGCGCGTTCCCCATCCCGTTCCACAATGAAGAAGAAAACAACCCCATGTTTGTGATGCAGGAAATGGCTTATATGGTTAGCGCAGACGCAAACATGGATGCGGTAGACGCGTGGTTCTCTTTTATCGTGGAAGACCCGGAAGGCCGCGAGATTTTCGGCAAGCAGCTGAATGTGATGAATCCCTACGGCATTGAAAACACCATGGATCCGATCCTGTCCGACATCGACACCTATGTAAGCGCGGGCAACTATGTGTTCGACACCATTGACAACAACCGTGCGGAAGAGTTTTTCATGATTGACTGGACCAATATCCAGGAGTACATGGGCGGCACCCTGACGCAGGACCAGATGCTGGAAAACATGGACAAAGCCTGGGACGACATTGTGGCCAAAACCGCATAATGAAAACCGCATAACGCGAGGGGGCCAACATGATGAAAAATGGCAACCCCTTTGGAACACGGGAGAAGGCAGGCGCCTTCTCCCGTTCCAAAGGAGGGTTCAGCGGCCAGAGGGAAAACCGGTTTGAGTTCTGGCTGTTCGTAGGGCCTGTTTTTGTACTGTTTACCATCCTGTTCGTTTTGCCGCTGGTGCAGGGGGTTTATTACTCCCTCACCAATTGGGACGCCATCAACCCCAACGTGACCTTTGTGGGGCTGAAGAATTATATCAAAATTTTCACGGTGGACCCGTACTTCTTGCCGGCGCTGGGGCGCACCTTTTATTTTGCGGTGCTGAACGTGTTTTTTGTAAATGTGCTGGCCATGCTGTTTGCCCTGGCGCTCACGTCGAACTTCAAGGCCAATAACCTGTACCGCTCGGCCATTTTTATCCCGAACGTGATCAGCATGGTCATCTCCGGGTTCATCTGGCAGTTCATGTTCACGAAGATTTTCCCTCAGGCGGCACAGGCGGTGCCCTTTTTGGGCTTTTTGGACCAAAGCTGGCTGAGCAACGTGAATCTGGTGATGTTTTCCATCGTCATTGTGTCGGTGTGGCAGGGCACGGGCTATATCATGACCATTTACATAGCCGGGCTGCAGGGCATGGACCAAGGCCTGGTGGAAGCCGCCACCATCGACGGCGCCAATATCTGGCAGACTTTCTGGCGGGTGAAGCTGCCGTCCATTTTGCCCACGGTGGCGGTGGGCGCGTTCATGAATATTTCCGGCTCTTTGAAAATATTCGACATCGTATACTCGCTGACGAACGGCGGCCCGGGGCGCGCCTCCGAGGTGGCCATGCTGGAAATATACCGCGAGGCGTACCAGTACCGTAACTTCGGATACGCCTGCGCGAAAGCGTTTTTGCTGGCGGCCGTCATCATCCTCATCACCATCATCCAGCAAAGGGTGACGCGCGGCAGGGAGGACGCATAGCATGAAAACTGCAAAAAAATCGAGCCTTGGCGTCTTGATGGGCGTGGTTGCCCTGCTGTGGCTCATCCCGCTGTACTATCTCGTCATCAATTCGTTCAAGCCCATCCGTGACGTCATCATGCACACGGGGGAGTTTCCGAAGTCGCTGTACCTCGACAACTTTGCCGAGGTGTGGAAAATGACGAACTACCCGGTGCTGCTGCGCAACTCCTTCGTGGTAACGGCGGGGGCCGTGGCGCTCATCGTGCTGCTCAGTTCCATGGCGGGCTATAAGCTGGCCCGCTCGCGCAGCAAGGGCGCGAACTGGATCATTCTATATTTTCTCGTAGCCATGGTGGTGCCGTTCCAGGCCATCATGATTCCGTTGGTGCGGCTGATGAGCAACCTGCATTTGGTGGACAACCTGTTCGGCATTGTGCTGCTGTATGGGGCGCTGCAGGCGCCCATGGCCATTTACCTGTACTACGGCGCGGCAAAGGGCATTTCACCCGCGCTGGAGGAATCGGCCAAAATCGACGGCGCGGGTCCATTCCGCACGTTTTTCTCTGTGGTGTTTCCGCTGCTTGCCCCCATGACGGTGACGGTGATCATCCTGAACTCTTTGTGGATATGGAACGACTTTTTGCTGCCGCTGGTCATGTTGTCCTCCCCGCTGAAAAAGACCATTCCGCTGGGCACCACGGCGCTGTTTTTCGGCCAGTTCATGAACAAGTGGAATTTAGGCATCACGGCCATTTTCATCGCATCGCTGCCGATGCTGATTTTGTACCTTGCGCTGCAAAAATTTGTGGTGCGCGGTATCACGGAAGGCTCTGTGAAAGGCTGATATACAAGTGGAAGAGAGAATGGGGACGTGGTGGAAAGAGGCTGTGGGGTACGAAATCTACATCCGCAGCTTCCAGGATTCGAACGGCGACGGCATTGGGGATTTGCGCGGCATCACCAGCCGGCTGGACTATTTGAAAAGCCTGGGCGTGGACCTGCTTTGGGTCACGCCCTTTTACCCGTCGCCCTTCGACGACATGGGGTACGACATTTCCGATTTTTGCGCCGTTGCCCCGGCGTTCGGCACCATGGACGACTTTGACGAATTGATGCGGGAAGCGCACGCGCGGGGTTTGAAAATTGTGGTGGACATGGTGCTGAACCACACGTCGGACGAGCACCCGTGGTTTGTGGAGGCCAAAAGCGGCAAGAACAGCCCGAGGCGCGACTGGTACGTGTGGCACCCGGGCAAAAACGGCGGCCCGCCGAACAACTGGCGGGCGGCCTTTGGCGGCAGCGCCTGGGAATGGGACGAGGCCAGTGGCGAATATTACCTGCACCAGTTTTCGAAAAAGCAGCCGGACCTGAACTGGCGCAACCCGGAAGTGAAAGCCGCCATGTTTGATATGCTGCGGTTTTGGCTGGCAAAAGGCGTGGACGGCATGCGCTTTGATGTGCTGAACGCCCTGGTGGAGGATGCACAGTTCCGCGACAACTGCTTTGTGGAAAGCGGCCTGCCCGTGGACTACGCCACCACGCTGGACGATGCGCTGTTTGACCCCGCGCAAGTGGTGGACCGCACCCGCAACCAGCCGGAGACCTTTGCCATTGTGGAGGAGATGTGCCGCACGGTATTGGCAAAGCACCCGGGCCTGTTTACCGTGGGTGAGTGTTTCCCGTCTTCGCCGGAGGTGGCTGCGGCCATTACCGGGCCGGGGAAATTGTCTGTGCTGTTTCAGTTCGAGTTTTACTTTATGGGCGGCATGGACGTGCCGAAGTACAAAAGTGTGGTGCGACAGTGGGAACGCTCGCTTACACAGCGGCCGGCGGGAAGCTGGAACAGCTATTACCTTTCCAACCACGACATGCCGCGCCATGTGTCGAAGTTTGCGCCGCCGCATTGCCACGATATGGCAGCCAAGCTGTTCGCGGCCATGCTGCTCACTTTGCCCGGCACCGTGTTTGTCCACCAGGGCGACGAACTGGGCATGGCGAACGCGGAGTTTGAAACCATTGCGGACTACAACGACATCCAAAGCGTGAACCTGTACCACCGCCGCATTGCCGAGGGCATGCCGCCGGAAGAAGCCCTGCGGGAGACTTGGCGTGTTTCGCGGGACGCCGGCCGTACCCCCATGCAGTGGACGCCCGGGCCGAACGCGGGCTTTACCACCGGCACGCCCTGGCTGCGGGTGAACCCGAACCGCGCGCTGTACAATGTGGAAGCCGAAAACCGTGACGATGGCTCCACCCTTTGCGCGTACCAAATGCTGATTGCTTTGCGCAAGGCCCACAAGGCGGCGCTGGTGTACGGCGCGTTTGAAGAACTGGCCGAAGAAGACGAACGGTTCTATATTTACCTGCGCAGCGGCGGAGGGGAAACCTTCGGCGTGGTGCTGAACCTGACGGACGAAGAGGCGGCCCCGCCTGCTTTGCCGCAACTGCAGGGCATGGACAAGGTATATGGAAACGGCGGCGCGGGCCTGGACGGGCCGTTTGCCCCGTTTGAGGCGGCGGTGTTCCGCCGGGAGGAATAGCATGGCAGCCGTGCCAACCGCAAAAGAAAAAGAAGTGATGTATGCGTTGGCGAGCCAGGTGGCTGCGCTGGCGGCGGAGCCTGCGCAGGAAGCAAAGCGCCGGGAGTGGCTGGCGCACAACGCCATGAAAGCCGCCGCGCCGCGGGTGCTGGTGTTCCCGGAAAACTCCTGGAGCGAACTGGTGCCGTCGGAAAGCCTGCAAACACAGGACCCGTTTTTGCGCGGCGTGGAGGCCGAACTGCGCCAGGCATTGTACCACGCGGCCAATTTTCGGGACGACCGGCTGTTTGAGCCGTGCTACCGCATGCGCATGGCATTCGACGACCATTTTGACTGGGGCATGGGCGCAAAGCGGGAGGACTCCGGCCAGATGGGTGGTTCCTACAGTATGGTGCCCGTGCTGGAAAGTGAAGAGGACTTTGCGCGGATGAAAGCGCAAAGCCACCGCTGGGCGTTTGACGACACCGAAACCGCCCAGCGGCAGGGTCTGCTGGAGGATATTTTCCGCGGCGTGCTGCCAGTGCGGCCGTACATCCCGTATTACACGGCCAGCATTATTTTCCAGTTGGTGCCGCTGTACGGGCTAGCAGAGCTGATGATGGACCTTGTGGAAAGGCCCGAATTTGTGGAGGCCATCATCGCGCATATGTGCGGGGAACTGGAGGACACCTTCCTGCACTTGGAGGAAACCGGCCGCCTCACCACCAACAACATGGCGCAGTTTTTGCCATCCGGCAGCGTGGGGCTTACGGACGAACTGCGCGCGGAGGGAGCGGGCGGGCCTTACCAACTGCGCGACCTTTGGGGCTTTGCCGACACGCAGGAGTTCACGGGCGTGTCCCCGGCCATGTGGCGGGAATTCGTGCTGCCGTACCAAAAAAAGCTGCTGGCGCATTTTGGACGGGTGTATTACGGCTGCTGCGAGCGCATGGACCAAAAGTGGGACGACGTGCTTTCCATTCCGAACATTCGCAAGGTATCGGTCAGCCCGTGGTCCGACATCCGCGTCGCGGCGGAGAAAATCGGCAAAAAAGTGATTTACTGCCGCAAGGTGAACCCGTCGCCCGTCATCCACAATTTTTCAAAGGACGGCATCCGCCGGGAGCTGGAAGAACTGCTGGGCGTGGCGGGAGACTGCCGGCTGGAAATTGTGCTGAAAGACCTGCACACCTGCGGCGGCCACCCGAAGCACGTGGAACAATGGGTGGACCTTGCGCAAAGCCTGTGCAAATGAACACGGCGCAAAAGGAGAGGCCATGTCATCGAAAGAAGCGATCCAAAACCTGCTGCGGCGCGGCAATGAGCCCCGCGCGGGCATGCGCATGGGCGCAAAAGACGCCTTTTGGCACGAAACCCTGATGAAGTGGGAGGCCGAAGGGCATATCCAGCGCACCACGGACCGGACGGATATTTTTTATGAAGACCAATATGACCTGTCCGCCTTCGGCTTCGACATGTATGGTGTGGGCGGGTATTTTGACGAACTGCCCCTGCGGGGCTGGCGGGAGGTGGTGGAGGAAACGGACGATTGGGTGGCCGCCAAAAACGGCGGCGGCGCCACCCTGCGCTATTTTAAACAAAAAAGCGGCGTGCCGGAACACATCGCCTTTGAAATGACGACACCGGAAATCTGGGCGGAAACATACCGCCCGCACCTGCTGCAACTGGACCGTGAGCGCCTTTCTATTGAACAGGACAAAGCCCAACTGGAAAAATACCGGGGGCAGGGCGTTTTTACCTATTACGGCCACAAACTGTACTGGGAAGTCCTGCGCGAGACCATGGGCGACGTGTGCATGCTGGAAAGCGTGATTTTGGAGCCGGAGTGGATCGACGATTTTTGCCGGGTGTACACGGATTTTTACAAAATGCATTTCAAAGTGCTGTTTGAAGAGGCCGGCGTGCCCGACGGCGTGTGGTTTTTTGAGGACCTTGGCTACAAGAACGGGCTGTTTTGTTCGCCCGCCATGCTGGAGGAATTGTTTTTCCCGTACTACAGGGAGATCGTCGATTTTATCCACGGCTACGGGATCCCGGTCATTTTCCACTCCTGCGGCAATATCACGAAAGCCCTGCCGATGATTGTGAAGGCGGGCTTCGATGCGCTGAATCCCATTGAGGTGAAGGCCGGGTGTGATGTGCTGGCCTTTGCAGAGGAATATGGCGACCAGCTTGCCTTCATTGGCGGTGTGGACGCGCGGTTTTTTGAAAGCCATGACCGCGCGCAGATCAGGCGGGAAATTGAAGTGCTGACGAAACAGCTGAAAGCGCGCGGCGCACGGTATATTTTTTCCAGCGACCATTCCATTTCGCCGGCTGTTGAATACGGCGACTATCTTTATGCACTGGAAGTGTTCCGGGAAAACGCGGCGTATTAAGCTGCAAAAACTATATTGAAACGGAGATTGCAGAGATGGGAGAATTTTTTTCCGGCATTTGCCCGGTGAAGTATGAAGGCCCGCAAAGCCAAAACGCGCTGGCGTTTAAATATTACGACGCAGGCAAAACCGTGATGGGCAAACCCATGCGGGAACACCTGAAGTTTGCCATGGCTTGGTGGCATAACCTGTGTGCCGAGGGGGCGGATATGTTCGGCGTGGGCACGGCGAATAAAAGCTTCAGCGCCGAAAAGGGCACCATGGAGCACGCCAAAGCCAAGGTGGACGCGGGATTTGAGTTCATGCAAAAGTTGGGTATCGAATATTATTGCTTCCACGACGTGGATTTGGTGCCGGAGGCCGACGACATCAACGAGACAAACCGCCGCCTTGATGAAATCACGGACCACATGCTGGAAAAAATGAAAGAGACGGGCATCAAGTGCCTGTGGGGCACGGCCAATATGTTTTCAAACCCCCGCTTCATGAACGGGGCGGGCTCATCGAACAGCGCCGACGTGTTCTGTTTTGCGGCGGCGCAGGTGAAAAAGGCGCTGGAGCTGACGGTGAAGCTGGGCGGCACGGGCTATGTGTTCTGGGGCGGACGCGAGGGCTATGAGACCCTGCTAAACACGGACGTGAAGTTTGAGCAGGAGAACATTGCCCGGCTGATGAAGCTGGCGGTGGAATATGGCCGTTCCATTGGCTTCAAGGGAGATTTCTTCATAGAACCGAAGCCGAAGGAGCCCATGAAGCACCAGTACGATTTTGACGCTGCCACCGCCATCGGCTTTTTGCGGCAGTACGGCCTTGAGAAAGACTTCAAAATGAACATCGAGGCGAACCACGCCACATTGGCGGGCCACACCTTCCAGCACGATTTGCGCGTTTCCGCCATCAATGGCATGCTGGGCAGCGTGGACGCCAACACTGGCGACGCGTCGCTCGGCTGGGACACGGACGAATTCCCCTACAGCGTGTACGACACCACCATGGCCATGTACGAGATTCTGAAAGCGGGCGGCCTGCCAAACGGGGGCCTGAACTTCGACGCGAAAAACCGCCGCCCCAGCTACACCCACGAGGACATGTTCCTCGGTTTCATTTTGGGCATGGACACCTTCGCCCTGGGCCTGTTGAAAGCGGCGGCGCTGATGGAAGACGGCCGCATCGACGGCTTTGTAAAAGCGCGCTACGCCAGCTATGAAAGCGGCATCGGGGCCAAAATCGTGGCCGGCCAAACCAGCCTTGTGGAACTGGCAGACTACGCCGCCAAGCTGGGCAGGCCGGAACTGCCCGGCAGTGGGAAGCAGGAGTATTTAGAGAGCGTTGTGAACAGCGTGCTGTTTGGGTAGAATACAAACAGGGCGCGGGCGCGGCATAAGCGGCGGCCCGTGCCCGCTTTGATGCAGGGAGTGGTGGAAAATGAAAGCGTTGCTGGGCATTGACATCGGCACCTCCGGCACGAAAACCGTGCTGTTCGACGAAAACGGCACGCCGCTGGCGGGCAAAACCGTGGAGTATCCGTTGTACCAGCCGCAGAACGGCTGGGCGGAGCAGGACCCCGCCGATTGGTGGAACGCCACGGTGGAGGGCATACAGGCCGTGCTGGCGAACAGCGGCGTGCCCGCGGGGGACATCGCGGGCATCGGCCTTTCGGGCCAGATGCACGGTTTGGTGATGCTGGACGCGGCGGGCAGCGTGCTGCGGCCGTCCATCATCTGGTGCGACCAGCGCACCGCCGCCGAATGCGAGCAGATGAACCGCGTGCTGGGCGAAGCGCGTGTCATCGAGATGACCGGCAACCCGCCCATGACGGGCTTCACGGCGGCAAAGATACTGTGGGTGCAAAACAACGAGCCGGACATCTACGAACAGTGCGCCCATATTTTGCTGCCGAAGGACTACATTCGCTATCTGCTGACCGGTGAATTTGCCACGGAGGTGAGCGATGCGAGCGGCATGCAGTTGATGGATGTGGCGAAACGCCGGTGGAGCGGCGAGGTGCTGGAAAAGCTGCACATCGATAAAGGCCTGCTGCCCACCATGCACGAAAGCCCGGAGGTGACGGGCAAAGTGCACGCGGCAGGGGCCAAAGCCACGGGCCTTGCGGTGGGAACCCTGGTGGTGGGCGGCGCGGGCGACAACCCGGCCGCTGCTATCGGCACAGGCGTGGTAAGGGAGGGCAGCGCCTTCACCACCATCGGCTCGTCGGCGGTGGTGTATGCGGTAAGCGATGTGCCGCGCATTGACGCCAAAGGCCGGGTGCACGGCCTGTGCGCCAGCGTGCCCGGCAAGTGGACGGTGATGAGCTGCACCCAAAGCGCGGGCCTTTCCCTCAAATGGCTGCGGGACACGGCTTGTGCCCCCGAAGTGGCCGAAGCGGAAAAACTGGGGGTAGACCCTTATGTGGTGATGGACAGGCTGGCGGCGAACATTCCCATTGGCGCCGAAAAGCTGCTGTTTTTGCCCTACCTGATGGGCGAGCGCAGCCCCCACCCGGACCCTGACTGCCGGGGCGTGTTCTTCGGTCTGTCGGCCATGCACACCCGGGCGCATCTCATCCGCGCAGTGATGGAGGGCGTGGCCTATTCCCAGGCGGAGTGCGTGGACGTGTTCCGCGAGATGGGCGTGCCCGTGAGCGACATGACCGTGTGCGGCGGCGGCGGGCGCAGCGGCCTGTGGCGGCAGATGCTGGCCGATTTATACGGCTGCCCTGTGCACACGCCGGCGGCGGACGAAGGCGGGGCCCTGGGTGTGGCGCTGCTTGCCGCCGTAGGCGCGGGGCTTTACAAAAGCGTGGAAGAAGCCGCAGCCGCCGTGGTGAAGAAAAAGGCGCCGCAGGCGCCGGTAAAGGGAAACGCGGCGGCGTACCGCCCGTATTATGAACTGTACAAAAGCCTGTATGGCGACCTGAAAGACCGTTTCAGGCAGCTGGGGGCAATCTGATAGCGCAATCCCGCGGATTGGTTAAAGTTGGATATCTAGTACAACCGAAATGCAATAAAACACAAAATCGCCTTTAAATCTTTCGATTTAAAGGCGATTTTTTGGTGGAAGCTAAGGAACTCGAATCCCTGACCCCCTGCACGTCAAGCAGGTGCTCTACCAGCTGAGCTAAGCTTCCGGATATCAGTAAGCGACAACAACTCTTCTTTATGCCTTATATACTATAATATAAAGAGGGGCAAAACGCAAGGGTATGCCGCTCTTTTTTTGCGCTTTTGGGGAAGGCGGTCAAAGTGGATGAACAGAAAAAAGCGCGCTGTGACCAGAGTTTTCGGGCGTTTTGCCAAAAACGGGATTTGGAGGTGTTTTTTGGAAAAAAGGCAAAATTTGCTGTTAAGTTTATTTTGGGCAGGCCGATATACTGGGTGTAGGGCAGAGAACACAGCACTGCCAACCCGAAGATGTTAACCCTTACGCGGCAGGGCCGCCGCAAGGGCAAAACATAAAAAAAGTGAGGCAAGAAGCCTCGTATACAAAATTAGGGAGGATTTACCCATGATCATTCAACACAACATTATGTCCATCAACTCGCACCGCCAGCTGACCTCGAACAACACCCAGGTTTCCAAGAACCTCGAAAAGTTGTCCAGCGGCTACCGCATCAACAAAGCAGCC